>JBKEFT010000036.1:0-66657 GCA_046709645.1 Arenicella sp.
TCGAATGATTGGTCTGATCGCGAAGTCGTTAAACGATGGCATTCATTGTTCAAGGGGAACCTGATTTCTCAACGTTATTTGGCTAATGATGTTTTACTCGATACCCAACGTGAACGATTAAATGACTGTATCGCCCTTTGGCGCGAGCGCCTTACTAGCCCATCTTGGTATATGGGCATCGTCAATGAAGCCATCGCACGTAGAGCGAACAAAGAAGATAATTGCACAGGTCGATTTTGGGAGGGTCGCTTCAAAAGCCAAGCGCTACTTGATGAAAGGGCCTTGCTGGCCTGCATGGCCTACGTTGACTTAAATCCGGTTAGAGCTAAGATGGCAACCTCGCCTGAGGTGTCTGAGCACACCAGCGTTAAAGCTCGTATTACGGCGCTACAAGATAACCAACCTGCGCAATCAACGATAGCCGAATTTATTGGATCAAACCCTGAGGTGCAAGGCCTCCCGTTTTTGCTTGAAGACTACCTTGAACTCACAGACTGGACTGGCCGCCTTATACGAGAGGAGCCGCTGCCCTCGGGGTACAAGCGAGGCTCGATCAGTGACGAACTCCCACCAATACTCGAACGACTATCATTAAACCAAGACGCTTGGAAAACACTGACTACTCGTTTTGAGCTGGAGTTCAAACAATGGGTAGGTTCAGAACACATCGTACGCCAAGTCTACAGCGACAAAAGATATCAACGAATTCCCTCGACCGACCACCATCGAACTCTACTAGGCTAAACAAGACCATCAAAACACCTTAAAGCGCGCTAGCGAGAACGGCACTCGCCAAAAACTCATTGACTACCAGACTCACAGTTAGAAACGAGCCCAATGGGTGTTTGGTTTTATTCGAAAATCACTGAAAATGTAGAAGTCACATTATGGAGGATTTAGTACGATGAGTTTTCTCTTAATTTGGGTGTCCCAATAATGATAGTCATTTTGCCAAAGAAGCTTTCAGCAACGGCATTATCATAACAGTCACCCTTTCGGCTCATGCTACACAGACCATTATTTTCAGCTATTAGGTTCCGGTAACTGAGTGATGCGTAGGTTGAGCCTCGATCTGAATGAATAATGATTTTCGTGTGTACCTTTCTTCGCCAGAACGCCATAGTCAGCGCATCACTGACGAGCTGAGTATTATTACGATCACTCATCGACCAACCCACGACTTTGCGTGAGTAAAGATCAAGAACGGTCGCTAAAAACAGCCAACCTTTCCGTGTTCGGATAAACGTGGTATCCGTTACCCAAGCCTGATTAGGTTCTGCGGTCGCGAAGCTTCGACGCAATCTATCTGGTGCCGGCTTAGTGGTCGATTTTGAGTCTGTGGTTACAATAAACTTCTTAACGACCTTAGACTGTATTCCAGCCTGCTTCATCAGCCTACCGACGCGCTGACGGCTCACAAGCTCACCATCGTCATTTAGATCTCGTTGTATCCTTGGCGCGCCATAGATATCATTACTGGCCTTGTGGAAGCATTGAATCTTGGTCGTAAGTTGTCGGTTTTTCTTAGCCGTCTTACTCATTGGACGATCTAGCCAATAATAATAACCGCTGCTTGAGACACCTAGTACATCGCACAGAGTTGAGACCGAATGGGTCGAACGATTCTCTCGTATAAAGGCGTACCTCACTTGAGCTCTCGAGCAAAGTACGCTGCGGCCTTTTTTAATATTTCCACCTCTTCACGCAAGCGTTCATTTTCTTGTCGCAACGTGGTCACTTCACCTTGGTCGGCCTTCAGCGGTCTGCCTGGTTTAGCCTTAAAACTAGACTCCCCTTTAAGCTCAAGCTGCTCCTTCCATTTATAAAGCAGGTTTCGACGGATTCCAAGTTCAGCCGCAATTTCAGAGGTCGGTCGATCTGATGTTTCCATCATGCGTACGGCCTCGAGCTTGAACTCATTAGGGTAGGTTTTATAGGGTCTTCGTTTACTTATCATTGGGATACTCCTGAGCGACTATTGTCTCTCATTTAAAGTGTCCGTTAAACTATGACAGCTTCACACCGACCCCAATGCCGGTATACTTAAAGCATGCCCTAAGCCCTGTAATAGAGTGTAATATCTAAACTGTTCCGTTAAGTATAAAGTTCTAGAGTGATCATCGGAAATGTCCGAGACACATTAATGAGTTTTTACTTAAATAGGAAGCATCATCATGAGTGAAGCACGAGGAAAAGTAACAAAGGTATTCATAACTTCTGGGCCGGGCAATTACGGTGTAATCAGTTTTCTACTCGACCAAAGCGATGACGATAATCCTGGCGATAAATTTACCCGAGCGGAGCATGGCAGGCCAGGGATTGACGGCATCGGAGTGGTGCCTAGCGACATAGAAAATGCCGAGAGGATGGCATCAGCGCTTGAGGGTGCCTATCGATCTGGGGGGCGGGTTCAGCTCAACTGGGAAAACGACATCGGCAGTGATGGGTATGGTTGGTACCCAAAAATAGTAAGTATGGGTCTCATCTAATCTGCTGACGGGTTTCGATCCACGGGGCTTTCTGTGGATCGTTTTGTGTGTCGAACAATACGTGCGCGTGTAACACGTGCGCGTAACACGTGCGCGTAACACGTGCGCGTAACACGTGCGCGTAACACGTGCGCGTAACACGTGCGCGCGACACGTGGGGTCGAAGAAATTAACTGGGACACCCAGATTAAGAAGAAGCTCACCGTACAAAATGCTCCATAATATGACTTCTATATTTTCAGTAATTTTCGAATGAAACCAAACACCTATTGGGCTCGTTTCTAATGACAAGACTGGTAATCAATGAATTTTTGTCGAGTACCGTTCTCGCTAGCGCGCTTTAAGGTGTTTTGATGGTCTTGTTTAGCCTAGTAGAGTTCGATGATGGTGGGTCGAGGGAATCCGCTGATATTTTTTGTCGGTATAGACTTGGCGTACGATGTGTTCTGACCCAACCCATTGTTTAAACTCCAGCTCAAAACGAGTAGTCAGTATTTTCCAGGCGTCTTGGTTTAACGATAGTCGTTCGAGTATTGGAGGCAGTTCGTCATTGATCGAGCCTCGCTCGTACCCCGAGAGCAGATGCTCCTCTCGTATAAGACGGCCAGTCCAATCGGTGAGTTCAAGGTAGTCTTTAAGTAAAAACGGGAGACCTTGCACCTCAGGGTTTGATCCAACAAATTCGGCGATTGTTGATTGCGCAGGTTGGTTATTTTGTAGCGCCGTAATACGAGCTTTAACGCTGGTGTGCTCAGACACCTCAGGTGAGGTTGCCATCTTAGCTCTAACCGGATTTAAGTCGACGTAAGCCATGCACGCTAGCAGGGCCCTTTCATCAAGTAGCGCTTGGCTTTTAAAGCGACCTTCCCAAAATCGACCTGTGCAGTTATCTTCTCTGTTTGCTCGGCGTGCGATGGCTTCATTGACGATGCGCATATACCAAGATGGGCTAGTAAGGCGCTCGCGCCAAAGGGCGATATCTTCCTTCAGCCGTTCACTTTGGGTATCGAGTAAAACATCATTAGCCAAATAACGTTGAGAAATCAAGTTCCCCCTGAACAATGAATGCCATCGTTTAACTACTTCGCGGTCAGACCAAGCAGTCGATATGTCTGGGCGAAGATGCAATACAACGTGGTAGTGATTGCTCATGACGGCGTATGCACAGAGTTTAATCGCAAATGCTTTCGCTGTATGGTGAAGCCTCTCTTCAAGCCATTGGCGTCTGTGTTCGTAGTCTTTCCCTGAGTAGTGGTCTTGGCCACATAAAAAAGCCCGCCTAACGCAACGTGACACACAATGATAGTAAGGCGTGTCGGCAACCGACACGATAGTTTCTCTGGCTTGAGTCATCCTAACTCTCCTTTATTCCTTTATGTGATTAGGTTCTCAGATTAGTGTAAGATTTACAAGTATTGGTTATGGCTGTCCCAGTAGTCTGATGGTGACAAACTATGGGCGATGGGTTTCACCGATCAACGAGCGCCAGCTGCCTCATCCATGTCTAGTAGAATGCGACAGCAATTGTCGGACGTAAATCAACTCAACTCAACCAAATCACTAAAATTATCCAATGCCTCAGGGTTAGCCAAGGCGGTGGTGTTTTTGACCGGCCGCCCTTCAACCACGTCGCGAACCGCCAGCTCACTGATTTTTCCTGACTTGGTTCTTGGGATATCAGCGACTTGCAGAATCACCGCTGGCACATGCCTGGGGCTGGCACCCTGCCGGATTTTCAACTTGATTTCACTGCGCAATGAATCGTCCAGAACCTGACCCGTGGCCATAACCACGAAAAGTACCACCCGCACATCGTCGGACCAGCTTTGACCAATTACTACGGCTTCTTGAATACCGTCTATCTGTTCAACTTGACGGTAGATTTCGGCGGTTCCAATACGTACCCCACCTGGATTTAATGTGGCATCTGATCGCCCATAGATCACCACGCCTTGATGGCCGGTCACTTCGGCGTAGTCACCTTGTGCCCAGATACCGTCATAGCGCTCAAAATAAGCAGCATGGTATTTTTCGTCTTGTGGGTCATTCCAAAAATAGATAGGCATCGAGGGAAATGCTTTTGTACATACTAACTCGCCCTTCTGCTCGACAATCGACTGGCCGTCGTCGTCCCAAATTTCAATTGCCATGCCCAAGCCTTTACAGGCGATTTCACCACGGTATAAGTCGCTCGAGGGATCACCAAGAACGAAGCAAGATATGATGTCTGTTCCACCAGAGATCGAGGCTAAATAAATATCTTCTTTAATCGAGTTATAAACATAGTCGAAGCTCTCGGCAACTAGCGGTGACCCGGTGGAGCACATGACTCTAACCGACGAAAAATCATGCGATTGCTTAATATTAACTTTCTCGTTCTTGAGCGCGTCTATGTATTTTGCCGAGGTGCCGAAATGAGTCATCGACTGTTGCTCGGCGTAGTCGAATAAAATGGTCGGATTGGGGTGAAAAGGCGAGCCATCGTATAACAATATGGTCGCGCCGGATGCCAGGCCCGACACTAACCAATTCCACATCATCCAGGTGCAGGTAGTAAAGTAAAAAACTCTGTCGCCAGGCTTTACGTCATTGTGCAGCTGATGTTCTTTTAAGTGTTGAAGCAGGGTTCCGCCGGCACCGTGTACGATGCATTTTGGCGCACCGGTTGTACCGCTCGAGTACAAAATATAAAGCGGGTGGTCGAAGCCGAGTTGCTCGAATTCAATCTCGGCAACCTCAAACTGGCCGAGATAAGGCTGATAAAGCGTTGCATTAGGCACATCGCCGGTGCTATCTGGCGCAGTCGTGTTGCTGCGTAAAAACGGAACCACAATAACTTGTTCAAGCGAGGGTAATTGCCCAGCAATTTGGCTCACTTTATCAAGGTTATCAATCTCTTTTCCGTTATAAAAATAGCCATCAGCGGCAATTAAAATTTTCGGTTCTACTTGCCCAAAACGATCAAGAACACCCTGAACTCCAAAGTCAGGCGAGCAGGAGCTCCAGATAGCGCCGATAGAACTGACCGCTAACATTGAGATAATTGTCTCGGGGATATTCGGCATATAGGCGACTACGCGATCGCCGTTCACTACTCCCGAAGCCCTTAAGGCCTGCGCCATTTGCGAGACTGATTCACGTAGCTGCTTCCAACTGACGCTGAGCTTTATTCGCGCTTCGCCCCAGAATACCAATGCGTCGTCAGACTCATTTACCTGAGAATTAGTTACCTTAGAATTATTTAGCAAATTTTCCGCGAAGTTTAATTTTGCTTGAGGGAAAAACGTTGATTCCAGCATCGAGCTGCCTGGCACAAAGGCCTGGTCGCCCTTAACCCCAGATACACCACAGAAGTCCCATATCTGTGACCAAAACTCTGCGGTATTTTCAACTGACCAACGATGAAGCTGCTGATAATTCTCAATATGTTGCTTACAGTGGGTATTTACCTGTTGGCGAAACCGAAAAAGGTTGGTCTCGAGTAACTTGTCAGCGGTGCAGGTCCATATAGGCTTAGGGTCAACTGGGCTCATTTCTATCTCAGGCACATTTAAAGGGCTTCACATCTTACGTTAGCTTGGCCTTTTCACTCAAGTGATTGTCAACTCGATGCTAAATTCAATTTATTACCAATGCTGGCTATCGGCTGAATTCCAATCGTCTCTCCAATCATCAGGGATCGTACTTGTTTTGAGAAGGCAGGCCTCATCAAGAATGGTATAGAGTTGCGCATAGGTCTGAACGTCAGTACCTTGTACTCGTCGATTAATGTGCTTTGGTCTTAACTGGTCGATACTCGATAGACCTGCTGCTCCGGTGAGCTCGACTAGGTTAGCTACGGTCTGACGATGAAAATTAGCCACTCGCTCGGCCTTATCACTTACCACGATTGCCTTATTTCGCGATGGGTTCTGAGTTGCAATACCGGTTGGGCACCGATCGGTGTTGCAGGTACGCGATTGAATACAGCCAAGTGATAACATCATGCCACGAGCCGAATTAACCGCGTCAGCACCTAAGGCTAGAATACGTAAAACATGAAATGCGCTAAACATTTTGCCAGAAGCAATGATCCGAATTTCATCTCGAAGACCGACACCAAGTAGTGCATTATTGACGAAAATCAGGGCATCACGAATAGGAGTGCCAACCGAGTTGGTCATTTCTGTGGGGGCTGCGCCAGTGCCGCCCTCACCCCCATCGACGGTGATAAAGTCAGGAGTAATACCGCCCTCTAACATAGCCTTACATATCGCCAAAAATTCGTCGCGACGACCGATGCATAATTTAAAACCGACCGGTTTACCGCCAGAAATTTCACGTAGCTGAGCGACGAATTCAAGTAAACCAATCGGCGTAGAAAACGCAGCGTGAGCGGCGGGAGATATCACATCTTTACCCATCGGAACATGACGAATACTGGCTATTTCTTGGGTAACCTTAGCCGCTGGCAAAACGCCGCCATGACCCGGTTTCGCGCCTTGAGAAAGCTTGATTTCGATCATCTTAACGACGTCTTTGCTTGCCATCTCTCTGAACTTATCGACATCGAAGTTGCCATCACCATCTCGGCAACCGAAGTACCCGGTGCCAATTTGCCAAACGATATCGCCGCCGTGCTCTAGGTGGTAGGGGCTGAGGCCGCCCTCGCCTGTATTGTGTGAGAAGCCTCCAATCTTTGCACCCTTGTTTAAAGCCATGATGGCATTTTTACTTAACGCGCCAAAACTCATTGCCGAGATATTTAGAGGCGATGCCATATACGGTTGACTGCAATCGCTGCCGCCGAATTTAATCCGAGGGTCAAGATTGTCCAAATGTTTTGGTTGCAATGAGTGGTTTATCCATTCGTATCCAGCCCGATTCACATCGAAAATTGTACCGAACGGACGAGTATCATCAGCTTTCTTAGCCCGTTGGTAGATTAATGAGCGAAACTCACGATTGATTGGTGCACCGTCAGTATTTGATTCGACGAAATACTGTTGAATCTCAGGGCGAACCGCTTCGAGCATGTAACGAAAGTGTCCGATAACAGGGTACAAACGAAGAATCGAATGCCGGGTCTGCTGCATATCGTAAATGCCTAATAGTACTAAGGGGCCGAGCACCGCAAAACTCCAAAGCCAAGCTGTGGAGAAAATCGATAGAACCGAGAACAAAGCAACCAAACTGATCGCAATCAATACAAAACTCTGACGTATAGTCACGTTAAAACCCCTTTTACTTTGATACTACATAATCTCTGATACTGGGTCTGTACAAACCCAAACTCTAGATAGAGCGGAAAAGCCTCGGAAGATCTTGAGGCGACCCCGCAAGACACGCTATTTTCTAACAATCAACACGACGCTAAGATTTAATAACACCAACGACGGTACGCCCGCGCTAAGAGGCTGATATTTAAGCTAAAAAATATTTGCTACTAGCTAGAGACCTATTAACCATGCAAAAGGTTACAGCAAATTAGTAACTAACGTATCTGCCAGCTCATTATCTAAACCGAGCGAGGTTAATTTAAGCTAACGCATTTTGCGTTCGACAGGCTTATGATGCCGACCAAGCCCCCTCCCCTAGGCCCTGTTATATCTATCAGTGCATTATCTGTTTTCATATTTATTCAGATCCAGCACGCCAAATTCAACCGGACTTCGCTCTCTAAAGCCAGCGGTAAATTGATCTATCCTCCGCCAGAAATCAGGGTTGGTACGCCTGATTCCATATCGATTAACTATTTCGACATAGTCATTTTTAGTTTCAATAGACGTAATTGCGGCAGCCAATGCGTCCAGCTCGGACTCTTCCACACTAAAAAACACATTAGGGTAAGAGCCGATAAAGCCGGGAACAGCGGATAAGCCAGTTTCATCATGTTCGATGTTTAGGTTTTCAAAAAGAATTGAGGCGACATTTAGATGGCCTACATTCTTAACCAGCGTGACATAGCTTGGCTTATCTTTTGATGAATTAATTTGCAACATCACGACATCAGGCAAGTATTGAAAGCCCTTCTTCAAACTTGTCTGAAGCTTAGAAAGTGACTTCGCAACACTGGGTGTCAGTGACTCATCCATGCGGTGTTTTTGCGGTAGAGAACCCTCTAAATGCTGTCTTAGTAGAGCAAACAATTCTTGCTTTGGGTGATCGGTTTTATAATCAACCGAACTTACAACCTTAAGCCCCATGCGCTCAAGTTTCATATATTTGTTCACTTCTTCTGGTGCCTTTCGATACCAAAATTCACGTTCAGCCTTGCACGCATCGTGAGGCAGCAGATGCAGGAACAACGACTCGCCTTCCATGCGCAAAAAGTCCATGTAGATACGTGAAAGTAATTGATGACCAATATTGCCGTAAACGTCGTAGCCAGCAACTAATAAGTAGTGGATACGTTCCAGCTGTGGGTAGTCAATAACCCAGGCCGTTTTTGGCGTCTGGCCGATCAAACCTTGGTTAACACTGGCAGCGTCAAAATGTCGGAAAACCGTTAACGTCGAGCTCGGGTTGCCTCCGTCACCGTCCCAAATCATATCAATGCCAAAATCATCGCTATTTTCAAATTCGTCGGATAAATAACGGCTGCGAGCCTTAATCAGTTTTTGCTCTTTTTCCGCGTAGTGATTCCAGCTCGAAAATAGTGCTAGCGTGTCCTCTTGCGATGCTGGGAGCTGATATGCCTCAAGGTTGTCAGATAGGAAGCGCTCCATTCGCTCACCGCTCTGATGTTTTGGGTCTAAAAAGAACACCCAAAAATGTTCGTTAATTACGTTTACCGCCGATTGACCTTTGCAAACAGGCCCCTTGATAAAGCCCTTAATAGTAAAATTAGATTCCTCAAGCATGAATCTATATCGTGACTCAGCCGGAAGGTCTACAAATGTTTTTATCGGATTCGAAGCGTCCTCAGGCTTGTAGCTGGGCAACGACGTTACCGAATAATCTGACTCTAAAAACCATTTTTGCCATTTCGCCAAACGCGCAGTGTTTAAGGCGTATGGCATGTGTGTTTTGGCTACAACTGTTTCTTGATAGGGTTCTAGCCGATAGTAGACACGTTCTACACCAGGGTCATCATAGGGCCGTCGAGTGGCGATTAAATCGACCGGCTGGCCTGGTTTAGTTCGCGAGCGCACGATCCTAAAATACTGCTCGACCTGTGTTGCCGCCACAGTAGGGTCGTTAAAGAACAAATTGGCCAAAAACAAGTGTTCATATATGTATCGACTGGCGAGCTGAGCCTGCAGCGACTCTTTATTTAGAAACTCTTCCCATAGGGCAACTCTATCCACTAGCTCTTCAGACAAGGCAGGTCTTGCAGAGTAGCGAGCCCCGGCCTCAACCCATGTTTGTAAGGTGCTGGCCTCGGCCGAACTCAATGCTGGAAAACCGTAGGGCATACCATGCTGAGGGTTACTTTCAGCAAACTGCGAGTACACATCATCAGTTGGGCATTGCCAGCTATCTGAATTAGCAAGTTCAACCTCGTCTGGTATGAATGGTTGGTCTTTCGCCAGTGGGTTACGCTTTTTTAACTCCAACGACTGATATAGGACACTTGCCTCTCGGTTCGCTTGGGCCGTTTCGACCCGTTCGTTTAATACTGGTGAGAAGCCTAAATCACGCCATCCTTGAGTGTTGTTAGCGTCTTCAAATAGGCGGGTTGTTTGAGCTTGTTTCAAACGCCTAGCATCGTAGACACGTTGGTGAGTAATTCCGCGATCAATCGCTTCTGGCGCGGTTAGCTTGAGTTGACAGGGGGCGTCATAACAAGCGTGACATGAGACACAGCGATTGTCTAAAATCGGCTTCACCTCAGTCCAGTAGTCTACGCTTAGTTGATCGGCACTTACCGGGCGTTGCTGCCACCATAAAGATCAAACAACTGAGAAGTAATTAAGCCCGCACAACCAGCCAACAACAAAAGACCGATAACTAGGTATCTGTTCATACTCGTAAACCTATAAAATTGTCATGCTGGCCTGCACCACGACTAGAAAAATTGTGCTCGCCTATGAAGCTAAGACTTAGGAAGCCAAAACGTAGGAAACCAAGACTGAGCAAACACACTCATCTCTTCAAAATCAACCAATCAAGCTCAATGTTGCCATTCAGCCGATTTTCCAAGGCTGATCCCCGTTAGCGGTTATTGTTAGCAATTGGCATCGCAATTGCAACGTGGATTCACTCAAGAGACCGGAAAACGGCAGACAATTGAAAGGCGATTCTAAATTTAGCGGAAGGTAACAATACTCACTCATTTCTCGAGTTTCGAAACTACCAATCTACGTTGTTGTGCTTGAGATCACAGGTGATATCTCTATGCTGAATGGTTCGCAGGTGTAGGAGATGGTTTGGCTAAGAAATGTCACCTCAAATACGCTAAAATTGCCAAGATAAAATAGACCTTGTGGATAAGTACTGAAATGCACATCACAGACATCAAGATATGGATTCCAGCAACAACGCTACTCGCTATTTCGCTACTGGTGTACCTGTTGGCGCCAATGCTTGCCCCATTCGTTGCTGGAGCTATACTCGCCTATCTAGGTGATCCTCTAATTGACCATTTAGAGCGGTTTAAGTTGTCACGCGGATTGGCGGTAACACTTGTTTTTTTCGTGTTGCTAACCATTCTTGCGCTGCTAATTCTATTATTGCTACCAATTTTGCAGGAGCAGATCAACGGCCTTGTTCAGCGAGCCCCGAGTTACCTTGAAGCAATTGATCAGTTGCTCGCATCGCTCGCGGCTAAATTTGGAGTCACGATTGAATCATTAAACTTTAAAGCCTTGGCAAAGCAATATTGGCCTCAAGATAGCGACAGCACCAAGAATATACTACTCGCCATTACCCAGTCGGGTGGCGCACTGATTAGCGGAATCATGTTTTTCATGTTGACGCCCATAATTACCTTTTACTTGTTGCGCGACTGGGATGACTTATTAGAGTTTATTCATCAGTTGCTACCGCATAGGGTCCGTGATCGAGTACTGCGACTAGCCAAACAATCTGACTCAATGCTAAGTGCTTTTATTCGCGGTCAATTGCTAGTAATGACGGCTCTTGGCGGGCTTTACGCGGCAGGCCTTTCGCTAATTGGCTTACAGTTTGGCTTATTGGTTGGTGTGATCGCTGGATTGCTTAGCTTTATCCCCTACTTAGGTACAACCGTCGGTGTATTAATCGCTGCAATTCTTTACATGGTGGAGTATCAAGATTGGTTGGGTTTATGGAAGGTTGGTTTGGTGTTCGCTATCGGCCAAGCTCTGGAAGGTTACCTTCTGACCCCGTGGTTGGTCGGCGATAAAATCGGTTTACATCCGGTGGTGGTGATTTTTGCGGTGCTAGCTGGCGGCCAGCTCTTTGGCTTCGTTGGTGTCTTACTGGCACTGCCGGCATCATCGGTGATCGCGGTTTTAATTCGTGAAGCAGTATCGATTTACAAACAGAGCGACGTCTATTTAAAGTAGATCTCGTTAAAGTAGACCTCGCGCTACCAAAAACCATTTAGGGAAATTTCGGCTACGCCACTCACACGACAACTAAGCTCTTTATTCTGGCAGCTCAGCAATGATTTCATCCACGGTCGAAGAAGAACTTACTTGGACACCCAGCCGAAGTCACAATTAAACCAAAAATTCAGTTGCCATCGTCTAGTTTAAATCATTAAGGCTTCATCATTTGGCCCGTTAAAGAAAGCTCAGAGGGAATCATTTATTAGCGAATTCAATTAGTCAATTAAAAAACTCACTGAGTGCGTTTGTCACAAGAGATTCAAAACACTAAGTTCAATTCACTTGGCTAAATCAACACCCGCATGATTTACTATAACGCCTGGCGCACCTTGCGCTAATTTTTTACGTAGGTCAGCCGGAATAGGCATTTTAGTAAACTCGGTCGCATCAACCATCACGTAGACGACCTGAGCACTGGCAACGCTAATGCCAGTTTTATAATTGCGGATCTCGAACTCAAACGCATAAGAACTAGTACCCACCTTGCCAGTGCTAACTTCAATCGCTAGAACGTCGTCAAAGGCTGCCGGTGATTTCCAAGAAACATTCAGATTAACGACTTGGCTATCAACGCCCATCGCCAGAACGTCATTGTAATCACCCCATACCGCGCGACTGTATTCGGTTGCGGCAATATCAACGAACTCGGCGTATTTGCCGTTAAAAACTATTTTCTGAGCATCGCATTCTGAGTAGCGAACACGCAGTAGATGGGTAAAATTTTTCATTATTTTTATTAATTAAATCCACACATCATTCTGTGCAGTAAGTTCGCTAGTATCACTATCACCGGTATTTAATACACCTCGTGGCTCTATCAATAACATCTTCACTTCATGCTCGGCATGCGGCCTATGCTCCACGCCTTTGGGCACCACGATCATTTCACCAGCATTAACGTGCACTGCGCCGTCAGTGAAATCGATCGTTAGCGAGCCTTCTAAAACGATGAACGTTTCATCGGTATCTTGATGGTTGTGAAAAACGAAGTCGCCTTTAACTTTGACTAATTTAAATTGATAATCGTTCATCTCAGCAATCACCTTCGGCGACCAATGCTCGGAGATTAACGATAACTTGCTTTTAAAGTTAATAGCTTTAGGGTTCATCATAGTATCCTTAATGTACTGACATCGTGTGGTGATAGTTGTGACGGTAGATAGCTGTCGAAATCCATAGTGTGTCAACAGCAGCTTGATTCAGCCAGTTCTTTTCTTCGCCAACAACACAATCAGAATACCACCGAGCGTTAACATCGACGAGATAATCAAGCGTTTGCTTAGCAACTCATTGGCAAACACCACGCCTCCGAGCGCAGCAATGACGGGCACTAATAGTTGCATCACTCCCGCTTGGCTAGTGGTGAGGTCTCTCAATGCCGCATACCAAATCGCGTAGCCTAAGCCTGAGGTAATCGCGCCAGACGAAATCGCCAGTAACCATGCACTCGGCGTGGCTGACAACTGACCGGCGTAGATCAATAGTAAAATGATCGCTAACGGAAGTGACCTTATAAAATTAGAGGAGGTATCATTAAGTGGATTTTGTGAGCCTTGGCCGAGAATTGTATACATGCTCCAAGCCATTCCGGCCATTGCCATCATAATAAACCCCATAATCGAGGGTTCACTAAGCTCAGGAAGCACTAAATACACTAATCCAGCACAGGCAATTAACAGACCCAACCACTCGAATAACTTCAAGCGATTACCTTGAACCAGGCTTATACACACCATGCTGATCTGCACCGAACCAAACAGAATTAGCGCCCCTACTCCGGTAGCTAGCGTGGTGTAGGCAAACGAAAATAAGACGGCATAAGCAAACAGCATAAGCGCTGCCATCCACGACAAGTTTGCGCGTTTTTTGACTGATTGTTGGGCAGCTGCATGCCGCGCTTTAAGCAAACCGATACCCCACACTAAAAGTAAAAGCATTATAGCGCCCGACGCTAATCGAATACCGGTAAAGCTTGCTGGATCAATCGAGCCGTTACTTAGGGCTAATCGACAGAGCACTGAATTGCCGGCAAAGGCGATTAACGCTAACGCAGACAACAAGGTCGTTTTTAAGCTCATATCGTTAATCCAAGAAACACCAACACGCCAGTAAAGGTCAATGAAACACCGACAATCTTGCGCTTAGTGAGCTCTTCTTTTAAAAACAGCCATGCCATTATTACAATAAAAATATTGGCCGTCTCGTTTAACACCGAGGCGACCGAGGCGTCGGCGTATTTGAACGCGCCTAGCCAGAACAGCATTGCTAGATACGAACCGATTACACTGGCTAAAATTATGTATCCCCAGCGATGTTGTCCATCGAAAACAACCTCATAAGTGCTGGATAATCGCCCCCTTAAGCTTAAGAAAACCAACATGCCAATAACACCTGCCAACATCCGTAGGCTGACCATCCAAAAGAAACCTTCATTCGCCAAAATAGGCTTCATGGCGACCACCCCGGCAGCGGTCAAAAATACCGACGATGAGGCTAACAAAAACCCCTTGATCAGTGTGGCTCGGTCCACGCTCTGATAGCTACGCTGGTAGACCACCACCATGATTCCAGCCAACACCATAACAAACCCAAGCCACTGCCAAAGCGCTAAGCTTTCTTGCAAGAATATAATAGAAAGAATCACCACGAAGGGGCTATAAAGGCTGGCGACAATGGCGGTGCGGCCCGCGCCCAAATTGCGTAATGCTTGCAGGTACCAAGTGTCGGCTACGGCAATACCAAAATAACCACTGGCAATTAAAATAAGCCATTCGCGATTACTCAATAATGGCAATCTAACTCCCTCGAACAGCAACGCGGTTGGCAGCAACAACGACAGGCCGATAATATTCTTCACCAAGTTTAGCGTGTTGGCACTCATACTCTCGCCAACGTGCTTGTAAAGTACTACCGCACTGGCCCACATTATTGCGCATACCAAAGCAAACACTTCGCCGAAATTTTCTATTGCCATTTAGTTATTTCCAACTGATTTTTCTACCTTCATATTCTGGCTACTGACATGGTTTAGACCTATTTTTCACAGCGATGCTAAAGGATCGCTACACTTTTTGCTTGCAAGTAGACCGAATCGCCAACCGCCAGATTCATTAGAGTCGCTGACTTTTTAGTTAGCCTCGCTAGAACCGGTAAATTGTTAGCGTTGAGCCTAACCGTAACTTGGGCGGCACCGACGCTTTCAATTTGCTCAATTGTCGCAGGGAAGATATTAAGAATGCTGGTATCTTGCTGTTGTTGACGAGTAATGCTGACATCACGAGCGGCTATCAGTAAACGTACTTTTTCACCAATGGGCAATGGCCGTCTTAGCACTGAAAAGCGACCAAGCGATGAATCTAAATAGGTGAGTTCGAACTGCTCATCATGAGCGGCCACCACAGCATCAATGAGCGACTCTGCATCGGCACCTTGCGCTAAAGACAAATCCAATTGGGTTAACATTGATTGAATGTCACCACTAGCAATTACGCTTCCCTGCTCCATCAAGACTAAGTGGTCAGCCAGGCGCGCCACCTCATTTAGCGAGTGGCTAACATAAATAATAGGGATCGATAGTTTGTCACGCAGAGCCACTAGCATAGGTAAAATTTCGGCTTTACTGCGCTTGTCTAGAGCTGACAGCGGCTCGTCCATCAATAACAAATCAGGGCTAGAGCAAAGCGCTCGAGCAATTGCAACCCGTTGTTTTTCTCCGCCCGACAGCGTTTGTGTGTCTCGATCTAAAAGACTCGATATGCCGAGCGCTTGAATCACATCGTCTGAGTTTATAACTCGTTGTTTGGGCGGAACTCGTTTAAAACCGTATTCTATATTGGCCCTCACCGATAAATGCTCGAACAGGCTGGGTTCCTGAAAAACGTAGGCTAAGGCTCGTCGATGGGTGGCGATAAACTTAGAGCCATCTTGCCAAATACGATTATTGAATTTGATTAGCCCTGAGGCTGATTTATCCAAGCCAGCGATAGCTCTTAACACGCTTGTCTTGCCACTTCCCGAGGGGCCATAGATTGCGGTCACACCTTGGCTGGCAAAAATCTGGTCTATGTCGAGTTCGAAATTGCCATGAGCTAGCTTTAGCTTAAGTTCAAGGCTCATAGTTCAAGGCTCATAGTTCAAGGCTCATAGTTCAAGGCTCATAGTTACAACCTCAACACACGAGCTTTAGGATTAGCCGCATAGACTAAAACTAATAAACAAAACGATATCAGCAGCAATGCCGCAGACAACCAATGCGCGCTGGCAAGCTGCATACTTTCTACATGCTCATAGATTGCGATCGAAGCCACCTGTGTTTCACCCGGAATATTGCCACCGATCATAAGCACCACGCCGAACTCCCCTAGAGTATGAGCAAAGCCTAATACCGCAGCCGACAAGAAACCGGGCCTGGCTAGTGGCACCACCACGCTGAAAAAACGGTCAGATGGCGACGCTCGCAATGTTGCAGCCACCTCCAAGGGGCGTCGGCCAACGGCGATAAAAGCATTTTGTAGCGGCTGGATCACGAACGGCAAAGAATAGATCACCGAGCCGACCACCAAACCAGTGAAAGAAAATGCTAACGGCTGACCAACAACAGACTCAAATAAGTGACCTATACTGCTTTGCGGGCTAAACGCTACCAATAGATAGAAACCAAGAACCGTCGGCGGCAATACTAACGGCAAGGCAACCAGGGCCTCGATCAAAAACTTAAAGCGCCAAGCTGATTTCGCTAACCACCATGCCAGCGGCGTGCCAAACAAAATTAGCACCAAGGTGCTTATACCGGCTAGCTTTAAGGTTAGCAGTAGTGCGGCAATATCGGCTTCTGAAAACATTATTTAATTGTGCTCTCAATCTGTGCTGGGCGCGTGTAGCCGTTCAGCGCTGGGCGCGTGTAGCCGTGCAATTCCATTATCGATAGCGCCTGCTCACTCAGTAAGAAGTGCACAAAATCACGGGCTGGCTGAACGTCATTAAGTATCACCAGCTGTTGTTCAATCGGCGAATGAAGTTTACTCGGCACCAACCAATATGAACCTCGTTGCAGATCAATAACTTGCGACAACGCCAGCAGTGCTACCTCAGCACCACCACTATTGGCGAACTGAAACGCTTGCGCGACACTCTCTCCATAGACCATGCTTGGTTGAATGCCTAAACTCGACAATACTTGGATAGCCGCGTGTCCATAAGGCGCCGTTTTCGGATTCGCGATCGCCAGTCGTTTAAACCGTGAATTTTTTAATACTTCGCCATTAGCATCGACTAGTAGAGGGTCTTTGCTCCATAGCGCCAAACGCCCAAGCGCATAGGTCTGCCGCGAGCCGTCGATCACCAAACCTTTATCTTCGAGTAAGCTAGGCATCGCTGAGTCGGCGGCTAAAAACACATCGACCGGCAATCCATATTGGATCTGTGCGGTGTGCTTGCCGGTAGAGCCAATCAATAACACAATTTTATCGTCGCTGAGTTCAGCGTATGTCGCCACTATAACTTCGGCAGTTGAGGCAAAATTGCTGGCTACGGCGACCTTAACTTGAGCGGCGAAAACGGTACTACAAAATAATTGAGCAGATAAGCACGCTAATAGGTAAATAGTTGTGTAAGTCGTTATCCGCCCCATGATCAATATTAAGCTGTAAGGCTTAATTCAGAATCAGCTTCGAATCAAGGTGCCGACACCCTTGTCGGTGAGCACTTCGAGCAACAGCGCGTGGTTTACCCGTCCATCGATAATATGCGAGGTTTTTACTCCGTTTTTAACCGCCTCAAGCCCACAATCAACTTTCGGCATCATGCCGCCTTGAATAGTGCCATCAGCTTTCAATGCATCAATCTGATCTGAATTTAAGCCCGTCAGCAACGCCCCTTGTTTGTCTAGCACGCCGGAAGTGTTGGTCATTAACACCAACTTTTCAGCTTGCAGTTTACGCGCCAACGCGCCCGCCACCGAATCAGCATTGATATTATAGGTTGCGCCGTCAACACCTGAGCCAATTGGTGCTATTACTGGAATGAACCCTTGCGCCTCTAACGTTTCGACCACATCACTATTGATGCTCACCACTTCGCCGACATGCCCATAGTCAACATCGGGCTTACCAGAGCTGATTTTTTGCGCTCGAATCATATTGCCGTCTTTGCCAGTTAAGCCAACCGCGTTACCACCGTGCGAATTGATCAAGTTGACAATTTCTTTGTTCACTAAGCCGCCTAAAACCATTTCAACCACGTCCATAGTTTCAGAATCAGTCACTCGCAAACCATCGATGAACTCAGTAGTCTTGCCAACTCGCGCTAAGGTCCCGTTGATCTGTGGCCCGCCACCATGAACCACCACAGGGTTCATGCCAACCGCCTTCATCATGACCACATCCCGAGCGAAGCTTTCTTTCAAGGCGTCATCAATCATCGCGTTACCACCGTATTTAACCACGATGGTCTTGCCTCGAAAGCGCTGAATGTAGGGTAACGCCTGGATAAGGATTTGTGCGACGTTTTGAGTGCTATCTGACATCTTAAGTTTAGTGTTAAAGCCGGAATAATTTGGTCGATGAGTATATCACTAGAGGGCTCAATCGCGTACCGATTCGGCTTTCGCAATATATTGACACTTAAAGTGCCAATATCCAAATCTTAGTAGCTTCATTTTAGTTACAATTATCTACTATTTGACTAAATTTCGAAGGTTATTGCTTTATAATTCGTATTAAGTGAATCCATAATGGCTCCTCTGGCATCTAAAGAGAAATGAACACTAATTAGAATAAGACTCTTTTTGAGGAAACCATGAAATCAAGCAGCACAAAATTCCCACTGAACACTATAGACCTCAATACTATGGATCTAAATCGCACCGACAGAGACATAAGCCTCTCATTAGCCGTCAACGGGTCAATAACGCAACCGGCCAATAGAACGCTTAAAGTCGTTGGATTAGCCACGCTATTATTTATCTCAGGCTGTATGTCCAAAGTGGGCGAGTTACCAGAACAAGCGCAGATTAAGGTTCCAGACGCGTGGCAGCCTAAGGCGGATAATGTAACCACCTTAGAGTCCGACAAAACTAATGAACTAAACGCAAAAAGCATCGAAGAAAAGCCGGTTGTCAGCGGTTGGTTGAATAGCCTCAATGATGACGCGCTTAACACTCATGTTGAAAAAGCGCTCATTAACAACCCCGATCTATTAAGCTCTGCAGCACGCTTGAAGAATGCCTTTGAGCAAGTCACCATTACCGGCTCTAGCCTTTGGCCACAATTGCGCTTTGACGGCAACCTAAGCACCCGCGAGTCAAGCGCGGCAAGCGCATCCGGCGGAGCGACCCAGGGCGAAAACAGTACTACAGAGATTAGAAGCATCGGCGGCACGCTTAATATTCAGTGGGAAGCCGACATTTGGCGCAAACTAAGCCAGCGCCGTAAGGCTGCTGCGCTTGATGCTAAAGCTCAAGGCGAACTATACAAAGCCGCTGAATTATCATTAGTTGCCAACGTAAGTCGCGCTTGGTACAACTTGGCGACCAATAAATTGCAATTAGATCTAGCCCAAAAGCGTTTAGACAGTTTTCAAAATACCGCCAACCTGATTGAAGAAAATTACGAACGCGGTTTGCGCTCGGCACTTGATGTCTATTTGAGTCGTACCGACGTTCAGCGCCAAATTTCAGCTTTGGCTGACTCTAAATTTAACTATATACAAGCTTTACGGGCGCTTAAGACCCTGCTCGGCGAGTACCCTGATGCCTCGTTAGAGCTAAACGTTAATTTGCCAGAGCTTGATAACTCGGTGCCAACCGGCTTACCGGCTGAGTTGTTAACGCGTCGCCCAGACGTGCGCGCTAGCCAACTGCAATACCAAGCTCAAATTGCAAACGCCAAAGCAGCTCACCGAGACCGCTTCCCGAGTCTTACCTTTACTGGTTCGATTGGTGAAAGCCGAGACACGTTTAACAGTATTTTTGATAGCGACAATAGTATCCGTAATATAATTGGCTCTTTAACTCAGCCGATTTTTTCAGCTGGCGCCCTAAAGGCACAAGAAATGCGTGCTTACAACGATGCTGAAATAGCCTATGCCTCGTTAGTTAAAACTACCTTGACCGCATTTGAGGAAGTTGAAAACTCGCTAACCCGCGAAACGGTTTTGCAGGAGCAGCACACCGCCATCAAAGAAGCGGTTAAATTGGCGCAGGGTGGTTTGAACCTAGCCCTAGACCGGTATCAGTCGGGTATCGAGAATTACACCACCGTTTTACAGTCGCAACGAAGCCTCTTCGACTCTTTAAGTAATGAGTTGAATCTTCGAAATGCTCTGCTACAAAATCGTATTGGCATTCACTTAGCACTCGGCGGTGACTTTGCCACTAACGAAGATCGACAAGCAGACGACATTCCAACGCCTTCAATAACGAAGACGCCATAACACCTATTCCTTTTTAGGAACCTAATAGTATGAGCAGTGACTACGATTTAAACTTAGACGACGATTCAAAACAAGCAAGGGCCGGCAATATGGCAAGCAGGCTTTTTTATTTGATTCCTCGTAAGTGGAGAATCATTCTCTGCATCCTCCTTATCGCGTTTGTGATTATTACATTATTGAACGCGTTTAAACCTGAGGCAAAAAAAAGGCCGATTCCCGAAACGGTTGTCAGGGTTGAAGTGATCACTGCGCAACCCAGCGATTACCCCATTGTGGTCAACGCTAACGGCACTGTCGAAGCTCAGACTCGTGGTGATTTAGTCGCTCAAATTCGTGGCGAAATCGTTGCCGTAGCGAGTAACTTTAATACCGGTGGCACCTTTAAAAAAGGTGACGTGCTGATTCAAATTGATCAGCGCGACTATCAAGCCGAACTTAGCGGCGCATTAGCCAATCTATCAGAAGCTGAAGCTACTTATCGCCAAGAACAAGCAACTGCCAAACAAGCTGAGCTCGATTGGCAGCGCTTAGGCAATACCACTCCGGCCCCCTCTTTGGTGCTACGCAAACCACAGCTAACCGCCGCCAAAGCTCGATATGATTCGGCTAAGGCCGGAGCTGATAGCGCACAATTGAATCTCAGCCGAACTCAAATTACTGCGCCTTATGACGGCCGAGTTATACAACGCAAAGCCGTTTTGGGCCAATATGTCGGCATTGGTGCACCGATTGCCGAAGTGTTTGCCACTAATGGTGTCGAGGTTCGCTTACCGATCAGCCAAGAAGAATTCAGCCAACTCGGCTTAGACGCCTTTAAGGCCGGTTCAAGTGAAGCAAGCCCATTCAGTGTATCAATCACCTCTACCGTGGCCAATAAGAGCTATCAATGGGATGCCAAGATTACCCGCACCGACAGCACTTTTGATATAAATACTCGTCAAATTGATGTTGTTGCTGAAGTAGCTGACCCGTTTGGTATCGCCAGTGGGCAAGCAGCCCTGAAGATCGGTCAATTTGTTAGCGCCCGCATTCAAGGCCGTACTATCGAAAATGTTTTTGTAATCCCCAATAAGAGCATACGTGAAGGTCGCTATGTGTATGCTGTACGTGATGGAAAATTAGCCAAACAGAGTATTAATATTCTTTGGCAAGATGATCAAAATGCATTAGCCAGTGACGGCATTGAAAACGGCGAACTTGTGGTTACTACGTCGCTTAATAGTACCCTAGCCGGCGCTAGTGCAAAATTTGGCAATGATGATGAGCCGAATAAACCAGAGGACAGCAAGGCAAAACCGGCTGCAGCTAGTGTTGTAGACACAAAGACCGAAAGCAGTGTTACTGAGCCCGCTGACGAGAAAATTATTCCCGACGATAGCGCTGATCCAAGTATGAGTCAGGCAAGCGAGCCCGGCGAGACGGCCGAACAAGCGGCGGCTGTTATTGACAACGCTCAAGCTGTTATTGACAACGCTCAAGCTGTTATTGACAACGCTCAAGCTGTTACTAGCGGGGCTCAAGCTGTTACTAGCGGGGCTCAAGCTGCTAATGAAGAACTTCAAGCTGAGCAAGCAAAACTCGAGGCTGGCGCCGTTCAATCAACCCAGTCAAGCTCAACTAAATAATCATGCGCCCAGATTAAACGCACGATAGATCCTTATAAACAGCGCTAGACTCTAAGTTTAGCGCTAATACCGTGGTGAACAAGAGCACTAACAAAATATGATTGAATGGTTTGCTCGTAACCCCGTAGCCGCTAACCTATTGATGATTACCATCGTCATCGTTGGGCTTTTTTCGGCTTCCCGCTCGATTCCCTTAGAGGTGTTCCCGAGCTTTGAAATAGAAGCGGTTAGTATTTCCACCGCCTATCGAGGAGCGACTCCGCGCTCGGTTGAAGATGGCATCACTAAACGCATCGAAGAATCAATTTACACCATCGAAGGCGTCAAAGAGATAAATTCGCGCTCGTCAGAAGGCGTATCAGTGGTCACTGCGCAAGTTGATGATGGCTATGAGAAACGTGAAATTCTGAATGACATTAAGCTAAAGGTTGACTCCCTGAGTACTCTGCCCGGTGGTGCAGAAAAACCGATAGTAGCCCTTTCCACCTTCAACTCCGGCGTAATTCAAGTTGCGGTAGTCGGCGATGTTGATGATAAAGTGCTGCGGATCACCGCCGATACGGTCCGCAACGATCTGCTGGCTAATAACGACCTAACTCTAGTGGAACTAATTGGTGTTACCAATTACGAAATTAGCATTGAAGTGTCTCCCAAGACGCTCGACGATTTTAACTTATCACTACAAGACGTCAGTGCTGCGATTCAACGCAGCTCAGTCGATATCTCGGCAGGCAACGTAAAAACTCGCGACGGCGACATTTTGCTTCGCGCCGATGGGCAGGCATACAGGCAGCAAGACTTCGCCGCCATCCCGGTGATAACCAAACTTGGTGCCGACCCAGTGTTACTCGGCGATATCGCCACGATCAATGATGGTTTCGAAGACCAGCCATTGATCACCCGCTTCAACGGCAAGCCGGCAATCTTAATTGACGTGGCAAGAACCGGCAAACAGTCGTCTATAGAGATAGCCGCCTTAGTTCGAGATTACATCGAAAATAAAAACCGCACCCTGAGTAATGGTGTTGTATTAGATTACTGGGACGACGACTCAAAAGTTCTAAAGGGTCGCCTAAATACCTTACTCAGCAGCGGCCTATACGGCGGCTTACTGGTATTGCTAATATTGTCTCTGTTTTTACGCCCAGCAATTGCATTTTGGGTGTTTCTGGGTGTTCCAGTAAGCTTTATGGGAGCATTCATTTTCATGCCTTTTGTTGGCGGCACCTTCAATATGATTTCGCTATTCGCGTTTATCACCGTGCTCGGAATCGTGGTCGACGATGCAATTGTCACCGGCGAGAATATTTATTCCAAAATGCGCGATGGCATGGAGCCTATAACCGCCTCAATCATTGGCACCAAGGAAATCGCAATTCCTGTTACCTTTGGAATCCTGACTACGGTTGTCGCGTTCTTACCTATGGGCAACCTTGGCGCCAATAGAACAGGTTTTTTAGCCGCACAGATCCCGATGGTAGTGATCCCTGTACTCTTGTTCTCGTTGATCGAGTCGAAGTTTGTCTTGCCGTCTCACCTAAGTAAGATAAAACCGCGCAAGCAAGCCAGCGAAGTCGGCTGGCTGTCACGCATGCAGATGAAAGTATCGCGTGGTTTCGAAGAATCCGTTATCAAGCTTTACCGCCCGTTTTTAATTCGATGTCTGGCTAATAAGGCAATATCAATTTTCACTTTATTGGCAGTTTCCGCCGTCATCATGAGCTGGGCTGGCACCGGCCATACAAAATTCACTTTTTTCCCACGGGTTGAGTCAGAGGAGATTCGATTCTCTCTTACAATGCCCGACACTACCGGCTTTGAGACTACCAAAAAGCACATTCAAACCATCTCAGACCACATTCACGCGCTGCAAGAAAAATATCGCGACCCTGAGACCGGCATCTCGGTAATACGTCATACCTACAGTACCGTGGGCAGCAGCGGTTCAACCATCAAGCCAAGCGTTGGCGTGGTGAGGGCTGAGCTTATTGGCCCTGAAGAACGACACATTGACATCAAAGCTTCGGAAATTGCACGTGAAGTTCGAACCCTGGTCGGCGATATACCGGGTGCGGAGCAATTAAGTGTGCTGGCTGAGTTAGGTCGTGGCGGTGAACCGATCAATGTCGAGCTAACCGGTGGCGACCCAGCACAAATGAGGGTACTCGCAGATCAGGTGCGGGATCAATTATTACGTTACCCTGAAGTATTCGATATTCAAGACAACTACTCTGGCGGTAAAGAAGAACTCAACATCACCTTAACGCGAAAAGCTCATGCGCTAGGTTTAAGTTTAGCCGACGTCGCCAACCAAGTGCGGGGCTCAATATTTGGTCTAGAGGCACAAAGGCTGCAACGCGGCCGCGACGAAATTAGGGTGATGGTACGCCTGCCGCAGGAAAATAGATCGTCGATTGACGACCTCGCAAGACTGTCGATTCTAGTTGGAGCCGACAATCAAGCAATACCACTGTCTGATTTGGCTGAAATTGAACCAGTTAGAAGCCCAACGACGTTATATCGCTTGAACCGAAAGGGCATACTTAATATAACCGCAGACGTTGATAAGGAACTCGCTGATGTACCAGCTATTCTGGGCGAAATACGCGAATTTATAGAGCAACAGACCAAACTTGACCCGAGCATAAAATTTTCCTTTAAAGGCGAAGCGCAAGAGCAATCAGAAAGTAATGCTGGGCTTCAATCTGGCAGTTTATTGGTACTGATTGCCATTTACGCCCTGTTAGCCATTCCGTTTAAGTCTTACTTACAGCCGCTGATCGTGATGTCGGTTATTCCGTTTAGCTTGGTCGGTGCAGTGCTTGGCCATATCATCACCGGCTATGACCTGTCGGTGCTTAGCATTGTTGGCATGATGGCCTTACTCGGCGTGGTGATCAACGACAGCTTGGTTCTGGTCGACTATATCAATAAGCAACGAGAAAAGGGCCTGGCCGTTTTTGACGCGGTGTTAAAAAGCGGCACTGCCCGCTTCAGGCCCGTAATCCTGACATCGATAACGACCTTTGCAGGCCTAACACCGTTGTTATTAGACGACAGTACCCAGTCGCAATTTCTCAAGCAGATGGCTATTTCACTGGGCTTTGGTATTTTATTTGCAACCGCCATCACTCTGATAATAGTGCCGATAAACTATTATCTGGGTTATCAACTTAAACACGCTAGCATAAACCTTGCTAAGCGTATCAAGTCGGCTAGCTTAGAGTTCTGGCACCGTGAAGATGCACCCCGTGGCCCACTTTAATGGTCAACAAAAGAAAAAGGGTATTAGACAATGATTGAATGGTTTGCTAAAAATCCGGTGGCCTCAAATCTATTGATGTTCGGCATACTGATTGCCGGGCTAACCTCGGCTACCCGCTCAGTGCCAGTCGAAACCTTCCCCTCGTTTGAACAAGATACGGTAACCGTCAGTACGCAATTTCGCGGCGCGACACCGAAAACAGTGGAAGATGGTATTACTCTGAGAATTGAAGAAGCCATTGCCGACCTTGAAGGAATAGAGGAGTTAACCGCTAGATCATCCGAAGGCTCGTCGACGGTAACTGCAGAGATAAATACCGCTTACGATAAACGCGATGTGCTCGATGATATAAAGGTGCGTGTCGACGCCTTAAACACACTCCCCTCTGACGCCGAGAAGCCAGTTGTGTCGGCGAATATGCGTAATCGAACCGTCATCTGGGTTGCCATTCAGGGCGAAGTCGAAACCAAGGTATTACGAACCATCGCTGGACAATTCCGTGAAGGCTTACTGAACGATAATGAAATCAGCAACGTCGAGTTACAAGGTGTCGCCGACTATCAAATGAACATCGAGGTTTCACCACAAACCTTGGATGCTTACAACATCACCCTAGCGCAAATCGGCCGGGCGATCAGCAGTGGGGCGCGAGACGTATCGGCGGGTAATGTTCAAACACTCAATGGCGACATCCTTGTACGCAGCGATGGTCAGGCCTATTCCAGCGAAGAGTTTTCAGCAATACCGATTCTTTCAAACTCACAAGGCAAACCAATCACCTTAGGTGACATAGCCAATATCGATGATGGGTTCGAAGAAAATTCATTGATTACGACGTTTAACGGCAGGCCGGCAATCATGGTGCAAGTGCGCCGAGTTGGCGAACAAAGCGCGTTGAAAGTGGCTGAGCGAACTCGTGCCTACATGGCTAAGTTTTCAGAGAGCTTACCGTCAGGAGTAACTCTCGATTACTGGGATGATGATTCAAGTTATTTGAAGAGTCGCATTGGCGCGGTTCTCAAAAGCGCATGGCTTGGCGGAATACTGGTGATGATATTACTATCGCTATTCCTTCGACCTGCGGTAGCTGGATGGGTGTTTTTAGGTATTCCCGTAAGCTTTATGGGCGCGTTTTTATTTATGCCGCTGGTTGGTGGCACGTTTAACGTTGTCAGCTTACTGGCCTTTATTATGGTGATCGGAATTGTCGTCGATGATGCCATCGTCACCGGCGAGAACATATACCGAAGAATGCGTGAGGGTATGGACCCGAAGGAAGCCGCTATTGTCGGCACCAAAGAAATTACTGTTCCGGTTACCTTTGGTATTCTGACAACCGCGGTAGCATTTCTACCGCTTAGTTACTTAGACGGCACGCGCTATGACTTTATTGGCAGCCAAATGCCGATGGTAGTGATACCGGTACTATTGATGTCGTTGGTTGAATCAAAATTAGTACTGCCATCGCACATGGCGCATATAAAGATGCGTGATGAGAATAGTGAAATGGGTTGGCTGGGGCGAACACAACAAAAAATTTCTCGTGGTTTAGAAAACTTTGTAGCGTTTCGTTATAGCCCCTTTTTAGCTCGCTGTGTAAGCAATCAAGCAATTACGTTGACATTACTATTGGCCTTGTCAGCGGTCGTTATAGCGGCAATTACCAACGGCCATATTCGCTACACGCCGTTCCCTTACGTTGAATCTGAGACCGTTACCATTAACCTGACAATGCCTGAATCGACAGGCTTTGACACGACTAACAAGCATATCCAAACGATCGCAGAGCACTTCAAAACAATACAGGAAAAGTATCGCGATCCAGAGACCGGCGAAAGCGCAATCATTAATGTGCTCGCCACTAGCGGTAGCCAACGGCGGACAATTAAACCCAACCTAGGGTCGGTTAGAGCTGAATTGCAACCTTCGAGTGAGCGAGTAGGAGGCGCCACGACGTCCCAAATCGGCAATGAAGTACGTCGGCTTATCGGTGATATTCCTGGTGCACAGAGCTTAAGCGTACGATCGAGATCGTTTGGTGATGACGCACCGATCAATGTTGAACTGTCGGGTGACGATCCAGAGCAGATGTATCAGGTTATTGAAAAGCTAAAAGAGAAATTTAAGACCTATCCTGGCGTCTATGATATCCAAGACAACTACAGTGGCGGCAAAGAAGAACTGACCCTGAGCCTAAAACCTCAAGCTTACACATTGGGCCTGAACTTACGCGATGTCGCTCAGCAGGTTCGTAACGCCGTGTTTGGTTTTCAAGCGCAACGCATTCAACGTGGTCGCGACGAGCTGCGAGTAATGGTGCGTTATCCATTGGAATATCGCTCGTCTATGCAAGACCTAAACCAACTGGCAATCCGAGTGCCGAATAGCTCTAAGCAAGTTCTATTATCTGATATAGCCGAAATTGAACCGTTCGAAAGCCCGAGCACCTTATATCGCCTGAACCGTAAATCGATTCTCAACATCACCGCTGATGCCGATAAAGACGTAGCCAACTTGCCGCTAATACTTAGCGAAATCGACACCTATCTGAAAGAGATTCAGCAGCAATACTCAAATTTAAATTACCGCTTCGATGGTGAAGCAGAAGATGCGGCCAAAACAAATCAGCGCCTCGGCGTTGGTCTGGCGCTTGTATTACTAGCCATTTACGCCTTACTGGCGATTCCATTCAAATCCTACGGCCAGCCATTAATTGTAATGTCAGTAATCCCCTTTGGCTTGATTGGTGCAATTGTCGGGCATTTTATCACCGGCCAAAATCTATCGGTGCTTAGTGTATTTGGCATGTTGGCGTTGGTTGGCGTTATGGTCAACGACAGTTTAGTCCTAGTTGATTACATTAATAAGCGGCGTCAGCAAGGTGTCGAATTATTAGAGGCTGTACTTAGCTCAGCGGCAATTCGTTTTAGGCCGGTGATACTCACCTCTATTACAACATTCGCTGGACTAGCGCCGATTTTGCTGGACGGGTCACAGCAAGCCAAATGGTTAAAACCGATGGCAACGTCACTGGCGTTCGGCATTCTGTTCGCGACGATTATCACGCTGTTAATTGTGCCAATTAATTATTTAGTTGCGCGTAAATTCAAATATCTGTGTATCGACCTTGGGTCTAAAAACTGGGCCGCATGGCTGGCATTTTGGAATAAAGAAGATGCCAATTCGGCACGATAGTGTTCGGCACGATAGTGTTCGGCACGATAGTGTTCGGCACGATAGTGTTCGGCACGATAGTGCTCGGTTGGATAATGGTCGCCTTATGAAATATCAAGATACGCTTTGCCAGTTAGGAGAAAACTATGAGAGAAAACTATGAGAAAAAACTATGATTGAGTGGTTTGCAAAAAATCACGTCGCTGCCAACCTATTAATGGTGTGCATCATGCTAATGGGTTATACAGCGATTAAAAATGACGTCCCCTTAGAGCTAATGCCAGACTTTGCCTTGGGCATAATAACCGTCACCACAGCGCTACCCGGCGGCAATCCTGAGTCGATAGAGGCAACTATCACCTCGCGCATTGAGGAGTCTGTCGCAGACTTGGAAGGCGTCAAAAAGATCACCTCCCGCTCAGCCGAGAACTTTTCATCGGTTTCGATCGAGATTGAGTCAGGCTACGATCAAAAAGCCTTGTTGAGTGATGTCAAAGGTCGAGTTGATGCGCTCAGCACCCTACCCGCCGATGCTGAGCGGCCAGTGATTGATTTAGCCGACATTCCTATCCAAGTTGTTGGCATCGCAATTTACGGCGATGTTGACTACAACCTATTGTTTCAGTCTGCCTCTGACATGCGTGAGGCTTTATTGCAGGTCGATGGCATCACTCAGGTTGGCCCTGTACAGGCGCCCGGCCGAGAAATAACGATTGAAGTAAGTCCTGATGTGCTGAAGCAATACAAGCTATCGATTGCTGATATCGGTGCCGCAATTCAACGTAATGCGATAGACATATCGGCCGGTAATTTACGCACCCGTGGTGGCGATATTCTAGTAAGAACAAACGGTCAGGCGTATTCTAAGGAACAGTTTGAAGAGATCCCCGTATTCAATTCTGGTGACCGCGTTTTATACATCAAAGACTTAGCCACCGTGGTCGACGGTTATGAACTTCGGCGCGTCGAAACTCAGTATGCTGGGCTTCCGGCGCTAACCGTAGAGGCCTACCGAGTTGGCGATCAAAGCACCATCGAGATCGCTGAAAAGGTGTTTAGCTTTATGGATGAGTACCAAAAAACTCTGCCACAAGGCCTTAAGTTAGGTAACTATGGAAATACCTCTGCGGTGGTAGAAGATCGCCTCTCGACCTTAGTTACCAGTGCAATTCAAGGCGGCATCTTAGTGTTGGTATTGTTATCGTTATTCTTAAGACCCGCCGTTGCGCTTTGGGTCGGGATTGGCATTCCAGTCTGTTTTCTTGGCGGCTTTGCGATGATGCCACTATTGGGTTTAAGCATGAACATGCTGACCATGTTCGCTTACCTATTAGTGCTAGGTATCGTCGTCGACGACGCGATTGTCACCGGTGAAAATATTTACCGCCACCAACGAAATGGCATGTCACCCGCTGACGCCGCCTTGTTTGGCACCAAAGAGGTGGCTGTACCTGTCACCTTTGGCGTTTTAACCACGATGGTCGCATTCGCGCCATTATTACTGGTCGAAGGTGCCTTATCTACGTTAGCCGCGCAAATACCGTTAGTGGTAATCCCCGTTCTGGCTTTCTCGCTGATCGAATCCAAGCTTATATTGCCGTCGCACATGAGCACGATAAAACCACGTGATGAACATAATCTTCGTGGCATAGGCCGCCTTCAACAAAACTTCGCGCGCGGGTTTGAGTCGACCGTTATTAAAGTATACCGGCCGTTTTTAAATATTTGTATATCCAATAAAACCATAACCTTAGTTACCGCAATAATGCTCTTTGTGGTAACTATTGTTTCAATGAGCACTGGCTGGCTACGAACGTCGTTCTTCCCTGAGTTTGAAGACAACGCGGTATTCATCAAGCTCACCATGCCCGCTACAACTGGCTACGACACTACCAAAGGTCACGTAATTCGTATGGTCGACATCGCCAGTGATTTGGCCGATGAATATATAGACCCCGAGACCGGCGAATCTTACTTTAAGTACATAGTATCGATCGCCGGATTGACAATCGGCCCTACTGGACCGACCTTTGGCAACAATCAAGGCATGGTAGTGATGGAATTTATCCAAGGCGAAGATGGCCTTCCCGAAGGATTTTCGATACGCGAAGTGCAGGAAAAGTTGAAAAATCGCATCGGCAATATCCCCGGTGCTGAGAAGCTTAGTTTGACCTCGACCTTTGGCGACTTCGGTGCTCCGCTATCGGTCTCACTTTACGGCGGCGACATCGAACGGATTGGTGAAATTAAGGACGACATACGAGAATATTTACGCACCTACCCAGGTGTGTTTGATATACAGGACAACCTATCGAGCGGTAAAGAAGAGCTAAAGCTGGACATAAAACCGCTGGCAAATGCGCTCGGCTTGTCGCAAGAGAACATTGCCTCTCAAGTACGCGAGGCCTTGTACGGCTACGAGGCTCAGCGAATTCAGCGTGGCTATGAAGAAATTAAAGTAATGGTTCGTTACCCACTTGGATCTCGATCATCGATAACCGATGTCAATAATATTCCGATCAACACACCCAATAGCGACGCAACTATTCCGCTATTCGAACTTGCTGACTTATTGCCATCGCAAGGCGCAAGCGCGATCTATCGAGAAAAACAGCGTAGAGCCGTCACGATCAGTGCAGATGTCGACTCAAACGTTTATGACGTAAATGTTATTCGTGCGGATTTAAGCAAATACTTAGATGAAAAATTTCTCTACGAGCCAGAAGTTAGCTACGAAATGAGCGGCCAAGCTGAGAGCCAAAATGAAGCCAATGCGAGCTTTTTACTCGGTTTTATACTTGTCATTGTTGTTATTTACGGCTTACTGGCAATTCCATTCAAGTCTTTTGGTCAACCCTTGGTGGTAATGTCGATCATTCCGCTGGCGATCGTCGGTGCGATTATCGGTCATTACATAATGGACCTTGCATTCTCAATGCTGAGTATCATGGGCATGTTAGGCCTGACTGGCATAGTAGTCAACGACAGCTTAGTGCTGGTTGACTATATCAATCAAAAACGTAAAGCAGGCATTCCAGTTATGGATGCGGTGTTAACCGCAGGTGAAACTCGCTTTCGGCCAGTAATACTCACCTCGCTGACCACCTTTGTCGGGCTTCTGCCGCTAATGCTCAACCAAAGCACACAAGCGCAAGCGCTGATTCCAATGGCGGTCTCCCTCGGCTTTGGGATCTTGTTTGCGACGGTTATCACCTTGGTGATCACGCCAGTAAATTATCTCGCGGGGCGAGCATTAAAACATAATTTCATGGCTCTACTCGCTTGGCTAAGTCGTTGGTGGAACGCCACCCCGCAACACTAAGTAGCCGACACTGACACTAAATAGAAGTAGCAATAAATAGTACACAGAAAGAGTTTCCAACCTACAAACTAGACAAATTATCAATATAAGCAACGAGGCACTATGAAATTTTTATTACCAACAATCTTAATTACTATCGCAATTGCGTTGACTACAAGCCCAGTGCTAGCGCAAAAACAACCAACACCAGAAGAACGTGCCTATAAGTTTCGTACTAGTTTATTTCAAACATTTGCATGGAAGCTCGGCCAAATGGCTGGCGCTAAAGGCAACATCGATGAAGCCGCATTCGTCAAGCACGCGAATGATCTAGCGCAGTTATCAAGCTTGATCGAAGAAGGCTTTCAAATTGAAAACAGTCTACCTGAAGGGACTAAAGCGAAACCTGAAATTTGGCAAGACTACGAGAAATTCCAAGCTAAAGCACAAGACCTAAGCGATGCAGCAATTGGCTTCACTGAACCCGGTGCGATGGCTAATTTTGACCCACGTGACTTTGGCAGTAAGAGTTGTGGCGGCTGCCACCGTGATTTCAAAATTAAAGACTAGACTGATTAGAAAAATCAACTGAAAGCTAGTAGTAGCTTTCAGTTGATATAGGCACCAAGTGTAAAAACGCGGTGGCTAAATAGTAAACTAAAATAGCACAAAGAATAATCACAGCGAGCGCTAGTAATCGGCTGGCTATTCGTGACTCTGAGAGAGTATCACCTTCGTGTATTTCTTTATTGCCACTCAGCATTGCGCTGGTCAAAGGCTCGCTCTTGATTATTTTATAGTAAATAATAGCCAATACATGCAAGCCGATAACGGCAAACACGGCATTACTGTTTAGCAAATGGAGTTCACTCGTAAGGGCAATCGTCTCGGCACTAATTAAACCGCTCAGCGGGCCGAAGAAATAGTCATCGCTGCTGAACAAGCCCAGAATCGATTGAGCCAATAATACGCCAACCATTAGCACCACCGAGATTCCGCCAAGCGGATTGTGTCCAAGATACCGTTTGGCCGATTTAGATCGCGGCTTAGATACAACCTTAGATCCCCACTTAAATCCCAAGGTTTTGCTGTAGGATAATAGTACTGAAGGCGAATAGAGAAATGACTTAAATCTTGAATGCTGAGAACCGACAAAGCCCCATACCAGCCGAAACAGTAGCAGCGTTAGCACCACATAACCCGAGTAAAAGTGATGTTGCATATTCTCAAGCACTTCTATGCTAAGCCAAGAATAAAATACAGCCACAACTAAGCACCAGTGAAATAGACGCGTAGGTAAATCCCAAATTAGTATAAATTTTTTCATTGATTAGAATTAAAGCCCGCCACCGTCAAACAGATTGAGCTCAACAATGGCTTTGAAACATTGGCTCTGGTTGGATAACGAACGCCAGCTTCACCTGCCTACAATACTATTATTAAGCCGATAGATGGCGCAAGGCTGTTATTACCGATAGCTGGCGCAAGGCTGCCATCGCTTGATGTGCATCGGCTGACTGAACGAAAATGTGATCGTGAAAGTAACCCGCGATCACGTTTGCGCTGATTCCGTACTCAGTAAGTTTGTCTGAAAATGCAGCGGTAAGCCCGACAGCATCGAGGCTTGAATGGACTTCTAGTGTAATACCCGCATAGCTAGACTGGTATTCAAAACCATGCTTATCAGCCTGTGTTTTTTCGACAACCAGAGTGAGTCCTTCGCCTTCGGCAATCGATGCAACTGGCTTAAGGTTGGCGTGATCGCCGTAAGCCGCACCAGGGAACGACAAAAAGACAAACTCACCCGTCATCAGTATCGGTGACATAGTCGCCAATAGCTTGGCTAAATTAGTTTCACCTGTCATGTTTACTAAGTCGAGATAGTTAATCTGTTGAAAATGATTATTAAGCCGTCTAATCAGGATCTATTTCAGCACCAACTCGGCGCTTCAACAATCCAAAAAAGGCTTCTTCAGCGGTGCGCCTGCCAGCGATTACTTCGTGTACATCTTGCGCGATTGGCATTTCAATTCCAAATTTTTCAGCTAGCTTGATAACAGTAGGCGCACTTTTCACACCTTCGGCAACCATTACCATCTGCTCTATAATCTCATCAATATGAAGACCCTTGCCTAACTCAACCCCAACATGATGGTTACGGCTTTGTGGGCTAATACAGGTTGCTAGCATGTCGCCCATACCGGTAAGGCCCGAGAACGTTTCTGCACGACCACCTAAGGCGACGCCTAAACGAGTAATCTCAGCTAGGCCCCGAGTGATCAGCGCTGAGCGGGTATTGTCACCTGCCCCCAAGCCGATGCCCATGCCGACCGCAATCGCGATGATGTTTTTTAGCACGCCACCTAACTCACAACCGACAACGTCGCTATTGGTATAAACGCGAAACACGCCGCTGTTAAAAACTTTCTGAAGCTCTTTAACAATGATTTCGTCTTCCATGGCAATAACGCTGGCGGCCGCCTGCCCGGCCATGATCTCACGCGCCAAGTTTGGGCCCATCAAAACGCCAACTGGGTGACCCGGCAATTCGGCTTCAATAATCTGCGTCATGCGCAAATCTGAGCCATGCTCGAGGCCCTTGGTCAGACTCACAATTGGCACCCAAGGCCGAAGATGAGGCCGAACGTCGCGCAACACGTCACGAAACGAGTTTGACGGCACACCCATGATTAATACATCGGCGTTAGCGACAACGTCTTCTATATTTTCATACGCAATCAAATTTTTAGGCAGCTTTGCACCAGGTAAATATTTTTCGTTGGTATGTTTGCTATTGATTTCTTTAACTGTGTCAGTGCTGCGAGCCCAAAGCGAAATGTCAGTATTGTGAGCCACTATGGAGGCCACTGTAGTGCCCCAAGAGCCACCGCCGAGTAGGCCAACTTGTAATTTTCGCATTCCACTTCTCTTTTTGCTAATCAATTGAAATCCACCGCTGTTTTTATATTACTGAGTTAAATTCCTAGGTTAAATTATAGTGCTGGGTCGATTAGTTAAACAAACCCTAAAACTCTAAATCGTTGGGCATTGCCATTGCTCGAATTTGCTCTAATCGATGAGACAATATTCGCAGCTCTTGACTGACTTTTTTGCGTCGCTCAACAATATCGTCGCCAGCGGCTTCCACTAGGCCATAACTATCAAGTAATTTGTAGCCGTTCTTAAACAATATCTCGCCAAGAGATGCCTTACTGCTTATTCGTCGTTGCAAATACGCTTGCCGACCATACTTAAACGCGGCAACCACCAAGCCCTTTTCGTCTAAGCTTTCCTCAGGGCCGAGACTAGCAATTACGTCAGCCACTATTCGGTAAGATTCAATATATGGCTTTAAAGTACTGTGCGCCACCAAGGGCTTCATATTACGCAGCATGTTGAGTACATAGACCCGATCTGACATTTGCAATTCCCAGTCAGTGTCGTAATGACTCAACTCTCGTTTGATACTCTCGTGAAATTGATCAGTCGGCTCATAGAAAAATTCAAACTTAAACATGTCTTTGAGTCTATCGGCGGCTCGCCAAAATGCCTGCAACGGATCATCTAAATTATTGGCCGCTTCAACCAAACTAAGTTCGGCAATCGCTTTAGCGATGAAGTGATGAACGATCGTGTTTCGATAATAACCAGCGATTGCATGCTGACGGGCTGGCACCGCGTACACCGTTTCCGGGCCTTCGTCGTAGCGATTTATCAGTTTAGAGTTGACCATATTGTTAATCAATTCTTGCATATGTTCGTTATTACCATCATCAAAATCGCTGGTAAAACGGATATCTCGCCCCTTAGACCATTCACGCAAAGCCCTCATATTATCTTGCAATTCTTTAATGGTTTGCGCTCTCGGGGCAGCGCCCAACAATGATAAAGACATCAACGAGGTTAGCGTAATCGGCGTAACTCGGTTAGCTTCTACACCGATCTGGAATGCGGTTTTTTGCAGCGCCAAGGGGTCATCATTAAAGCTTGATTTCTTAACCACGACCGGCTCGCCGAAATCGATATAGATTCGCCCTAGAGGTTGGCGCATACGACGTAAGTAAGAGACGAACCAGCTAAGAGACTCGGGGCGTTTAATCGCCCCACTTTGCTCGGCGGCATAGTCTTTTACGTCATTGATCATATCGTAATTAATAGCCACGGGGATTAAGTGCAGATCATCCGCGCTGGACTCTTGCATCGCATCCATTACGTATTTCAGCATGCCATATCGCGGCGGCATTAACTTACCAACGCGTGAACGCGTGCCTTCAAAGGACCACGTCAGCGGAAAACGCTTTTCTAATAAATAGGCAAGGTATTGTCTGAGAACCAACTTATAAAGCGGGTTATCTTGGAACGTACGCCGAATAAAAATTGCTCCAGAGCGTCTCGCCAAGAAGCCAACACCGCCGAACGCCATATTAATGCCACCCATGGTATGTGGTGGCGGGAAGTCATTTTCAAACAAAACAGACTGCACAGTGATGCCGTCCATATGCGTTTTATGAGTCCATAATAGCGCAGAAGGATGCTCTCTAACGATCGCTCGATAACGCTCGAGTTTTTCGATATCGATGACAACCTTGTTCTCGTAACCAAGCGAAATAACCCAACGATAAAACGCACCAGCAACGTCTTGCCAAAAATTATGTGGTAGCGCTACTAGTTCTTTGAAATATGGCTCGGCTTTTGCACGCAACTGTTGTTCGCTCTCACCAGTTTCCGCTACGATTTCTAACAAACCAGCTTTATAGCGATCACTTGCACGAACCTGTTTGGAGACAAGTCGAGGTACCTTGTAGCGACCACCGCGTAATCGACGCTCGGCTACTTCAAGCGCCAAACTTGCCTGCTCAGCGACATAGTCAGCTAGGTTACTGTCAACCGCCGAAATCTTACGCCGTTGCGTATATCGCTCGGACAAATCACCGACGGTGGCATGTTTCCCGATGATGCATATCGCCCTTGCGGGTTCAGCATCTAATATACGTTGGGCCTTATTTTTACTCGGCCGACGCGGATTACCGCGTAATAAGTCGCGAAAACGTGGTTTGTCATTAATCTCATCAAGGGAGGTTTTCCAGACAACCCGAACCGGCACGACTAAGGTATCGTCATCGACCTGCAAGGCCATCTGTAAGCCTTTAGTAGGTATATTTTCCGGGTCGTATGCGATGGGCACAAGACAATGGCTGACTGAGCCGGTAAAACCAATTTCTGCTTTAGTATTGTTAAGCCATTGGAGCAGCAATCGCTCCTCTACGTCGTGCACTGCATCAATAATGAAGAGTACTCTTTCTGAGTCGATTAGCGTCCATGGATTAGTGATCATTTTTTCTTTTTTTAATTATCTAATGTTCTTGCTGAAACTTTCGCGGCACTAACTTTACGAGACCGCCTGCGAGGCGCTGTCGTTGGCTTCGCCGTGCTGGCCTTTGGCCCTGTTTGACTTGCCTTTTTTGCGCCATTAACAGCGTTCTTAGAAGCCGCTGGCTTCTTTGTCTCGGGCTTCTTTGTCTCGGGTTTCTTTGTCTCGGGTTTCTTTGTCTCGGCTTTCTTTGTCTCGGGTTTCTTTGTCTCGGCTTTGGTCGTCGGGCTAGCTAGTTTTTTAGCCGCAGCGCTTATTTTAGACACCGCACTGGTTTTCTTTGCTCGTTTGGCCACTGCCACTTCTTTGCGTTTTAAATTTTTCAATCGCTCTTCAGTCGTTTTTCGCTCCTGATCCGAAATTTGAAAGCGCATCTGATCTAGCTCTTCTAAGAACATATCGCGAACCTCCTCAACGTGCTGATTCATAGTCGCACCGCTCCATTGAGATGTATCAACCGCCGGTAGTACCGTTACCTTGACAGTTGCGGGCCTGAAAACGTATTGCCCTCTCGGCGCGACATCAATCGCGTTGTGAATCACAATCGGCACAATTGGCACACCGGCTTGCATGGCTAAATGAAACGCACCTTTTTTGAAGCGTCCCAAATGAGTTGAGGTAGACCGGGTTCCTTCAGGCGCAACACAAACACTACGACCCTCTTTTTGCAATACGTCAACTAAAGGTTTCATTGCCTCAAGCGCTGAGGCTGCGTTTTCGCGGTCTATTAACACTGTACCGCCAATCTGCATCAGCTTACCTAAGATCGGCACATTGCCGATTTCTTTCTTACCAATGCCAGCTAAGTCGCGCCGCAACAGTGCCGGTAGAATAATCACATCAGCTTGGCTTTGATGGTTAAACACAAACACACATGGCCGATTGGCCCAGGCATTCTCTTCGCCCTCGACGTCAAGTTCAATACCGGTTAAGGCGCAAGCCGTATCGGCAAATAGCGAGGTGGAAAAGTTTCTAGATTTATTTAACGAACCGGTTAAAGCATAAATAGGTAACCCGGCGGCAAATGACGTCAGCATACTCATCTGCGTAGCAGCCGTTTTAAGATAATCAAAAACCGATGCGTTACCGCGGCTATTAAAGTCTTGCACCGGCCAACCGCGCCCGCTAGCGATACGACGCAAGCGTTTATTTGGATTCAGTGGCCGAGGGTTACCAACAAATTCTAATAATTGAATATCTTCATCGCTGTCTGAGTAGAAATAACTCTGACTGATATCAACGTCGTGCTGCTCCGCGAGCTGCTCGGCGGCGTCAACCTTGCCCATGCCGTAACAGGTGGGCTTAACTACCGAGCCTGTAAACTTGCCGTCAATAATCTCAAGGTTCGAACATTTCACATGCTCAATTCCGAGATCTCGAGCCGCGGGCATAACTTGATAAGGGGTCGCGGCAGTCACTAAGGCAACCGTATGCCCCTTTTTTAAGTGTGCCTCAATCAAGGCCCTTGTTTCAGGATAAATAAGCTTGGCAATATGTTTGGTGTATAGCTTTTCAGCGAATTCTAAGTAGTCTTCTTCTGAGATGCCACGCAGATATTGCGAGGCAATTGTCATCATTGCAGAGAACCCCATATTACCCATTCCAAATTGGGTCATAGTCTTAGTCAGCTCGAGTAATTGCCGAGGCGAAACATCACCACGTTTAATTTGCTCGCGCAAATACGTGGTCGCCGAGTAGCCGTAAATTACGGTGCCGTCAAAGTCAAAAAACGCTCCTACCTGGGGGCCGTCGGGTAGTGCATCAACTTCTTTTGTAACTTTGCTGTATAAATCCATGAAAGCACTCAGTGCGCGTATCTAAATTAGGGAAACCAAGACTTGGATAGATCGTAAAGTTTATCCATAGAATGGTTTTATTGCTTCCGCCCAATACTACCGCAACGCCCACTATTTACAAGAAAGACCTAAGCCAGTCTGAGATATTTACAGCATTCATCAAAGAAAAGTCCCAAAGCTAACTCGAGAATAGTCAAAAGTCGCTTGCTAGGTGATAAAAATGGGGCTCAACTTGCATCTACACTGTTCGTGGATACGGTTTTTGGAGTAAGATTATCGCACCACGGCTTTAAGCCTCACCATAATTGTAGAACACTCATGCAGCAGCTATCGGCACAAGACGCGCAATTTCTTTACATGGAAACTAATAAGAGCCTTTCACAGGTTACATCAGTTGCTATTTTTGACCCCTCGACAGCGCCAGGAGGCACGGTTAGATTTAAACAGATTATTGAACATGTTCGTAGCCGAGTTCACACTTCGCCTATCTACAAGCGTCGCATCTACCATGTGCCGTTAGAACTCGACTATCCCTATTGGATAGACGATGAACATTTTGATATCGAGTATCACATTAATCATGGCCGCTTACCTCACCCTGCAGATTGGCGACAGCTATGCATTCATTTAGCGCGTTTCCATTCTCGGCCATTGGACATGCAGCGGGCGCCATGGGAGATGTATGTTATCGAAGGCATCGACAATGTGCCCGGCATTCCCAAAGGGAGCTACGCAATTGCCACTAAGATTCACCACGCAGCGGCCGACGGCATGGCGATTGTAAACTTCTTCGGAGGTTTGATGGACATTGACCTGAAAGGCACCCCAGTGATGCCAATGAAGCAGCGGGTCACTTCGGCGCGCAGCGAAAAGCCGACGCCGTTTCAAATGTCTGCTCGAGGCTTATTCAATAGCCTGCGTTCTCCCGTCAAGGTCGCTGAGTCGCTAATGAAGTATGCACCGAGCATGGTGCAAACGGCCAAGAAAAGATTCAGCGATAAACAGCGCGAAGCAAAATCCACGGTGCCGTTAACCCGTTTCAATCTTGAGACATCGCCCCACCGCGTGTTTGACTCAACCGCATTTTCGCTCGCCGATTTCAAGCCGATTAGAGGGCTGGTGCAAGGCGCGACCATTAACGATATCGTACTGGCGGTTTGTTCCGGCGCGCTACGCAAGTATTTGGGCTACCACAAAGAGCTGCCGAATGAGAGTTTGCGCTCATTTGTTCCGGTCAATGTCCGTGCGCCAAAGGGTAGCCTACAAGATACCCAACAACCGGGTAATAACATCAGCACCATGTCACCGCTGCTGCACACCAATATTGCAGACCCAGTGGCCCGTCTAACAGCGATACATGCCGAAACTAAAGAGCATAAAGCGGCTCGCAGTGGTATTTCGGCAAGACTTATGACCGATGTGACACGACACATCCCCGCGAGTACGCAACTACTAGCGGCACGATTAATGATGCGCTCTGAAATGGCCGGTCGCATGACTAATGTCTGTATCTCCAATGTGCCCGGCCCGCAAGTGCCGGTTTATATGAATGGCGCAAGGTTAGTCACGCAAATGGGCTTAGGTCCGTTATCGGATCGTATGGGTCTGTTCATTGCGGTAACCAGCCAAAACGGCAACATATCGTTTAGTGCAACGTCATGTAGACGCACCATGCCCGATGTCGATTTCTTTATGCAATGTATGCGCGAAAGCTTCCATGAACTACAAGCTGCGGCGATGGAATTGGCCTCAAAGCCGATTATTAAAAAGACCGCAAAGAAGAAAACAGCCGCAAAAAAAGCAAGCTCGAAGAAAGCCACGGTAAAAAAGGAGCCGATTAAAAAAAGCGTCAGCAAAAAGCGAGTGTCGAAAAAAAAGGCAACTGGGAACGTAACTAAGAGCCCAACTGAGAGCGTAACTGAGAGCGTAACTGAGAGCGTAACTGAAATATCGGCCGATAAGCCCTCATAAATAGGTTCATATACAGCACTACGCTCAACGCCTCAAAATCATAAAGGTAGCAACAATGAAAGAAATCACTCGGTTGGGATTAATCACCGTCGCAAGCAGCATGTTATTTTTGCAAGCATGTGAACAAAATACTAGTAGTCAAAATGCGCTAGACGAGACTGACGCGGCCACTGAGTTAGCTGTCCCGGTAGCCGCTACAATTGATGCCGCCGCGATAGAATTAGCCGCCGGACAAATTGATCAAACCGACTTTATGCGACACGTCAATACGCTTGCCTCAGATGAGTTTGAAGGCCGGGCACCCGCCACTGCTGGTGGCGAGAAAACCGTGAGCTATATAGAAAGCGAATTTAAGAAACTGGGCCTCAAGCCCGGCTTTGCTGGTAGCTATCGGCAAGCGGTACCCCTGATGGAGCTGAATGTAACTAACAATCCACCTCTCGTTCTTAATCATAAGGACGGTTCGAGCGCCTCACTAGCCTACAAAGAAGAGTCGGTGGTTTTCACCTCTCGCACCGGTGACGCCTCTGAAATAAAAGACTCGGGCTTGGTCTTTGTTGGCTACGGTGTGGTCGCTCCGGAATACGGCTGGAATGACTATGCGGGCATCGACATGGGCGGCAAGACAGCGGTAATTTTGGTCAACGACCCTGGTTTTCGTACGCCCGATGGTGAGCTATTCAAAGGTAATACCATGACCTACTACGGTCGCTGGACTTACAAATTTGAAGAAGCCGCGCGACAAGGCGCCGCTGGCGCGATTATTGTTCATGAAGACAAAGCCGCGGGCTACCCATGGGAGGTGGTAAGCGGCAGTTGGACTGGGCCACAATACAATTTATTTGCCGAGGACGGCAACGTCGGTAACTTGGCCGTTGAGTCATGGATTACTCAGCCTGCCGCCGAGACATTGTTTAGCAACAACGGTCTAAATTACGCAGCGATGGTAACTAAAGCTGGGCAGCCGGGGTTTGCACCTATTGCACTAGCGAGCACCGCTAGCAGCCGATTAGAAACCACTAGCCGTAAATCCGATTCTTACAATGTTGGCGGCTATATTGAAGGCAGCGTGAGACCTGACGAGCTATTCATCTACACCGGCCATTGGGACCATTTAGGAGTCAAGTCAGTCGCCGAAGGTGAAGATGCGATATTCAATGGCGCACAAGATAACGCAACCGGCATCGCCGCTCTGTTCGAAATGGCACAAGCCTTTAAAGCATTGCCGCAAGCACCCGAACGCTCGGTAATGTTTCTCGCTGTAACAGCAGAAGAGTCTGGATTACTCGGTTCTAAGCAATACGCTGAAGACCCCGCCTTCGCAATGAATAAAACCGTCGCCGGCATCAACATTGACGCCATGTCTACCGCCGGTGCGACCGATGATATTGTTGTAGTCGGCTATGGAAACTCGCAAATGGACGACTATTTAAACGCCGTGGCCACCGAACAAAACCGAGTATTAGTAGCAGAACCGACTCCCGAGAAGGGCTACTTCTATCGTTCCGATCACTTCAATTTAGCTAAGAAAGGCGTGCCCATGTTATACGCCGAGGCTGGCATGAACGTACGTGGAAAACCAGCAGGCTATGGTGACGCAGAGGCCAAACGATACTTAGCCGAGCGCTATCACAAAGCCGCCGACGAAGTTCACCCAGAGTGGGACAATGGCGGTATTATGCAAGACCTTTATGCGCACTTTAGAATCGGCGTCACCATCAGCAATAGCAACGACTGGCCGATATGGAGTGAAGGCAATGAATTCAAGGCTATTCGTGAGGCCAGTCAACAATAAACCTCGATAGCCAACACAACAATATTCGCTAATTATGAAAACCGTACTCAAGTTCTTTGTCTGGCTGTTTGCCGTCACTACCCTGTTAGTCGGGATAGTCTACTTTATCTATCCCGGGCTGATCATCAGTGCAATTCAATCACTGTCAGCCAGTGGCGCGGGCTTGACCAAGAGATCGGTGGATATCGATGGTTATACCGCCTATTTTTATGAAGGTGGAGATGCATCAAAGCCCGCCTTAATGTTGTTGCACGGTTTGACTGACGATAAAAATTCATTTGTCACCTCAGTTCGAGGCTTAACCGCCAGCTACCATGTGTTACTGCCAGACCTGCAAGCCCATGGTGAAAACGAAAAGCTTAATGACCGAGATTATAGTATCGCTGGCCAAGCCGCTTTTATAAATCGCTTATGCGATAAATTAAACATCTCGCAAGTAGTAATCGGTGGCAACTCAATGGGCGGGCATACCTCAGCCGCATTTGCGGCCAATTATCCAGACAAAACTCGAGGCCTAGTGGTGCTCAACGCTACCGGTATGCAATTGGATCATGAATCGGTTTACGTTTACTTTCCAGACAAAATCGATGTCGCGTTTTTACAAACATTCTTCGACACCGCCTTTGTAACGCCACCCGCTTATCCCAAGCCGATATTGCAACATCGAGTAAACCAGATGAATGCCAACATTCCGTTCATCAACCGCTTGATCAAACAGGTAGAGGTCGGTGCTGATTTCAGAATGAATGAAAAAGCGCAATCAATAATCGTGCCGTCTTTAGTACTCTGGGGAAAACAAGATCCCATTGTGCCATTAGCCTACGCAGAGTCTTATACCGTGAACCTAGCCAATGCCAAAATGGTCGCTTTTGACAACGCAGGCCACTCGCCACAATTTGAAATACCCGAGCGAATTGGACTTGAGTTGACATCGTTCATGCAGAGTTTAGATTAGTTGTAGATCACTCCTCTTCAGACTTTTGTTTGCCGCAGCAGTTGCACTTCTAGGGCGACACCTGCCAGTCATCGTTGATTGCAATGCAAAACTGAATAATTTAAATATTTACTGAAATAGATCTTGTCGGTTTAGTCGTTATTAACCGCTATCGGCTGAGGCAATGCGGGGAAACCAAAATGAACAACATTCAAATTATTGAGGGCGACATTACAGCCGCAAATGTAGATGCCATTGTCAATGCGGCTAACCCGATGATGCTCGGCGGCGGTGGCGTTGATGGAGCCATTCACAAAGCAGCTGGCCCTGAGCTATTGGCCGAATGCCAAAAAGTTAACGCTGTGATGAAAATTCGATGCCCAGTCGGCGAAGCTCGCATTACCTTAGCTGGCAATTTACCATCTAAATACGTTATTCACACTGTAGGCCCGAGATACCACCGAGAAGCCGAGCCGAAAGCGCTTTTGGCCACGGCTTATAATAGCTCACTCGGATTGGCGCTGGAAAACGGTTGCGAGTCCGTCGCATTTCCAGCTATTTCTTGTGGTTCATATGGCTACCCGGTTCGCGAGGCCGCCAAGATTGCCATCCAAGTTTGTAGCGACGACAAGTTCAATAGTATCGAGATATTTTTCTACCTATATGGCCAGAAGAACTACGCCATTTGGCAATCTGCGCTAGATAAAAAGAACCGCTAACCAGCATTACAGTGCGATTAGTTTCGATTCCGAAATCGCTTATTCCAGAGCGTTGTGCGTGTTCTATCACGATCACCGTATTGCTGAATTGACGCCATGAGGTCTGGGATCTCGTCCGTTTCGCAATCGTGTCCAATCTCCGTTAGTCGCATGGTATACCAAGCGGTTATCCCACCGTCTGGTGGCAACTGAAATTTGGGAAATACCGGGTCTGTATGGTTATTTTCTTGCCAATGGTTAGGCAATGCAGGGTCGAGCACGAACCAGCGAGCCCGATGAGATCTGCGCTATTACTATTCAAAGCATCTACAGACTGATCACGTGTTTTGAACCCACCGGTTACCATCCATGGCTTTGCGGATCGCGCACGAGAACGGAGAGCAAAGTCGGTAAAATACGGCCCAGATCCGAAATATCAGAGGCTGACTTAGCACCTGGAAAGTAAGTTCCTCCGCTTATATCGGTGAGATCAATACTGGTTTTATCCAACGCAGAGACCACCTCAAGAGCGTCGTCGTCTTCTAACCCGCCTATAGGGCCTATCGGATAATGATTTGCGTCAGGAGAAAGTGATAATTTGAGACTAGTTTTTCGTTTATTCAAGACGTAATGGTTGTTCCATTGCTCGAAAATAAACGGAAAAATAGACCAAAGTGGCGCTTTCGTACTAGTGAAATTGATTATCCGATAGGCCCTATTAATTGATCGGTCGCATTTAACTTTACCGCGACCACCAATTTATCACCAACCGCATTTTTCACTGCATCAATCACCTCAAGCAAGAGCCGCATTCTTGATTGAATTGAGTCATCATAGTCATCATAGTCATCATCACGTTTATTGAATAGTGGAGATAAAAACTGACTAAGTAAAAACCCGTGAGCAGCGTGGATTTGCACACCCGTAAACCCTAAACTTTGCGCTGTTCGTGCCGACTCGGCGAATTCCGCTGGCAGACTGTGCACTTCTTGCAGGGTCAGAGCCTTGCAGCTAAGCCCCTCAATATCGATTGGGCTTGGTCCTTTGAATCACTGGCCGGAGGATACGCCATGGCTCCCGCATGCCAGAGCTGAAGCCAGAGTTGAAGCCAGAGTTGAGCGCCATTAGCGGCTCCCCGTTGAGGCAGCTGTCTAAATTTTCCTGCATCAGAGTTTGAGTTAAAAACAAGGTTGCCAGGCTTTTCTGCAAAATCTGGGGAACACTGAACCTCACCAATGATCATCGCCGCAACACCGCCTTCGGCCACCGTTCATAAGGTCTGATTTGAGCATCGGTAGGATCACCAGAACGGTTACCTAATGAGTCTGACATGGCTGATTTGATAATACGATTCTTCAAAACAGCGCCGCACGGAAGCGTCATGGTCTGAAACAGAGTCTGGTGAGTTTTATCGGTCATAATTTGAGAGATCAGGTTTGCGATTCGGTCTGAGAACACTATACGCCAGTCGCTGTGCTGGCAGAATTACGTGTTGCAAATAGGCTGCTTGTGATTTTCAAATAGGCTGCTTGTGATTTTCAAATAGAAGTACGGCTAACCCAACTTACGAGTCGCCCCCGACACTCGAACAGAACGGCCTAATTCAGCGCCATATTCCGCTGTAATAATCGAACGACACCCCATATCTTCGCCTTGAATAATTGTGATTTTATCGTTGTTCGACCAGTCGATATCACGAAGATACCCGGCAAATGCAGCCGCCGCAGCTCCGGTAGCTGGGTCTTCTAGTACGCCGCCAGAGGCGAAGGCATTTCGAACATGAAACAATTCGTCGGTTTCAATTACTACAAACATGATGGTTACCAAACCATGGGCCTGCATAAACGCCCGTCCCTTATTTAGGTCATAACTCATAGACGCTAAATCAGCCGCTGTGTTCAAGGCTAGAATGAAGTGATCTGCTCCGCCGTGAATACGTGCCGGCGCGATTGCATCGAATAACTGACTTTGCTGGTAATCAAATAAAGCCAATGTCTCGTCTATTTGTAACGGGTCTAGCACGGTGTAGTGAGTAGGAGGAGACTGCAATGCCGCCACATACTGCTCGCCTTGACGCATCCCTTGGACCGAGATCTCGGCCTCATTTAGGCTTAATTGATAGCGACCATCACCATACTTTTCAGCTAATGCAGCACCCAGAGCGATGGTCGCATGACCGCAAAACGGCACCTCTGACTCAGGTGAGAAGTATCTTACCCGCCAATTATTTTTATCGTGCTGCATTTCGGCAAATACCGTTTCTGAAAAGCCGACGCCGGCCGCTACTCTTTGCATATCGGCCGCCGAAGGCATTGCATTGGTCAATACCACACCGGCAGGATTACCACCGCGATCGTCATCAGAAAATGCTGAAATTTTAATTACATTCATGTTTATCACTAGAGCGTCATTTAAGTTACATCAATCATAATAGGCTCAAGCATCATTGTGCATAGCAAAAAATTAGTAAATAATTCTTCGATATTAAGTAAAAAAAGGAATATCAACAAAATGGCCTTAGAAAAAGTTTATTCGCTAGATGGAATCGATTTACAAATACTCAGAATTCTAGAAACCGACGGGCGAATCACTATCAAAGAGCTAGCTCAGAAAATCGATATGTCGGCACCGAGTGTTAACGAACGACTTCGTCGTTTAGAGAGCAGAGCAATAATTCGCAATTTCAGTATAGATATAGACCTGTCGATGCTCGGTTATCCGCTTGAAGCCATTGTTAGAATCAAACCTAGATCTGGAAAATTAAAACAAGTTGAAACCATGATCGTTAGTCAACGACGTTTTATTTCTTGCGATAGGGTAACAGGCGACGACTGCTATATCGCGAAAATGATATTGAGATCTATCGATGAGTTAGACGGCCTGCTTGAGCCGTTTCACGACTGCGCCGAAACCAACACATCAATCGTTAAGTCCTCATTAATTAAAACAAGAGAGCCTTTTTACTGCTAACCCCTTTTTCGAGCTAACTAATGCAGGCTGATTTTGAACCAAGAAGTAGACGCTATTTATCAACGACTTTGCCTCGGCTTGGCATAGTGCTACTGTATTCATGGCTATGCTGTCTGGCATTTAATGCCAAGTTTCTATTACGTTTTTATATTCTTATACCTGCGCTGATTAGAGAGCGAGCAAAATGACTTAGGCTATATTTTTTTGTATTGAGGACGACTATACTTGTGACATAAAACGTAATGAATTCAAATTACAGAGGATAGTAAAATGAACCGAAAAAATATTATTGCGCCCGCGCTAATACTTTCAATAACTGGCATTTCACCCGTATCGGCACAGAACAACGATCGCGATAAACCAACAGTGTTTGAAGAGATCATCGTCACCGCCGCCAAACGCGAGCAAAACATTTATGAGGTGCCCGTCGCGATTACCGCGTTTACTGCCGATACCATTGAAAGAGCTGGCATTGTTGACATCAATGACGTTGGCAAGTTTGTACCTAATTTAACCATGACTAACTTTTCGGCAGGCCAAACGTCTTCGGCCAACCCTTTTATTCGTGGCATCGGTTTACAAGACCACCTCATCACCACTGACCCTGGGGTTGGTATCTATGTTGACGGTGTTTACCTAGGTCGCCAAGTCGGACAAAACTGGAACCTAGCTGATGCAGAGCGAGTGGAAGTGCTGCGCGGCCCACAAGGCACCTTATATGGCCGTAACTCAATTGGTGGGGCGATTAATATTATCACCCGCAAACCCGGAGAAGAAACAAGCTCTAAAATTTCGCTACAAGCTGGCAGTCGTGGTCGTATTAACGGCCAATACTTCGGTAGCTATCGACTCAGCGACACGGTTGGCGTTTCGCTGTCCGCGGGCTATAACAAGCGCGATGGCCTTGGTAATTTCACTAGTTTAAGTACCAGCACTGAAGTCGGTGAAACTGAAGATTTGGCGGGTCGTCTGAGTCTTGCATGGACACCAAACGAAAGATTTTCACTACTCCTAACCGCGGATGCAAATGATGCAGACAATGGCTTAAACCCGTACACCACATTAATTGACGAAATTCCCAATGGTGCTGTCGCTCAATCCGGTTTATCTAATGCTAATCTAGCCGCTGACCGTTTTGACAATGCCACTGGGCAAGCTGATCTAGTTAACGTTTCAAACTCGGCGTCAGGTTTTTCCGCAACCGCTGATTATGCGTTCTCCGACACAGTAAGCCTTAAGTTCGTTGCCAGCACTCGCACCTCCGACTATACCGCCGGTTTGGACGATGACAGTACGGCTACAAATTTCCTAGCATTTGGCGAAAACGGAGAAGCCGACCAAAGCTCTTATGAACTACAGCTAAACGCCACCTACGATCGCTTTGATGTTGTTACTGGCATCTACTATTTCGAAGAAGATGGCTTTAACGATCAGCCTGACTTTACCTTTAATGGCGGCGGCGGTAGTGAAACTCTGTCGCAGGAAGTCACCAGTTTTGCGGTTTATGGAAACGTAGGCTTTGACGTTACTGACCGCTTAAGACTGTCTGGTGGCCTACGCTATACAGAAGACGAGAAAGACGCCGGTGTTAATCTCATTTTTGGCTTGATCGACACAGTCGCCTCTGAAAAATTTGATGAGGTTAGTTGGGACCTCTCTACAACCTATGCGCTGGATAACGGCATGTCGGTTTACGGGTCGGTTGCCAGCGGCTTTCAATCTGGCCAGTTTAACCCGCGCCCATTCTGCCTATTTGATTCACTTGACTTCACTCAGCCTGGAAACGTAAGCAGACCCAATTGCTTTGATCAAAACTTAGAAAATATTACTGCGATTAATTACGAAGCTGGCATCAAAGGTCAGTTGACCGACAATTTTAAGATGAGCCTTGCGGTATTTAATACCGAATACGAAGACCTTCCCTACCAAGTGAGTAACACTACAGCTGAAGGTTTTAATACGGTCAACATCATCGTGGATCAAACCTCGAGGGGCATTGAATGGGAGAGTTCGTGGAGCCCAAGCAGTGGCTTCTTTATAAATACATCGTTTGGCTACATTGACGTCGATGTCGATAGCCCCAACCCATTTGTGGTAGCACCGCTTACCCCCGAATTCACCGCTTCTATCAGCCCGGAATACACATTCCCTTGGGCCATCACTGGGGGTTCAGTGACCATGCGCGCTGACTACTCATATCGTGATGACTTATTTGGTGAGCCGAGTTCAGACCCCGGTCGCTTAACTCAAATCGATAGCCGCTCATTACTCAACTTTGATATAAGCTATCAGTCGCCCGACGAAAACTGGGCAATGGGCTTTTACGGCAGAAATGTTACCGATGAGCGCTACGAGTCAGGCCGACTTAACACCGGTGACTATGTGCTGGTAATCTTAGCGAATGATGCGAGTGAATTTGGAGTTCGATTTACTCAACGATTTTAAAGTCATATTGCCAGTAAAATAAAAAAGCCCCTAAGCGGTATCGCTTAGGGGCTTTTACTTTTCTGCGTTTAGAAACCCATGACCAAACCTAACCGCCTGCTCTGCCGTTGCTAGTCAGCGGGAGTTAATATGGCTGATCACCCTCGCAGCATTACTATTTTAACTAGCCAAATCTATATATTCAGCAAGCCATTATCACCAGCAGCGAAGACCTCATGCGTCTAACTAAAATAAGTAACGGGGCGTAGGCAGCAAGGTGACAGTAAAATGTGAGCGGGATGAGAAGGTGGATAGATGATGAGCCTGAAAGGTGAGCAACTGTGATTCCCTTCTATTGTTCAAAATTTTCTTTTCTAATAAAACGACTAGCTATGCTCTAAGACGATTTAGGAGACAGTGTCTTAAATGAACATAGCTAGCCGAACTTTAACAAAGGGCTTCAACTATTGCGCAAGTAGTTTCAGCCCGATGATGCCCAATCTATACTAGTTTGGGCAAATCTTTACGGAGTCAAGTCCGCCTTCGATCAGGTCTCCTGGTCCAGATCCGTCACTTGCTCTGACTCGAATTAGAACGTTAGATCCAGCGGGTATCGCGGCACTAGCATTCTGCCATTGAGCTTGAGTTCGGGTATCGCCAATCGATACAAGGCTATTAAAACTAGAGCCACCATTTACTGAATACTCAATACCAAAGAAATCACCAGATGGATCGTCGCCAGTATCACGTTGACCATGGAACCAAGCCAAAGAGAGTGTGGAGCTTTCGCTAACATTGACGTTTGGCGATTGTGCAATACATTCACCGCCATCAACGTCATTTTTTCCAGCTGATGTATTGACCGCTGTAAATAGAGCAAATCCGTCTCCGCCTGCATCACCACCAACTTGTGTTATTACACCGCGATTGGTGACTTGGGTCGGATTAGTGCGAACATAAGTTCCAGTAGAGCAAGTAGAGCTCGATAGGTTCTGCCACCCAGTTGAAGACGTGAAATCATCGTCGTATGCGCAGATTGGATCAGGACCAGGGCCGCCGCCGCCATCACCTAGCAGAGATTGTAGAAGAAGATTAGGTGAACCAGAGCCTATGCCACTGAGTCGGCCGGTAACGGCTGCACTTTCCAGAGCAACTTCAACCTGTGCCGGTGTCGCCGAAGGCGTTTCATCCAAATACAAAGCGACGACACCAGCAACGTGTGGAGCTGCCATAGATGTGCCACTGATGGTATTTGTTGCACTATTGCTAGTGTACCAAGCCGAAGTGATTGAAGATCCTGGTGCAAACATATCAACGCAAGAACCGAAGTTAGAAAAGCTCGAACGCGCATCAGAAGAAGTCGTGGATCCGATAGTCAGTGCTGGCCCGACACGATTAGGTGAACCGGAACAAGCATTGGCATTCGAATTACCAGCGGCAACTACAAAGGTTACGCCTTGATTGATCGCTCCGATAACGGCATTGTCCAACGCTGTGGAACTACCACCGCCAAGACTCATATTCGCTACTGAAGGCCCTGACGCATTCTGTGCAACGAAGTTAACACCGTCGATCACACCGGCATTACTACCGCTGCCGCTACAGCTAAGAACGCGTACTGGAATCAAATTCACATTTTTTGCTACACCATAAGTCGATGATCCGACAGTTCCGGCAACGTGAGTACCGTGGCCATTACAATCGTTTGTGCCTTGACCGTCACCAATAGCGTCGAAACCACCGCTTACGCGCCCACCAAACTGACTGTGTGAAGCAAGAATGCCTGTATCGACAATGTAGGCATCGACTCCGGTGCCGTCAAAATTGTATTCATAGAAACCGTCTAAGGGAAGGTCTGGCTGATCTATACGATCCAATCCCCACGTTGCGTTGCTTTGTATCGCTGTTGCATACATAAGCTGATCCTGCTCAATGTAGTCTATGCTGGGGTCGTTTATAAAGGCCGCGAGCGTTTTATCGCTCATTTGTGCTGCAAAACCGCCAAGAGCATGACCGAAGGTGTGAGTCACTTTCATATCATGGTTTGCAGCCAAGCTAGTCGTCAGGTCAGTCACCGCTTGAGCCTTAAAATTCTTAACCATATTAGTGCTTAGAATTCCGAGGCTTCCTCCGGCCATTGTCCTTGCCATTTTTTTTACATAGTCGTCTTTGTAAACCACGATGTAACGGTTGGGAATCGCTCGAGCCGCATCTACGGAACGATATTTACCGTAATTGCTACCGAGAAGCCCACGCTTATCGACAGCGACAGCGATGGAAATATTATTACCTGAGATTGAGTTAGGGGTTGAGAGCACTATTGATGAATCGCTATTATCCAAATCTGCCGCTGAGGCAACAGACATGGTAATTAGGGAAAGCGACGCACAATAGATCATGCTTTTCAAAGCATTCTTTTGAGCATTCATTTTTAGTTCCTATGTGATGGGTTGTAGAGTCTAGATATTTACCTGACAAGTCGCTGGTGAATGTCTAGCTAAATTGCCTATGTAATAGACACATGTACTATATCCAATAAAATGACAAATAACACACAGGTGACAAGGAAGTCGAATTCTCGGCTCCGCTTACGTTTTGACATTGCTATCACCTAGCCTTGGTGTCGATAGCGAATTAGGCCTCAACACTCAGGATTCATACTGTTTTGATGAAAAAAAGTTGCTCTCAGCAATATGATTTAAGCCTTTCCCAGAGTGTTTTAGTACAAATAAAAATCCGCTATCCAAAACTTTTTTCAGAATCTTCCATCATTAAGTGCTGAAAAATAGACGATTTATTCTGAAATATGCAAATTAAACATAGAAAATATCGCCTATTCCTAGGCGCACCATCAAACCAGTTGCTTTGATGCGGTACTCGAAAGCCAATTTAAGGTTAAATCACCCCGTCAATAATTTGGGTTTTATATTCATTTAAAATTGCACACGTAAAAAATAGCTGAGCCAAATAAGGTAAATAAACGATAATGCACCCAGCTACACAGCGCTTGCGAAATCTGATCAAAATAGCGTTGAGAAGAGTGCCGAGCATAGTCGGCGCTTTTCGTTAACAGCTTAGCTACTCCACGAGTAGGCAGTAGAAAAAGTGAATATGTGTATGTTACTCATTCACAACATCGTCGGAATTTATGCTGGTGATAGAGTCGCTTTTCCCGAGCTAGAAACCCTTTCAGAACAAGAAAATAAAGAAAGTGCCACGGCAAACCGACTCTTTGGTTTATTACCAGAAAAGCAATTTTAAATATGCAGAGGCCTCATTTAATCAATCACCTTGAGTGTATCGGCCCATTGCGCCTGAGATACGACGTAACAACCATTTAGGAGTGGCTCTGCCGATGATAGTCGCGGCCAGATTCACGGCACCGGGAACGCAAATTACATCGCCGTTCAAACAGGCCTTATAGCCCTGTGCAGCTACTTGTTCAACTTCCCCAACAACGAACGCAGGAAAATTGAATCCACCACTTTTCTTCTGCGCTTGGGCAACCATATTGGTCGCAGTGACGCCTGGACACAATGCGGTGACCGACACACCGGTGCCAGATAATTCTTCTGCGAGTGATTCTGATAGCGAAAGCACGTAAGCCTTAGTCGCCGCATAGGTGGCTAGGCCTGGTATTGGCTGAAACCCCGCGATGGAGGCCACATTAAGGACTCGCCCCTTACCTCGCTTGACCATCGGCGGCAGAAAATGAATCAGCATATTAGTAAGCCCAGAAATATTTAGATCAATCAAGCCTTGCTGCGAGCTATTAGGTAAATCTACAAAACGACCGTTCTCAAGCACGCCAGCACAGTTGACTAAGATGCTCACCTCTAACCCTTGCCGCTTTAAACTAGTTGCTAATTTTTTAGCCGCGCCTTGACGCGATAGATCAGCAGACTCAACCCATACTGTCGCACCAGTATCCCGCTTAAGTTCACGCGCCAGAGCTTTTAGTTTGTCCTCACTGCGCGCAACCAACACAAGATCGTATCCGCCCTTGGCAAAGTTTTTTGCCAGCTCTTCACCAATCCCCGATGAAGCACCGGTTACCAAGACAATTTCTGATTGCATCACTCTCACTCCTAGTTTTTAGTCACCAGCTAGGTAACTTATTTGGCTTTAGATAATGACACTATAATATTTCCATGTATAGATTCGCTTTGTTGAGTTTGAAGAGTCAGGTCTAAATGAAGCTTTCGAGCCAAAGGCTAATAGAATTGCTTATTCATCCCATAACAACTGATTAAAATGCAGGCTTTAATTTTTAAACGCTGGAAACCTAAGCTATCAATAATTAATCATAGAAGCTCAATCAGACTGAAAAATTCGTTTTTAGTAATACTTGACTACGGTTATTTTATTTACAACTTCCGTAATAGTAATCTGATTTTATGACTAAAAAGCAATCTTACCCAGCAGAAAATATCGATATTAACCGGCGGGCATGAGCAACAAACATTGATTCTTGAGAAAACGCTTCTGCAAAAAAAATAATTACTCTGGATAAACGATAAAGTGTCAATCAAGACGACTAACTGGAAACACATCATAAATCAGTTCCGGTTTACACCATTCTTTTTTCATTCAAGGATTCAATAGGGCCTGTCAGATAATGAATTTGACTAGTACGAAAGCGCCACTTTGGTCTATTTTTCCGTTTATTTTCGAGCAATGGAACAACCATTACGTCTCAAATAAACGAAAAACTAGCCTCAAATTACCACTTTCTCCTGACACAAATCATTATCCGACAGCCCAAATAGAAAGGCCTATGCCCCCACTTTCTCAAAGAGCTTGAACACCAATTTTGACAATAGGCCGACTCGGAGAGCTCCGTCGAAACAAGCCATTCAGGTAAGTAAGGACATTTGTTTGGCTGGCCAGTTTTTCTAGTGATCGACAATTAAGCGACAGCAAATTTAGCTTGATCAATAAGTACTAGTAACAACTTCTGAAAACCGACTTGATCAGACCAAATATTCGATTTATGCAAACTGCTTAGATGCTTCTTATGGTGCCTATCTGGGTAGAGTGCTCTCTAGTTAGAGCGATCCCAAAGTTTATCTTGAATCGTGCAGCAATGATAAAAATAAAAACACAAATGATAATAGTGATAATAAATAGTTGACATGTTTCTATTTAGTGATAATAATGATAACCATCATTTAAGAATACAGATAAAGAGGTAACTAGTCGTGACAGAATTAATTGTAATAATGATAGCCGTATTGGCAACCTCGATGGTTGCTCGGGGGTATGCACTTATAACGCATTTAGGAGAGGTTTTTTTTTGTTCAGTAAGCGCATTTGCTTGTACCTGGTATTCAATGTCGGCTTGGAGCATGGCAATAAATCGTGATGTTAGACATATTATTGACCGTTTTTTAAACAGGCCAAGTCGTTACCAGATCAAGCACGTCTTTTTAATCGATCGGGAGTCGGGTATACAGATTGAAGGGGTTTCGTCTAAAGAAGGGGGCATTCTCGATGGTGATGCGATAAGCGCAATGTTCTCAGCAATTCAGAGTTTTGTACAAGATGTATTTTCCGGAGATCGGTCCTCTAAGCTGACTGATTTTCGCGTCGGTAATCATTCAATTTGGGTTGCTCATGGCCCGAGGTTAATGCTGGCCTGCGTTATGGTGGGTGACGTGCCTAAAGCGTTGAAGAGCGAGCTGGATCATACTTTACAAATGATTCAAGAAGATTTTGTAGAATCGCTTGTAACCTTAGGCCAACAAGATCGCGTAGAAGGTATTTCTAAAGTCATGAAAACACTAATGATAGTCAAAAATCCGACGATATTAGCTAGAAACACATAGGCGATAGATTGACTGATACACGGAACTGGTTAAGAAGCTAAAGGTTGGGTTGGGTTGGGTTGGGTTGGGTTGGGTTGGGTTGGGTTGGATCGGGTTGGATCGGGTTGGATCGGGTTGGATCGGGTTGGATCGGGTTGGATCGGGTTGGATCGGGTTGGATCGGGTTGGATCGGGTTGGATCGGGTTGGATCGGGTTGGATCGGGTTGGGGGGAAATCTGCTCATGAACTACTACGCGGGTAGGACAATGGTCAGGATTTTCCTCGAGCCTTTTCCGCGTGAGTCAAATGCCGCGCATATCCTTTCTCGTGCCAGAAATTACCCTTGGCCAAATTTTAAGAGTCCCAAAGGGCTGCTATTTACGATTATGCAATCGTAAGCTCAGGGTGATAAATAGGCGTAAATAACAGCGCCTAGACGCAAAATCACCCCGTCTAAACAATCAATTGGGCAAGCTAGTTAACAGATTTTTATGATGTCGGTCAAATTAGTTCATAATTCTAGTTGATCCAGTTCAGCCTCTGCTCACCACATTTGGCTCGCCGCGCGAATACCTGAATCTAGGCATATGACCATTATTAATTAAGCATTTGCAATTTAAATACATTTCTACAGACGTAATGTAGTTTATTTTCATATTCTTTGCTCGCCTACTTTCAACCACAGAGTTTGGTAGGCAACACGAATGGTGTATTTGGTTCAGGATAGAGGAGGCTTAAATCAATCTACCCCATTGGTTAGTGCGTAATGTTCCAATGTTTCGCATTGAGCTTGAAAAAGCCTATGGGGTTCTGCCCCAAAGCCAAATTTTATTAACTACAAATACTGAGCCAATGCTTACTTAGTTTGTTTTTAATCGACCTTTTAATCGACTAAGCAAAGCAACCTCACAACACCATAGATCGAGAATTAAACCATAAAGAAATTCAGAAGGTCGAATACGACCCTGTACAAAACGCTACTGCCGGCGAATGTAGCTACACCATAGCGAATGATTGGGCATCAGGATTTGTTGCTAACATCAACATCACAAACAATGGCGTTTCTCCAATTAATGGCTGGAATATTAATTCGGTATACTCAGGTAATAATCGCGTTAGCAACTTTTGGAATGCGAACCTGACAGGCAACAACCGTTACAACGCCACCAACCTGAGTTGGAATAACGCCATCCAGTCTGGACAAACTGTTACATTTGGTTTTCAAGGTAGCAAGAATGGTGACGCTATTGAAGTACCCGTGGTGACTGGTGATGCATGCACTCAGACTCAGACTCCGACTCAGACTCCGACTCAGACTCCAACACCCGGTGGTGAATTCCGTGTTGATGCAGGAGGCAATATAAACTAAAGACGGAACCATCGTTCCTGTGCGCTGCGGTAACTGATTCGGTTTAGAAGGTCAACATGAGCCTAAAGACGCCGCGAATAACCCTAACGGTGCCCCAATGGAGTTATATCTCGGCAACATGTGGTGGGCAGAACTGTTGAGCAAACCATGACTGAAATCACGGCGATGGGCATCAACGTCGTCAGGTTACCTATTGCACCTCAAACATTGGACGCTAGCGATCCTCAAGGCATCGGCGACATTCGAACTGGCGGAGTTCTCAAAAACCATGAGTCCGTGCGTCAGACTGCAGCACGCCAAGCAATGGAAGACTTTATCGTATTAGCTGAGCAAAACATTTTTGATATCATTATTGATATTCATTCTTGTTCTAACTACGTCGGCTGGCGTGCAGGTCGCTTAGACGCTACCCCGCCTTGGGTCGATGTCGATCGAGAAGGTTATGACTTTACTCGAGAAGAATACTCGTGTGGATCAGCCGGAGCAGGTGTCACTGTGCATGAGTACGACGAGACGATCTGGTTAGATAATCTCAGAGAAATTGCTGGGCTGTCTGAGCAATTAGGAGTTAACAATATTGTTGGCGTCGATATTTTTAACGAACCTTGGAATTACACCTGGCAAGAGTAGAAAGGCCTAGCTGAAAAAGCGTATCAGGCGATTAACTCAGTTAACTCCGATATGTTGGTGATTGTTGAAGGTATTTCTGGTGAGCTTGGCGATGGCACGCAAGTGGCCCATGGAGACCTTGTGTCTAAGCCTAACTGGGGTGAAAATTTCGTAGGCCAAGCAACCGAGCCCTTAAACATCCCGAAAGATCGTTTAGTTATTTCTCCGCATACCTATGGTTCTTCAGTATTTGTTAAAAGCCAATTCATGGACCCTGCACAACCTGAGTGTGCCGGTCTAGATGGCGACAATGCTGGTCGAGCAGATTATAATATCGTATTTGATGTGCCGGACTTACGGGCCGAATGGGATGAGCATTTTGGTTACTTGAAAGATCAAAACTTTGCCATGATCGTTGGTGAGTTCGGCGATAATATGGACTGGCCAAGCTGCTTCTTATTTGTGCCTTATTGATTTTTTGACCGAAAGTCCCCAACCAAATTTATCTAGATTGAAAGAAGACTTCGGAATTGTTTCGGAGAGATATGTTGAACTAATTCATCAGAGCGATTCATATTTAAATCGCAACCCTGAGCCAGGCGAGTTACTAACTGACAATTATGGCCTATTTAGTTTTCTTGACGCTGTATTGAGATTTTATCAAGAAAACTCTAAGGAGTCTCTATCACGCTTAGCTCAGCTTATGCCTCTAAATAGCCAGTCAATCAGTGACGTTCCCTTTCATTTATTTCGAGATATTCCCTTTGAACAAATCACGTCGCTTAAGCTTGCTTTAGAAAATATAACTAGCGACGAGGTGGAGGTGGATCAAATATTTTCTTCGGCGCATTTAAACACTACACTTGAGATTAATGCACCAAAGAAGGAAAAGAAACTAAGCACTGTAGATTGGCGTCGCCTAGTAAAAGCTCACCCAGCCGTGTCTATGACGCTGTATTTTGCAAATTTGCATAGCCTTCCAATTTCCCTGTCAGATAAGCCTCGGTTTGTGAACCCGCTAATCGAAGCTATTTTGGAGAACCCAAAGATACTTAATCAAATAGCAGCTACAAAGTGGGGACGATTACTTAATTTATCTAACAAAAAACAAACAGCAAAGGTTCGTTCAGCTTTTGTTCAAGCAGCAAAGACTCATAAGATAGAAACCAGACTCGAACCATTTTTTTGGCATCGAAATTTTGACTTTAAACTCGACTGCTTTGAAGTTCTTCTTCCCAGCGAGTTATCATTAGTGCCGATTATACTAGAGTCGATAGTAAATTTCGATAGACAACGCGGTTCAAAACGGGGAATCGGAAATAAGTTTCTATTGACTAATAAAGAGTCTAACGAGAGCTTATCAAACTTATTCTTAAGCTTTTTCTCAGACCCCAAACAAATAGTGAGTCAAAAGCTTAATACAACTGCCCCCACTCTAAATGATGCTTACTTAATGCTATTACGTGTTATGCATAAAGATATAGAGGAAAGTCTCTTAGATTTTTTAGAGTTTATTCCAGCAGTTTTGGCAATTTCACCTGACCAAAATTTTCTAAGAATCTTGCTTCACTACATCCTAAGTAATTACCCAGATGAGAACCCCGAAATCTTAAGATTAGTTTCAACATTGATGGACATCACTGCTGACGACTTCAGTTTACGCGAAGAGTTCACACCCTTATTAAAGGCTTGGAGAGAAAAATCAAAATCACCTGCCACAAAAATTGGAGCCATCGAAGACTGGATTTAAGGGGCTTCTTGCCCCCCCGGATGACACATTACGAGCGAAAAAAGTGTATGTGGCAAACGATGCTACCCCAACAAAAAATCCTTAGCCAAATTAATCTGCTTTGCCAACGCATCAGAGCCACCGCGATCAGGGTGCATCTTTTGCATCTAACGTTTGTGTGCCATGCGGATATCATCAGGCTGAGCGGTAACGTCAACGCCTAAGATATCCGACGCTGCTTGCTTGCTAATGCCCCGTTGACTGGGCGCGGCTGGGATGGCATGCGACGGTTCGGTTTCTTCGCCCATCATTTTTTTGAACATCGGTGTGTGTTGTGAAAGTTGCGCCAACAACACTTTTTTAGCCTCCCTGATTCATTGGTACTTTCATGATTCCTTTGGTCTAATTTTGCTTGAGCGAGTTTTGACTAGTAGCGTTTCGTCATCTCGATTAACGATTCTAAGCCTCCTACTTTGGACGTTGCGTTTAAATTTTCTGATAACCTCTTTCACTAAGCCTGATGGTAGGTAACCATAGCTAGTTTGATTGTCTTGTGTTTTTCTAACGTCCGGCCCAACCCAAATAAAACGGTTTACTTCACTTGCGATGATCCACGATGTCTCATGATCAAGCTTGAGCCGTTGTTTTGTTGCCGGTGGTAATTCAAAGGCTTGGCTTTTATCTGTTGGTGCAGTATGGGTGACGGGAGCGATATAGACTTCCTTCTCTTGATACTCATTTTCTCTAACATGCACAATTAAACAAGGCCGCGCTTTGCGGCCTTCTTCTCTGCCTTGTCGGGACTCGTCTCGCCATAAGTACATATGACGAATTAGTATTCCGACTTCCGGTGTAAATTTCATTTAGCGTTTAAGCTGGAATATATTCACTGTCGAATTCTTTAGCCTCTTTAGAAACTGGCAAGCTACCCATTTCATCAAGTATGTCGGCGTCTAGTTCATGCGCGTAGAATGCTTGTTGATCGAGCTGGCGTAAACGAGCGTACTCCTCTGCCGAAATTAGGGCTAGGTCATCACGGCCATGATTGGTAATTATTATTGGGTTTTTATGAGCTTCCATTCGGTACTGTCCAAACCCTTTTTGAAGCTGCGCTGAAGTGATTTTAGTCATCTGAAAAACCTGAGTCAATGTATTAAATCCATGTTATACGAAAAATACGGAATTTTCAATTTGCGCATGCCATATAACGCCAAAGAATAGAAAGCTCTTCTCTCAAAATAAGCATTTCAAATAGATTCAAGAAATAAAAAAGAAAGTGAAAAACGGGGTGACAAACGATTCCGGCTCGTAATAAATTCGAGCAGTAAGCTGCATTACACAGTTTCCCCCAAACGTCCTACCCCAACAAAACATCCTTAGCCAGATTAATCTGCTTCGCTAACGCGTCAGAGCCACCGCGATCCGGGTGCATCTTTTGCATTAATCGTTTATGTGCCATGCGCACGTCATCGTGCTCAGCGTTAACATCAACCCCTAAGATATCGGCCGCGGCTTGCCGACTCATACCTTGTTGACTAGACGCGACTGAACCCGTTTGAGCCGGTTCGGCTTCTTCGCCCATCATCTTTTTAAACATGGGTGCGTATTGAGAAAGTTGCGCCACACGACCGGCTAATGCCAATAACCCAGCTAGTATGCCCATAAGCCAGTGCGCTCTGCCGCTTGCTACCAAGCCCAATACTACCGCTGCAGCACCATAAAGTGCGGCTTTCTTAGCGAAGCCAGCACGCTCAGCTTCGGGCAGCGACTGCCACCGTCTAAGGGCGTACATTAATGCGCCAACTGCGGCAATAACAAGTAGTGAGGAGAACACGCTAAGCGACCATATGAATAACCTAAGTCCTGCTATAATAGGGTTTAATTGATCATATTCAAATAGCGGCGTCTATTACAACGTCGTTTATTCAAACAAACGGCCCATATTCAAATGACTCACACCATTGCTACCCAGCTTTGCGACTACATCGCTAAATCACCTACGCCATTCCACGCAACCAAAAATCTATTGGAAATGTTTACCGCGAATGGCTTCAAACATCTAGATGAGGGCGATGACTGGAGTATTGAGAGCAACAAAGCCTATGTGATCACTCGAAACGATTCATCGATAGTCGCGTTTCGAACTGGCAGTGACTATGAACAAGGGTTTCAAATGCTCGGCGCGCATACCGATAGCCCATGTTTACGGATAAAACCGAACCCAGAAATCAAAAAACACGGCTATACCCAGCTTGGCGTCGAAGTTTATGGCGGCGTGTTATTACACCCTTGGCTCGATCGAGAACTCTCGATTGCAGGGCGAGTCAGTGGCGTTGCCAACGACGGCTCGCTGTTTCATGAGCTTATTGACTTTGAACGGCCTATTGCGATCATTCCAAATTTAGCGATTCACTTGGACCGAGACGCGAATACCACGCGCGTGATCAATCCGCAAAACCACCTGCCGATTATTATTGGCCAAGGTGAGAACATTGATTTCAAACAATTATTGCTTGAGCAGCTAGCCAAGCAAGGTTATACCGAGGCAAGCCAAGTATTGGAATTTGAGCTGTCTTGCTATGACATTCAAGCACCAAGCTTGGTTGGCTTAAATCAAGAGTTCGTATGCGCAAGTCGCCTTGATAATTTACTTAGCACTTATATAGGTGCACGTGCACTATTAGATACTGACTCAGATCAGGCCTCATTGTTTATCTCTACAGATCACGAAGAAGTAGGCTCATCATCAACCTCGGGCGCACAAGGCACGTTATTAAAATCGGTACTGCAACGTCTGACCGATAGCCCCGCCGGCATGACCCAACTGATTACTCGTTCGACCATGGTCTCATGTGACAACGCGCATGGTTTGCACCCGAATTACGCTGATAAACACGACCAAAATCACGGCCCAATTCTTAATGCTGGCCCAGTGATTAAGATCAACAATAATCAGCGCTACGCAAGCAATAGCATCAGCTCGGCTAAGTTCAAGCGGATATGCAACAAACTGGATATACCGGTACAAACCTTCGTCACTCGCTCGGATATGGGGTGTGGCAGTACCATCGGCCCGATTACCGCCACTGAGATCGGCATCGAAACTCTTGATGTTGGTGCCCCACAATGGGCCATGCATTCAATCAGAGAAACCGCAGGTACACTTGATTGCGAACATTTATATCAAGCTTTATGTGGCGTGCTTGGCAAAATATAATGCGGCGAGAGGGCCTTCAATAAAATTAGTTACGTTTCAGACTAAAAAATCTGCACATATTGATGTAAAGTAGGTCCTGAATTAAATAGCAACCAATCTATAAGACCTAACGGATGAGGTTAAATTAAAATGCAAGATACGTTAATTGATCAAGGCCTCAACCTAATGCTGTTCGGTATGGGTACCGTATTTGTCTTCCTCACGATATTGGTGTTCGCCACCATTGTGATGTCGACATTGGTGAACCGTTTTACTCCGGCAACTAAAGTAGAACAAGCGCCCAGTCAGGCGCCCCCGATAGCGGCCAATAGCCCACTAACCGTAAGCCCACACATTGTTAGCGCGATTGAAAAAGCCGTTGCTGCGCATCGCCAACGATAGGCAGCAAACTTACTTAGCGACAAATACAAGTCACAAAAAACATGTCTAAAAAACTAGGAATTACCGAAGTCGTTTTACGCGACGCACATCAATCTCTTTTGGCAACGCGCATGCGCATCGATGACATGTTGCCGATTGCTGAAAAACTTGACGAGATTGGCTATTGGTCAATGGAATCCTGGGGTGGCGCGACTTTTGATTCGTGCATTCGATTCTTAGGCGAAGACCCTTGGGACCGTATTCGCGAAATCAAAAAGGCAATGCCTAAGACACCGCAACAAATGCTGTTTCGTGGTCAGAATATTTTAGGCTATCGGCACTATGCTGATGACGTGGTCGATAAGTTTGTCGAGCGTTGTGCGGTTAATGGCATTGATGTGTTTCGTGTATTTGACGCCATGAACGACATGCGCAATATGACCACCGCACTGAAAGCCGTTGGCAAAGTCGGCAAACACGCTCAAGGCACACTCTCCTATACCGTCAGCCCAGTGCATACAACTCAGATGTGGCTCGATATGGCCAAGCAACTCGAAGATGCCGGTGCCGACTCAATATGCATTAAGGACATGGCCGGCTTACTCAAGCCTTATGTCGGTTTCGATCTGGTTACTGAACTCAAAAAAACGATCGACATACCAATTCAATTGCATGCTCATGCCACCACCGGTTTGAGTACCGCGACGATTACTAAATGTGTCGAAGCTGGCATTGATAATGTCGACACCAGCATCTCGTCTATGTCGATGACCTACGGGCACTCGGCAACCGAATCTGTCGTGTCAATCTTTGAGGGTGGCGAACGAGACACCGGCTTAGACATTATAAAATTGGAAGAGATATCAGCTTATTTTCGCCAAGTGCGGAAAAAATACGCTCAATTTGAAGGCTCCTTACGTGGCGTAGATTCACGTATTTTAGTAGCTCAAGTTCCCGGTGGCATGCTCACTAACATGGAAGGCCAGTTGCGCGAGCAAGGGGCTGAAGACAAAATTGACGACGTCTTAGCCGAAATACCTAGAGTACGCGAAGACCTTGGTTTTATTCCACTGGTAACACCAACCTCTCAAATAGTCGGCACTCAAGCAGTGATTAATGTACTGATGGGTGAGCGATATAAGAACATTGCCAAAGAAACCGCTGGCGTACTTCGCGGCGAATATGGCGCTACCCCAGCACCGGTAAATAAAGACTTACAAGCGCGCGTTTTAGAGCCAGGTAAAAAGGCCATCACCTGCCGCCCTGCTGACCTAATCGACGATGAGATGGAAGCGCTAACCGCCGAATTTCAAGGCTTGGTTAACGAGCATAAGCTCGATACTAAAAAGGGTAAAGACTTTATAGATGACGTTTTAAGCTACGCACTATTCCCTCAAGTTGGTTTGAACTTTATCAAAAACCGCCACGACCCTAGCGCATTTGAGCCCGTACCGACGGGTAAGCCAGTAAGTTCAGCGCCGAGCTCAACACCAACAACCGAGTCCGGCGACGGAATTTATACGGTTGAGGTAGAAGGCCAAAGCTACACGGTAACGGTAACCGAGGGTGGCGATGTTTCTGGCATCGCCGCAATTGGCGGCCAACCTTCCGGCTCAACTGCCGACTCAACAGGTTCTGCCGCACCAGTGTCAACAGGCGAACCGGTTATCGCTCCGCTGGCCGGAAACGTAATTAACGTTCCGGTCAGCGTCGGCCAACAGGTCAAAACGGGGGACACCGTATTGATTTTGGAAGCGATGAAAATGGAGACCAATATTACCGCATCAAAGGATGGCCAAATCGCCAGCATTAATGTGCGCGAAGGCGACAGCATTTCAGTTGGCGACAGCTTGCTGAACATCGCTTAAGGAGCTTTCAGACTATGGATAACTTAAACACTCTCTGGCTAAGCTCTGGTTTGGCACAAGTTCAAGCGGGCCAAATCTTTATGATGATGGTTGGTTTAGGGCTTTTATTCCTCGCCATTCGCAAGGGCTTCGAGCCCTTATTATTGGTGCCAATAGGCTTTGGCACCCTACTCGCCAATATCCCTGGTGCGGGCTTCGAGCTAGCACCGATCTACGATGCCGCCGGTCATATGACCAGCCCGGGTGGGTTGCTTTACTACATTTACAGCGCCGGGATTGAAACCGGCCTCTTCCCGTTGATTATATTTATGGGCGTTGGCGCAATGACCGATTTTGGTCCGCTACTGGCGAACCCAAAGACACTGTTGTTAGGCGCGGCGGCGCAGGTTGGCATCTTCAGCACCGTTTTGGGTGCCGTCGCGCTTGGTCATTTCGGCATACTTGATTTTAGTATTCGTGACGCCGCCTCTATTGGCATTATCGGCGGGGCCGATGGTCCGACGGCGATCTTCGTCACTAGTAAACTCTCACCTGAGTTATTGGGTGCAGTGGCCGTGGCCGCCTACTCATACATGGCCTTAGTGCCGATCATTCAACCGCCAATCATGCGCGCAATGACCACTCAAGCTGAGCGCGAAATAAAGATGGAGCAATTGCGCACTGTTTCTGGCGCTGAGAAAATCATCTTTCCGCTTACGCTGTTGCTGCTGGTAGCATTCTTACTGCCCGATGCCGCACCACTATTAGGCATGTTCTGCTTTGGTAACCTTATGAAAGAGTGCGGCGTGGTGGCTCGCTTGAGTGATACCACACAAAATGCGCTAATCAACATCGTCACCATCTTTCTGGGTCTCGGCGTTGGCTCTAAAATGAGCGCTGATATGTTCCTCAATTATGAAACACTCGGCATCTTGGGCTTGGGCGCAGTCGCATTTTGTATTGGCACAGCCGCAGGTGTATTGATGGCCAAGTTGATGAACAAGTTTTCAAAGCATCAAATCAATCCATTAATCGGTGCTGCCGGTGTATCAGCAGTGCCTATGGCAGCACGAGTTGCCAATAAGGTCGGCCTAGAAGCCAATCCACAAAACTTCTTATTGATGCATGCTATGGGGCCAAACGTCGCTGGCGTAATCGGCTCGGCCGTCGCCGCTGGCGTAATGATCAACCTCGTATCAGGAATGTAATTAGATGATCTACAAGCTAGGTGATAAAACACCTGATATTCACCCCTCTTGTTTTGTTGCGCCCTCAGCCGATTTAATCGGTTCGGTAGTGATGCACGAGAATGCCAGCGTGTGGTTCAATTGCGTATTACGAGCTGACAATGAACCTATCACCATTGGTAAAAATTCAAACATCCAAGACGGTTCGATTTTGCACGTTGACGACAACTACCCAATCGTCATAGAAGCCAATGTCACCGTCGGCCATAAAGTAATGCTGCACGGCTGCACCATTGGCGAAGGCACTCTTATCGGTATGAACGCGGTGATACTAAACGGTGCCCAAATTGGCAAAAACTGTCTGATCGGAGCCAATGCTTTGGTAACCGAGAACATGGTTATAGCCGATGGCTCAATGGTGTTAGGCTCACCGGCAAAAGTGGTTAAAGAACTCGATGGAAAGACCCAAGCTATGTTGAAGATGGGGGCCGTTCATTACACTCAAAACAGCGCGTTGTATCTGGCTGAATTAAAAGTAGTATAGATTCCCGAAAACAGGGTCACCCATTAGTACGATTTATAAAAAAGTAACCGTGACCGAAAGCTCTATCTCTTCCTAGAAGTGCCTGTCCCAGTTAAATTGTTGCTCGAAAACTTTGTTGGCTCCCAACCAGATAAAACGGGCTTGCCGTTTGTTCTACGAGACTATTTAGAACTGGTCGATTGGACCGGGAGAATTGTTCGTGACGAGCAGCTGCCCTCGGGGTACAAGC
>JBKEFT010000037.1:0-62148 GCA_046709645.1 Arenicella sp.
GGGTGCTTGTGAGCTACCTGAAGGCGTTGAGATGGTAATGCCTGGTGACAACATTAAGATGAATGTTGAGTTGATTGCGCCAATCGCGATGGAAGAAGGTCTTCGATTCGCTATTCGTGAAGGTGGCCGGACAGTTGGTGCAGGTGTTGTAGCAAAAATCAACGCTTAGTACGGCATCTTTTGTCCTCACTCTTCGTTGCGAAAAGAATTTAGAATACTCACGTGCCCCTTTTTTGCGAACAGCTTAAACAGACACGCTCCGCTTCTAGATTCTTCCCGCGCCTCGATTGTGAACAAAATCTACTCGCACTAGTTAATATCGGGATTTATTTAACCCTTTGTTGCTTTCGTTTTGCAGTATTGCGCATTTACTTAGTGTATGATGCGCACCTCCAAAAACGTCAGTGCTTGGAAGATAAAACAAGTTTTGTACGTTGTTGTATAAGAAATTAAAAATATTTTATAAGGTTATAGGTTAACTATGAGCGTCGAAAATCAAAAAATTCGCATTCGGCTTAAGGCTTTTGATCACCGCATGATCGATCGTTCGGCACAAGAGATTGTTGACACAGCAAAGCGCACAGGTGCGGTAGTTTGTGGACCGATTCCGCTGCCGACTCGAATTGAGCGTTTGACTCTTTTGCGTTCACCACACGTGAACAAAACAGCACGAGATCAGTTCGAAGTGCGCACACACAAGCGTATCGTCGATATCGTTGAGCCAACTGACAAGACTGTAGACGCACTTATGCGTCTTGACTTGGCAGCAGGCGTAGACGTTGAAATTAAGGTTAACTAGTACTTATTTGATTCTCAAGTAAGTACCTCTGGCCAAAACACTAAAAAGAGTTGATAGAAAAATGTCACTTGGATTAATCGGACAAAAAATAGGTATGACGCGCGTCTTTCAAGAAGACGGACGTTCTGTTCCTGTTACGGTGGTAGAAGTTGCTACTAACCGTGTCACACAAGTAAAAACAGTTGAAACTGACGGGTATGAAGCCGTGCAAGTTGCTAGTGGTGAGCGTCGTGCTAACCGCGTTCCTAAAGCATTGGCTGGTCATTACGCTAAAGCTAAGGTTGCACCAGGCACACGTATTACTGAATTTCGCATTTCAGCTGCGCAAGCAGAACTAGAAGTTGGTTCTGAAGTTAATGTTGATCTGTTTGAAGCAGGCCAAAAAGTAGATGTTCAGGGCACATCAATCGGTAAAGGTTTTGCCGGTGGTATTAAGCGTTGGGGTTTCGGTGGTTTGCGTGCGACTCACGGTGTATCTGTATCTCACCGTTCGCTCGGTTCAACTGGTCAGTGTCAAGACCCAGGTAAAGTCTTTAAAGGCAAGAAAATGGGCGGACACATGGGTGCACGTAAGCGTACTCAGCAAGGCTTGGAAGTAGTTCGAGTAGACGCTGAGCGTAACGTTATTTTGGTCAAAGGCTCTGTGCCTGGATCAAAAGGCGGCAGCGTGATCATCAAGCCTTCCGTTAAATCGAAAGATAAAACTCAGAAGTAGGTCGCATCATGGAACTAAAACAAAATAACGGTTCAGCTTTGAACGTATCTGACGATGTATTTGGCGTCGAGTACAATGAAAACCTGATCCATCAAGCAGTTGTCGCTTATCAAGCGGGCGCTCGTCAAGGCACACGCAGTCAAAAGAACCGTTCTTCGGTATCTGGTGGCGGTGCTAAGCCTTGGCGTCAAAAAGGTACTGGCCGAGCTCGTGCCGGTACTTCGCGAAGCCCAATTTGGCGTGGTGGTGGTAAAACATTCCCAGCGGCACCTCAAGATTTCTCACAAAAAATGAATCGCAAGGCATACAGAACAGCGATGCGTTCAATTTTGTCTGAGTTGGTACGTCAAGATCGTTTGATTATTGCTGATGACTTTACTGTTGCTGAGCCTAAAACTAAGCAACTAGTCGCCAGAATGAATGAGATGAAGATCGAAGACGTATTGGTAGTAACGCATGAGTTTGATGAGAACTTGGCGTTGGCATCTCGCAACTTGTATCACGTTGGCATTTTAGAAGCTGACGAGATCAATCCTGTCAGCTTAATCGGTTTCGATAAAGTCTTAATGACTTCAGCGGCGGTTAAGCAAATCGAGGAGACTTTCGCATGAGCCAAAGTAAACATTATGGCGGCTCCGCGCTGTCAAAAGACGAATTGTATCAAGTGCTAATCGCACCTGTTGTTACAGAGAAAAGCACACGAGCCGCTGAAGTGTCAGGCCAAGCTGTATTTCAAGTAGCTAATAGCGCCACACGTAATGACGTGAAAGCGGCAATTGAGCAAGCGTTCGACGTTGAAGTTGAGTCAGTGAAAATCTTAAACGTTAAAGGTAAGACTAAACGTTTTGGCAAATCAATTGGCAAACGAAACGATCGAAAAAAAGCATACATCCGCTTGAAAGACGGCAGCGATATTGATTTCGCTGAGTTTCAAGCATAAGACTGTAAGGTAAATAGAAATGGCATTGGTAAAGTTAAAACCTACCTCTCCGGGTCGTCGCGGCACAGTACGTGTTGTTAACCCTGATTTGCACAAAGGCGAGCCGTTTAAGGCTCTGCTTGAGTCAAAGCGGGCGATAAACGGACGTAACAATGTAGGTCGCATCACTGTCCGTCATCGAGGTGGCGGTCACAAGCGTAAATATCGTGTTATAGATTTTCGTCGTAACAAAGATGCAATACCGGCAAAGGTAGAGCGTTTGGAATACGACCCAAATCGAAGCGCACACTTAGCACTATTATTGTACGCCGACGGCGAACGTCGTTATATCTTGGCGCCTAAAGGCATTAAGGCAGACGATAAAGTAATCTCTGGCGTCGATGCGCCAATCGCGACAGGTAACTGTTTGCCATTGCGCAACATCCCGGTAGGTTCGGTTGTACACAACGTTGAGTTGAAGCCAGAAAAAGGCGGCCAGTTGGCGCGTTCTGCTGGTACTTCAATCCAAGTCGTTGGTAAAGAGGGCAAGTACGCTCAAATCCGTTTACGCTCTGGCGAAATGCGCAAGGTTCTTCTTGAATGTCGTGCAACCTTAGGCGAAGTCGGTAATTCAGAGCATTCTCTACGTAAATTGGGTAAAGCCGGTGCTAAGCGCTGGCGTGGTATTCGCCCGACTGTTCGTGGTGTTGCTATGAACCCAGTAGATCACCCACATGGTGGTGGTGAAGGCCGTACCTCTGGTGGTCGTCATCCGGTATCACCTACTGGTGTACCTACTAAGGGTTACCGTACTCGTTCAAACAAACGCAGCGATTCGATGATTATTCGTCGTCGCAAGAAATAGGGGACTAGCTAATGGCACGTTCAATTAAAAAAGGCCCATTCGTAGATCACCACCTATGGGCAAAAGTTGAGAAGGCAGCGGCAGCACATGACCGCAAGCCTATCAAAACTTGGTCACGTCGTAGCATGATCATGCCGGAATTTGTCGGTTTGACTATTGCTGTTCATAACGGTCGTCAACACATACCAGTGTTGATTTCGGAAAATATGGTTGGACACAAGTTGGGTGAATTTTCGCCAACTCGTACGTTCAAAGGCCATATTGCTGATAAGAAAGGTCGATAGGGGTTAACTATAATGCAAGTTAAAGCTACTGCGAAAAATGTTCGCATCTCACCACAAAAAGCACGTCTAGCAGTGGATCTAATCCGCGGCAAGTCTGTGTCTCGTGCGCTAGAGATTCTTTCTTTCGGTGAGACCAAAGCGTCGAGCCTAGTATTGAAAACACTTGAGTCGGCTATCGCCAACGCTGAGCACAATGAAAGTGCAGACATCGATGAGTTGTTTGTATCTAAGTGCTTCGTTGACGAAGGTCCAACCATGAAGCGTATGCGTCCTCGAGCTAAAGGCCGTGCGTTTGGAATTTTGAAACGTTCTAGCCACATCACAGTTTCTGTGAGCGACGAACTAGGTGTCCACAGCGCCAGCAACGGAGGCCAATAAAATGGGTCAAAAAGTACATCCTAACGGTATGCGTTTGGGCATTGTTAAAGATTTCAATGCCAAATGGTTTGCTGACAAAACTGATTACTCGAAGTTCTTATTGCAAGACTTGAAAGTTCGTGAGTTTCTTGAAAAGAAATTAAAGAACGCGGCGGTAAGTAATATTACGATTGAGCGCCCAGCGCAAAACATCAATGTAATTATCCATACAGCCCGCCCAGGTATTGTTATTGGTAAGAAAGGCGAAGACATTGATCGCATGCGTAAAGCTATCGCGGCGATGACTGGCCTACCAACACAAGTGTCGGTTGAAGAAATTCGCAAGCCTGAGATTGATTCTCAGTTAGTTGCAGACGGCATCTGCCAGCAGCTAGAAAAGCGCGTAATGTTCCGTCGTGCAATGAAGCGTTCTGTTCAATCAGCTATGCGCGCTGGTGCTCAAGGCGTAAAGGTGATGATTTCGGGTCGTTTGAATGGTGCTGAAATCGCACGTTCAGAATGGTACCGCGAAGGTCGTGTGCCACTTCATACGCTACGTGCCGATATCGATTATGCAACCAGCGAAGCATTGACTACTTACGGCATCATTGGTGTCAAAGTGTGGATCTTCAAAGGCGAAATTTTCCAACCTGTTAATAGTGTAGTGTCTGACGACAAAGCTACGCCTGCCGCTAAATAGCGCGCTGATTATAGAGGAAGATAAAAATGTTATTACCAAAACGTACCAAATTCCGCAAAGCGCATAAAGGGCGTAATCGCGGATTAGCCACCACTGGTAACAAGGTGAGCTTCGGTGAATTCGGTTTGCAATCAACGACACGTGGTCGCATGACTTCGCGTCAGATTGAGGCAGCACGTAGAACAATTACTCGTCACATTAAACGTGGCGGTCGTGTTTGGATTCGTGTTTTCCCAGACAAGCCGGTTTCTAAGAAGCCGTTAGAAACCCGAATGGGTAAAGGTAAAGGTAACCCTGAATTTTGGGTTATGGAAGTAAAGCCAGGCCAAATGTTATATGAACTTCAAGGTGTTAGCGAAGAGCTTGCACGTGAGGCGTTCACTTTAGCGGCCGCCAAACTTCCGTTTAAATGTAAATTTGTTAAGCGTCAGGTAGGTGACTAATGGCTACTGAATCAAAAGCTGCGTTAATACGCGCAAAGTCAGCTACCGAGCTGAAAGACGAATTGGTTGAGCTTCGTAAAGAAGAATTCAGCCTTCGTATGAAAAGAGGCACTGGTCAACTTTCGGATACATCACGTTTCAAAAAGATTCGTCGTGAAGTAGCTCGTATCAAGACTATCCTAAACGAGCTAGCTGCTACAGCTGCTCAAAGTTAGAGGTTATTGAAATGACTGAAAATACTGGCGCTCGTAGCGTTGAAGGCAAAGTGGTAAGTAATAAAGGCGAAAAAACTATCTCAGTGATGGTTGAACGCCGCGAAAAGCACCCTTTGTACGGTAAGTACATCCGTAAATCGACTAAGTTCTTGGCTCATGACGAAGAGAATGTGTGTGGCGAAGGCGACACTGTACTCATTGAAGAATGTCGTCCGCTGTCAAAGAATAAGTCTTGGCGCTTGGTTAAAGTTGTAGATAAAGCAGTTATTGCTTAGTCCGCTCCGTTAATCAATCATAAGAATTTAAGCACTGAATAGAATTGGAGTAACCCCATGATTCAAATGCAAAGTATTTTAGAAGTAGCTGACAACAGCGGTGCACGTAAAGTAATGTGTATCAAAGTTCTTGGTGGCTCTAAGCGACGTTATGCCGGTATCGGCGACGTTATTAAAGTAAGTGTTCGAGAAGCACTTCCTAACTCACGTGTTAAGAAAGGTGCTGTGTATGACGCAGTTATCGTTCGCACTCGTAAAGGTGTTCGTCGTCCAGATGGTTCAGTTATCCGTTTTGATAAGAACGCTGCGGTTATCTTGAACGCTTCAAGACAGCCTATGGGTACTCGTATTTTTGGCCCAGTAACTCGTGAGTTACGTGGCGACAACTTTATGAAGATCGTTTCATTAGCACCAGAAGTGCTATAAGCGATTGTCAGAATAGGCTAAGGCTTAAAATTTAAGTCTAACGACTATCAAATTTAAGTCTAACGACTAGGTTAACGACAATGAACAAGATTAAGAAAGGCGATCAAGTGATCGTAGTATCAGGACGCGATAAGGGTAAAACCGGAGCTATTCTTCAGATTATGGAAGATGGCCGCGCTTTGGTTAATGATATTCAGTTGGTTAAAAAGCACGTTAAAGCTAACCCTATGGCGGGCGTGACGGGCGGCATCATCTCTAAAGAGGCGCCAATCCAACTATCAAACGTTGCAATCTTAAACCCTACGACCAACAAGGCGGACAAAGTGCGCATTGAAGGCGAAGGCAAAGACAAGCACCGCGTATTCAAATCTGATGGAAGTAAATTAGACGCTTAGGCGTTGTACTTCCACTAAAAGGTATAAAACAATGAAAAGAATGCAAGAACATTACGTGAAGAACGTAGTTCCACAATTGCAAGAAAAGTTTAAATTTTCGAGTGCAATGCAAATCCCTCGTATAACCATGATTTCGATCAACATGGGTTTGGGAGAAGCAGTTGGTAACAAGAAAATTATTGAAAGTGCGGTCGCCGATTTGGAGCGCATTTGCGGTCAAAAGCCAGTAGTTACTTTGGCTCGTAAATCAGTAGCCGGCTTTAAAATTCGTGACGGTTGGCCGATTGGCGCGAAGGTAAACCTCCGTCGTGATCGCATGTATGAATTTTTTGATCGCTTGGTAACTGTCGCAATCCCACGTATTCGTGACTTTCGTGGTTTGAACCTTAAATCGTTCGACGGACGAGGTAACTACACTTTCGGTTTGAAAGAGCAGATCGTATTTCCGGAAATCGAATATGACAAAGTCGACGCGCTACGCGGTATGGACATCACCATTACTACAAGTGCTGCAAACAACGAGGAAGCTGAAGCGTTACTGCGCGGATTCAACTTTCCTCTTAAGACTAAATAATTAGAGACTAAAGCTATGGCTAAGAAATCTATGATCGCTCGTGACGTTAAGCGCACGAAACTAAATGACCGCTTCCAAAAGCGTCGCGATGAGTTAACTGAAGTTATAAGCGACCCAGAGGTCGAATATGACGATAAGTGGGCGGCGATGATGGCATTGCAAAAGTTGCCACGTGACTCTAGTAAGTCTCGTCAACGTAATCGCTGCGCCTTAACGGGTCGTCCACACGGTTACTACCGCAAGTTTGGCTTAAGTCGCATCAAGCTACGCGAAGTAATTCTTAAAGGCCAAGCGCCAGGTGTAGTGAAAGCGAGCTGGTAAGTTCGAACTCCACAACATTTAGTACAGCTGCTTAAAGATTAATTTTGAGCAGCGCAACAGATAAAAACGGTACACCATTATGATGACTGACCCAATCGCGGATCTGCTAACACGCATCCGTAACGCGCATCACGCAGAAAAAGTGTCTTTAACAATGCCTGGTTCTAAAATCAAGGCGGCAATTGCTAAGGTATTAAAGGAAGAAGGTTACATTGAAGATTTCAGTGCTTCGGTAGAAGATAAAAAACCATCTTTGACAATCAAGTTGAAATATTTTGAAGGCGCTCCAGTAATAGAGCTGATTCAACGTATTAGTAAGCCTGGTCTTCGTGTTTATAAAAACGCTGAAGAGCTGCCGAAAGTAAATGGCGGTTTAGGTGTGGCTATTATTTCTACTAGTAAAGGCATTATGACCGATCGCGCAGCACGTTCTGCGGGTGTTGGTGGTGAAGTTCTTTGCCACGTAAGCTAAGCCTTTAAGTCTATGTTTGTTATAACAAACGGCCGAATTTTTTTTCGTTCAATTTGTTATAACAAAAGGCTATAGCGATAGCCAATTTGCTGTTAGTATAGCCGCCCCTTGAGGCCTTGGCCTCAAGCGGTGTTAAAGGCTTCGTTAATCGGAGTCTCTAACCTAAATGAATTAAGTAAGCCTCGGCAATGGTGCCAAAGCTGCATTAATAGAGAAAATAGAATGTCAAGAATTGCAAACGCACCTGTCAGTTTGCCAAGCGGCGTCGATGTGACGTTGAATGGTCAATTGGTTAGGGTGAAAGGTGCTAAAGGCGAGCTAGAGTGGAATGTCCATAAGCTTGTTTCAGTCGCCCAAGAAGATGCAACTATTAAAGTTGCCGCCAACGTGACCAGCAAAGACGCAATCGCGCTTGCAGGCACCACACGTGCTCTGATCAATAATATGGTAAAGGGCGTTACGTCCGGCTTTGAAAAGAAGCTTACTATTGTTGGTGTTGGTTATCGTGCCCAAGCCCAAGGTCAAAAATTGAACCTTACTCTGGGTTTTTCACACCCTGTTGTATACGAAGTGCGTGATGGCATTACGGTTACAACTCCGAGCAATACAGAAATCGTTGTTACTGGTATCGACAAGCAGAAAGTCGGTCAAGTAGCTGCTGAGATCCGTTCATATCGTAAGCCTGAGCCATATAAAGGCAAGGGCGTACGTTATGCCGATGAATACGTATTGCGCAAGCAAGCTAAGAAGAAGTAAGCGGAGTCTAAGATGAAAGATAAAAAACAAGCTCGTCTACGTCGCGCCAAGAAATTGCGTGCCAAGATTGCTCGTCAAGGCGTAAGCCGATTGAGCGTTCACCGTACTTCTCAGCATATCTATGCGCAAGTTATCGATGAAACCGGCGGTAATGTGTTGGCCGCAGTGTCAACGCTTGATGCCGGTATTAAGAAAAAGGCGAAGAATACAAGTAATTGCGATGCCGCTGCATTAGTAGGCAAGCAAATTGCTGAACTCGCTAAGCAAGCTGGCGTAGAGTCAGTCGCCTTCGATCGATCTGGTTTTCGTTACCACGGTCGCGTAAAAGCACTAGCTGAAGCCGCTCGCGAAGCTGGCCTCAAGCTGTAACGGATACCGTTTAGGGTCTTAGGAGATATAATATGGCTGGTCCAAAAAGAAATAATCGCAATGATCGTACACCTGTTGATGAGAGCTTAGAGCAACTTATTAATGTACGTCGCGTAGCGAAAGTAGTAAAAGGTGGTCGAATTTTTGGTTTTTCCGCGCTAACGGTTGTTGGTGATGGAAAAGGCAGCGTCGGCATTGGTCGAGGTAAGTCGAAAGAAGTGCCGTTGGCAGTGTCTAAGGCAATGGATTCTGGTCGTCGAGAGATGAAGAAAGTTCATTTGGTTGGCGGCACATTGCAATACCCTGTTGTTGCGACTCACGCCGGTTCTACCGTAGTGATGCGTCCAGCATCAGAAGGTACGGGCATCATCGCGGGTGGCACAATGCGTGCTGTATTCGAAGCGGTTGGTGTTAAAGACGTATTGGCGAAATGCATTGGTTCAACTAATCCTGTAAATGTTGTTCGCGCAACAATTAAAGGTTTACGTTCGATCAATAGCCCGGCGTCGGTTGCTGCTAAGCGCGGTAAGTCAGTTAAAGAAATTATGGAGTAGCGGTAACGCTCTCCTGATTACATTCGGTATAGACAAATGGCTAACGAAAAGAAAATCCAAGTAACCTTAGTGAAAAGCATGTTCGGTCGTGGTGCAAAGCACATGGCTTGTGTGAAAGGCTTAGGTTTACGTCGCATGCACCAAACGGTTGAGGTAATAGATACCCCTGAAAACCGTGGCATGATTAATAAAGTTTCTTACTTACTAAAGTGGGAAGAGGTATAAAACAATGCGTTTAAATACAATTAAACCAGCTGAAGGTGCTAAGCATTCGCGTAAACGCGTAGGCCGTGGCATTGGTTCTGGAACTGGTAAGACGGCGGGACGTGGTCACAAAGGCCAAAAATCTCGTACTGGCGGTACAATTCGAATCGGTTTTGAAGGTGGTCAAATGCCTCTTCAACGTCGTTTACCGAAACGTGGTTTCCGTTCAATGATGGCTAAAAACATGGCGGAAATTCGTTTGCACGAATTAAACCTTGTTGAAGGCGAAACGGTCGATTTAGCCGCTCTGCGTTTAGCCGGATTGTTAAACGCAGGTCATCTACGGGCGAAAGTTGTTCTTTCTGGTGAGTTGACTAAAGCAGTAACGCTTCAAGGCGTCGGTGCAACGAAAGGCGCGAAAGCGGCGATCGAAGCTGCTGGCGGAAAAGTAGAAGACTAGTTTAGTCTTCTACCGACACCTTTAAAGTTAATGTTAAGTCCCAATAAAGCTACTACGATAATTAACACAAAAGTCACGGAATAAGAGCTTAGGATTAAATAATGTCACGAGAACAAGCTGCGGCCCTCGCTGGGTCTGGAAAACTAAAAGAACTTTGGTCGCGAATAGGTTTCGTGTTGGCTGCTTTGGTAGTCTATCGGCTAGGCACCCACGTACCGGTGCCTGGTGTCGATCCAATAGCCATCTCCGCTCTTTTTGAGCAAAACCGTGGTTCTATTCTAGATGTATTGAATATGTTCTCCGGCGGAGCACTTAGCCGACTGTCAGTTATGGCACTTGGCGTGATGCCCTATATATCAGCATCAATTATTATTCAAATGCTGACTGCAGTTGAGCCACGGCTCAAGCAGATTAAGGCTGAAGGTGAGTCTGGCAGGCGCAAGATTCAAAAATGGACTAAGTATGCCGCGGTAGTGCTAGCTACTTTCCAAGCATTTGGTGTCGCGAGTACAGTGCAGTCGCAAACGGCTAACGGTGTGCCAGTAACATTAATAACGGGGATGCAATTCACAATCGTTTGTGTGTTGGCTTTGGTCGCCGGAACCATGTTTTTGGTTTGGCTGGGTGAGCAGATCACTGAGCGCGGTATTGGTAATGGCATGTCGCTTATCATTTTCGCAGGTATTGTCGCTGGCCTGCCTAGCGCTATTGGTGGGACTATCGAGTTAGCTAATAGCGGTGAGTTTTCGCCTTTATTCGTGGTGTTCTTGTTGCTCGCGGTTGCCGCCGTAACCGCTTTCGTGGTGTTCGTTGAGCGCGGTCAACGTCGTTTGACTGTTAATTATGCGCGCCAACAACGTGGCAATCAGGTAATGCAAGCGCCGGCTTCTTATTTTCCTTTGAAGATGAATATGGCTGGCGTAATTCCACCGATTTTTGCTTCGAGCATAATTTTGTTCCCGGCGAGTTTGGTCGGTTTTTTCGGTAACGAGTCGGCTACCGGTGTTGCTGGAGTGTTGAGAGATATCTCAACTAAGATGCAACCTGGCGAGTTGGTTTACACTATCATGTACATTGGCATGATCCTGTTCTTTGCCTTCTTTTACACCGCGTTGACATTTGATCCGAAAGAGATTGCCGAGAATTTGAAGAAACAAGGTGCGTTTGTTCCTGGTATAAGACCAGGTCAACAAACCGCCCGTTATATAGATGGCGTGGTATCTAAGCTGACGTTGGTCGGTGCTATCTACTTAGCAGTCGTGTGCTTGCTTCCCGAGCTATTGATTGTGAATTACAATGTGCCGTTTTATTTTGGTGGTACATCGTTGCTTATTATTGTTGTTGTGATTATGGATTTGATGGGCCAAGTGCAATCTCATCTAATGTCGCAACAGTATGAAAGCTTAATGAAGAAAACAAACTTAACCGGTAAATCTGGTAACGGCCGCAAACGCCGTCGCTAGATCTGCTGAAGAGTAAAATAAGAACATTTTAGAACATCGTTCTGAGGTAAATCATGAAAGTTCGTGCATCAGTAAAAAAAATCTGCCGTAACTGTAAAGTTGTTCGTCGTAAAGGTGTTGTTCGCGTTATTTGCAGCGAGCCACGTCATAAGCAGCGTCAAGGCTAACTTCGCATTATAGGCACTGATCTTTTGCTCCCATACTTCGTTGCTTGTTAATTTTAAATGCTCATGTGCAACAGCACACTCCGCTTTAAAACTAACAAGCGCCTCGTTTGGAAATAAAATCTCAGCACCTCTAACGCAAAGTAAATATTTAAAAGGTTTGAAACAGTTTTTTACTTGCTTTTAGCTAGTCGAAGGTTGCTTTCTAATCACCTAAACAGTATTCTAGCGCGCCTTTCAGGTAGTACTAGAAAGTAAATCAAAATGTCCTTTGGGACCTTGTTGTTCAAGGCGCTGTTAACGGCGTGGTTCAGCGATGGGTTCTACAGGTAATAGAAACGCATCCGGAGACACACAGTGGCACGTATTGCAGGTATTAATCTACCATCACACAAACATGTTGAGATTGCACTAACGTCAATCTACGGCATCGGTAAAACTCGCTCACACTCAATTTGTGATGCGGCAGGAATTGAACGCTCTACTAAAGTTAGCGCATTGTCTGAGCCAGAAGCTGAAAAACTTCGTGCTGAGGTAGCTAAGTTCGAAGTAGAGGGTGACTTACGTCGTGAAGTATCTATGAACATCAAACGTTTGATGGACTTGGGTTGCTTTCGTGGTATCCGTCATCGTCGTGGTTTGCCTTTGCGCGGACAACGGACTAAAACTAATGCGCGTACTCGTAAGGGTCCACGTAAACCAATCAAGCGCTAAAGCGCCAGCTTCTTTATTAGTCATCGGTAATTAACCTACATATTGGTTAGGCCGGTGAGGAACGTAGAAGATCTGTTTTTGAGAAAATAAAATGGCTAAATCACCTAGCAAAACGAAGAAGAAAGTTAAAAAGCATATCGTCGATGGTATCGCTCATATCCAAGCTTCTTTCAATAATACAATCATCACTATAAGCGACCGTCACGGTAATGCTTTGTGCTGGGCAACTGCTGGCGGCTCTGGTTTCCGCGGTTCACGTAAAAGTACTCCTTTTGCTGCTCAAGTAGCCGCTGATCGCTGCGGTAAGATGGCGCAAGAGTTTGGTATGAAGAACATCGAAGTTCGCGTTAAGGGCCCTGGTCCTGGTCGTGAGTCAGCGGTTCGTGCGCTAAATAACTGTGGTTTCGACGTAACGCAAATTACAGACGTAACTCCAATTCCACATAATGGTTGTCGCCCTTCTAAGAAGCGTCGCGTATAACCCGTTCGATTCTATGGCTTCAAATCCGCAAGGACTAGAAGCGCGTCACATAGGTCGAGAGCAACTTTAAAGACAGGACAAACAAAATGGCAAGATATATAGGCCCAACTTGTAAGTTGGCGCGTCGCGAAGGCACGGATTTATTCCTTAAAAGCCCTGCGCGTTCGCTAGAATCAAAATGTAAGATGGACAAAGTACCGGGAGCGACAGCACAGTCTCGTCGTCCGCGTACTACTGTTTACGGTACACAGCTTCGTGAGAAGCAAAAGTTACGTCGTATTTATGGCGTATTAGAGAAGAAATTCCGCGCATACTACACTGAAGCCGCTCGTGTGAAAGGTTCTACAGGTGAAAACTTATTAACACTGCTTGAGTCTCGTTTAGATAACGTTGTATACCGCATGGGTTTTGCTGTTACGCGTGCTGAAGCTCGACAGTTAGTTAGCCATAAATCAATTAAGGTTAACGGTCAATTGGTTAACATTCCTTCTTATAATGTCAAGCCAGGCGATGAAATCGAGATTCGCGATAAAGCTAAAAAGCAATTGCGTATAGGCGCTGCATTAGAAATCGCTGAACAAATTGGTTTGCCTGATTGGTGTAAAGTTGAAGTCGCTGCGAAGAAGGGTGTTTTCAAAGCAGCTCCTGAGCGCAGTGAGTTGTCTGCAGATATCGATGAATCATTAGTAGTTGCACTTTACTCTAAGTAAAACGCTTCTTTAGGCAAGCGCCTGTTTTCTTATAGCGCTTGCTTAATCTTTAGACCGTAAACATTTAACCGTTGCCCGCCAGAGGGTCCGGTAAATAACTGGAGACAATCCAAAATGTCAGAAACTATTGAACAATTGTTAACCCCACGCTTTGTAGACGTTACTACTGAAGACGGTACGCGCTCCAAAGTTGTGATAGAGCCACTAGAACGTGGTTTTGGTTATACATTAGGTAACGCTTTGCGTCGCATTTTGTTGTCATGCATTCCTGGTGCCGCTATTACAGAAGTAAAGATTGATGGCGTATTGCACGAATATTCTTCTATTGAAGGCGTGCAAGAGGATGTGATTGATATTTTGTTGAACCTTAAAGGCGTAGCCGTTAAGAAAGAGTTTGATGAGTCGGTTACCCTTACGTTGAGTGCTAACGGCGAAGGCGTATTAAGAGCCGGAGATATTCAAACAGTAGCGGATGTTGAAATTTCAAACCCTGATCATATAATTGCTCATTTGTCTAAGGATGCTAAGTTCCATGCTGAATTGACAGTTCGTAGCGGTCGTGGTTATCAACTTTCTGAGTCTCGTAAGAGTGATACTGAAGACAAAGAAATTGGTTTGATGCAGCTTGATGCGACATACAGTCCAGTATTGAAAGTGTCTTACTCAGTGGATGATGCTCGTGTTGAGCAGCGTACAGACTTAGATAAATTGACCTTGAAGATAGAAACTAACGGAACGATTGATCCTGAAGATGCTATCCGTAAAGCAGCGACTGCACTGAGCCAACAAATTCAAGTTTTTGTTAATTTGGAAGAGATTGCTGCTGTTACTCAAGAAGAAAAAGAACCAGAAGTAGATCCTGTATTGCTTCGTCCGGTAGATGAATTAGAGCTAACGGTTCGTTCGGCTAACTGCTTAAAAGCGGAGAGCATCTACTACATCGGTGATTTGGTATTACGCTCAGAAGTAGAGTTGATGAAGACTCCAAACTTGGGTAAAAAATCACTTACTGAGATCAAAGACGTACTCGCTCAACGCGGATTGTCTTTGGGTATGCAATTACAAAATTGGCCGCCTGCTGCACTTCGTGTAGACAGTGATAGCTAGAATTAATTTAATAGAGATAGGTTTCTGTCATGAGACATAGAAAATCAGGCCGTCAGTTCAACCGTAATTCAAGCCACCGTCAAGCGATGTTTCGCAATATGATGGTGTCTTTGTTGAAGCACGAGCAAATCAAAACTACCGTCGCGAAAGCTAAAGAGCTTCGTATGTTTGTTGAACCAATGATCACTCTTAGTAAAAATGTGACATTAGCCAACAAGCGTATCGCCTTTGCTAAGTTACAAGATCGCGATATCGTTGCTAAGTTGTTCGACCAAATTGGTGAGCGTATGAAGGACCGTCCCGGTGGTTATACCCGTGTTCTTAAATGCGGTAACCGTGCTGGCGATAACGCACCAATGGCGTATATTCAACTGGTTGATTTCGACTTAGAAGCTCATGCAGCTTTATTTGATGTCGAAGAAGATTTTGAAGAAGAAGACGCAGCTTAAGTAGTAAAGTTTTCGAATCAAAAAGCCTGCACTCTTTATTGAGTGCAGGTTTTTTTCGTTTGTACTAGTGATCCTGATCCTGATCCTGCGGCCAAGAAGCTATTAGGAAGTGGTGATGGCAATGGATTTAGTTGTCCGTGACTTAGGCCGCCCTAGATAGTCTTGCTTCATTTCGAAGGCCAAGCGGTCATCGGTCTTGACGCAAGATGGGCCGGTAAGTCAGTTTGCGAAAACTGATGGAGCCTAATGAATTACCACGGTTGGGTGACGGTGAGTCCGCGTGGGCAACTTTTTTTGCTGAGACATCGCGGTAGGGGAAGCTGATTTAGAAGATATTGTCGCTTTCAGAAAAACGCGCCAAAATTACGCCGTTAGCTCTATCCAAGCAAGAGTCAACAGATCCTCAATTTTGTACTAATATGTCCGCTCGACTGAAAACTGGGCTAACTTCATTAGTGCTTGCTTGTATTGAGATTCAGGCAGCACCTCTAAGCACGATTGTGCAAGCGTCGCTTGCTCACGAGCTATGCGGGCGGTGTAGGCAAGTGAACCCGTTTGCTCGATGAGGTTTAATACTGCATCGAGGTTGTCGCGGCTTGCATTGGTAATGGCGTCTTCTAAAAGTTGTTTATCAGCGCCGGTAGAACGCTTGATTGCGTTAATAAGGGGTAGGGTTGGCTTGCCTTCTGCAAGGTCGTCGCCGACATTCTTACCCATAGCTTCAGCGTCAGCGGTGTAGTCGAGAATATCATCTACTAACTGAAAAGCGGTTCCAAGATGCAATCCATAAGCGGCCATCGCTTCTTCCACTGGACGGGCCTGCTTGCTTATCACGGCGCCGAGACGAGTAGAGGCCTCAAACAAAATCGCAGTCTTTGACTGAATAGTTTCCATATACTGAGCTTCGGTGGTGTCTGCCGAGCCACAGTTGATCAGTTGCATCACCTCACCTTCGGCGATCTGATTGGTGGTGCGCGATAAAATTTCCATAACACGCATGCTGCCAACGTCTACCATCATCTGAAAAGCGCGTGAGTATAGGTAGTCGCCCACTAAAACGCTGGCAGCGTTTCCGAATACTTCATTTGCTGTTTCACGGCCGCGACGCATATCTGACTCGTCAACTACGTCATCGTGGAGAAGGGTCGCGGTATGAATGAATTCGACGATGGCCGCTAATAACGTTTGATCTGATGAGGTAACCGTTTGTTCCGGATTCGCCGCTTTGGCGGTGAGCAGTAATGCAACGGGTCGTAATCGCTTGCCTCCCGCCTGAACGATATAAGCGCCCAATTGATTTATTAAGGCTACATCGCTGTCGAGATTTTTTGCGATAGTTTGGTTGACAGTCGTCATGTCATGCTCAACCAGAGAAATAACTGATTGAATATCAATGGCTTGCGAACTTGTGTCAGAAATAGGGTGGCTACTTAGTGTCATAGTCTCGAATTATAGCGCAGAGTGATTGAAAACGGCCGTTTTTAGTGGGCTATTTACAACTGGCGTTGAATCGCGAAAAGCCCTAATTATTGCTCCGTAAGAGTTGACCCAAGACCTTGTAAACACTAGAATTCTCGGCCTGTTCGCTGGGTCCGTATTTGGAAGAAAGATAAATCACCCTGTTATCCGTGATTTAACCCCTTCAGAACGCAAAACTAGGCTGAAGAGCCGGAGTATTATAATGTACGCAGTAGTAAAAACTGGCGGTAAGCAATATCGCGTCGTTGTAGGCGACAAATTGAAAGTTGAGTCTTTAGATGTACAAGAAGGCGACAAAGTAACTTTAGATCAAGTATTAATGATTGGCGACGGAGACAGCGTAGAAGTAGGGACTCCTACTTTGGCTAAAACTGTTGAAGCAACAGTATTAAGCAATGGCCGTGGTAAAAAGCTACGTATTGTGAAGTTCCGTCGTCGTCAAAACTCTCGCACACGTACTGGCCATCGTCAGAACTATACTGAGCTAGAGATTACCGCTATTGGTGGTAAAGCAGCCGCTAAAAAGGCAGCCGCGCCTAAGAAAGCAGCAGCTACCGAGAAAGCAGTGGCTACCGAGAAAGCAGTGGCTCCAGAGAAGGCAGCAGCGCCGAAAGCGGCCGCTAAAAAAGAAGCTGCTCCGAAAAAGGCAGCTAAAGCTGGTGATGATTTGAGCAAGATCTCTGGCGTAGGCCCAGTTATCGTTGGTAAACTAGAAGGCTTAGGCATTAATACTTTCCAACAAATTGCTGATTTCACAGCTGAAGATATTATTCGTATCGACGAAGAATTAAACTTCAAAGGTCGTATTGACCGTGATGAATGGGTTAAACAAGCAACTGAACTGGCTAAAAGCTAGTTTATTCGCTAACAGAAGAGGCACATAAAAAATGGCACATAAGAAAGCAGGCGGTAGTTCACGGAACGGTCGCGATTCTAATTCCAAGCGTCTTGGCGTAAAACGTTACGCTGGTCAACTCATCAATGCAGGCACTATCATTGTTCGCCAGCGTGGAAGCGCTTTTCATCCCGGCACTGATGTTGGTATGGGCAGAGATTACACGTTGTTCGCTCTTAAAGACGGTGTAGTGAAATTTGAAGTAAAGGGTCCTAAAAACCGTAAGCACGTAAGCATCGTTGCCTCAGAAGAAGCAGCTGCCTAGTCATTTATTTGATTGGCTGTTTTTCAGCGACGGCTTAATGGTTATCTAGAGTAACTCCTAATAGTTACTGTTTAGACACTGAGCTCCATCAAAAAGCCTCGCACTAGCGAGGCTTTTTGCGTTTTGGCTTGATGTGCAATTAATCGTATGCTGCTTCTTATAGCTAGCGTTTATTAGCTCTGGGGCTTGAACCACGCTAATTTTCTATGTAAGGAAACCACAGAGCCGATGATGATCAACGTTGGCGCTTTTACATCTTTGTCTTTTATAATCTTAGGCATGGTGTCTAAGGTTGCCGTGTATACGCGCTGATTATTTGTCGTTCCCTGCTCAATCAATGCAATTGGCATGTGCTTGCTGACACCATGCTCGACGAGATTTTCACATATGTAAGGTAAGCCAACTAAGCCCATATAGATAACCACAGTTTGATTTGGGTTCGCCAGCATCGGCCAATTTAGTTCGACGGTACCATTTTTTAGGTGACCTGTAACAAAGACGCAGGATTGAGCGTGATCTCTATGTGTCAATGGTATACCGGCATAGGTGGCACAGCCGCTAGCTGCTGTGATTCCAGGCACGATCTGAAACGGCACTTCGGATTGGGCTAATAGCTCAATCTCTTCTCCGCCGCGACCAAATATGAATGGGTCACCGCCCTTAAGCCTGACTACGCTCTTGCCTTGTTTGGCAAGATCTACCAACAATTGATTTATCTCTCCTTGAGGAACAGCGTGTTCGGCACGGCGTTTGCCGACGTATATACGGTCGGCATCGCGCCGGCATAAGTTAAGAATTTCTGGGCTTACTAAGCGGTCATAAAGTACCACGTCTGCTTGTTGCATAAGCCTTAGCGCTCGAAAGGTAAGTAGGTCAGGGTCGCCAGGGCCGGAACCTACCAGCCATACTTCCCCAGTACTGTTATCGGTTGTTGAGCTAGATTCAATAAGCTTTTCTAGTTGTTGTTCAGCGTCATCATTACGACCAGAAAAAAACAGTTCAGAAATTGGGCCTTGGACTACCTTTTCCCAAAACATGCGACGATCGCGCTCTTCTGGCAATGCTCGTTTAAGGGCATCTCGATAGCGGCCCATTGTAGCGGCGAGTCGGCCATAACTGGCGGGGATAAATGCTTCTAGTTTGGCGCGCAACATCCGCGCCAATACAGGGGCATCACCGCCGGTAGAGATGGCAATCAAGACCGGCGATCGATCGACGATCGACGGAGTAATGAAGCTGCATAGGGTAGGTTGGTCCACCACGTTAACCGGGATATTGATAGCTTGAGCCAGAGCCGATACATGTTTGTTTACCTCCGGCTCGCTGGTAGCTGCGGTGATTAAGCGATACCCGATAATATCGCTGTCTTCAAAACGTCGTGCCAAATGTTGTATCTGGTTGCCAAATTCAGCCTCGAGATCACTGCAAATCTCGGGTGCGACGACGGTGATTTTTGCACCTGCAGAAATCATAAGACGTATTTTTCTTAGTGCAACTGGGCCGCCACCGACCATTAAGCACGCTTGATCCTTGAGGTCGACGAAAATAGGGTAATTTTGCATTCGGGTATTTTACCGCAGCTTGCAGCGTATGTGGCATTATCCTTGTCATGAATATTAAATTAGACCAGTCGAGCCTCGCAGACGATAGCCAAGCGGCAATGCGTGAGGCTATTAAAGACATAGCGGTAGGGCCAGATCGTGGGCGTGATATCTCCCGCGAACGAGCGACATTGGTAATGCGGGGAATACTCAATGGTGATATTGACGAGATACAGACAGCGGTATTTCTGATTGCACTGAGAATGAAGCGCGAGTCGATCGACGAGTTTTTGGGTCTTTATGATGCGTTAACTAGCTCAGTTCAGTCTGCAACGGCTGATGTGGACGATCTGCTGGTGCTCGCCGATCCGTTTGACGGATATGTTCGAAATATTAGCATCACACCATTTATGCCCGCTGTACTATCGGCATGTGGTCACAATGCTATTATTCATGGAGTCGAAACCGTTGGGCCGAAGCATGGAGTCACCGCACACAAGGTGTACAAAGCCGCTGGAATAGAAACTCAGTTGAATGCTCAAAATGTCGCTGACAATGTTGCTGGTATTGGCTGGGGTTATGTTGATCAAAGTTGTTACGCGTCGCCGTTATTCGCGCTACAAGATCTGCGAGATCGAATCGTAAAGAGAACCGCACTAACTACCTTAGAGCGTCTGTTGGTGCCTATTCGCGCTAAGCGAAACACACATCTTGTACTCGGTTATGTGCATAAAGCTTACCCTGCTATCTACGCGACAGTGGCGAAACAAGCCGGCTATAAAAGCGTGTTATTGCTGAAAGGTGTCGAAGGTGGTCTGGCGCCAGCGTTGAATAAGCCTTTGCGAAAATTCTTCTTTGACGGTGAGCTACCAAGTGATATTGATGCTGAAAAACAATTATTAGAATCGCAGACTATATTCAATTCCCCATCAGCCGCAATGTCGGCGGATCTTATCGGGGGTGATTCGGCCATGTTCGATATTGAGCAATGCTTAGAAACCGGCTTGGGCGTCTTAAGTGGTGTAAAATCGGTCGCACGTGATAGTCTTTGTCTTGCGACGGCGCAGATTTTGACCGATCACGAGTCAGGCTTAAGTCTGCATGACGCTGTTGAGAAAGTGCAAGCGTGCCTAGACAATGGTTTGGCAAAAGAGCGTTTTAACGCCCTAGTTAATAAATCTAACATGGCTTAATTCAATAATTAAGATTTATGACTACATGAGGTTTCTCTTAGTTATTTTGTACCTTTGTACTTTATTTTATACGTTCTTGCCCCAGAACATTCGCCTACCAATTACCTAACCTGATAAATTACACCATGGCCAAGTCTAAACCCAGCATCGTCCAGCAACTCCCCGATACTCCACAAGTCAAAGAAGCGCTGGAATTCCTAACTAGTATTGTCGGCTCAGCTTGCCAATTTAAGGCCTCTGATATTCACATTCGTGCAGGTCATCAAATTATGATGCGTCTGGATGGCCGTATTCGCCAAGTGAAAGGCTCGCCTCAGATGAGCGGCGAAATGATCGAACGTTTGATTTTTCCGCTAATGTCTAAGTATTATTTGAATAGGTTTCAAGAAGAGAATCAAGTCGATTTATCGCTCAGTGATAACTCGGCTAATCGTGTGCGGGTCAATATGTTCCGCCAGATGGGCCAGTTGGCGGTGGTGATGAGGGTAATTGAAAATAATATTCCTACCCCAGACGAGTTAGGTTTGCCGCAGCAAGTGAGAACTATCGCCAAGATGCGTCAGGGTTTGGTGATTTTTTCAGGAGCCACAGGTTCGGGTAAATCTACCTCAATGGCATCGTTAATCAACGAGATTAACAGAGATCGCTATCAGCATATTTTGACAATCGAAGATCCGGTTGAGTATATTTTTACCGAACAGCGCTGTGTGATTTCTCAGCGTCAAGTCGGTATCGACGTGCCTGATTTTGCATTGGCAATGAAAGCGGCACTTAGAGAAGACCCAGATGTAATTCTGATGGGCGAAATGCGTGATCCAGAGACCATCGAAATTGCACTAACCGCGGCTGAAACAGGCCATTTAGTATTCAGCACTCTTCATGCTCCAAATTCAGCCGATGCGATCACACGAATGGTGTCTAGTTTTTCAGGCGAGGAGCAATCAACTATTCGGTCTAAGCTGGCTCATAATTTACGAGCCATTGTGACCCAAAGGCTTTTGCCTAAAAAAGAAGGCGGCGGCCGTACCGTTGCCTGCGAAGTGCTTAGCGTTACACCGCTTGCACGTGAACTTATTGAAGCGCCGCAACGGATTAAGGAAATTAAAGATTTAATTAAAGGCGGAGACAAAGTTGACGGTATGCTGCACTTTGATGAGCATCTAGAACAACTGGTTAAAGGGGAAGTTATCTCTGACGAGACTGCGTTAACTAATGCATCAAGTGCAACCGACTTGGCGCTGAAGTTGAAGGGTTTTTAGCGACCCAGGATGTTGATTTGAAAAAGAGCCGCGTTATGCGGCTCGGGTTTTTTTAGTTGTTCTAGTAAATCAGATACCGTCATGGGGCAACTAGCCCTTCGGCTCGTTGGTAACGAAGTTATTAGGCTGGCAGGGTCTCGCTCAATGCATTACAGCGCTTCAACAAATTCAAGAATTTGGTCAACGTGTCCTTTAACCTTTACCTTGCGCACCTCGTGTACAAGTTTACCTTCGGTATCGAATATGAAGGTGCTTCGCTCGATACCAATATAGGTTTTGCCGTACATATTCTTTTCTTTCATTACGTCCATCGCCTTGCATAAAATTTCATCAGGATCTGAAATAAGGTCAAAAGGGAATTCCTGCTTGTTGATGAAATTTTGATGCGTGCGAATGCTCTCGCGTGAGACGCCTAAGATCTCTGTGTTGGCCGCTTGGAAGGCCGTGTAGGCGTCGCGGAAGTTTTGACCTTCGGTAGTGCATCCGGGTGTGTTGTCTTTTGGATAAAAATAAAGCACCCAATTTTTCCCCTTTAACTGGCGAAGCTGCATAGCCTCGTTTTGGGTAGTTGCCACGGTAAGATCTGGAATAAGGTCGCCGATTTTAATTGTCATTTTTTTGTCTCGCGTTAGTCTCGAGTAAATCTCGAGTTAAGAGTCGATTAGTGAATTTGAAAGCGTTGGCTTAGTCAATAACTTGCCAGTTTAATTGATTAGCGTGAGCGCGAAGTTTATCGTCTGGCGTTACTGCGATTGGGGTGTCTACTAACTCGAGTAACGGTAAGTCATTGATCGAGTCGCTGTAAAAATAGCTGTCCTCAAATTTCCTGTCATGCTCTTCTAGCCAAGCATTTAGCCTCGCGACTTTGCCCGCTTGATAGCATGGTGTGCCCGCTATCTTACCAGTGTAAGCACCATCAATAAATTCGGCTTGGGTGGCAAGTAGTGTGGTCACCCCAAGTCGCTCAGCTATTGGCGCGGTTATAAAATCGTTAGTTGCGGTGATAATTAAGATATCGTCACCAGCATCACGATGCTTCTCTAGTAAGTGAGCCTTGCCGTTGACGATCATTGGTTCGATTACGGCGTCTAAAAAATCGGCTCGCCATGAGTGCAACTGTTCTAACGGGTGTTGTGTTAGAACTGAGAACTGGAATTCGCAGAACTGATAGATATCTAGCTCGCCTGCTAGGTACTGTTGATAAAAAAAATCTTGCTTGGATCTTTGCAGTTCAGCGTCTACAGCGCCGATCTCAGCTAGGTATATTCCCCAACTATGGTCGCTGTCGCCATTTAAAAGTGTATTGTCGAGGTCGAATAGTGCTAACGCCACGGTTAACTCCAATGTTAATTAGTTAATGCACAAAGCCTGATGGTTTGATTATAATAGCTTTACGTTACGGTGTTTAGGCATTGCGGTAATTTTAGGCTTTTGAAGGTTAAGTGCCATGCAAAACCGGTCGTAAAGAGCTACGATGTTTTAACGCTTATGAATTTTGCTCCCTACGAGCTTTTTCGCATAAGATAAACTTAAAATACAGGCACTCAATTTTAGTATGCAAAACTTTGAACCCATATTTGCAAATGACGGTTATAGACCGAACGTTGGCATCATTATCTGCAACCATTTGGGGCAGGTGTTTTGGGCGCGACGCATCAACAAGGATGGCTGGCAATTCCCTCAAGGAGGGGTGAGTCGCAATGAGTCGTTAGTTGACGCAATGTACCGTGAACTACACGAAGAGACTGGTTTGATTCAGTGCCAAGTGCGATTGGTGGCTCATACTAAGAAGTGGTTACACTATGATTTGCCGCAACGTTTACTGCGCAATCAGCGCCGGAGTGCTCAAGGCCCCGGTCGTCAACGCGTTAATTTCAAAGGTCAAAAACAGGTTTGGTTTTTGTTAGAACTGACTGAAGATGATTCGGTTGTCGATTTAAAGGCTGGCCCTGAAATGCCGGAATTTGATAGTTGGCGCTGGGTTGATACGCATCATGCAATTAATAATATTGTTGAGTTTAAACGTAGTGTTTATCAACAAGCCTTGTCTGAGCTTGGGCAATTTTTACCTACCAGTTAAGGAAAATCTTACCGATGAAAATTTCATTCAATACTAAGCCAATAGGCTTGGTACTAAGCCCATTGTTTGAATACTTTGTGTTTCTTGCGATAGTCTTGCTTTTGGCAACCTTGCCTACAGTCGCGAGCGGTCAAGTTGCAATGCAGCCGCTAAATCAGTTATCCAAGCAATCGGTCGCTGATGTAATTACTTCTCACGCAAAGCAAAATCGCTTTCCTAATACACTCACTTTTAAAGATCTTGAGGGTCAGCAAACTCAAGGATTAGTAGAATACACCTTTGATGAAAGCGTTCATCAAGATATGGCAGACGTATATTTGAAGTACCAGCCCGACTATGCCTGTTTTGTTGCGCTGGATGTTGAGACTGGCGCGATTCTGAATATCACTAGCTTTATTAAGTCTGATGAGCAATTCGACAACTTGGTAATGCGCTCTGACTACCCAGCCGCCTCGGTGTTTAAGATGGTAACGGCCGCTGCGGGGCTGGACCTAGGCAAAGTGTCACCGAGTACGGTGCTTCCGTTCAATGGTAAGTCGACCACCTTGTATAAAAGCCAAGTGCTGCGACACAAGACTAACAAGTGGACACGAAACCCAACTCTGAAAGAGTCGTTCGCTAAGTCGATTAATACTGTGTTTGGTCGACTCGGAATATATCAATTGGGTGCTGAGAACTTGAGCCGCTATGCGACTCGTTTCGGTTTTGGACAGTCAATGAATACCGATTTCAATTTGCCAATGAGTAAGGTTGGCCTCGATTTGTCAAATCAATGGCAGATTGCCGAAGCTGCCTCAGGTTACACCAAAGACATAACGCTGAGCCCGATTCATGCCGCTCAAATGGCCGCAATAGTCGCCAACGATGGCAAGATGGTAACTCCCTATATGGTGCAGTCGATTAGAGATGTTTCTGGAAATGAAATATACAAAGCTTTGGAAGAGACAGAGCCGGAGCTAGTAATTAGTCAAGAATCGGCTAAGGCGCTGCGCAGTTTGATGACCGAAACCACACGGATTGGTTCGGCTAGAAAGTCGTTTCAGGGGCTTAATCGCTACAAGGTCTATCGCAACATGGAAATTGGTGGCAAAACCGGATCTTTAACGGGCTATTCACCAAAAGGGCGTCACGATTGGTTTGTCGGTTATGCTGAGAAGAACGGGCGTAAAGTCGCCTATGCCTCGTTGATTATCAACAAGGAGAAATGGTATGTGCGCAGTGCCTATGTAGCGCGCCAATTTATCTACCACTATTTCACTGACCAAGCTGAAAAGGATTCTATAACGGCCGCTGCTGAATAGTATTAAGCTGAAATATGTTCAAGTTTATTGCCAAAAATTTTTTGCTAAAACTTTATTGCCGAAAGCTTATCGTTAAAACTTTATAGCTAGAGCCCTATCATCAGTTCCACGTTAACGATCGATTTGCCGGTTTCAATGCATCATATGGCCTAACACTGCGTTAGCTAATTTTGTAAGACCTGGCTTTTCTGCGCCTATTCATATCTGAGCCTATCCATAGACGAGCGATTGTTTAATTTAGCGGCTCGAGCAGTAGATTATCATCTGCGTGTTTGATCAAATTCTTGTCAGTTTTGAAAATCTTTGAAACCATTTCCTCACATTTGGCATCTTAACTCCATTAGGCAGGTTCATTTACGGCTTGTTGATGAGCAAAGATCATCAAGCTATAGGATAGGAAATTATTTTGAAAGCAACACGGTTCTTCATCAGAAACCCGGCGATAACAACGGCAATGATCTTCTTGTTGATTTTGTTAGGCTTGGTGTCAATTCAAAAGCTTCCGATTCAATTATTGCCAAGCATCGCTCGACCAGTGATGGCGGTACAGGTTTCTTGGAGGGCCGCTAGCCCGCGAGAAATCGAAAGCGAAATCGTGGAGCCGATTGAACGTGAGTTGCGTGGGATTGACGGCATGACCAAATTGCAGTCGTTCTCTAATAATGCAAACGCTTGGGTTAATATGGAATTCGCTCTCGGCACCGACATGGATCGTACTTTTACCGAAGTGTCTAGTCGAATGCAGCGGGTGCGCGGTTTGCCGGCCGATGCAGATCGTCCACAAATTCGCCGAAATGGCGGAGGTGGCTCGGCTGAATCGTTGATCTTTATCTTTATACAGCATGCAAAAGACTCGATTATCCCAATCAATGAATTGCATGATTTTGTTGAGAAAAACGTCGCTCCCGAATTCGAAAATATTCAAGGCGTTGGCAGTGTTGATGTCAATCGAAACTCGGGCGAGCGGGTAGTGAGTATTGAGTTCGACCCTTTTATTGCCGCTCAGCTGGGGATTTCAATCGAGACGATTGCCCAAAATATTAATCGCTCTAATGATGTCAGTGGTGGAAAAGTTGAAGTCGGGCGGCGAGATTTCACCTTGCGATTCGAGGGGCGGTACGCGGCCGATCAGCTCTCTGAGACTATTCTGGCTTGGCGTGACGGGGCTCCAGTGAAACTCGGGGATGTGGCGACCATTAACGTGACTGAGGATGATGCACAAGGCGTCACCTATCAAAATGGCGAACGAGCGATCGGGATGCGCGTGATCCGGCAGCCGGGAGGAAATACCCTTGCGGCGATTGATCAAGTTCTTGAGCGTATGAACACATTGAATCAAACGCTTCCGGGTCAGTATGGAATAACCTTAGAAAAAAGTTTTGATCCATCGGTTTTTATTCGACGAGCGATTGCGCTTTTAAGTGAGAACATGGGCATTGGCGTGCTTTTAGCGGTCGGCTCACTTTGGTGGTTTGTGCGCAGATTGAAAGCGACTTTGCTGATAGCCGCGGCGATACCGATAAGTCTATTTGCAACTTTCATTGTGCTTAATCTATTTGGTAGAAGCATCAATGTGATCTCTCTTGCTGGGTTAGCGTTCGCAACCGGCATGGTGTTAGATGCGGCCATCGTAATGATGGAACACTATGTTCGACAGATCGAAAAAGGAATCGAGGCTAGTAAGGCGGCGCTTAATTCGGTGAAGAGTGTGGGGGGGGCGTTGCTGGCATCAACCTTAACCACCATTGTGATCTTTGTGCCTATTGTCTTTTTCGAGGATGTCGAAGGTCAATTATTTGCTGACCTTGCCTTGACCATTGCTATTGCCGTGGCATTTAGTTTTCTTGTCGCGGTGCTGGTCTTGCCGGCAGCAGCAGCCTACCTCCTAAAGAATCCGTCGACCAATAAACAAACAAATACTTATCTATTAGACCGTATCGTTGACAAGTTAATGAATTTCACCGATTCACCGATGAAAAGACATTCTTGGATAGCGGGTCTAACCGTTATACCGTTGCTCCTCGGGTGGCTACTCTGGCCTCAACTAAATTACTTGCCACCGGTGAAACGTGATGCCGTTGATGCGTTTATTTCTTTTCCGAGCGGCGCCAGCACCGAGGTAATTCGAACCGAATTTGCAGAGGTAGTTGTTGAACGGTTGGGGCCTTATATGCGAGGTGAGAAGGAGCCTGCACTAAAGAACTACTATCTATTTACCGGACCGTGGGGCGGTAATGTCGGCATCCGTGTTGAAGACCAATCGCGGGTTGACGAAATGGTCGCTATTACTAATAAGGAAATACTCTCCGGTTTTCCTGACACACAAGCGTTCGCACAGCAAGGCTCGCTATTTGGTCGTTTCGGTGGTGGAGCCAGTATTAGTATTGACCTTCAGTCATCTGACTACGAGGCGCTTAGTGAATCAGCCCTTGACGTGGCCGATTTAGTGAGGGAGGCAATGCCCAATGGCCGTGTGAATTTGAACCCAGACCCACAAATTGTGACGCCCGAACTGCGCTTAATCCCTGATGATAGACGCTTAGCCGAAGTCGGTTTGACTCGAGAGTCACTATCGAGAACCCTACGCGCGCTGGGTGATGGTTTATGGTTGGGTGAATTCTTTCATAAAGACTCTCGCTTAGATATTTTGCTTAGAGCCAAAGGCTGGACGACGCCCGAGCAGCTGTACTCTATACCAGTGGTAACGCCATCGGGAGCGATGATTTCGTTTGGCGATTTGGCACGAATTGAACGAGGGGTCGGGCCAAACCAAATCTTTAGATTAGATAATGCGAGAACTATTTCGTTGAATATTTCCGCGCCGCCTGGGGTTGCACTTGGCGAGACGATGTCGCTATTAACTAATCTAGAAGACCAGATTAGCTCAATGAGCCCAAGCGATATCTCGATTTCCTACGGTGGTGACGCTGATTCGCTAAGTCGAGCAATTAGTAATTTGAAAGGCAATTTTCTATTAGCCATTATTTTATTATTCTTGGTAATGGCCGCTCTGTTTAAGTCCCCAACTGACGCGGCTCTGGTGATGATCTCATTGCCAATGGCCGCCGTCGGAGGTGTGCTTGCGGTACGCTTGCTTGACTTGATAACGCCGACCCCGCTAGATCTCTTGGGAATGATCGGTTTTATAATTTTGCTTGGCTTAGTGGTCAATAACGCCATCTTACTGGTTGCTGAGACTCGCCAAGCTGAGCGAGGTGGCTTGTCTAAAGGCGATGCTGTTCGGCAGGCTTTGCAGACACGTCTACGCCCAATTTTGATGTCTACGCTTACCTCGCTAATGGGCATGCTGCCTTTAGTGATCGCACCTGGGGCTGGCAGTGCGATATATAAGGGGCTTGCCACCGTTATCGTCGGCGGCATGGCAATTTCGACATTATTTACATTGATTTTATTACCCTGTTTATTGCGTCTAGAGCGAATTCGTTTTTCTAGTTTTACACCTGTACGTGGTGCACTTGAAGGAAGCCATCAACATGATTGAACAAACCACCGAAGTAAACGATTTGATAACAGAAAGCTCAGAACTTGACGCTTCGAATGTGATCCAGAATGGTCGATTCAGGAGGCTCGGAATTGGCCTTACGCTATCTGTTTTTGCTGCAATTGCTATCTATCATATTGGCGTTAGTGGTGACAGTGTAGACAGGCCTAGTGCCGCTTCGGGCCCGCCGCCTGCGCCGGTGGTGATTGCTGAGGCGATTAAAATGACAATGACCCCCCATACGGTATTGCCGGGCACCGTGATAAGCACACGTGATTCGGTGATTGCTTCGGAAGCGACAGGCAAAGTTTTATCAGTTGCGTTAGTCGGCGATATTGTTAATCAAGGCGACGTATTAGCGCAGATTGACCCTGAAAACGCTAAGCAGTCTGTGGCACAACGCAAAGCGGCCGTTGCGCGTCTGAGTAGCCTATATCAATATCATAAAGGCTATTTCGCGCGGGTAAATAGTGAAGACAGTAAGCTGGGGATGTCTGCAATCGGTATCGCTGAGCTTCGTTCGAATATGGAAACGGCTAAGGCCGACATGCAGAGCGCACAAATAGCCTTAAAATCGGCCGAACTTGATCTCAATCGAACCTCTATTAAAGCGCCCTTTGCCGGGAGGGTCGTTAGTCAGTCGATACAGGTCGGTGAATATGCACAGATTGGCAGTTCGGTTGTCCGTTTGGTCGACACCATTAATTTGGAAATTAGTGCTCGTGTGCCGGCGGCGTTGGTTCAACCGTTAGCACCAGGCAGTCTATTAGACATCGTCGGCATGGGTAAGTCTATCAAAGCACCATTGAGGGCTCTAGTGCCTGTTGGCGATGCGGTCAGCCGTACCATGGAATTGCGCGTTGGGCTGGTAGACTCAGGGTTACTAGTCGGATCGGGTGTGCGTGTAAGTCTGCCAAGCGCACAGGCAAAAGAAGTGGTAGCGATACCCCGAGACGCGATTATTTTGAAGACTAACGCGCAGTATGTTTTTGTCGTCGATCAAAGCGGTATCGCTAGTAGGCGAGATATAGAATTAGGCTTTGCCGACCGTCAAATGATTGAAGCGATTGGCAATGTAACGGTCGGCGACACGGTGATTATTAGAGGCGGAGAGCGTCTTCGTGATGGCCAGCTGGTGTCTTGGGACGGTGCTCAATTAGCCGATTCGTTGGCTGTATCGGTGTTGCAATAAAACACAGGCTAGCGAACAGAGTAAGGGCATTCGCACTACGAATGCTGCTGTGCCCTAAATCTCTAGACAAAGATATTAGCCACGAATTTTTTCTATCAACGAGGTCGTAGAGCGCTCGAATTTAAATTCGAGCGAGTGCACTTGACCACCATTGGCGATGACTTCGTCGCCACCAACAATATCAGCTACCTTCCAGTCGCCACCCTTAACCAGATGGTCTGGCAAAATAGTCTCGATTATATTCAGTGGTGTGTCTTCATCAAAACTAACCACCGCATCGACGCACTCTAGACTTGCTAGTACCGCCATTCGGTCGTCAAGGACATTGATCGGCCGGTCACTGCCTTTATCTTGCCTTTTTACCGAGTTGTCAGTATTGACGCCAACAACCAACGAAGCGCCGATGTTACGCGCTTGCTCTAGGTAGGTCGCATGGCCACGGTGAAGTATATCGAAGCAGCCGTTAGTGAAGACCAAGGGTTTGGGCAGGGTAGAGATTTTCGCTCGAATTTGAGCTAAATCACTTTCGGGAGAAATTACCTTTGCTTGTGAATTAAGAGTTTTTTTACTCGACATTGGCTGCTTCGACATGGTTTAGTTATTCTCTTGGTACTCAAATACTTTGACTACTCGCTTAACGCCACGAACTGTTTGGGTATGCTCGGTTGCTTTATCAGCTTCGGCTCGAGTTACGATACCCATCAGGTAAACACTGCCTCGAGTCGTAACTACCTTAACTCGATTAGCCTTAAGACCGGTTTTTAGTAGCAAGCGAGTTTTTACTCTGCTGGTAATTAACGCGTCGTTAGTACGAGCCCAAAGTCTGGTTTTACCAGTGATGGTGGTTTCATCTACAACTTGCCTTACACCCTGAATAGAGCTTAATTTTTCAATCAATGTGGGCTTGAGCGTCTCGCTGTCAATTTCGCCGGTTAGCAGCAGTATGCCATTCCACGACTGTGTTTTTACATGTGCCGCTTTACGAATTTCAGGGCTTGAAAGCAAAATGTTACGCGCCGTGACCTCAATCGCGCCATCATCAATGTATTCACCGACAGTTCGGCGATCATGAATGATGTCGACGGTAGCGATGGCGGCGCTAGCCACAATTGCTGTAACGCAACCGCTGAACGCGATTGCCGCGGTAAGGCTAACAATCGATGTTTTAATAATTAAGGCGAAAGACTTGCTCATATTGGCTCCAGACTCGCACCCAACGATTGGGCAGAGTGGCTGTGTAGTTGTTTGCGTGCATTAATAAGTGCCTGCTAATCTAGGATATAGCTGTCAATCAACTCGCAAATACAGTGAATAACTAGGCCGTGTACTTCCTGAATGCGGGCAGTGACATCACCCTTGACAATCAGGTTGATATCATCGCTCGCTAGGTAGTCGTTCAATTTTCCGCCATTTTTACCGTTCAGTGCAATAACAGTGACCGATTTGTCATGTGCAACTTCAACCGCTTTGATTATGTTTGCTGAATTACCCGAAGTCGTAATCACCATTAAGCAGTCGCCGGGCCGCCCAAGTGCGCTTACTTGCTTGGAAAATACTTCGCTAAAATCATAATCATTGCCAATCGAGGTTAGGGTCGAGCCATCGGCCGTCAGTGTAATGCCGGGTAGTTCTCGCCGCTCACGCTTGTAGCGGTTTAGCAATTCTGATGACAGGTGCTGAGCATCCGCCGCAGAACCACCATTGCCGCAGATTAATAGTTTACCTCCGGCTTCAAAGCTTGCATAAAGTGCCTTAGCAATGGCCTCAATTTGTGGTTCTAAAAATTGGTTATCAAGAATGCTGGCAGCACTGGCTTTGAAGTGTTCTGAGATAGTAGACATAGTTTTTATTCTGAGCGGCGTTAAAATGCGTTAGCTATCCACTCGTAATCGGGGTTGTTGAGGTTTCCGTTAATACAAAGTATATCAAAACGACAGGCGCAGTCGGTTCTTTTAGTCTTTACTAAGTAAAATTCCGCGGCGCGACGAAGTTTGGCTTGCTTATAGTGGTCGATGCTTTCCAGCGCACCGCCATATTTATTTGATGAGCGATAGCGAACTTCGATGAAAACCAAATAACTCTGGTCCCACATGATCAAATCTATTTCGCCGTAGCGACAATTGAAGTTGCGTTGCTCAAGTTTGAATTTGCGATCACGTAGATAGTTAAGTGCTAAGTCTTCAGCGCGATCCCCTGAGGTCATCTTGCTGGTTTTTCGGGTCTTCAATCGTGGCTCTTCTTCGAGCGTCGCTTTGTTGATCCCAAGTCTGTGAATTATAGTTCGAATCATTGTAAGTTCCGTTTACATTTTGACTGTTCAATATGCCTCCATTAGGCGTCTGCAAGGGGGCTAAGTCAAGACCTAGGGTTTCAATCGGCACAACTTTACCTTGTTCATAGGTTGCCCACACCGGTTGATAAATAGTCTCTCCAGCGGCGTTAATACTCACTTGACCGGTATTGCCGTTGATTGCGAATTCACTATTCTGACGCAACTTCTGGTAGCTCGAAGCAACCCTATAAGCGTCGGTGCCGAGCGCAAATAGCATGTTTAGCTGACCCGCGTAAGGCGCTACTTCAGCTGATTTTAAAACCCACGGCATTACCGGGAAACGGGTGCCATCGAGATCGATGTTGTTAACGCTGTCTTGCAGCCCATTGAATATCGCTGAGGTTGAATAAACCGGAATATTAGAGCCACTAAAGAAATTAACTTGCGGCAGAATCAAGCGGCCAGTTTCAGTGTTTGCGATCATTAAAATGAAGTCGATATCTGAGCGTTGATAGGCGGTGAATTCTGGTTTGAAGCCGAGAGTGTCACTTATCTGTCTATGCCGGTACTCGCTCTGATTAACATCGAATAGCTGTTTAAGCTCAACGCTATGATCGTATTGTCTTGGCGAATAAGTAACCGTGTCGCTAATCTTGCCGCCCAAGTTACGCCATTTTTGGCTAAATGCGGCGACCGTACGATGGCTGGCGTCGGTGTCTGTGACTAATAATGCAGCACTAAGGTAGCCATCTTTCCACGCCCGCTCAGCTACCCGAGCGCCTTCCATTTCTGGGCTCATGCTGAATCGAGAGGTCGATGGGTTTAACGGTGTATCACCGCCTAGTAGTAGTGTCGATGAGCCGTTGCCTGCATAGCTGCTTATTTGATTTGCGTAGTCTTTGCCCAGAGGGCCAATAATGAAATCGGCGCCAGATTGGATAGCGGCGGCGTAATACTGAGTGCTCAGGGTCGGGTTGTCGCCAATATCATAATATCGCAGCAGTGGCCGATACAGCGAGCGATTAGCATTATGCTGGTAGTCGATACCGTCCTTCACGGCTTGCGCGGCAAGGTTGAACTTTGAGCTGATCGGCAATAATACCGCAATCGAGCGGGGTGAGTCGTTGTTCCATATCTGATCCAGCGTTTGCTTTCTAAGGTTTTCGGGTTCCTCTCGCCATTGAGTGAACTGTTGAGGTAGCTCTGGTGTCGGTGCTAACACCGATGTTAGGCTTTGCTCAACTCTGTTTCTCACCAGCATGTTTTGCGTGCTATCAAAAATTATTTGCCGACGGGCAATCGGTAACGCACTGATTACTTGCCAAATATAGCGAGTGGTTTCGCTACGAGTACTGCCAACCAGTGAACGTTCACGTTTAATCAGTGCGGCGATAGCTGAATCATAATCGCCGAGAGTCTGAAAGCTAAATGATCCGAGTAGAAGGGCGTCTACCTGTTGAATACTTAGTTTTACCGGCTCAGGAATCGTCGGTAGTGGCTCAGCGTCGGCGACTAAACCAGAGCCGTCGATTGCACTAAAGTCGGCGACTAACTCAGCGTCGTCAACTATCTCGACGTCTGGTAGCCGATCCCACAATGGTTTTAACAGCGAGATTGTTTGCACGTGTTGACCTTTCGAGTACGCAACATAGGCCTTAATGATCGTTAGCCTGTCGGCTTGTACAGTATCTAGCGAATCATAATAAAGCTCGTTAGAGGCGAGTTCCGCTGCCTCGAAGTCTTGTGCTTGAATGTAGTATTCGGCCGCGCTTAGTATTGAATTAGCTTGCGCGTAGCGGCTATCTTGACGTTGCGCCTGTTGGCTGTAATATTCAGCTCGACTGACATTAAGCTCTTCGGCTTGCAGGGCCCTATCATCAAAGCGGTTTTCCGATGGCGTGCTTAGATCGTCGTCTAGTGAGCCATCAACTTCTGTTGTTATCGGCTGCGTGACCACTATGTCCCTAGCTTCAACCTCGACCGGAGGCCGTGTCGGTGCTGAGGCGCAGCTGGCGAGCAGAGCGGCCCCAATTACTATGCTGGGTAGTTTCATACGGCTATTTAATTGTGGATGCATTTTGCGAGTATTCCGATTATTCTGGTCAGCCTATTTATATCCAGCGAAGTATACCGAGTGAGCGACCCTTTTAGCAAAGACAGGCAAACAGTTAGTAGTGACAGCCAAGCCTCAAATTCAAATGAATTCGGACAGTTAATGGTGGTCGCAACGCCGATCGGCAACTTAGGCGATATTAGCCACCGAGCCTTGAAGGTGTTGGGTTCAGTAGACTTTATACTGGCTGAAGATACTCGGCATAGTAAACGATTGTTAAATCACTATGGCATTGGCAGTAAGTTACGTTCTTGTCACGAACACAACGAAGAATCTCAAATTGAGTGGGTTAAATCTCAATTAGACCAAGGTTTAGACCTCGCCTTGATCAGTGATGCGGGCACACCATTGATTAGTGATCCAGGATTTGTACTGGTTCGTGCATTAAGACAGCAGGGATATTCCATTGTTGCAGTGCCAGGGCCGAGTTCGATTATCGCGGCTTTATCGATTGCCGGATTACCCACTGATGGCTTTGTTTACGATGGTTTTTTGCCGTCCAAGAGCGGTGCCCGGCAAACCGCACTTGCCGTCTACGCAAATCAGCATCGCACTGTGGTTTTACTTGAGTCATCTCACCGAATCAAAGCTTGCCTTGCTGACGTGGTCCAGGTATTGGGTGGTGAGCGGCAAATAGCCGTCGCTAGGGAGCTAACCAAGCGTTTTGAGACGGTATTAGCCGGCAACGCTGAGACTATCTTGGCAACGTTTTTGCAGGACGATGATCAGTCGCGTGGGGAGTTTGTTTTGATGCTGGCCGGGGTCGAACCCGTAGCGAGTAGTGACGCCGATGTAGTCGCAATTTTAAAGGTACTACTTGTTGATTTGCCCGTTAAACAGGCGGCAGGTATCGCTGCCAAGTTAAGTGGCAAGCGTAAAAACGAAGTGTACGACTTGGCTCTTACGGTCAAAGCTGATTTAGGCATCTAGATAGATAATAATGAGACACTTTTTTCTACTATTACTTTTTTTCTGTTACATCGGTGACTTGAATGCCCAGTCGTCGGTGTTAGAAAACCTAACACTGAGTGACGCTGATTCTGTATTAGTCGTAACTGACAGTGATGCCCGTGTGTTTGCTTGGCAAGCCAGCAAACCGCTTATCCCAGCCTCGGTTACTAAGCTAGCGACCGCTTATTTGGCGATCGATAAGTGGGGCTTGGAGCACCGATTTCATACTGATTTTTTTATTCAGGCTGAGACTCTTTGGGTCAAGGGTTATGGCGATCCATTTTTAGTATCTGAAGAGATGGATGTTTTAGCTGACGCATTGAAAGCCGCTTTGCAGGCGCGTGGTATCACCGAACTAACTGATCTTTATGTTGATAATAGCTATTTCAGCTTCGCATCGGTGCCGGGAAGAAGCAAGGTGTCGGATCCTTACAATGCGCCAGTGTCGGCTGTGTCGGCAAATTTTAACACCGCCAAGTTGAGTAACGAAAATGGTGTGATATCGAGCGCTGAGGCTCAGACACCGTTGACTAATACCGCAAAAAAAATGGCCTACAGCCTTACAAAATCGGTAGATAGAGTTAATTTAGTAGACAGTGATAATGCCCAATCGAACTTCGCTGAGTTGTTACTCGCTAAGCTGGGGATGGTTAATACGGCTATCACAATCAATAAAACCTTAGATGGCAGAGAAACGTTGCTTTATCGGCATCTTAATACTCACAGCTTGGCCGATGTGCTGCGCGGCAGCTTAGAGTTCTCAAATAATTTTATTGCTAATCAGGTTTTTTTAAAGCTTACTGATAATGCTACGACAGATAAGGTATCGTTTGATCTTAGCCGCGATTATGCAAACACCGCTTTGGCGGTTCGCTTCGGTTGGCGGCATCATAGTATTAATGAAGGCTCGGGTTTGTCTCGTAAGAATCGGCTGAGCGCTGAGCAGATTAACGATTTGCTCAAGGCTTTACAGCCGAACAAAGTTTTATTTAAGAAGATTAAGGTCAGCTCTAAAACTGTCTCGGTCTATGCTAAAACCGGCACTCTCAACGGGGTTCGCAGCTATGCTGGCTATATTGAGTTGCCGCCAACGACATCACAACAGAGTGTTAGAAAGTACCGCTTTGTATTTAATTTTAATCGAGCTGTCGGCTACCGTTATCGAGACCAAGTGCTTGAGAAACTAATTGCCGATTTAGAACGCCTTTAGGCAGGATTAGTTATGAGAGGTGCTCGTCGCGGCTCTGGAGATGCCACAGATTTAGATAATGTAGATTGGTCTAGCTTAAAGAAGCTAATCCCATTCATGACTGAGTTTAAGGGCCGAATTGGTTTGGCTTTGTTGTGCTTGGTCGGCGCCAAAATAGCCAGTGTCGGCTTGCCGTTTATTCTTAAGCATATCGTTGATCAATTAAATGGTGATGCAATAGAGCCATCGCAAGCGTTGCTTATAGTGCCGATAGCCTTGTTAGTGGCGTATGGTGTGGTGCGTTTTGCAAATGTGCTGTTTGGCGAATTGCGTGACACTATCTTTGGCCGAGTTACCGAGCGCGCAATGCGTCGCGTAGGCCATAGAGTTTTTCAACATTTACATTCGCTCGATTTAGCCTACCACTTAAATCGTCGAACTGGTGGAGTCTCAAGGGATATAGAGCGGGGTGTTAACGGCATCAGTTTTTTGATGCGTTTTATGATCTTCAATATTGTCCCTACCTTTGTCGAAATTGGCATGATCATGGTGCTGCTATTTTGGAACTACTCCGCTTGGTACGCTGTGATTGTACTTGTTTCGGTGGTGGCCTACGTCGGCTTCTCGGTGGTTGCCACCGAATGGCGTACTGACACTATTCGGCAGATGAATAAGGCCGAGAGTAAGTCTAGTACTCGCTCGGTCGACAGTTTGTTGAACTTTGAAACGGTCAAATATTTCAACAATGAGGCTTATGAGGCTGGTCGCTATGATGAGAATCTAGCTGATTGGGAAGCGGCGAGACGCAAGAATCGACTCACCTTGTTCGGCCTAAATGGTGGGCAGTCTTTGATTATATCTGCGGCCGCGACCGCGTCGATGGTGCTGGCGGCTTACCACGTCAGCCAAGGCATTATGACCATCGGTGACTTTGTATTAATTAACGCCTTGATGATGCAGATATTTGTGCCGCTTAATTTTCTTGGTTTTGTTTATCGAGAAATGAAGGGCTCTATGGCCAATATTGATGCCATGTTTGCCTTACTAAAGGTGGAGTCATCGGTTCAGGATGTAGCTAATGCGCCAACGATGTCTGTGGACAATGGTGCGATAGAATTTAATGATGTGAGTTTTGCCTATCACCCCGATCGTCCGATTCTTAAGGGTGTTAGTTTTAAAGTCGCGCCGAAACAAAAAGTAGCGATCGTTGGTAATAGCGGCTCAGGTAAGTCGACCATTATGAAGTTATTGTTTCGCTTTTATGATGTTAGCTCTGGCAACATTGTTATCGACGGCCAAGATAGCTCGATGGTATCGCAAAAAAGTTTGCGCCAGGCCATCAGCGTTGTGCCGCAAGATACGGTGTTGTTTAACGCGAGTATTTTTGAAAACATTCAATACGGTAATGTCGATGCTAGTGAAGAGCAGGTTTGGGCGGCGATTAGTATGGCGTATCTTGACGACTTCATTAAGCAGCTACCGGAGGGTGCGGAAACTCAAGTTGGCGAGCGAGGCTTAAAGCTCTCTGGCGGTGAGAAGCAACGAGTCGCGATTGCTCGAGCAATTTTGAAGCAACCTAAGATAATGATTTTTGACGAAGCTACCTCATCGCTTGACAGTCGTGCAGAGCAGCGCATCTTGCAGGCCATGGAGCGTGTTCGCGGAGACTACACGAGTGTTGTTATCGCTCATCGTTTATCGACAATTGTCGACTCCGATCTGATATTGGTGCTCGAAAAAGGGCAAATTGCCGAGCAGGGCACGCACTCTCAGTTACTCGTGTTAAATGGATTGTATGCCAGCGCTTGGCAACTGCAGAACGCTGATTAGCTGAGTTTCATAGAGTATGGCTCGCCACACTCTATCGATCGTGGCTCGCCACACTCTATTGATCGTGGCTCGCCGCACTCTATCGATCGTGGCTCGCCGCACTCTATCGATCGTGGCTCGCCGCACTCTATCGATCGTGGCTCGCCGCACTCTATCGATCGTGGCTCGCCACACTCTATCGATCGTGGCTCGCCACTAAGACCGTTTTTCGGGCTGCTTTTGGCCTCGCAAGTTATTCGGGGTCTGGTATCCTTGGCTGTAGCTGAATGTTGCTGAAAAAATCAACGTTCATAACCTAAAAAATAATCAAGGCTAAAAACCATGACCCGCACATCAAAGCTAATGTATTCATTGATTAAGCCAGCGCTGTTCGCGCTCGACCCAGAACGAGCTCACGACTTAACTTTATCGAAACTTGCCTTTGCCTCAAAAAAGCCTTTTTTGACAGCGCAAATCAATCGATTGTTTGGTCGCAATGTTGTTGATCTACCCGTGACCTGCATGGGCATTGAGTTTCGTCATCCGATAGGCTTGGCGGCGGGGTTGGATAAAGAAGCGGTCGCATTGCCTGCGTTTTCAGCAATGGGTTTTAGTGGTGTTGAGATGGGTACGGTAACACCCAAGCCTCAGCCTGGTAACCCTAAGCCTCGAATGTTTCGCTTAGTAGAGGACCAAGCTTTAATAAATCGAATGGGTTTTAATAGTGGCGGTGTCGATGCATTTTTAGAAAATCTTAAAAAGACTGAGAACACCGCGGTTGCTGGAATTAATATTGGTAAAAATGCTGAGACGGCTATTGAAGATGCTCATTTTGACTACGTTTCTGCTATGCAAAGAGTTTATTCGCAAGCCGATTATATAACCGTTAATATTTCGTCACCGAATACTAAGTCGCTTCGAGAGCTGCAAAACGAATCTTTCTTAGATGACTTGCTGGCAAAAATTAAAGTCGCTCAGAAAAAATGTCAAACGGTTCATAAGCGCTATGTGCCAATTGCCTTAAAGGTGGCACCTGACCTTGACGAAGACGAAATCGAAACGATTGCAGAACTCGTAATTTCCCATCAATTTGATGCGCTGATTGCTACCAATACAACGGTGGCGAGGCCTGATAGCTTGAAAAGCAGTCATGCTCAGGAGGCCGGCGGTTTAAGTGGTGCGCCAGTCAAAGAGAGGTCGACCGAGTGTATTCGTCAATTTTATCGTTTACTGAAAGGACGAGTGCAAATTATTGGTGTTGGCGGGATTGCTGACGCAGACGACGCCTGGGATAAAATGGTCGCAGGTGCTGACTATCTACAAATTTACAGTCAATTTATTTATCAAGGCCCTAGCATGATTGGCGAAATTGTTGACGGCCTGAAGGCTAAGGCAAAGTCACATGGTTTTGATGACCTACCAGCCGCATTAGAGTCATTACGAAGCAAATAGCCGTTTTATTGCTGATTTCTACTGTTTGAGGCCTTTGCTAAACGTCGTGAATTTGAGTAGACTTGGCCTCGAGTCAACTGGGCAGTCGCCGCTTCGCAAGAAGGGGAGGAAAGTCCGGGCTCCGAAGAGCAGAGTGCCAGATAACGTCTGGGCGGCGTGAGCCGACGGCAAGTGCAGCAGAAAGATACCGCTTTCTTCTTTTTAAAAGAACGCTGAAGATCAGGGCATAGCAGGCTTCGTGCCCGCTAAGCCCGAATTTAAGCGGTTTAAGCTTCAAATTTGTTTGAAACTTAAAGGTTAGTAAGGGTGAAATGGTGCGGTAAGAGCGCACCGCGTTAGTGGTAACACGAGCGGCAAGGTAAACCCCACTCGGAGCAAGACCAAATAGGTGTTCGTTCTTTGAGCCTAGGCTTGAGGTTAAGGCGTGGCTCGCGTTGAACACGGGTAGGTTGCTTGAGGCATGCAGCGATGTATGTTCTAGATGAATGACTGTCCTTGACAGGACCCGGCTTATAGGTTGACTCATTTTTTACGTGATGGTTCCGAGCTTTGTGTTAACAAGCTCGTGAACTGGATCGTTTCCAATTAGTGGGCGATAGACTCTATAACTGCGAAATTATCGTCAATTTACTGTTATTATTTACAGTATTTGGTGGTCTGAAGTTATTATTAGTTGTATGCTCTAACGGCTTCGTATTACCGAAAAATAATAATCTGCCCATTTATGAGCCTGATCGAAATTGATTATTTATTAAACTCCTATTAAATAATCTGTTGCAGTTTAAAGTTAAAGTGATACTTTAGATAGCGAGCTTAAGTCACATGGATATGTGCGCTAACTTACTGAAAGAAAAAGGTTTTCTCGTCAATTAGTCCTTGACTCAACACTGGCTGTCATAGATAGTGGCGAAATGTGGGTAATTGTGGGAATTAGGGGTAATTCTCTCCAAGCTTCTGCAATTACATATCAAATACTAATAAACAGTGAACTAAAAGAGTCGTGGCGAGAGGCAGTAACCATATAAGTCTGGACGCGAAGGGGCGGATGTCAATTCCGACCAAGCTTCGTAATGCCCTTTGTGGCGAGTCAGGCAATGATTTGGTGGTTACTATTAGTCCGAGCGACCATTGTTTGTTGTTGTACAAATTAGAAGATTGGGATGTGGTTGAGCAAAAGCTGACCTCGTTACCAACCTTAAATGCTCAGGTTCGTCAATTGAAGCGTGTGTTGATCGGTCACGCCGACGATTGCGTCATGGATGGTAGTGGTCGAATTTTGCTGCCGCAGCAATTACGTGAATTTGCGAATATTGATCGAAAGGCTGTCTTGGTAGGGCAGGGAGACAAGTATGAGATTTGGGATGAGGCGCATTGGGTTGCGCAACGCGAGTCCCTATTATCTGTCGAGCTCGACGAATCGGCACTGCCGATTGAGCTCGAATCGCTTTCCTTTTAGAGGCCAACCATGACCACCTCTGAACAGCACATTCCTGTCTTAATAAGAGAGGCAGTCGACGCGTTGAATATTCGTCAAGGCGGTATCTATGTCGACGCCACATTGGGCCGTGCGGGCCATGCTATGCAAATCGCCAACGAAATTGGCGACAGCGGAACGTTAATCGGTTTTGATCGTGATCCGCGAGCGATAGAGCTTGGCCGAGAAGTATTTAGAGGTGATGATCGCGTTAAGCTGATTCACAGCGAGTTTAGCCGTATGGCCGACATGCTTATCGAGCAAGCTGGCATTGATAAGGTTGACGGTGTGTTAATGGATTTGGGCGTCTCGTCACCGCAACTTGATCAAGCTGAGCGTGGATTTAGCTTTATGCGCGACGGTGAGTTAGACATGCGCATGGATACCACTAACGGGGAGTCGGCCGCGCAATGGCTGGCCCGAGTTGAAGAGCGTGACCTAATGATGGCCTTGTTCGATTTAGGTGAAGAGAAATTTGCCCGCCGAATTGCCAGAGCAATTGTCGCCACTCGTGAAGAGACGAAGATAGAAAGTACCTTGCAGTTGGCCGCTATTATTGCTGATGCAACGCCAAAGAAAGATAAGAATAAGCACCCGGCGACTCGCAGTTTTCAAGCGATACGTTTGCACGTCAATCAAGAGTTGAGCCAAGTTTCAACAGCTTTGCCGCAAGCGGTGCAGTTGTTGAATGAGGGTGGTCGCCTAGCGGTGATTAGTTTTCATTCCCTAGAAGATCGTATTGTGAAGCGTTTTATGCGTGAGTTGTCGACGCCTAAGTTGCCGCCTAAGAATATACCGGTTACTGAAGACGCCTATCTGACGCCGCTAAAATTGTTAAGCCGGGCGATAAAGCCAAGCAAGCATGAAGTTCAAGAGAATCCTCGTTCTCGTAGTTCTGTTCTAAGAATTGCTGAGCGCACATCTGTGCCATATGCCGCGCCTGTTATCGGTGGTGGTTCGCACGGGGGGCGTAATGCGCGATAGTGTTATGTGGTTTCTGGTAGGTAGTGTGGTTGTAACGGCCTTATTTGTAGTCAATATTCGGCATCAGCATCGTCTTGCCTATTTGGCATTTCAAACAGCGGAATCCTTGCGTGATGATTTAAATGACGAGTGGGGTCAGTTGCTAGTTGAGTCTAATGTGTGGGCGTCTGCTCAGCGAGTAGAGAAAGACGCAACCGAACATTTGTCGATGCGCGCGCCGCGTAAAGGCGAAATGAAATACATTGGTGAAGAAGCCGCCGTTGATGACTCTCGTTTGGTTGACGGCGCTCGTTTAGCTGAAGGCTCTGGTTTAGCTGAAGGCTCTCGCTTAGTAGGTACCGAATAATGGCCAAAACCACTAATTCGCTACCGATTAAATCGCCACGTAATCCAACCGTCGACAGACCGGTCAAAGATGTCGTGGTGCCAGTGTCTACTTGGCGTTATAACGTGATCGTTATCATTTTTGGTTTTCTATTTATCGCTCTCGGTGCACGTGCTGTGCAGCTGCAGGTTGTTGATAATGATTACTTGCAGTCGCAAGGTGATGCGCGTTATTTGCGAGTACAAAATGAGCCGCCAACACGAGGAATGATCACTGATCGCAACGGTCAGCCTATTGCAGTGAGTACACCGGTCGATTCGGTCTGGATGCATCCGGCGACTATTCTTCGCCAGCAAAAAGAATACTCCTACAAAGAACTTACTGGCTTGCTTGAAATCACGCCAGCGGAACTGCTAGAGAAGGCGGAAAAACGTAAGGGTAGAGAATTTGTCTATTTGAAACGTCAATTGTCGCCGCAATTAGCGAATAAAATTCTTGCCTTGAATGTGCCGGGCATTAATAAAGTTCGTGAGTACAAGCGCTACTACCCGGCGGGCCCAGTGATGGGCCACGTATTGGGCTTTACTAATATCGACAACGAAGGGCAAGAGGGTCTGGAGCTTGCTTACGATGATGAGCTGAAAGGGCAAGCAGGTCGCACACAGGTGCTGCGTGACAAGGTTGGCCACGTTGTTGAGTATGTGGAGCAATTGTCTCGGGTTCGACACGGCGATGATATTGTTTTGAGTATTGATGCTCGCATTCAATATCTGGCTTATCGACATCTTCAAGCCGCAGTGAAAAAGCACAACGCAACCTCGGCTACCCTAGTTGCCTTGGATGTTAAGACCGGTGAGGTGTTAGCGATGATAAGCATGCCGGACTTTAACCCCAATGATCGCAGCGAACTAAAGAGTGCTCATTTTCGAAACCGCTCGATTACTGATTCATTTGAGCCCGGTTCAACCGTGAAGCCGATTACTGTTGCCATGGCCATGCAAGCCGGAATGGTTGATTCAGATACGATCATCGATACTGAAAAAGGGTTTTTATTCATTGGGCGCAATCGCATCAGCGATACCAAGCCGCACGGTGAAATCACGGTCTCTGAGGTTATTCAGATCTCGAGCAATATCGGCGCAGCGAAGATAGCGATGATGATGGAGCCACGTGATTTGTACGATACTTATCGTAGCGTGGGCTTTGGCCAAACGAATAAGCTTAAGATGCCCGGCGAGCAAAAAGGGATCTTGGCAAACCGCAAAGAGTGGAAACCTATTGAGCATGCGACCATGAGTTATGGCTACGGATTGTCGGTCAATACTTTGCAGCTGGCACGCGCCTATCAAGCTCTGGCAAACCACGGAATATTACTGCCTGTGCGTATGCACCCGGTTACCGAAGCGCCAGAGGGCGAGCGCATATTTTCATCAGAGGTTACCGATCACGTCGCTAGTATGCTTGAAGCGGCGGTCAGCGACGCAGGCACTGCGCCCAAAGCACGAGTTGATCAATACCGCGTTGGCGGTAAAACTGGTACCGCCCATCGTGTGGTTAACGGGCGTTATCAAGACGACAGCTACATGTCAATATTCGCCGGCTTTGCGCCGATTAGCGATCCCGAAATTGCGCTGGTGGTATCGGTTAATGACCCCAAGGGCATCGATTACTACGGCGGCCTAGTTGCCGCGCCGGTCTTCTCTGAGGTAATGGCTGGCGCTTTACGCTTGCGTGGGGTGGCGCCAGATGCAATGACGGCACCGAAACCAGAGCCTGCGTTAAAACTAATGATTGCTCGTCCACTTGCTGCTTTTGCTCCAGCTGAATCTGGCGAGGGTGCGCAATGATGCATTTAGCCGATTTGCTTGCGGTTCTAAATATCGCTAGCGACAGCAATATTAGCGACGATGTGGTTGTTCGCGAACTTGTGATTGACAGCCGAAAAGTGTCACAAGGAGCCTTGTTCTGCGCTTATAAAGGTGTGGCTGCGGATGGTCGAGACCACCTACTGCAAGCTCAGAAGAATGGTGCGATTGCAATTTTGTACGATGCGCTCGATTTTGCTTTGCCAAGCGATATAACGATACCTGCTTTTTCAGTAACCGGCTTACAACAACAAGTCGGCGTGTTGGCGCATCATTTTTTTGGCCGAGCTTGCGACGAAATGCAAGTCTTTGGTGTTACTGGTACTAATGGCAAGACTACCTGTTGTTACTTACTCACCCAGGCTTTAACGCATCTTGGCACACAGGCGGCAATGATCGGCACTATCGGGGTTGGTAAATTAGATTCCTTAGTGTCGGCTGATCACACCACGCCAGACCCCATAGCGCTGCATAAAAAGCTGGCCGAATTTAGAGACCAAGGGATCACCCAAGTGTGCATGGAAGTATCCTCACATGCCTTGCATCAAGGGCGAGTTAACGGGGTTGAGTTCTTTTGTACTCTATTCACTAATTTGAGTCATGATCATCTCGATTATCATGGCGATATGGCGAGCTATGGCGCCGCTAAGCAGCGTCTATTTACCAGTTTCCACAGTGAACTCGTGGTAACTAACGCTAGCGACCCTTTGGGGGCATCATTGATTGATCTGGCAAACGCTGAGTTCATCGTGTCTTATGGTCAAGGTGGCGACGTTTATGCCGATGAGGTGACCCTCGGTGCTGACGGTATTATCTTTGAATTCGAGGGTAATGGTGTCGATTTTTCCGCCAGTACGCCACTGATTGGCGCGGTTAACATTCCCAATGTCGAGATGTTGGTTGCAACCTTATTAGCATTAAGTACCCCAGTTGAAGACATAAAGGCGATACTAGAATCTCTTGCACCTGCGCCGGGGCGCATGGAGCTATATCGCGCGCCGAGCGGCACAAGTGTGGTAGTCGATTATGCTCACACGCCAGACGCGCTAGAGAAAGCGTTGCTGTCGATTAAGCAGCATTGCCACGGTGAATTATTGTGTGTGTTTGGCTGTGGTGGTGATCGCGACCAGGCCAAGCGGTCAGTTATGGGATCGGTTGCTGATAAGGTTGCTGACAGGTTAATCGTTACTAATGACAATCCTCGGTCAGAAGATCCGGCAACGATTGCTGATCAAATTGTTGCTGGCATTTCAGGCGACTATCAAATAATTCTAAACAGAGCCGAGGCGATCGCCACGGCTATCTCTCAAGCAAACTCGGGTGACTGGGTTCTTGTCGCTGGCAAAGGCCATGAAACGACTCAGGAAATCGGCACCGAGTTAGTCAAATTCTCAGATAGAGAGCAGGTGCAACAGACTTTGGGGGTGGTGTCATGATGCCGCTGTCTCAAATTGCACATGTGCTCAATGGCGAGCAATCAGGTGGCGATGTGATGTTGCAAAATGTCAGTATTAATACTCGCGATGAATGCCAAGGGCGCTTGTTCGTAGCGCTTAAGGGTGAGAACTTTGATGCGCATGAGTTTGTCTCACAGGCCGAGCAAGCGGGCGCTGGGGCGCTACTTGTCGAACGCGCTGTAGAGACTCAGCTACCGACAGTAATGGTCAAAAACACACACAAAGCATTAGTCGATTTGGCTACTTGGTGGCGCTCGCAATTCGCGCTACCGGTGATTGGCGTTACCGGCAGCGTTGGTAAGACCACGGTCAAAGAGATGCTGGCATGTATCTTTGCCGAGCTTGGTCAGGGCGTGGTCACAAAAGGGAATCTGAATAACGAGATTGGTGTGCCGCTGACCCTTATGGGGTTACAGGCCAACGACCTATATGCGGTGATCGAGATGGGTATGAACCATGCTGGTGAAATCGGTCGATTGAGTGCCATGGCACGACCAACCATTGCCTTAGTCAATAATGCCGCTGCAGCTCATCTCGAGGGTCTGGGGTCAATTGAAGCGGTAGCCAAGGCTAAAGGCGAGATATATCAAGGCTTGGCGATCGATGGCATAGCAATTATTAATAACGACGATGAGTTCGCAGGCCTTTGGCACGAGCTCGCTAAAGATTATTCAATCATGACCTTTGGCCTGTCGACTGATGCCGATGTTACCGCCGACTATGATGAGAACAAGCGCGGTTTGGTTATCAAGGTAAAAGCCAATGGCAAAAAGTTAAAAATCAAGCTAGCCAGTGTCGGCGAGCACAGTGTGCGCAATGCACTTGCCGCAGTGACCGTCGCGCTTGCAGCAAAAATTCCAATTAAGAGCATCGAGGCGGGCTTAGCTAATTTTAAGCCCGTTAGCGGGCGCTTAAATATTGAAACCTTGGCCGATGTCGAGCTAATTGACGATACCTACAATGCTAACCCAGCCTCAATGCGAGCGGCTATCAATGTGTTGGTGCGCAATGATGACAATCTGTTGGTTATTGGTGATATGGCTGAGCTAGGCGCGGCGGCCGAAGCCGAACATAAGTTGTTGGGTGTTCACGCTAAGAAGCGCGGTGTCAAAGCCTTATATGCGTGTGGCGAATACGCCGAATTAGTTGTTGCATCGTTTGGTAGTGGTGCAGTTGCGTTTAACTCACAAGCGGCTTTGATTGAGCGCTTGAGGTCTGATCAATTAAGCGGAACAATTTTAGTTAAGGGGTCTCGCTCCGCGAAGATGGAACGGGTAGTAGAGGCATTGCATAAGCCGCTTTTGTCCCATCAAGCAGGGCAATCGTCGGCAGACGCTAATAGGGGTGAAAACTAATGTTATATGCGCTATTTCTAAGTCTTTCAGAGCAATACAGTTTTCTGAATGTATTTCAGTACATCACATTCCGAGCTATCTGCTCGGTTTTAACGGCCTTTACCTTTTCCTTGGTATTCGGCCCCATGATGATTCGTAAGTTGAGCTTTTATAAAATTGGACAAACGGTTAGAAAAGACGGCCCTCCGACCCACTTTGATAAAGTTGGGACCCCAACCATGGGCGGCTTATTGATTCTATTATCAGTGATTTTGTCGACTGTGTTGTGGGCCGATATGACTAATCGCTTAGTACAAATCACCTTGTTTACCTGTTTCTTTTACGGCGTGATTGGTTGGTATGACGACTATCAAAAACTGGTTCACAAAGACCCAGTTGGCATGGGCTCGCGGAACAAATTTTTAAGTCAAAGCGTGATCGCGATCATAGCCGCCTATTGGCTTTATTCAACGGCCCAAACGCCGATTGAGACATCGTTGATTATTCCTTTTTTTAAAGGCATTGCTATTCCACTCGGCATTTTATTTTTACCGTTAACCTATTTCGTGATTGTTGGCACCAGCAATGCGGTAAACCTGACCGACGGTTTAGACGGCTTAGCCATTGTGCCTACGGCAATGGTCGCTGGCGCGTTGGCGGTATTCTGTTACTTATCTGGGCATGTCGTTTTCGCTGACTACTTGCAAATCCCTCAAATTGCAGGTGCTGGCGAAGTGGCTATTTTCTGTGCCGCCTTGGTGGGTGCCGGGCTAGGGTTCCTCTGGTTTAACACCTATCCGGCGCAAGTGTTTATGGGTGATATCGGCTCTTTGTCACTCGGCGCTTCACTCGGTGTCGTGGCTGTAATCGTACGCCAAGAATTAGTGTTGTTCATTATGGGCGGCATTTTCGTATTGGAAACGGTATCGGTGATTCTACAAGTTGCCTCATTCAAGCTAACCGGCAAACGTATTTTCCGTATGGCGCCAATTCATCACCATTTTGAGCTAAAGGGCTGGCCTGAGCCACGCGTGATTGTGCGCTTTTGGATTGTCAGCCTAGTGTTGGTATTAATTGGCTTAGCAACCTTAAAAGTCCGATAGGAATACGCTAAAGAAAATGATCTCGCAAACTTACATTCCTCAACAAAAGCTCTTAGCCCAGTATGCATCTGCGGCGGTGATTGGCTTGGGTGTGACTGGCTATAGCGCGGTACGCTATCTGGTCTCGCGTGGTTTAGAGGTTGTGGTAATGGACTCTCGAATAAAGCCTGCGCTAGCCTGTGAGTTTAAGCGCGAATTTCCCGCCATTGAAACTCATTTTGGCGCATTTTCTGAACACGCCCTAGAGGGACACGCGCTAGTCGTTGCAAGCCCTGGAATCTCGCTTAAAGAGCCGATGTTGCGCGCGGCTAAAAAACAGGGTGCGCATATCGTTGGTGACATAGAGCTGTTTTTACAAGAAAATAAAAAACCATTAATCGCAATTACCGGTTCGAACGGAAAAAGCACGGTAACCAGTTTGGTTGGCGAGATGTGTCTGGCTGCAGGCCTTAAGCCGTTAGTTGCCGGTAATATAGGCAAGCCCGCGCTAGACGCTTTAACCGACGAATACGACTATGATGTCGCCGTGCTGGAGCTCTCTAGCTTTCAATTAGAAACTACTTATCAGGTGCCTGCCGAAGCCTCGGCTATTCTGAATATTAGCGCCGATCATATGGATCGCTATGACTCAATGGGTGATTACGTATTGGCTAAGGCGCGAATTATACGCGGTGCCAAACGTGCGGTGCTTCCGCGTCACGAAGAGCGCTTAGCGCAAATTACCAATGTTAACGAAATACTCGGTTTTGAGCTTGAAAAACCGTCGAGCGATAACGACTTTGGTATTGTTAAAAAATCAGGTAAACGCTGGTTAGTTAAAGGTAAGCAGCGTTTGATGCAGATGCATGATATTCCACTCATCGGCCTGCATAATGTAAAGAACGTATTGAGTGCATTTGCACTAGTCGATTTTTTAAACATACCGTTAGACGTTTTGGTCAAGGCGGTAGTGAATTTCAAAGGCTTGCCTCATCGCATGCAGACTATTGCAAAAGTGAATGATATATCGTGGGTTAATGATTCCAAAGCTACTAATATTGGTGCCACTGCGACCGCGCTTAATAGTCTAGAGCAAAAGGTCATTTGGATTGCAGGGGGGCAGGGTAAGGGCGCTGACTTTAGCGAATTGAAATCAGTGGTTAGCGGCAATATTAGACAACTAATCTTGATTGGCGAAGACGCGGTAGAAATTCAGGCAGCTTTGTGCGGTTTATTGCCAATCTCTTTGGCTAAGACGATGCATGACGCCGTTGATCTGGCGGCCAACAGCGCTATTGCGGGAGACATTGTCTTATTGAGCCCCGCCTGTGCAAGTTTTGATATGTTTAGAGGATTTAAAGACCGCGGCGATCAATTTAAGACTTGTGTTGACGCTATTATAGGGTCGGCTTCGAGTGCTACTTCAGCAACTACCTCGCAAACCGGCTCAGGAGATGCTCTATGACTAGCGCGTCTTTGCAAGCGACTCGCTCGCAACCAACTATGAACTCGGCGGGTGTCGATTCAGTCTTATTGGGTGTTTTTATAAGCTTGTTGATGCTCGGCTTGGTTATGGTGTTCTCATCGACTATTGCGATGGGCAGTCAAGACCTTAATACCAATACGTCACATTTCTGGCGTCAGTTGATCCACATGATTTTGGGCGTAGGGCTTACTGTAATGGTAGCGAGTATGCCGGTATGGGTATGGCAAAAGCTGAGCTTGCCGCTACTGGTTCTTGCCATCTTGTTATTAATAGTCTTGCTATTTATAGGCTTGCAGATCAACGGGTCTACACGTTGGTTATCGATCGGTGGCATTCGCTTACAGCCAGCCGAATTCGCTAAAGTAGCAATCGTGCTTTATGCCTCCAGCTATTTAACGCGCAAACAAAGTGAGATCAAACAATTCTCAAAAGGCATCGTCAATATGGCCGTGGTACTGGCGATTGTCGGTGGCTTGTTATTAATGCAGCCTGATTTCGGAAGCTTCGTGGTCATCACGGTTACCGTCGGACTGATGATGTTTCTCGGCGGTATTCGCATTAGTCACACGATTTTGTGTTTAAGTGTAGTTGCCTCGACGATGACTCTGATGGTGGTAATGTCTCCGTATCGGATGAAGCGTTTTCTAGCATTCTTAGATCCGTGGTCAGATCCATATGGTTCTGGATTTCAGCTTACACAGGCCTTAATTGCCGTTGGCCGAGGAGAAATCTTTGGTGTTGGTCTTGGCGCCAGTATTCAAAAGCTCTATTACTTGCCACACGCTAACAATGACTTCATTTTAGCGGTTATCGGTGAAGAGTTAGGCTTAGTCGGAATTATTTTAGTGATTGGTCTCTACGCTACGCTGTTGCATCGCGCTCTGGTTATTTCGCGCACGGCCGAATTAGTTGGCCGCGTCTATGCGTCTCGTTTGGCTCAAGGCGTTGGCTTCCTATTGGTTTTTCAAGCGGTGATTAACATTGGTGTGAACCTAGGTGCTTTACCGACTAAAGGCTTGACCTTGCCATTCATTAGTTACGGTGGCAGCAGCATGCTGGTCTGCTGCATCGCAATGGGCTTGTTGTTTGGAGTTGACCGTCAGAATCGCAAACGCCATATCAGCGGCACAGTTAGAAAACGCCCAGCAGGCAGAAGTAGCCCGCGAAAGGGCTCTATTGAAGGTGCATTAGTATGAGCAATAGAAGACTCATGATAATGGCCGGCGGCACCGGTGGACATGTTTTTCCAGCCCTTGCGGTGGCAAAGCAGCTACGCGACGCGGGTGCTCAAATTACTTGGCTGGGCACTAAGCGAGGCATAGAATCTAAAGTGATTCCGGCTAACAATATTGCTATCGAGTGGATCTCGGTAGAGGGTTTACGTGGCAAAGGGTCGCTTAGCTTAATGCTCGCACCGTTTAAACTAGCTCGCGCTATGTGGCAAAGTGCGGTGGCGATTCGCCGAGTGCAGCCTGACTGCATCTTAGGTATGGGCGGTTTTGTCTCAGGCCCAGGTGGCTTGGTGGCGAGACTGATGGGGCGACCATTAATTGTGCACGAACAAAACGCCGTTGCAGGCCTAACCAATAAAGTTTTGGCAAAGATGGCTACCCGCGTGTTATCCGGTTTCGCCAATGTTGAGGGTTTACCCAAGTCGACCGTATGGGTAGGTAACCCAGTTCGTGAGGCGATTAAGCCGCAACATAGCAATACTTCTGAAAAACTTAATGTGTTGATTGTCGGCGGTAGCCAGGGTGCGAATTCTTTTAACCTCAAGTTACCGCAGGTGTTTTCAGCTATCGAGACAGAGTCAGTCTCAATTTGGCATCAATCGGGCCGTGGTCGAGACGCTGAGGTTATGGCCTTATATAAAGACAACGGTGTTAACGCCAAAGTCAGTGAGTTTATCGATGATATGGCCGTTGCATACGCTTGGGCTGATCTGCTGATTTGTCGTTCAGGAGCGATGACCGTTGCTGAATGCTGCGCTGCGGCGAAGCCAGCCTTATTGGTTCCCTATCCATTTTCGGCCGGCGACCATCAACGAAAAAATGCTCTGACCATGGTCAATGTTGGCGCGGCAAAAATGATTTCTAATCAACAGATAGACCAACCTGAATTCAGTCGCGAGCTAGTTTCATTGCTCAGTGACAAAGGTGTTCTACGAAAAATGGGGCAATACGCCCACACACTGCATAAGCCTAATGCGTTAAGTGACGTGGTAGCGGTGTGTCAGGAGTACCTCAATGCGTAATCGCGTAAGTAATATTCATTTTGTTGGCGTTGGTGGCAGCGGCATGTCTGGTATCGCCGAGGTTCTTGTCAACCTAGGCTATAAGGTTAGTGGGTCTGATATTAATGACAGCCCAGTAACTCAACGTCTACGCAACGCTGGTATCAAGGTTGTTATTGGCCATCATATCGACAACATCCAAGGTAGCGATGTGGTTGTTGTTTCTACCGCGATTGATAAAGCCAACCCGGAAGTCGGTGGTGCCATAGAGGCCGGTATTCCAGTAATACCTCGAGCAGAAATGCTTGGCGAACTAATGCGCTTTCAGCAAGGCATCGCGGTTGCAGGCACGCATGGTAAGACTACCACCACCAGTTTGGTTGCCGCGATATTAGAAGCCGGTGGCTTAGACCCAACATTTGTCGTTGGAGGCCTGATTAATAGCGTTGGTGTTAATGCTAAATTGGGTCAAGGCGACTATTTGATAGCTGAGGCTGACGAAAGCGATGCGTCGTTTCTTAACCTCAAGCCGGAAATGGCGATTGTTACTAATATTGATGAAGATCATATGCTTACCTATGAGGGAGACCTTGGCACCTTAAAGAAAACATTCGTCACCTTTTTGCAGAACTTGCCGTTTTATGGCTTAGCTGTTTTATGTGAAGACGATGCCAATGTACGATCCATTCGTGATCAAATTCACAAGCCCGTGTTGTCGTACGGCTTGAGTGAAGCGAGTGATTACCGTGCTTACGATCTCATACAATCTGGCCAAATAATGAACTTTAAGGTTGCGCGACCGAAGCGTCAAACCGACATAAACATTGAGTTGTCGATTCCTGGCGAGCACAACGTATTGAATGCCACTGCAGCGATCGCGATTGCCTGCCATCTTGGCGTCAGCGACCAAGGAATCGTTAAGGGTCTGAAAGAATTTCAAGGTGTAGGTCGCCGATTCGAAGTATTGGGTGATATTCAACTCAACGGCAAAACGGTCACGTTGGTGGATGATTATGCTCATCATCCGGTAGAGCTTAATGCGACCCTGACAGCCGCTCGCGGCTGCTGGCAAGATCGACGATTGGTTGCGGTGTTTCAACCGCATCGTTACAGCCGTACTTATGATTTATTTGATGACTTTGTGACTGTGTTGTCCAAACAACAAGACTTGCTTCTGTGTGATGTGTATCCAGCCGGTGAGCATGCAATTAGCGGCGCTACTGGGCAGGCGTTGTCTCAAGCGATTCGTGTGCGCGGCGCTAGTAACCCGGTATTTGTACCAGACATTGATCAATTGGCAACGGTGCTATCTCCGTTAGTTCAAGACGGTGATGTTATTTTAGCAATGGGTGCTGGCAGTATCGGTAAGGCGATTAAACAATTGTTTGAACAAAATGCCGTGACTATTGAGGGGCAAGGCTAATGGTCGCGTCTAATCAAGCTGCTGTCGCCAATCAAACTGCTGTCGCCGGCCAAATTACGGACACTGGTCAAATTGCAACTGCTCTGCGCGCCCAGCTCGGCAAAGTCGCTGTGTTAATGGGCGGTATTTCAGCTGAGCGCGAAGTGTCATTGCTCAGTGGTGCCGCAGTGCTCAAAGGGCTGCAAGATAAAGGTGTTGATGCACACAGTGTCGATGCCAACCCGAGCAATATTGGCGAACTAAAGGCGATGGGATTCGATCGTGCATTCATCGTGCTTCATGGGCGTTGGGGCGAGGATGGCGTGGTGCAAGGTGCCATGCAGGCCATTGGCTTACCTTTTACCGGTAGTGGCGTTTTAGGCTGCGCGCTAGCGATGGACAAAGTGCGAACTAAACAAGTCTGGCAGTCGCTTGGCTTGCCGACCGCTAAGTATCGAGTGCTAAACAGTAAGCTTGATTTAGAGGGTTTAATTGACGAGCTTGGGTTGCCCATATTTCTAAAGCCAGCCAGAGAAGGGTCGAGCGTCGGTGTTGCTAAAGTAACCAAAGAGTCTGAGCTTTTAGAGGCCTATCGCATGTCAGCGCAGGTAGGTGATCAGGTATTGGCTGAGCAGTTTATCGTAGGTGCTGAATTAACCTGTACTATTTTGAAAGGTCAGGCATTGCCGGTAATTCGTATGTCAACCGATAACGAGTTTTATGACTATCAAGCCAAGTATCAATCGGATGACACTGAATATTTTTGTCCAGCAGGCTTAGATGACGCGCTAGAGCAGCAAGTGCGAGCCTTAGCATTGTCGGCATTCAATGCCTTAGATTGCTCTGTTTGGGGTCGTGTCGACGTCATGTTAGACGATCAGAATCAACCGCTATTATTAGAAGTCAACACCGTGCCTGGCATGACGAGTCATAGTTTAGTGCCGATGGCCGCTAAGGTAACTGGCCGAAGCTTTGAAGATTTGGTATTGGAAATTTTAGAAACCACCCTTGATATTAAGCTAGAGCAACAAGGAGTAAAAACGTGAGCGAGCAGCGCGCTTTTGCCAACCAAGAACGCGAGTTCCAGGTACGCCGACTTGGCAAGCTTGGTCGTGGGCTATTGATGATGCTCGCATCTGTGTTGTCGTTTGTGGCGTTGAGTTTATTGGTAACCGATCATTTATACCGACCCGATACATTTAAGATCGAGCAGCTAAAAATCGTAGGTCAATTTCGATACATTGAGCCAAGCATTATTGAGGCCGCTGTCATTGATCAGGCTTCAGGTAATTTTTTCTCGCTTGATCTCGCTGAAATAAAAGCCAATGCTGAAAGAATAGCATGGGTTGAGAGTGCTGATGTGCGTCGAGAATGGCCAGGCACTTTGGTGCTTTCGGTGCGCGAGCATCTTCTGGCGATGCGTTGGGGAAAAGATAAATGGGTAAGTACCGCCGGCATTGTTATCGATTTACCAGAACCGATTGACTCGAGTGGTGTGGTCTTTCTGCAAGGTAGTGATTCGCAGGCTAAACGCATTTTATTGCAAGCAACGCGCTGGAAGAAAGAGTTAAAAGAACTGGGCTTAGAAGTAAGAGGCGTGAGTCTCAGCGACAGTGAGGCCTGGGTGATTAAGCTCTATTACTCGGGCTATGACGCCGACTTCGATTTGTTGCTCGGTCATGAAGAAGTCGCTAAACGGCTTGCGCGTTTCGAGCTGCTGTTTAAACGACAATTTAAATTCTCCGAGCGTCCGCTTAAACGTGTTGATGCTCGCTATCCCGACGGGCTTGCTGTGGAGCATGCAGGTGCCGTTTCAACCGATATTTTAGCGTTGGCAAGTGACTTGGCAATGGCATCAAACAATTAGCACTAACGTGATATTGCAATGAGCAAAAAAGGCGAAAGCAGATTGATAGTGGGTTTGGATATTGGTACATCCAAAGTGCTTGCCATTGTGGGCGAGGTAAACGTCGACGGTGATGTTGAAATAATCGGCTACGGTCATCACCCGGCCACCGGGATGCGCAAGGGTGTGGTCGCCAATATTGAAGAGACGGTAACGGCAATTCAACGTGCGGTTGAAGAAGCTGAATTAATGGCCGGTTGTCAGATTTACTCTGTTTATGCCGGTATCGCAGGTGCCCACATTAATAGCTTTAATTCTCACGGCGTGGTTGCCGTCAGAGATAGCGAGGTTGATGAAAATGATGTTGAGCGAGTGATTGAATCAGCCAAAGCCGTGGCTATTCCGAATGATCAATCGATACTTCACGTATTGCCTCAGGAGTACATTATCGACGGGCAAGAAGGCATTCGTCACCCAATTGGAATGAATGGAACTCGCCTCGAAGCAAATTTGCATATGGTTACAGCATCAGTCAGTTCTGAAAAAAATATTGAAAAGTGTATTCGCCGCTGCGGTTTAGAGGTCGATGACATAATTTTAGAGCAGCTAGCGTCTTGCGAGTCGGTGTTGACTCTTGACGAGAAAGAGCTGGGCGTGTGCTTAGTTGATATCGGCGGAGGCACGACTGATATTGCGGTCTATTCTGAGGGTGCAATCAGACATACCGCGGTGATTCCGGTGGCCGGTGACCAGATTACCAATGATATTGCGATTGCCTTACGCACGCCAACAGCATCTGCTGAAGACATTAAGAAACGCTATGGTTGCGCCTTGCGACAAATGGCTGCGGCAGACGAAAGCATCGAAGTGCAAACCGTCGGTGACCGACCATCACGTAAATTGTCAAAGCAAACCTTAGCGGAAGTAGTTGAGCCTCGTATCGAGGAGCTATTCGAGTTAATTCGAGTTGACCTTAGGCGCAACGGTTGTGAGCACATGATTCGCTCAGGTGTGGTGCTCACCGGTGGCAGCTCAAAGATGGAAGGAATGATTGAGCTGGCAGAGGAAATATTCCACCTGCCAGTAAGACTAGGCATGCCTAAGTATTTAGGTGGCCTTAGTGAAGTAGTAAAGAATCCAATTTATTCAACAGGGGTTGGTCTTGTGCAGTTTGGCCATGCCAACCAAAGTGGGTCTAAGAAGAAGACCAAAACAGAATCTAAAGTCAGTTCTATATTGCAAAGAGTAAAGCACTGGTTCCAAGGTAATTTTTAGAAAAATTTAATAACGGGAGTTAAGTATGTTTGAACTATTAGATACGGTTGACCAACAAGCGGTCATCAAAGTCGTTGGCGTTGGAGGTGGCGGTGGAAACGCTGTCAACTATATGCAATTGTCTAACATTGAGGGAGTTGAATTCATCAATGCCAACACCGATGTGCAGGCGTTGCAGACCTCTGATTGCCCTACCATCTTACAATTAGGCGCTAATCTAACCAAAGGTTTGGGGGCCGGTGCTGATCCGGATATTGGTCGCCAGGCTGCGATCGAAGATCGTGAGCGTATCGCCGAAGCGTTAGCGGGTAGTGATATGGTTTTTATCACTGCTGGGATGGGGGGAGGCACGGGTACTGGCGCAGCACCGGTGATTGCAGAAATTGCACGCGATATTGGTGCTTTGACGGTCGCTGTTGTGACTCGCCCGTTTAGTTTTGAAGGTGCGCGTCGCGCTAAATTAGCCGATCAAGGTTTGAAGTTGCTCAAGGAGTCAGTTGATTCATTGATTACCATTCCTAATGAAAAGCTACTCGAAGTGATGGGCAAAGAAGCGTCATTACAAGATGCCTTCGCGATGGCCAACGATGTTTTGCGTAATGCGGTCCAAGGTATTTCTGAATTGATCACCAGCCCAGGTTTGATCAATGTGGATTTCGCCGACGTTAAAACGGTCATGTCCGAAATGGGTCAGGCGATGATGGGCTCGGCCTCTGCCACTGGCCCAACTCGGGCTTCAGAAGCGGCTCGCAATGCATTAAGTAGTCCGTTACTAGAAGATACTAATATCCGTGGAGCCAAGGGCATTTTGGTTAATGTTACTGCTGGCCCTGACTTGTCAATTGGTGAGTTCGGTGAAGTGGGTGGCATGATTCGCGAGATGGCGTCTGAGGATGCGACCGTGGTAATCGGCACTTCGATTGATCCAGAAATGAAAGGTGAGTTGCGTGTCACGATGGTCGCCACCGGCATTATGGATGGTTCTGATCAAGCGGTAAATCAGCCAAAAATGGAAGTTGTTCAGCAAGTTGGCAAAGCAGTTGGTAGCGATTATGATGTAAACGGTGCGATTTATAACCGAACCGGCAGCAATACTCGAGGTTCGTCAAATGGTCTAAATGATAACGAGGCCTCGGAGTCTATGTTGGTCCCTGGCTCGCGTGGTCGAGACTTATCGGAGTTGCCATTGTTTGACACCGAGGGGCAGAAAGGGCTAGACGTGCCTACATTCTTACGCAGGCAGGCTGACTAGAGACAGTTGCCGAACATTGCCTCAGTCGATCCATAGCTGTCAATAAGTGTAAAGTGATGACTTTTGCACTTGGTTATTACTTGAGCGTTAAACCTACACAATTCCTCCCGTTTCGTGTAGGATTTCTGCCTTGTATCAATAATGTTGGAAGTTCTGTGTTTCCATGGTTGTTAACATAGTGAAAAATACGCCCCCGACTGTAAAATGATTCGTGAGTTTCACTTTTCTGTCATAATTTGAACGACTAAGCCAGAGTGCAAACTCGACTTATGTTTTAGCGTTCTATTCACTCGTTTAGCGGTGACTCAGACGCTAACTTTGGAATAAGATAATAGAAAAGTGATACAAAAACCGTGATGAACTGCCCCCAAATAGTTATTTGCTTATGATCCATCAACGCACTCTTAAAAACGTAATACGTGCTACAGGCGTTGGCCTGCATACCGGCGAGAAAGTGTATTTGACTTTACGCCCAGCCGCAGTCGACACCGGAATTGTGTTCCGTCGTGTTGATCTCGACCCAGTTGTTGAGTTGCGCGCTGACCCCAATCAGGTGGGCGATACACGCTTGTCAACGGCGTTAAAAAAAGGCGATGTCTCTGTCTCTACTATTGAACACCTAATGGCCGCGCTTGCTGGTCTGGGTATAGACAATGTCTACGTCGAAATCACCTCTCCTGAAGTTCCAATTATGGACGGCAGTGCCGCTCCGTTTGTGTTCTTAGTGCAGTCGGCTGGTGTTATAGAGCAGACGGCGCCGAAGAAATTCATTCGTGTTAAAAAAGCAATAAAAATTGAAGACGGTGATAAATGGGCAAAACTTGAACCCTTTGCAGGTTTTAAAGTATCTTTCGCCATCGATTTTGATCATCCAATTTTTGAAAAATCACCTCAGCAAGCAACGGTCGATTTTTCGACGACTTCGTTTGTAAAAGAGGTTAGCAGAGCTAGAACCTTTGGCTTTATGCATGAAGTAGAAGCACTGCGCGAAGCGGGCCTTGCCCTAGGTGGTAGTCACGACAACGCGATTGTTATGGACTCTTACACTATTCTTAATGACGATGGCCTGCGTTATGAGGATGAGTTTGTTAAGCATAAAATTTTAGATGCGATTGGCGATCTGTACCTATTAGGGCACCAGCTGATCGGTGCATTCAGTGCCTACAAGTCTGGGCATGCTCTGAATAATAAACTATTGAGAGCCCTGCTTGCGCAGCCTGATGCTTGGGAGTTGGTCACCTATGATGATCCTGCGGAAGCCCCGATAGCGTTTATGCATTTAGCCAGCGCGTAAGGGCTTAAATCATTCTAGCCTGCGGCCAATTGCTTCGAGGTTTCATGATTATGTGTTGCGACTCAAATGGCGGCTATGTTGCTTTTTTGAGAGTTTCTGCTAAACGTTTTAGCGAAGCAGCTAGTTGCTCATTTTTTATTAGAGACTGAGTTGCTTCTATTGATTTTACTGATGACGCAGAAGGCTTATGCCATGCGGCCTCGGATGAGGGCGTATTGCGCGACTGATCCTGGTTTAGTTTGCCGTCCAGTTGCTCAGATGTTGGGTCTGCAAGGTACATCGAGATCTCGTCGTCTGTGGCATAAGGCGTTGGCTGGCTTAAAGTCATTTGTACTCGTATGCTTTTAATTTGCTCGAAGCCCGCTTTATGTAATGCTTCGAGCAAACTGCATTTTTGGTGTTTGAGCAATGTAGCGGTACTTGGTTGGGTGCAGCTGATGGTTAGTAGTTCAGCGTCGATACTTGCCGGTGAAGCAAAACCTGTGATCACCGAGTTAGCTTGGTCATCACACCATTTTTGCCAAATTGGCGTAATGCTTATTAGTTGGTTTTGCGACTCGTTAAGTTGTCGTAAGAATGGTAAGCGATTGAGTATGCTTGATACATTTTGGCGGCTCTTAACGTTGTGGGGCGTTTTCAGGCGTAAGGAGTTGCTCAGAGCTTTGTGCTGAGGCGTTTTATTATTACTGTTAGACATGCCGCAAATATAACATCTTAGGAATTAAATAATGTTGGGTTTATTTTGAAAATCATTTTGCTAAAAGACAATACGTCAAAAAACGGCGCATTTTGCCTCTCTGGTTATAAGTTGCTGATAAGTGGTGTCGCATTATTAGTCGCATTGCCGATTGTTCTAGGGCTTGCAACTTACTGGGTAGTCTCCGCGATTGATCGATCATTGAATCCATTTGTAGATCCGCAATATCGAATAGCGGTAGAGTCTCGAGTTAATGAGCAGCAGCAAGGTATGCTAGAGACTCGTAATTATGTTCGTCAGCATATGGATGTGTTAGGTCGGCGGGTTGGAAGCTTGCAAGCTCAAGTTTCTCGAATCAATGCGGTTGAAATGCGTATAGCTCAGACGTCGGGCATAAACCTAGAAGATTTTCAATTTGAGCAAGATCCTCCAATCGGTGGTGCCGCGGCCGGGGAAACGGTTGATTCTGAGCAAATTGATATCGAGAATGCGATTGTCGCCATTGAGAAGGAGCTGGCTTTACGTGAATCTGAAATCGCGGCTGTTGATTTTCTATTATCGCGTAACAGTCTAGAGACGCAACAAACTCCAGCCGGCTGGCCAGTAGAGGGTGGTTGGATATCCTCAAATTTTGGTTCTCGCTTGCATCCTATATCGGGTAAAAAACAATTCCACCGCGGTGTCGATATTCCCGGTAAAGAAGGCAGTTTAGTATTAGCGGTCGCTGACGGTGTGGTAATTCGCTCGAAGAAAGGTGCGGCCTATGGTTGGTTGGTCGAGATAGATCATGGTGACAGTTTCACCACGCTCTACAGTCACAATCGAAAAAATTTAGTGGCCGAAGGAGAGACGGTTGTAAGGGGTCAGGCTATTGCCGAAGTTGGCTCGACGGGGCGTTCAACTGGGCCCCACGTGCACTTTGAAGTATCGAAAAACAAGCTCAGAATTAACCCCGTTCGGTACTTGTATAAGAAGTCGTAATAACTATAAAAAATGGTTGTTCTCGGCTTTGTTCGTCGAGTTATGCTGAGGTCTCATTGTAGTTGACGAAATAGAGAATGCTTAATCAGTCAGCAATGATTGTCTGAGTTTGGCGTATTCAGTGCCTTTGATCTCTCCAGCTCGTTTTCGAATCATGCCAATACTAATATTTCCTGTGCCTATTCGAGCGATGGTGAGTTTGTACTTGCCTAGTTGCAAATTCCTTGCGGATAGATCTGTTAACTGACGCCATGCTTCCAACGCGTTCTCGCATAAGCTCAGTGGACGTTGATTTCCATACTTTCTGCAACGATTCCTTCCTAATCAACATGGTAATAGAGTTCGAACGGCGGTCCATTTCTACGGACGTATTGGTTCGCACGCCCTCGTCGACAAATTAGTCGCCTAGAAATTAATCCGTCTACTGATATCAAAACAGGTGTCAGTAGGAAGAGATTTTCGGCAGAATCCAGAAAGCAAATGAGGAATCACCAATATTCGGTTGATCCAAATGTGAATGTAATCTAGTGTCGCTTTGACGTGAAATTCACATTCAATGCAATGCGCCAGCATAATTATTTTATGAACAATCTATTTCCTTCGTTCAAATTTCAGACTCTCCGCTTTAGCCGCAATCTTTTAATTACGCTTTTGGTTTTTCTAATCACGAGTTTAAATGCTTTTGCTGTACCTATAAGCGGAGATGTGGCTGATAATACAGTGCTTCTATCCGGTGAGGTTTATCAGTCTGAAGGTGACGTTGTAGTCCCAATTGGTGTGACGTTAACCATCGAAGCGGGTGTGCGCATCGAGTTTGGTTCAGGCCATGATCTGCAGGTTTACGGTGAATTAGCCTTACAAGGCACGGCGGCCAACCCAGTGGTATTCACCTCGGGGCAGGCAGCGCCTGCACGCGGAGATTGGGGCTCAATTCAACTTTATAATACCCAAGTTGTGCATAATTGGTCACACGTGGTGATTGAGTACGCCAAGTCAAACCGCCCAGCATTGTTGGTTGATGGTGGGGTGACGCTGAATTTGACGCAGTGTGTGTTGCGTCATAATAATGACGGTATTCGCTTTGCCCCAGGCTCTGGTGGTCGGGTTGAAGGGTGTCGGATAGAGAATTCAAACAGTGAAGGGATAGTAATTAACGGCCATACCAACGGGGCGGTAGAAACCTCGCCATTGATCAAAGACAATCAACTTACCGATAATGCGTATGCCATCAGTATGTCTGGTTTAACCACGTCGCTGATCGAAGGCAATCAAATCGAAGGCAATGCATATGGTGTTTATACGGGGGGCAGCAGCAATGCCAACTACCATGACCCAATGCCGAAGGTAAACGGTAATAATTTCGAGAATAATTCAAGCTACGCCTATCAGGCGAGGAACTACTTGAACCCGAGCACGACAGCGCTTGATGCGACCGGCAATTGGTGGGGTGTTAGCAGTATCAACCAGATTAATACGG
>JBKEFT010000038.1:0-61049 GCA_046709645.1 Arenicella sp.
GGCTCACCTAGAAAGGTTCGTACAAGGCAACTACTTTCTAGTTGGTAAGCACATCGACTCTAAAGAGACTTATTACGGTGAAGTATCTATTACTAAGGAAAAATCAGGTTTATCTGTAGTTCGAACGATAGCGGGTAAGATGGTCAAGGGGACAGCGGCGGTTGAGCATGCCACAGCTGATAAGCTGCCAGTGCTAAGAATTCGCTTCAGTGATGCCGGCAACGACTACGAGGAAACCTGCATGGTAGATAGTGATCTCGACAATTACGCTAGAATTACATGCCACTTATATATACCAGGTAAAAAAATAATGGAGCCAGGTATGGAGGCTTACTTTATCAATTTTAATAAGCCGCTTTAAAAATGCATAACAAACGTGCGCTGATGGCCTTTGAGCTGGACAACGAAAAGCGTGGTTTTGCCACATAGCCATTACTTCCAACTTTGATAATCTTAGCTTTCACGATTCAGGTGTAAATGAAATTGTGTGTTTCACTTCGATGTCTTTAAACAATCAGAACCTTGGTATAAATGGTTTATTGGTGCCAAGCAATTTGAACTAAAAATCAATAGAAACTCTAATGATAGACATCCATCTCTAGTATAGAGTGTCGATTCCATTTGGCCCCACCCCCGAAGTGTCGAAGGTCATTTTCATTCAAAAAGCTCTAGCGCGATTTTAAAAACCTGCTCCCCGCATTCATTCGGCATACGGAAGGTGAAACATGAAAATACGTGTTAGTTCATTTCTTCGCAGCCGAATTGGTCGTTGAAGTAAGCAAATCTGTTAGTTTGTTCAAAAAATATTCTATCTGATGCCGATCACTGCGCGTTAACCCCTCCAAAGACAGCATAAAATGGCAACTCTTAAGCACCAATAATAACCTAGGATTTTTTGGCACAGTCCCGACAGAAAGATACCGGTCCAGCGAGCGTGTGCGAAGCCGACCATCGTCAATATTAACTTTCCAGATTTTACTTTGATCCGCGAACTCAACTTTATTCGACGACGTCACTTTCTGCCAAACCGCGATGCAAAAACTCATACAATCTGTAACGAGTTTGCCTACATAAACCGAATCTCTAACGCAGCTGTGCTCCAAATAGAAATTAAACTGTGCGATTGCATTCTTCTCACGGTCAATAGACAGATCAGATTTTTCATCTCCAAAGGCAAGCACCCGGTACTGATCTGAAAACAAAGCATGAATTCTCATATGGCTAAAACTGGCTAGGGATTTAAACTCGCTCACGTTAAATGATATGAGGAAGTTTTCAGCGCTAAATTGAATCGGCCGCATGTGATAATCAAATTCCTTGATATAACTTTCGATGGTTTCTGTATCGCCTGTATCAAGAAAGTTTGAGTATGCGATTTTGCCCTGACTATTTAAGACCGCAACGGGAAAAACAAGGTGCTCAAATACCCTTGAAAAATTAACCGGCGGCTCTTGCAGGATTTTTAATATAGATTTGTGCCTATTGATATCTTGACGGAGCATCTGATTGCTCTTGAGAATCAATTTATGTCGATAGCGGAAAATAACTAACACGCAGGCTGATGCACTTAACGCCAATAGAAAATAAAAGAGATAGGATTGCCTCTGCTTTTCCAATGCGATAACTCTCAGTTGCTCCTCTGTCAGCTTTGACCGCACACTTTCAATATGTAATTCATGCTTTATATTAAGAAAGTCTCTTTTGCTGCGTTCTTCAAGCTCATTCAGTTTTAACTGGTGATATTTTAGGTTCCAACCATCGGCTTGCATTGGGTTTTCTCGAGCAGACTCGATATCACTCAACAGCTTGAATAATTCGATGCCGTACTGTTGTGTGTTGTACTCTTTTGCTTGAACAAGCGATTGATTCGCATAACTAAAAGATTGATTCAGATTTCCTATGTTGAAATTTACTAGTGCATATTGATAATAGATATAGGCTTTATTTTGGTTGATTAGGGTGCCACTGCCGATGAGGCGACTTAATATTCTCTCTGCGAGCTTGTAGTTGTTCAAATCGATTAAGGCATCAATGAGGTTGACTGTCCTTAGCATCTTTGCCGTTTCACCTACGATAGAGGACAATCCTTGTTGCAAAAGTTCGAGGTAATATTCGCTTTGGCGGAGATCACCTGACTTCGCATATGCGGTGGCAAAATATGAATACAGGTGTATGAGTTGGCCGTCGGTAACCCTATTGTTACCAATCTCACGTATTAATTCGTACGCGTACTGATAATATTCAAGCGAGGTTTGATATTCGCCGATTTGGTAATGCATTAAGCCCAAGTTCGTCACGGTCGAACGTTCCAGCGACGGGTTTGATAAACTTTTTTTGATTTTTAAGCTTTCGCTTAGATTTTTAATTGCGGCACTATAGTCTTTCTTCTTTAAGGATATCAATCCTAAGTCATTTAACGATTTAGCAATTTTTTCCTGATCATTCAGCACTTCCGCCAGTTCACTCGCCTCTTGGTAGTAAGTATAGGCATATTCGTACTTTCTATTTAAACGATAATAATTACCTTGTCGCCGTAACAATTCATAGCGCATTTGTTCTGACAATTCATTCCTTGATAATTCTAATATGTCAAAATAACTTTCTTCGATTCTCCCTTCGTGAACCGCAATATCAAACAAAACTAATACGGCCCATTGATATCGATCAGAACTAGAGGCTTCTCTTTCGACTATTTGTGAACATATTTGCTTTGCCTGATCAAATTTCCGTTCTTTAAATAGGCTATTGCACTGGGTCGCCGAGGAAGGATGCGAATACATACACAACATTAGTATCGTCAGAATAGACTTGAAGATATTCATTTCAGAGGTATTAGCGGTTGTGTAAATTCATATGTCAAATCCGAGCAGGCGTAGTGCATTAAAACGACTAAACCCTCACCATAAAATGATGAGGGTTTAGTCGCATGTTCAGATTACCCAGATACGCCATCGCCAGGGCTAATCGGCGTGAGTGGCTCTACAGGGCAAGGTACACCAAACTGGTCTACACACATGACTTTTACCTGACCGCAATAGCTAGTATCTGACAGCCCTTGTGTGTCGGTCACTCGCAGATGTATTCCTGCTCCGCCCGTCAGTGTTAATGGAGCAGTACTCAGAAACAGAAAATCACTGGCACTGGTTGAAATAACATCCTCATAGATGGAGCCAGGAAACCGAACCCACTCGAACAAGGCATTGGTAATATCACCGTCAGGGTCGACGCTATTCGTACCATCCATAATGGCTGAGAGAGAGTTAATACCCACATTAGGCGATATGCCACAAACAGCTTGTGGCGGAATTTCGGGCACAACAGTTAGAATTTCACCACTGTTGCCAGTTGAAAAGTCGGGTGTCTGCCCCATTTCCACGTCCAGAAATCCACTGATAATGTTTTGTAAACTTGCTGTTGGCGCTGGCGCCGCAGGGGAGTTCCCATAAGTCCAATAACTTAATTCATCAGGAGTGTTAGTGACATCGCTGGTACAAGAAAAGTTTTTAACACCCATCGCAAAGGCAAACGAACTGTTCCCTTGAGCCCAGCCACTATTGCTTCCTCCATTCTCTCCCTTTGCGCTTAGAGCAACCATACTTTTAAGCGTTAGCTTTGTAATACCATCGTCATAATCTAACGGAATATTGGCGCTATAATTTTGTGTATTGTATACGGCATTAAGGTGGTGAAGTTGACTTTGGCTTGCTTCGCCTGCTGTATCCACTAAGCCAGACATAAACGGTAATCCTCCAGCGGCGACAGGTAAAACAGCGGCCGCTGTGCTGGAGGCAGTAGCACCCGCTAATCCGGCAGCGGTTAGTCCAGCCGTTCCAGCCGCGAGGCCAGTGCCTACCAAGGCCAATAATTGCCCAGTATCTATCGACCAGTGGTAAGAAAGTCCGCTTTCCAATTCCTTATACATAAGGTCTTGCGTCCAAGCGCCGCCTAATCCTGGTATGGAATGAGAGAACAGAAAGCTTTCGGCCACTTTTGCGGTACTCTTTTTGTTTAGCGCACCGTTTGAATTAACGATGATGTCTGTCTTTAAATCACTGTAATAGTTTGCAGTCGCGGCTATCTCTGCGTTACAGCCGCTCATGGCGCCACAATCATTGCCATAGTTGTTGATACAATTCATCCATAAACTCACTTCATGAGTGGCTTCGACTAGAGGGTCTAACTCGATGCTATTGTCCCGACCATTGTAAGTCACTCTATGAATGCTGGCACCATGTGCTAACCCCATTGTGCTGTATTTCGTGACTGTCTTTTTTCTTAAATTGCCGGAGTTGTTATATTCTTGATGCACCACTTCAGGGTGATTAACAAAATAATTGGGGGTAGGTAGTAGTGCTACAGCCGACAGACCAACCTCGCAATTGCATGTTATTGATTTGTTAGTATTACCCAATAGAAGCGGTTCTTCGCCAGGCTTACCCGTGGGCAGTCGATCTTCATCCACCCCCCATTTTCTTAATACCGTTATTGCTTCTTTTAATACTCGCTCTGAGGGCACGTTGTTATTAATATAATTTGGCAGTGATCCATGCAGGTTGTGCCGGGGCGTGCGTCGAATATCATCCCATGCCTGAAATAAGTCTCGATTAGCCCCCTGTAAATAAATTTCTAGCGTCAATCCATCTGGCTCTAATAGCTGGCTTTTGAACTTCCGATAAGTAAATGGTTTTTGGCTGTTCATCTCGTCGATGAAGTCCGGCACATTGGCTTGACTTTGTTCTGAGCTTGACGATTTTTGGTGCTCAGAATAGATATCGGGGTGATATTTCTCAAAAAATGAAATGACTTTTTGCTCACCTAGCTCGTTTGTAATTTTTGTCAGCCATGCGTAATACTCCTCTGGGGCCGCATCATTGGTATATTCCTCGATTGACTCGATTTTATAAGCGCCTGACTTCCAGCCTTCGAATAAAGTCAGAAGCCCTGGAGAAACATGAAACACGCTATTTTCTCGACCATCCTCAGTTTTCGTTAATGTTGTGTCACGCTCTGCCTCAGCATGTGAACACATACTTGAGATAGAGAGTGATAGGAAAAATAGTATTTTTTTCATTATTAAAAAGCCCTGTTGGTCATTTTCTTAACAGGCGATAGTAGATAATCACCTTAACCGAATCGGTTATAAAACTACCGTCCCATCATTGGGACAAAGAAATGCTAACAGGGCATCTTTTCCTATTACATGATTACTGAGGGGCAAATTAGGGTAAATTTTTTACTTTTAGTAGTCATTGCAATAATGCTGGCTCAGAACCGGGTTCAATTTAGAAGCACATCAGAGAGCGCCGCTCTACATGTCAAGTTCAAGCACCTTAGGACAAGCTTGAAGACAGATGAATACAATACTTTCATCACTGACAGGATCTTTATCACTGCCAAAATCATCATGATGACTGCCCAATGTATCTTGCTCCATAGCTTGAACAAAACTTTCAGGGCCTATGAAATAGGGTACCTGAGACAACGCCTTACAATAATTCACAGCTCCCAAAGCACTCTTCATAAAGCCATCGACTTCCCCGCACGTTAGAAGAGGTTTATCGTTTGGCGGATATCCGTAGATACTGCATCCTTGCGAGGATTTACTGATACTTGCTCCAACTGAGCCCGAAGGAATGGGATAAGTTGGATCCATGTTATACCAAAGCTCGGCTTGGGTCTGATCAAGACTTATCAGATTTATGGTTTGCGATGAGAGTTGAGCTGAATTGCAACTGGCGGTTAACTCTTGCTGATGAGGCAACTCGTGTGCTGATGCTAAATGCCCAACGGCTAATAGAAGAAACAGTAATTTTGTTCGGTTCATAGTTGTATTTCAATGATAGTCGCTGTTGGGATTAGTGCTGACGATGGTCACACAAGCAGATTTTTTTCACAATATTCCTCGCCTGATAAATAGGGTAAAGAATTTTATACCCACTTTTTCCTGTTCATTCCGCCACATTCTTTCATCGATGTTGTGGTGGTGTGAGGCTGCCACAATTTTGCGGACTGTTTAATTGTGGTAATGCGGGAGAAAGTACATACGAAGGGGGTCAAGTCTTTGATTTATGATGTGGTCGATAAAGACTTCTTAGGAATAAGAGATGGTGCGACGATGCAGCACTTCAACCCAAGCTTAGAACGTATCCGGCAAATCCAAGACTCACGAGGCTCGGCTTGGCAAACAAACTGTAATTTTGCTTTAGGGTATTTAGATTGAAGCTGCCTTGCGAGTTTAGTGATGGCTTGTTTAGGGTGGGATACGACCTAAAGATTGTGATGTTGATTAACGCGAATCGCCACAGTAGGCATTTTCAAAAATTACTTTGTGGGTATCTGTTGGAATAAAAATTATGTTATCTTTGTTTATCTGCTGACCTCAAAAATAAAAATTAATAGAATCTATATCTTGGCTCTGGCTAGGCTAATCCACGACTCGGAGACCAGCTCGACTGCGTTAGGGCACAAACAATAATGGACACCCATCAGCATAAACCCTCGGATTTTATTTGAATTTTCTTCCAAGTGTCGAGGGTAATAATTATCTAGATGGGTGTGTGTTTCTGGTGGTAACACTGAAAATTCGCCAGTTGGTCGAACACCGATATCCATCTGGATTGAGAATTATCAATGCCGATTGATTTCAGGGTGATTCATAGATAAGCTACCTCATGCTTGTTATACGGGCTTGAGTCCCACTAGGGCCAGATCCTTAACACTATCGAAGTTATACCTGAGAGATTTACAGCGTTCATTCTTGTTATCGGTTTTGAAACCAGTTACACGTCGAGCTGCGGTAAATGGCCTTCAATTGCTACTGAAGGTGGGCCTCAACTTACCCGTTTGGAAAAGCAATTAGAATGATGAAAAACAATCGATTTCAATCATACGAGGCAACAAAGTTTGCTTCATTGGCTGCCGCTCATCCGGCAGGTTGGCGCCATGTGCCTAGGAGTATCCAGTGACAGAGTCTGAACTACTTGTGGCTTCTCATTCGTTTGCATCCCGAATGGATGTAACATTGGAATTTTGGATCAGTGGTACATTCGCTGTACTAGTAACGTTTTTCTTCGTAGGCAGTCAAGTTACAAAAAGACTTAAATGGTTGAGTGTATCTCTATACTTTATTTTCAGCACTGTAATGATATATCGCTATTTTCAATTGGGTGCGATATACACAAACATCAGAATTGATCTCGAACAATTGGGTTCTAACTATATGATCTCAGTCGGAGGGAACTCTATTGCGGCTAGCCTGACCATGTTTCTATTGGTATCCGGAACACTTACAACCGTGTTTTTCATTTTCGGGAAAGATAAAATACTACGCAGCGATAGTGCTAGCGACTCATAAAAAATGAAGCGCTGGGTCGCAAATATATTTAGCCGACTTCTATCCATCTTCTCTAAAGGTAAGAGAAGAACGACTGGTTATATTTTACGCTAGAGTTAAGTAATACCATAAGCACCTGAACGATTGGACCCACAACAATACGCTACAAATTCATCAATTATTAGTTGCCAGACAATACCCCACCTCGGGAGCATTATTTGTCAGATCAAGTTCAGATCTTCACATACAATCACCAAAAAAAACGGCAACAATGTGATTAACAATGTCGCCGTTCGAGATCAGAGTTGACGGAATCTAATCATTAAAACTCCTTCAAAATCGTCAGTTTTAACATTACGACGTTATCTAAAAAGCGCCTGTTGTGGTTTTATTAGCGTCAGCATTGAAGCTATTGTCGCTACCCGATTGCCATTCAATACCTTGGCTAGGGTCGCTTTCATTGCGTTTTAAACACTTCCAACTGACGCTTTGGCCTTCGGTGATTTGATTAGCTTTACTCCAACTCGGATAGCCTGCAACCTCTAGCTTGATTGCGTTGTTTGGACTCCATGACCCCAACTCAGTAACGCTGCCGATAGCGTAGACTGATTGGCCAGCAACCGTATTGCCGTTGTTACAAACAAAATTAATGTCTACAAGATTGCCTGTATTACCGCTCTGTTTGCTTAGGTTAATTTGCTTACTGCTGTCGTTGAACGTGATGTCGTAGGTTCCTGCGCCCTCGGTAATCTGCACGTCTTGATTCGGGTAGGCTTCAGACCAATTGGTAAAACGTGTGATCTTGAAGCGTGGGTTATTGTTAGCAACGGTTTGGGTGGTTCTCCATAATCCATCACTGAAGCTCATGGCACTGCTGCCCCATGAATTTGCTGTGCCACGAAAAAACGCATCATCCCAAATAGCGCCGTCTGGGTCGCCACCGCCCATTTTAGTACCAACATGGATCGCAGAAGCGTTGTAAACAGCCACATTAAAATTAGCACCACCGTCGTTGCCAACCGTTATACTCGGGCCGGTACAGGCCTTAGTTGTGCTGTTAAATTCACCGTTGACGATGTCACAATATTCGCCTCCGGGCATACCAGTTTGTAAGCTTTGAACCAGTGTTGAGTTATCTTCACGGTTGATTGCGACAAATCCTAGACCGCCCCGACCAAATGCGATTTGGTTATTGCCATTGTCCCACCAGTTGCTTAAGACAAACTGTGCCTGAGTGGCATTACGAAAACCAACCATGTTGGCCACACCTCTCCAACGATGCTCGCACACCCAGTTAACTCCGCACGCATCGCCTGAGTTTGCACCGTTGGCCGGAGGCCCTTGATCATGGTCGTCAAAGCGATAACTCGACATTACCTTGGGGTAGCCATAAGGATAAGCCAGCGCGAAAATTTCACCGATGTAGTACAAACCGCCGGTGTCTTTATAGGTCAAAGTATTACTTGTATTTTGCCGTTGATCATCGTGATTCGAAACAAAGACAACCGCTTTATCGCTCGGCAACCATCCGGAAAAATTGACAATATTGCGAAGGTCTTTTAGTGGCGCTCGGCCTTTAAAATAAGTGCCCATGGTGCGTTCAAAATTAAATTCTGTTACATCGCCAACGCCAGTATATTCAGATGGTGATACCGCTTCGCCAGCAGCGCCAATAACCTCCTGAAAGATATAGGTTGATTGGTTCAGCTTAGATTTTATTGCGGCTATATCAGCTACCGGAATGTGTTTTGCTGCGTCAATCCGAAAGCCCGCCACACCAAGACCAATTAGGTCATTCATATAATCGGCTATTTTTTGACGCACATAGTCTGACTCAGTTTTTAGGTCATTCAACCCAACTAGGTCACAATTCTGTACCTGCCAGCGATTTGTATAATCAATGTTTGACGACGCGCAGCCGTGGAAATCTTTTGTGCCAAACGGCACCTCTGGAAAGCTTCTGTCCAAAGCTGCCATATGGTTGATTACCGCATCGACGTAAATATCGACACCAACCGCCTGACAACGATCGACCATGTTCTTAAATTGGCTGCGATTGCCACTTCGACCCGTTATTTCATAACTAATCGGCTGATAGCGAGACCACCATTCATCACGAGTGATGGATTTTTGTGGCGGCGAGACTTGTACCGCGGCGAAACCCTTAGGTCCAAGGTGCTGCTCACACTCCTGCGCTATGTCACTCCAACTCCATTCGAATAGATGAACAAATGCGGTTCGAGACTGTGCTTGAGCTGTTTGGGTGATGCCTAATAGCAATAGAAAGCTGATAAAAATACTGCACATAGTCCTGGCCGAAAGTCGGCTGCTTGAGTACGTAGGGCTCCTCATATAATCCTCTTTAATATTTAATATAAACTGGGGGACTAACAGGATAGGGAGGCAATTATGACGACACAATTAACGACATACGTATTCAATTGAGCAGATCTGCCTATGAATACGTATTCATTGAAGGATCAGAGCCGTAAAACTTAAACAGCGAGCTTATGCAGGCAAAACCAAATAGCAAAATTTAAAATATAATAGTCCAGTAAAATCAAGGGTCATAGAAAAATCAGGCACTTGAGCTGAGCGATAAACTGCCTTAAACTATATCAATGGTAAAGGATTGTCCAAATTTAACTTTGTTTCTCAAGCGTTGCTTACCAACGAGAACCGATATTGTCTGGCTAGTACTGCTTTCAATGCTATGCAATGCCGTATTGCCGTTATCTGTAAATGCCGCACCGTATACGCTAGGCACCGATACGTCAGCGACACCCAACCAAGTTCTGATGTGCACCTCAAGGGGATATCAATGGGTTGACGTTAGCAGCTTAACCGAGACCAAAATCGATAGCGCGCATTGTTTGCTATGCCTCATCATCGACCATCATTCAGTCGCCATACTCCCGAACCACACCATCGCGCTGTTACAGCAATCGCAGCAGTTTCAGGCCATCACGGCACTGGCCGATTTTCCCTCGGCAAATCCGAAGCTACCCCGAGTGCGCGCACCACCAATAATTCTCTAGTTCGACTATCTAAGTCGAATATCTAAGTCGAATATCTAAGTCGAATATCTAAGTCGAATACGATCCATCGTTATGTCTATATTGCTGATTATCTCACTGTATTGACAATATTTAGTTGCCTGATACATCAGGCTAATTGAGAGAATTTATTATGAAAAAAACATTATCTATCGCAGCGGCTATCGCAACCACTATGGCGGCAACCTTCTGTGCCACCGCTCATGCCGATGGCCAATCCAACCACAAGTCGACCGCGTCATCTCATGCACCGCTCGGAGTAATGGGTGACCACCTACACAATCAAGGCGAGTTTATGTTTTCGTATCGCTATATGCATATGGATATGGACGGCAGCCGAATTGGCACTCGACGCGTATCAGCGCGTGACACGGTTGGTACTATGAGCCAGCCAGGTCAGTTTTTGGTCGCGCCCACTTCAATGCCAATGGACATGCACATGCTAGGAGCGATGTACGGTTTGTCAGATAACATCACTCTAATGGGTATGGCAAGCTATGCAAGTAATTCGATGGATCACCTAATTCGAAACGGTCGCGAGTTTACCACACGGTCATCTGGTATCGGCGACACCAAACTAAGCGCAATGGTTAGCCTTTTCGACAATGGCCAGCACAAAGTGCATTGGCAACTCGGCGTTAGCCTGCCGACCGGCTCAACGACCAAACGTGATGACACACCGGCAATGAAAGATGCATTTTTACCCTACATGATGCAGATCGGCTCTGGCACCTACGACATATTGCCAGCGATTACCTATGCAGGTCGAAGAGATACGGTAAGTTGGGGGGCACAATTAAACGCCGTGGTCCGCACGGGTGACAACGATGAAGGCTACACCTTAGGCGATCAGCTGGGCGCAACTTCTTGGATCGCGAAAGATTTGAATGACCATCTCAGCCTATCCTTACGCGTTAATTATCAAGATAAAGATGCCATTGACGGACAAAATCCAGTGTTAAACCCTAGCACCATTCAAACGGCCGTCCCAGCGCTGCAAGAAGGCGAGCGGATCGATTTGTCGCTGGGTTTAAATTATCTATTCGGCAACGGTCATCGCTTGGCTATTGAATACGCCAGCCCGATTCGGCAAGACTTAGTAGGACCGCAGCTTGAAATAGATTCAGTATTGACCTTAGGCTGGCAAAAAGCATTCTAAATGCGCCAACCAGACCTCACTATAACACCTCACTTAAGTACGTTAATGAGGTGTTATAATCACCGTTGCCCGATATTATTTTGACCAAAAAATGAGCAACAAAGACCAAACAAACAAGAAACCACCCTCTCTCATTTCGTTAATGTTCGAAATTAGAGCGGCCGTCGATTTCGTCTCGGTTCCTTTGTCTTTATTTGAGAGTAAATTTTCCGCAAAGGCAAACGAGGGCGCGTTACCCATTATCATGTTTCCTGGCTTTGGCTCAGATGAACGTTACTTAAAAGCGCTCGAATACTATTTACGCAACTTAGGCTACAGCACCGAAGGTTGGGGTTTGGGGGCAAATTTAGCAGGCGCCGACATTAAACATACACTCGAAGACCTATCGCCGATTTGGGAGTTCGACTACCCTGAAAATTACACTCCCGAAACATATAAAGGTGAGGGTGGAGTACCCATGTTATGCGAAAAAGCGATTGATCGAGTTAGGCAACGCTCGGAAGACCTAGACTCACCAGTGGTTATTATTGGTTGGAGCTTAGGCGGTTATATCGCCAGAGAGTGCGCTCGCGAATTACCCGACCATGTGGCTCAGATTATTACCTTTGGGGCACCGGTTATTGGGGGGCCAAAATACAGCCGCGCGGCGGCTCTATTTAGAGCAAGAAAGTATAATTTAGATTGGATAGAGCAAGCGATTGAAAAGCGTAATAACAAACCCATTAGCCAACCAATAACGTCAATTTACAGTAACAGCGACGGCATAGTCGCCAGCCATGCAGCGCTTGATTCAGTTAGCCCCAACGTACAGAATATTCAGATAAACGCAGCACACTTAGGCATGGGCTTTAATCGTAAAGTATGGAAAGTCATTAAAGACTCGCTTTATGCTGAATCGCAAAAGCGTCTTAATCGCGAGTAACTTAGGCCTATATAACAAGCGCGACGTAGACGTCGATGTCTATACAAATACTAGTTGCGTTGACATATTAACAGTTGTATTCGACACATTAATGTTCGCTAATACACTGGATGTAGACTAAGGATGGGCGACACTCTAAAATGATTTAGTCATTATTTGCTTCTAACTATCGCCAAGGCATCAAGACATGAGCTCATTAAACTCCAAACTTATTAAGAATAGTAGTTACATTAACGGCCAGTGGCATTCAGGCAATGGTGAGAGTTTTGCTGTGACTAACCCAGTAGACGGTGAAACGATCTGCACGCTCAAAGGCGCCGATAAAAGTGATGCTATTTTAGCGGTCGATGCCGCCGTTGCCGCGATGCCCGAATGGCGAGCCAAAACAGCTAAGCAACGTTCGGCTATCTTACGTCGCTGGTTCGAACTTATCATGCAAAACCAAGATGATCTGGCGGCGATTCTTACCGCCGAGCAAGGTAAACCACTGAGCGAAGCCAAAGGCGAAATCGCCTACGGAGCTAACTACATTGAATGGTTTGCCGAAGAAGGTAAACGCATTTACGGTGACACTATTGCTGGCGCAACAACTAGCTCTCGCGTGGTGGTGATCAAACAAGGTGTGGGCGTTGTCTCGGCCATTACACCCTGGAATTTCCCCAATGCAATGATCACTCGCAAAGCGGCTCCTGCGTTAGCGGCGGGTTGTGCGTTCATTGTTAAGGCCGCTCAAGAAACCCCATTATCCGCCCTAGCCCTAGCCGAGCTGGCGCAGCAAGCTGGAATTCCAGCAGGCATATTCAACGTAATCGTAAGTAACTCCTCACGCCCGATCGGTGAGGTATTAACTGGCGACCCCCGTATCGCTAAATTCTCGTTCACCGGATCAACCGAAGTCGGCAAAATATTGTTGGCGCAATGCGCCACCACGGTAAAAAAAACCTCAATGGAGCTTGGTGGTAACGCGCCATTCATCGTCTTTGACGACGCCAATATCGACGACGCAGTTCAAGGCGCCTTAGTTTCAAAATTTCGTAACGCCGGCCAAACGTGTGTCTGTACTAACCGAGTATTTGTACAAAGCGGCATCTATCAGGAGTTCGCTGAAAAATTAGCCTCCGAGGTGACTAAATTATCCATCGGTGATGGTAGCCAAGCCAATGTTGACGTCGGGCCGCTTATTAATCACGAGGCCATCGAGTCAGTATCAGGCTTAGTTAATGATGCGATTAGCCAGGGTGCCAAGGTACTCGTTGGTGGTCATGTAGACGATTTAGGCTCGCGCTTCTTCCAACCAACGGTGCTAAGCAATGTTACGCCAGATATGAGCGTGGCAACTGAAGAGATTTTTGGCCCGGTTGCACCATTGATTGAATTCGATACTGAAGAGCAAGCTATCAAGCTCGCTAATAATACCGAAGTTGGTTTAGCTTCGTATATCTACACCCGTGATATTGGCCGAATATGGCGTGTCGCTGAGGCGCTTGAATACGGTATGGTCGGCATTAACGAGGGAATTATTTCAAATGAAATGGCTCCATTTGGTGGCGTTAAACAATCGGGTATGGGCCGTGAAGGCTCGAAGTATGGCTTAGAAGATTACCTAGAAATTAAGTATCTCTGCATGGGCGGCTTAGATCACTAGAGTTAGTCATCCACCGGTTCGTCATTCAGTTATAACGAGTGAGCAACTTAGAAATGATTAGCTCTAGAGTGCGACTGCCGATATCTATATTCATTCAGCATCGATACTCGTTGCGGGCTTAATTTTTACCTTTTAAGGTTCCAGACCTGAAGCATCATCAGTCAGAGCAATGGCGTCGAGCTTGCTGGTGTCAAATTGAATAACCTTGGGCTCGAGCTCCGGCATCGACTTATTTGCCTTATTCGAGAGTGTGTGAAAACGACTGACTTTGCTTTGCATTCCCGACAGCGAAGTTACCGTATCGTTGAAGTGTGTGCTGGCAGTATTCAGCGTTTTGCCTAGCTTACTTAAGCGCTCGGATACTAGCACTACCGAATTAAAAATATCGTTGGCTTTCTCGCCAATTTGGCGCGCTTCTTTATTACTTCGATCTAGCATCCAGAGGTTAGCAACGGTACGCAAAATCGGAATCAACGTTGTGTGCGATACCAAGATGATGTTTTTACTATAACCAAAACCGAATAGCTCAGGGTCTTGCTTCATGGCTTCAATATAGGCGGGCTCTACCGGCATAAACATTAAGATAAAATCTGGGCTATGGAGCGCGCTTAGGTTGGTATATTCTTTTGCCGCCAGATCATTGATATGAGCACGCACCGCAGCCACATGAGCCTTCATAGCAAGAGCTTGCTGATCTGTCTCGGGGGCTGAACACGCTCGTTCGTAAGCGTTTAATGAGACTTTACTATCAATAACAATGCACTTGTCGGCGGGCAGTTTGATTAAGTAATCGGTTTGCTTGCGCTTACCCTCTTGATCGGTAAACGAGCTTTGCTTCTGGTAATGATCATGCTCAATAAGGCCGCTCATTTCCAGTGTACGTTCAAGCTGAGCTTCGCCCCAAGCGCCACGTTGTTGAGAGTCGCCTTTCAATGCGGTTGTGAGACTACTGGCTTCATCACGCATTTTAATGCCCATTTTCATGACATTTTCGATTTCGGTTTTAAGGTTGGTATTGCCCTTTACCGATTCGTCGTGAACTTCGTTTACGCGCTTTTGGAACCCTTCAATCTGATCTTGCAGCGGTTTTATTAGCGCACTCATGCCTTCTTTGTTTTGTTCAGCGAGCATCGCTTGACGTTCCTTAATGATCTCTTCTGAAACCACTTTGAACTCAGTTTTAAGTTGTCCCTTTTGAATCTCGAATTGCGATTTCAGTTCGAGTAGCTTTTCTTGTTCCGCTCGTAGCTTGGCATTTTGCTCGCGCACATCAGCTTCCAGCCGACTGACTTTACGATAACCGTTATCAACCATCTCGCGTAAGCCGAGGCGCTCATTTTCATTGGCGATGAGTTGCGCCGCTTTCTCATCGCGACTGCTTTTAAGCTCGGCTTTGTCAGCAATTAGCTGTGAGATTAGAGTGCTACCGCTATCTACTTTTTGACTCAGGATTAAGTTATTACTCCCCACTACCTCAATTTGCTGTTCATTAGTGGCTTTGCTTATCTCTAATATTTGGCGCTGCGCGTCTAACTTAACTAGTCGCTTTTTGCTTTTTGCGCTCACTAACAACGATGCAATAACACTAATCGTAATTACAGACACTAGCCAATAAACTGGTAGGCTTTGATTTAGCCAGGTTTGTAGGTCGTATAAAGCATTCTCCATTCAGCATTTACCACGTAAGGTCATCGGGAATTTGATAGTCGGCATACGGGTCATCTTGATCTGGTGCCGCCGCTTCAGTATTGGTATTTACCACTACGTATTTAGCGTCACGTTCAGCGATTTTTTCAGCCACTGTTTTTGGAACCAACTCAAACGCCTCGTTGCCCATCGATATAATGACAATTTGATCGCGTGACAATTGTTTTTGTTGCTCGTCGGTAACGTAAATCTTCTTAACCTTTTTCTTTAACGTAAAGCTGTATGAGGTATCTCCGTCTTTACGATCAAGCTTGGCACTATCAACGAGCTGTTTGATTTGTGCGAACTTAGCTTTGGCAGCCGCTTCGGCTTGGCGCTGCTCGTTCAAGCGCTTATCTTTCTTGGCTTTATCAAGCATCGCGCGCTGGGTACGCAATTGAACCTCACTTGGCTTATTGCGATTCTTCTTTGCGACCTGTGGCTGCTTTTTCTTCTTAGCGGGTTTAGCGGCTGTTTTCTTAGCCAGGCCAGCTTTTAATAATTGGTCTTTTAATGAAAGGCTCATGCGAATAATCCGTTTACTTGTTCAAAGCTAAATTCGTATCGTTGAAAGCAGAAGTGGCAATCGACTACTAAACTCGGTTTACCTTGCTCTTGCTGTTCGTTAATTAGTTTTTGTATATCGTCTTTACCAAGGCTCTTTATTGCACCAAGCGATTTCTCGGCTGAGCAAATGCAACCGAACTGCATTGCCTCAGATTCGAATAATCGACACGATTCATCGTGAAACAGGCGCGTTAACGTTTGCTCGGCACTTAGGCTAAATGCTTCTTCAGCGTTTAAAGTGTTAAGTAATGACTTAATACGCGTAAAGTGCTCGTCAGCGGCAATTTTGTCGTTGACTTTGTCTTGCGGTAAAGCGTGTATCGAAATACCGACCGCTTGTTGCTGATCGGCAAGCAAACGAAACAAACTCGGTAATTGCTCGGAACGCTGAAAGTAGTCTTCCAGACATTCGCCCAAACTGGCGTGCTCGATTGGTACAATGCTTTGATAGCGCTCGCCTTGGTCTGGCGAGATAGTTATCGCTAAGGTCGCTCTATCCCCCAAGCCATCTAAGGCTATCTGATCATTCGCTGGTAGTTCCTCTGAGTCGTACTCAGAAATAGCCCGTACTCGGCGATCAGACATGCAATCGGCCATGATAAATTTAATTGGGCCATCTGTGCGCAACTGAATGGTTAAACTGCCATCAATTTTTATGCTGTCACGTAATAGTGTCGCAGCGAGTGCGAATTGGTTGAGTAAACTAGCAAGATTGGCAGGGTAATGATGGGTTGCTTGAATTGACTCACATGTCTCGCTTAAACGAACAATGCAGCCGCGAGCGTCGATCTCATCGAATACAAAGCGCTGTCGAATATCTGAATTTATCATGGGTAAAACTGTGTCTGCATGGTTAGCCATTATAAATCTAATTGGTGTAATTCATAAGGTTAAATCGGCTCAAATTGATGAAAGCTATGCGCCGATAACATACTCAGTCTAGCAACCCATAGACGAGAACCATAGACTAACAATCAAAGTCTAACAACCACAGTCTAACAACCACAGTCGGCTACACCAGCAGCCAAACGATAACGATCGATAGCAAAATTCGGTAGATTACAAACGGCATCATACCGACACGCTCGACAAAGCGCATAAACCAATGCATACAGGCAAATGCGACAAGTGCTGACAAGCCGGCAGCTAGAAATAGTACGCCCCATTCAACGGCCTGCTCGCTGACCGCCAGTTCGGCACCCTTTAATAAGCCTGATAAAGCTATTATTGGTACCGCCATCAAAAATGAAAACCTAGCGGAGGCCACCCGACTAAAGCCCAAGGCTAATAGAGCGGTCATGGTAACTCCCGAGCGAGATGTTCCAGGTATCAAGGCGAACGCTTGAGCCATGCCGACCAAAAATGTTTGCTTCCAAGTCAGAGATTCAACTGGCGTGCTATTCTGCGCACCATTTCGATCTGCCCAACCAAGCAATATTCCGAACGCCAGCGTGCTTGCTGCAATTATCCACGCGGCGCGTAAATTAGCTTCTATAAAATCACCAAGAAAAAGCCCAGCGAGCCCTGCCGGAATTGTGGCAAATATTACTAACCAGCCCAATTTACCGTGCACATCCCAGTTGAAACCTCGCCAACCAGCAAACCATGCAGGCGCTATCTGCTGGATTTCTTTGTTCAAAAAAACAACCACTGCAAGCAAGGTGCCGACATGTACGGCCACATCAAAAGCCAACCCTTGGTCGGCCCACCCTAGTAATTTTGGCACTAAAATTAAGTGTGCCGAGCTTGATATAGGTAGAAACTCGGTAATGCCTTGAACAATGGCTAAGGCGATCGCGTGAAAAATGTCCATTTTGAATTAGGGATGAAGATAGTGAACGTTAATCGGTTATAGTAAGTTTTTAGCCCTTTATTTGCACGAACATATGAGTCATCAAGCAAAAACTATTTTGATTACCGGCGGTGCTAAGCGCATTGGTCGGCAAATGGCCATCACTTTGCACCAAGCCGGTCACAATATCGTCGTGCATTATCGCTCATCCGCTGGGCCAGCCTCAGAGCTTGTCGCACAGTTGAACAAGAAGCGTGACGCCAGTGCCGTTGCGCTGCAAGGCGAATTGTTAAATACCGCTGCGATTCCGAGCTTGGTGGCTGAGGCAGCCGATGCCTTTGGCGGAATAGACGTGCTAATAAACAATGCATCGACTTTCTACCCAACGCCAATTGAATTACTGCAAGAAGACTTTTGGAATGACCTGGTTGGCAGCAACCTCAAAGCGCCTGCATTCATGGTAAAAGCATGTGTACCTTATATACGAGAACGAAGTGGATCAATCATTAACATCGTCGATATTCATGCTCGCAAACCGATGGCGAACCACCCGGCTTATTGTTCGGCCAAAGCCGGTTTGGAAATGTTAACCATGTCTCTAGCACGTGATTTGGCCCCTTACATTCGAGTAAATGGCGTATCGCCTGGCGCAATTTTGTGGCCAGAAGATGATAGCGGCGTGGCAGAACAACAAGAAATACTAGAAAAAATACCGATGGCCCGCTTGGGTCGGCCTGAAGATGTCGCTAGTTTAGTTGGTTTTTTAGTTGACCAAGGCGACTATATTACCGGGCAAATAATCGCCGTCGACGGTGGCCGCTCAGTCGTTATTTGACTCAGTCGTTATTTAAAATAGTCTGTTGGTAAGCAAAATATTGGCCTACGACACCGCCCATCTGCCAGCGCTTATGGGCGTTTACCACGCTCTATAATCACACCGACATTTTTAACGCCTTTCACTGCTTGCCCTTTATCAAGCTTTATTCGCACCCAAGGCGTACTAAATTGATCTAGTATCAATGTTGCGATACGCTCAGCCAATGTTTCAATCAGCTCAAAGGCATTTTCTTTAGCATAAGCTTGAACGCTTTGGGTAATCGCCTGATAGTCGAGCGCGTCTTTTAAATCATCATTCTCCGCTGCTTTACCAGCATCGGCAGCCAGTTCAATGTCGAGTATTAACGTTTGCGTGATGGCTTTTTCCCATTGCCACACACCGATGGTGCATTCGCATTTCAAGCCATGTAGATAGATGATGTCCATTATTTATCCCAATTAGAGTGGTGATTCTAAAAGTTGAATTTTACACAATTTTATTAACTCCGTTTACTCTAACACAGTACAATTATGCTTCTTAAAAAAGGCAGCCATTTAGGCGATAGAACACCATGTTTGAACTACCTTCTTTTATCTGGCCTATTCTAGGCTATCTGTTTGGCTCGATCTCGAGTGCGGTGCTGGTCTCCAAGGTGTTCCGTTTAGGCGACCCGAGAGAAACCGGCAGCGGTAATCCCGGCGCGACCAATGTTTTGCGCTCAGGCAATAAATTTGCTGCTGCTCTGACTCTTATAGGGGACGTACTCAAAGGGGTTGTTCCTGTATTGCTAGCCCAGTATGCCGAGGTAAGTAGTGGCGTATTAGCCATGGTCGCTATCGCTGTATTTATGGGGCATTTATTCCCAATATTTTTTGGCTTTAAGGGAGGCAAGGGCGTTGCCACCGCGATTGGCGTTTTTCTAGCACTCAGCTGGCAATTGCTTGTGGTGTTTATACTTACATGGGCATTAGTCGCGGCGACCACCCGTTACTCGTCACTGGCGTCACTAATGGCAACCGCGCTAACCGGTGTAGCAAGTTTCGCGGTCTTTAATCAAGAACATCAATTGCAGTTGATAGGCGCAATTTTTTGGATCGTGGCGTTTACCTTTCAACGCCACAGAGAAAATATCGAACGCTTAAAAAATGGCACCGAAGGCAAAATCGGTCAGAAAGCTGACTAATGCCGATGGCCGAAGGGCTGCGAGCCTAACCGCTACGACTGCGCTCGTAGCCTGCCTAGGCTAATCACTTTTCCTTGCTTGTATTACTCTTGCTTCTAATGCTTATAGTTACTTACCTGAACGACAACTTGGTTCGAGGTCTACGCGGCTATCAAGCAAGTGCAGGTAGGTATTAAGACTGTGATAACAGGCGACACTATTGACGGTTTCTGCTTGTTCAAGTGAGCTGACTTCGACTTCATGCCAGACGTGTTGGTAGCCCATTTCCGGTAATGGCAGCCTCGGTACAATATCAGGCTGATTGACAATTCGAATGCCATTGACGATGTTGCTGCGGTAGGCATTAGCAAAGGCCGAGTCGCCGGTCAGAGGCGAGGCAAAGGTAAGTGATTTTACCAATGTCGAAGCCACCAACTGAGTTGCGCTGTAGGCGGTCAGAGTTGCTAATGAAGAGCCTAGACTGTGGCCAACAACAATTAGCGTCTCGATGTCGTGCAGCGATTCAAGGTAATCATTAAGGCTTATTACAGATGCGCTATCGGGCGAAGCTAAGGTGAAGCTGTTAAATATTTCCTTAAAGCCTAGCTCCACCTGGCCATGTGTCGCCTTGTCGGAAAACGGAACAAGCTCAAATTTAACATCATCAATCCACTCCTGAGCACCGCTGGTGCCTCTGATTGAGATCACCAGTGTGCTTGAGCTGTCGTTTGAACGCCATATATGACCGTAAAATTCTTGTCGCTGCGAACCTGCTTTATCTTTACCCTGAAGGTTTGCAATCGGCGCGAATTGTTTGAATAAATCAGCCTCTCGAGGAAAGCTTGATGCAGTCGGGAAGCTAGGATTGGTTTTGCTCGGCTCAACTTCGAATAATGCGTAGTCAATTAGAATCAATCGACCAAGATTTACGATTTCGCTTTTGGTGAAGCCGAAGTTAGCCGTGTCGTTTAAATCAATTTGGTACTTACCAGCTTTATCACAGCTGGATAAAAGCGCCGACAAAAAAACAATAATAAAGGCAGTAATAAGGTGTCTTGCCATAAAAATGGATTTGGCGCGCTCCCTCAAGATAGATGTGATTCGATAACTAGCAGTTAATAATAAACGAGTGCTACTTTGCCTGCCCTTTATCTTAACCTTTAATTGATTTAGGAGGGGACTGCAATAATAGCGATGGCTAGCACACAAGTAACGACTACTAAAGAAATCAAAATGTCCTTGCTTACATCGTTCAGTTTCATGTTTTTATTCATACTTCTCTGGCGCGTAGGGTGAGTCTGACGAGATAGCATCTCGCATGCGGCAGAGTTAACCTTAGGCCATCATCTAGCTCAAGTCTGTAATCCATATGGACTAATACAATTAGACTAGATGACCCGCAGCCCCAAACGCAATAGACGAAGGGCCTCTAGCCTATAAACATCTAATCCTAAATAGGAAGCAGCTCTTCTAGCGACCAACGAGGTTTAACCTGAAAGCTTAAATCAGAGCTCGCTTGATGCAGTCGCTTGGAGCCAGCGTAGGCGATCATGGCACCATTGTCAGTGCAGAACGCGATACGCGGGTAGAACAACTCGCAGCCAATCTTATCGGTCATTATTTTAAGTTGCTCACGTAGGCGAATATTAGCACCAACACCACCGGCCACGACTAATCGCTTTGCCTTAGTGTGCAGCAAAGCGCGTTTGCACTTGATCATCAGTGTATCAACGGCCGCATCTTGAAACGCATAAGCAATATCGCAAACGGTTTGCTGATCGATAAACTCTTTTTCAACCGTATTAAGTGCAAAGGTTTTTAGGCCGCTGTAACTAAAGTCCATACCGGGTCGATCTATCATCGGTCGAGGAAATTTAAAGCGTGTTGGGCTTCCAAGCTCTGCAGCTTTAGCCATGGCTGGGCCACCGGGGTACCCCAAGCCCAAGATCTTGGCCGTTTTATCGAAAGCTTCGCCAACTGCGTCATCAAGCGTTTGGCCTAAGATGCGGTATTCGCCAATGCCTTTAACCTCGGCTAATAAGGTATGGCCACCAGAGACTAATAGCGCAACAAATGGAAATTGTGGTGGCCTGTCTTCTAACATGGGGGCCAACATGTGCCCCTCCATATGGTGAACACCGACTGCGGGCACTCCCCAAGAAAAAGCCAGCCCCTTAGCCACCGCGCTGCCGGCCAGTAACGCACCCGCCAACCCCGGGCCGCAGGTATAAGCCACACCAGTGATGCTTTCACGCTGGCAATCTGCTTGCTCAAGCACGGCTTCTACTAAAGGTATAACTTTACGAATGTGATCACGTGCAGCCAATTCAGGCACAACACCACCGTATTCTCGATGGGTTTCAATTTGAGAATATAAGGCGTGTGCGAGTAGGCCTTGCTCGCTGTCGAAAATCGCCACGCCTGTATCGTCGCATGAGGTTTCAATACCTAAGACGCGGTTGGGAACTGCTTTTGTCATGTAAGATGCCGCTCTGTTTAGAGCATATAGATGAATTGCTGATAGCACCAACGGGTCAATCAACGGTAAGCCGATATAAGGCTCTGGTTTAACATAATTTACAACCCAGAGGCCTCAATTGGCTAATTTATGTGCATAAGTATATACAAACACAGTCTAAACGGCTAGAATCGCGCGTCCTGAATGAGGAAACCTTTATTCCTTAAAGAATTTTTTTAAACACAAATAGACAGATATGCCACAAGTAAAAGTTAAAAACGACGAACCATTTGACGTAATCCTTCGTCGCTTTCGCCGCTCGTGCGAAAAAGCAGGTATTTTCACAGAAATGCGTCGTCGCGAGTTCTATGAAAAGCCAACCTCAGTTCGCAAGCGCAAAGGTGCTGCTGCAACTAAGCGTGAAATGAAGCGCGCGTCGCGCGGTCGCATCCGCACTACTCGTCTTTATTAAGCACCCCTTAACCCTTAAATTAAGGAAAGCTGAATATGTCGCTTAAAGATAAAATCTTTGCAGACATGAAGACTGCAATGCGTGCTAAAGACGCACCACTGCTTGAGTCTATTCGTATGCTACGTGCTGCGATTCAACGCAAAGAAGTAGATGATCAAACCGAGATCGGTGATGAGGAAGTGCTAGCGATTCTGCAAAAGCAGATCAAACAATCGCAAGACGCTATAACTCAATTCACCGCCGGTGATCGCAGTGACCTCGCCGACAAAGAGCAAGTTCATGTAGATAACTTAAAAGGTTACTTGCCTGAGCAATTAGGTGACGATGAAATCGCTGAAGCAGTCGCCGCGGCCATAGCATCTACCGGCGCCGAGTCTATGAAAGACATGGGTAAGGTGATGGGTGTTTTAAAAGGCCAACTTCAAGGCAAAGCTGACATGGGCAAGGTCAGTGGCGTTATCAAGGCTAAATTAAGCTAGCACTGATAACACTACAGAGCCCAATCGGTTTGACAAAGCCTGAGCGATTATCTGCTTGGGCTTTTTTATGTCTAATTATTCGCTAAGCACTATCTCAAACATAAAAGTGCCTGTTTTCAATTCAAAGCAGCGCGAAGACATTGCATGCGACATCGCGCAATATCCAATCACTAAGACTTTACGCACTATTGCCAATTCGCGTAGAGGATTAACAGCGAAAATGTGCCCACGAATAGCAATAAGGGTAGCCAATTTTTGCGTAGTTCACTCACAGAGCTAGTAACCAAAAACACCGCCATAAGTATAATAACTTCCAGTGCCAGTTGCGGGGTAAATAGGGTGAAGGCGTAGAGCGATAATACGCTTTTCATTGAATCACCCTCGCAGGCAAAACCAGAATAGGCACACCCAAGCGCGATCACCGCGAGGGCAACACAATGGTTAATTACGCCTAGCCGCAGCCAGAAGTTTACTGTCTTTAACTTACTTTCTAAGGTCATTATCGGCGCAGTATAGCAAGCATGCATCCATCGTCATTCACCTATGTCTTCACGATTGAGGTTAGCAACTGAGGTGGAAAGCGCAGCCAATAGCGATCGTTGCAGGGAGGCAGCTTATTAGAGGGAGGCAGCTTATTAGAGGGAGGCAGCTTATTAGAGCGACGCAAGAAAAACGTCGAGCTATTGGCAACTCTATGTGCCCTCGGAGTATTTTCAACGAAAAGCGACGGCATTACAGGCGTTTTTATTCGTTGAGCAGGTTATCCTGAGGTCTCAACTTAGTACTTATCCTTAATACGGTCGACTAAGAAGTCCACGGCCACTTTGACCTTGGGCACCAAGTAACGTTGCTTTTGATATAAAAGATAGACAGCCAGAGCGCTGTTTTGTGTCACCTTCAGCTCAGGCTCTATCGCTAATATTTGTAAATCGCCTCGCCGAATATAATCGGCTAGCGTCCATTGCGGCGCCATCATAACGCCCTCACCGTTTACCGCTTTATCGGCCAGCCATTTCCCACTATTAGAGATTGCCGCTTCAGGAACGGTCGCTGTATGCCATTGATCGTCATGTTGGTAAAACCAGCTTTGTGGGCCTACAGGCGTACGGTAGACCAGACTCCGATGTTGGCGCAAGTCATTTGGGTGTTTAGGCATACCATGCTTAGCCAGATAACTTGGCGCAGCGACCAAAATAAATTCATTGTCCATCAGGCGAACAGCCTGAACTCTTTCGTTTGGCGCATAGCCACCACGAACCGCTATGTCGACATCATCACGCCCAAGAGCAGACAACTCATCGCTAAGACTGATGTCGAGAACGACTTCTGGATAAAGCTGGCTGAATTCTGCGAATAAGGGCAACAATATGCGCTCACCAAAACCTACCATCGAACTGACCTTAAGCCGCCCCATGGGTCTCGCATGGTAGCTACGCACCGACTCATTGCTTTGTTCCAATTGGTGCAAAATATCTTGCACTTGTGAATAATAATCACGACCGATTTCAGTTAACTGCACACTGCGCGTGGTGCGCTTTAATAGGCTTGCGCCAAGACTCTTTTCCAAATCAGCAAGCCGGCGCGACAAAGATGACGGCGGCACCGAAAATTGCTTTGCGGCCTTGGTGAAACTGCTCGTCTCAGCGACCGCAACGAAGTATTTAAGGGCTCGTAATTGATCCATGATCAATCCAATTATTGTCTAAAAGACAATAAAGATTAACATAACACCCCCTATATCTCTTCATTAACAACAGCAATAATATCGGCACTAACACTCTTTAACCCATAAAGCCTATGTGCGGAGAATTACCATGAGTACCTATACATCAATCAAACTTATCGCCCGTCCCGAGCCAGGTCCGATCAGCCCAGATCTTTTTGAAATTACTCAACAAGAGGTTCCCCAAGCTGGGTCGAATGAAATTCTAGTAAAACAAACACATATGTCATTAGACCCAGCCATGCGCGGCTGGATGAGCCCGGATCCAGAAAGCTATATCCCGCCGGTTGCGCTGGGTGAAGTGATGCGCTCAGCTGGTTTAGGTGAAGTTATTGAAAGTAACAACGCCGATTTTAAGGTGGGCGATCGAGTGATGGGCATGATGGGGTGGACAGAATACTACCTTGGTTCCGGTGAAGGCCTTAGGCAAGTTCAAGCGAGCCTCGATGCGGAAATGGCATTGTCGATATTTGCCCTGCCAGGCTTAACAGCCACTCAAGGCTTGTATGGTTTTAGTGAGCCTAAAGCGGGCGAAACTATTGTTGTTAGCGGAGCCGCCGGTTCTGTTGGATCGCTAGTCGGGCAGCTAGCCAAGGCTGATGGATTAACCGTTATTGGTGTTGCTGGCAGTGAAGAAAAATGCAACTGGCTGACCAATGACCTGGGGTTCGACGGCGCAATCAACTACAAAACCGATGATCTAGACGCACGATTAACTCAGCTAGCACCGAAGGGTATCGATATGTATTTCGAAAATACCGGAGGCCCGATTCAACAGCATGTGATTAACCATATGAATGCACATGGTCGTATCGTTGTCTGCGGCATGATCTCAGATTACGCCGCCGCTGAGCCGAGCGCTGGACCGAACTGGATTCCGATCATCAAAAAACGCTTAACAATTCGTGGCTTTGCTATGCCTGATCACTTTGGTGATGTGCCAGCTCTTATAGCAAAACTGACGCCCTATGTTATGGCTGGTAAAATCAAACATCGCGCACATATTATTGATGGCCTGGAATCGTCTATCGATGGTTTGAACCTGCTGTTTACCGGCGGAAACAAAGGCAAGTTAATCGTCAAACTTTAATCTTTGTCGGCGCTCACTCACCGTCAGAATTGGCATGTCATTTTCGGCGGTTAGTGGCTCTACAGAGAGTGCTCCTTAATAAAGATGAGGTCGCAGTAGGGCCGTAGGCGGCTTGAATTCATCGGGTAGCTGTTCGCGCACCGCTGCAACACCTCCAGTCTAACTAAATACGAAACAGCATTATGAACTTCAAATACTTAATTTCTACCGCAGCACTATTATTCGGCTATGCGCCGTTGGCATTGGCTGCTGAGAGCGGCGGTCTAGGTACGAGAGTGATCGAAAGCTTCGGCAGTTGGGTAGCCTTCGCGATCATTACAAGCTCGTTATTGGTCGCCTATTTAGTCAACTATCGCGCCCCTAAGATACGGGTGGTCGGCACCTTGCTTGCAGCATTGCTCTGTTTTTCGATGGTGTTCTGGTTTGTTGGAGTTATTGGAAGCGGAATCCTTGAAAACCCGAAAGCGAATCAAACGCCAATGGATTCAGCTAAACCGGCGCTGCTTTGGATTCAGGCCGGCATAGCCTTGTTAGCGGGCCTGCTGCTGTTGATGACGGCCTACCGTCAAAGCAAGAGTGCCGAAACGCTCAAGCTGACGCCCCAAAACCAGCCCGATCACTATGGTATGGTCTCGCGCATGATTCATTGGACTACCGCAATCCTCTTTATCTCACTTATCCCACTTGGTATTTTCACCTCGATGATCCCTGAAGATGCATGGTTTCGGAATCAGTACTATGTCCTTCACAAAACGATTGGTGTGACGATCTTCGGCTTACTTTTATTCAGGTTATTCTGGAACAAACGCTCAAAACGCCCTGAACTGGGCGCGGCACTCAAGCCGACTGAACGCAAATGGGCTCACCGTGCGCATATTGCGCTCTACGTGATGATGATTGCAATTCCGGTGTCGGGCTACGTTATGACCAGCTTCCATGGCTTTGCGACTTACTTCTTTGCTTGGGAGTTGCCACCACTTTGGGGTAAGAGTGAGGCTTATATAGTCTGGGGTACATTTCACAAATATATATTGCAATACCTAATCTATATCATATTAGGCGCACATATTTTGGGCGCGCTAAAGCACTACTTCATCGACAAGCACAAAGATGCACTTAAGCGCATGGTCTCGTAGCGTCGCCGCTAGTCAGAATTTATCAGCGGGCTCTCTTTTTGAGCCAGAAAAACTGAAAAGCATAACCAACAAAGAAAATCACCAGAAAGAGCAAATAGAACCCTCTTAGCATGGGGTCATGAATCGTGGTTAGTATCGGATCGTTAGCCGGCAGGCGTAATAGCCCGTCGGTAATGGCTGGGATCATGTGGAACAACAAAGTAGCTGTGTAGCAAAACGCCTGAAAGTAGGCCGCAATCTTTGAAAGTGCCGATATTTTGCTCACCAAAAAACCAGCAATTAGGGCCAATAAGGTGAGCACGGCAAGCATGTGTGCGGGACCAAATCCGCCCTGGTTGTATATCATTAAGGCTGTTACGGCCGCTATTAAGGTAAAGCCTAAATAAAGCTGACCTGATTTATGTTCGAGCGTAATAACTTTATAAACGACCAACGTGTAGAAACCGGCAACCAATGCAATAATCGCAATTATTGTATGGAACCAGCCGAGCAAGGTAATTTCAGGCATATTGTTTTCCTTTTTTATTTAAGTGACGTTGGCGATTAAGGGGCCAACTAGAGCATATCGAGCTCTTGATTAACGATATGCTGAAGCAGTGGGCTTTTTGCCGCTCGTTCAAATGCTGCGTCAATCGCCGCAGATCGTTGCTGTATTATCGGGCGATAATTAGGATGAGTGAAAATATACATTTCACCCTGATTAAGCGCTTCGACTACTCGTTTCCCAACAATCGACGGCTCAATACCGCGCTCCACCATTTCTTTCGCCTTGCTTGAAGAAGCACCGTCATCAGCCTCGTTAACCGCATCGGATTGATAACGGTCAGGGCGATTCCGCTGAGATTCATAAATGCGGGTTTGTACAAAGGCGGGGCATAAAACTGACACCTTAATGTCAGCCTGCTTTAACTCAACGGACCAGCTTTCAGAAAGCGCGACAACCGCAGTTTTTGTCGCGGTATACGCGCCGCTATATGGAACGCCGCCCATACCGGCCATCGATGCTACGTTAATAACCCAGCCACCTTCGCCATGTTGTTTAATCAACGGAACCATTACCTTAGCGCCATAGACCACGCCCATAAGATTCACATCGATGGTCCATTGCCATGCCTTTGCATCTTGCCCCTCTATCGCCCCAGAGCCCCCGCCGACCCCGGCATTATTGACAACCATGTGCACCTTACCAAAACGTTCAATGGCCCGCTCAGCGACTTCTTGCCACTGTGCTTCTTCGGCCACATTTAGAACAACAGCCAGCACCGGCACACCGGCACTTTCCAGCGCCAAATAGGCTTTTTCAAGGTTTATTTCGTCAATATCAGCGAGCACGATGTTCATCTTCTGTTCGCCTAAGGCTTTAGCAATAGAGAGGCCAATTCCTTCAGCACCGCCGCTAATTACCGCTGTTTTTCCAGCAAATTGAGACATGTTAGTTTTCTCCTATGATTTTCAACTTCAAATTTACCCACCCACTTTCACTTATTATTGGTCTATACGTGATTTCATATTTTGTTGCTATTCAATTAGTTGCCTTTAAATATATGGTCTTGCATTGCGCGAAATAACTCATCAAAGGTTGCACCCTGATTAAGTTGACTAGACAAATTCAAAGACACTAAACCGTGAGTCGACGCCCACAATGTGTGCGCCAGTAACACAGGATCTCCCTGTATATCCCCTGATTCCACGGCTCGGCGAGTTGCACAAAACAAGACATCTTGGGTTCTCTGTTGCGCTCGAATAACGTCAGGGTAAGTGCCTAACTGGCCTGTTGGGATCATGTAAAGCAGTCGATACGCATCCGGCTGTTGGTGTGCAAAGTAAGCATACGCTTTGCCTAGATTTCTTAAGTAATTCAGCGCTGTCTGAGCCTCACACACCGCTTCAAGAGCGTCTGCCAGAGCATCAAATCGTATTGCTCTAAGCGCAGCGAAGACCGCTTCTTTATTATCAAAGTAACGGTAGGCCATCATCGGGCTGCACTTCAACACCTTTGCTATACCGCGCATCGTTACTGCATCGTAGCCTTTTTGCACATAGAGCTCATACGCTGCTTCGCAAAAGGTATTACGGAAACTTTCTATCTCATTTTTAGTCAATGGCTTTCTCGGCATTAATATATCTTACACTGTAAGATATAAAATGTGTATTGCCATTTTCTAGATCTGCAATACCATTACGGTTACACGTTCAGGAGGAGACCTGACTGGTTTAAAAGAGGCCATCAACTCTATTGACAATGCAGGGACCGAGATCGCTAGTTAATTCTAATTAGCTGGAGTCGCTTTAGGAGCCTCTGATCAAGTCTAAATGATCTCTGGCCTTCAAGCTGATTCGCAATCAAGGCATTGTTTTGTAGGCATGACTGGTCACGCCAAAAAACAATAACGCCGAGTGTGGATCCGCTTGAAAGCCCCGTAGGGTGGGGTTTGAAGCGCACATCTACGTTGTTTCCGCTCTCGCTAAGGACTACGGCCATTAGCCTCGAGCTGAGCCTAGTAGCTGTACGCTTCAAGCCTTACAGAGACCGTTTATACTTGATCAGAGGCTCCTTAAAGGTACGAGAGCCAAAAGAAATGAAGAGGTGGGCACATATTTCAGCACTAGTTGAAGGGCAAATAGACAGCCATACGTTACGATCAACGTTATCTAGTGAGCTTGCTGGCGGTCATGAGGCTTGCCGGCCGTCAAGGGTCTTAGCGTGAAAGCTCAGCAAGTTTCGCATCAAGTGATTGATAATCCCAAAACTGCTGAACTTCGTCATCGAGCCCGGTAATCTCATAACGAATGAGAGCGAACGGTATGCCCCCTGCTGCCATCACCTGATCATGAAACTCTCGAAGCACAAATTTATCACGTAGTTGCTGTTTACGGTCTGCGAGAAGTTTGTACATCTGGAAACTACCCACGGTGTAACCGAGCCCATAGCCCGGTGGTCGGCGCAAGTAAATTTCAGCGTCAACACGCGCGACATTGGCGTCTAACCAAGGTGTCTTAGAGCGCCAAAATGTGACCGCATCAGAAATGCTGATTTGGTTGCGCTGTAGACGGATATCGCCAAGGGTTCGCGCGGCGCGAAAAATACCGAAGTTATAGATCAGCTCGCGAGCGCGTGGCCGTGTCTCATAAAAGCCGAGCTGTAACGGTGCCTCTTCGAGATAAAGTGCCCAGCCCTCCATGCGTCCGCCATCCCGGAAATACTTGCGGATCGGGTGCTCATTGGTGTTCAGCATGATCGCGTCAACTTTGTGACCGGGGATATGTGCATGCCAGTGATCCGGTGACGGATCTCGATACTGGATTTGCTCCCAATAATTTGGGCCTCCGTCTCTTTCGATCCAAGGCACATTGAAGCCAATTTCACGAAAATCATGCGGAACATAATCGGGCAGAGTCATGAATTCTTCGGTCTTTATAAAGTTGCGTATATCGCGATCGACTGCAGCGATTCGGGCTTCGTATTGTTGCTGCGATATAGCTAATGTCAGCTGCGGTAGCTTACGGTTACGATGCTGCTCTAGTGCATAGAATGCCCAAGTGCGCTCAAGCTCGCGTTGCCCGAGTGCCTCAATATCGTCTGAGCTATAGGGCATGAATTTAACCTGCATCAGATACCAATCCAATAGCTCCTCACCCACCCCGGCTTTAGCGGTCATCGTCGCTTGATTTTTCAACAGCCAAGCATGTAGATTTTTGACCTTGTATCGCGCTAATTCAATTTCGCTAAGCAATTCTGGCTGTGAGCCACGTGCGCGCTGAAGTAGGTCTTCATACCAGCCAATAACGCCAGCTGGCGGATCGCTACGGTAGGGGTGCCCGTGTCCGACGCCGTCAGCATGCGTCAAGTTGTGAATCGCCAACGCAGCGAAATCAGCGGGAACATTGTCAAGATTGCGTTTTGCTCTCTCGACTAATGATACGGTTGAACGCAAACCGACCTGAAGCTTCTTTAACGCATCGCCGGTAACGGGTAGATCTACAAACGTCAGTCGTAGCATACGATCGATGTAGTAGCCCGGATCGCGCTCCCATGGTTTGGATATCTGAAGCATAAAATCATGCTCATCCATAGCCGAACGTAAAGCTAGGTAGTCAACCTGCTCTGCACGCTGCCAGTCTGCTACCGCCATATTTTTTAGCCGCAGTTGCAACCTTTTCAAATCTTGAAGGTGGCTAGCAGCCTGCTCAGCAGATCGATCCAAAGGATCACTACCATCGCTCTTCCATGCAAAGAATTGCTCGGTGAGCCTTATTAAGCTAGCGTAGTCGCCTTTAGCCGCGGGGGATGCAGCCACACTCAGATGTGAAAGAACCAGAGCAACGACTGCACCGGTGGTAATGATTTTAAACAATCGGCCTTGCCGACTATTGCTCGTACGTGTCATTAGTCACCTCGCGAGAGTGAGCAGCTAAGATTCAATGAGATTGAAATAATAAGAGTCATACTCGATCGATAATAAATTAGACACTCTAAAAAGCAAAATAAATCAGTAACTGTATCCTCATTATTGGTTCAGTTCCTAATTAGTTTACAAAAGTATTCTATCGCTCCATATTTACGAAAACGTTTAATTGCCTTTTTCAGATCTCGCTCTGGCTATACGTAATAGGCGGTAATACCTAAGTCGATTTTGGTCGATATACTAATTTTCATACACGGCAAGAGCGCTGACGGCATTCTAAGTCGACATCTTGGCTTGTTCATATCAGTAAAAGGTGAGCCAACCGGGCGCATCCATGGTCAATAAAAAAGATTATGATTCCTCTACACGATCCTTTTTTAGAATGCCCGTACCTTATTAGTTAATCAGGCAATCACAGCCACTATCAACGGCCTAAAGGACGATAACGCAGATGCTCCTCTTGTAGTGAGAATAGATAGCAGAGCAAAAACCAAGTACTTGGTTCGTGCTATAGACAATATTCGTGCGGCGAACGTTCTTTTGCCTTCCGTTTCCATCTTTTAAACCAATGAACAAGGCAGGGATTGCAAAATGCCACCGGCCAGCTTGAGTCTCAGGCCGAATTAGGAATAATCGGGTGCTAATATTTATGGTTCGATCTGTATTTGTCTGAGCTGACTTCTTGTTAATAAGCACTCGAAGATCTATTCTCATTGTTAAATCATAAATTCTTAATAATATGAAAAATCTACTGCTTTTATTTGTCATCACTTTATTTTCGATCACCCTAGTCGCGTTTCCGGCACAGGGTGAATCGTTAACCGAAGTTTCTGAGCGAGCTAATTAAATAGCTAAGAAAATGATTATTGTTGACGGGCATATCGTCGTTCCTTATCGCGTTTTTGAGTCATGGGAGGACGTTAACTTGGCGACTAAATCAGGTGACTTTGATTACCCTAGGGCAACAGTAGGGGCTTAAACGCTCCGTTTATGTCGATTTACATACCGGCTACACAAGATGATTCAGAGCAGTCGATTCAAACCGCTCATGTGTTAATCGATTCTATTGAAGCGCTGGTTCAAAGAAGCGAAGGGAAATTCGCGATAGCAAAATCACCTAAGGATATTAGGGAGCATCATCGTCAAAACAAAATCTCGCTACCATTGGGTATGGAGAATGGCTCGCCGATACAGGGCGAACTCGATCAATTGAAAATATTTTACGATCGAGGTATTCGATACATCACATTAACTCATGCAAAGTCTAACCATATTTCAGATTCGCCCTATGACGATAATAAACAATGGCAAGGGCTTAGCCCATTTGGTGAATAGGTGGTCGAAGAAATGAACCGTTTGGGCATCATGGTTGATGTGTCACAGGTGTCGGATGACACTTTTTGGGATGCGATAAAAATCAGCAAGGCTCCGATGATTGCTTCACATTCTTCTGCTCGTCATTTTACCCCAGGGTTTGAACGTAATATGAGTGACAAAATGATTCAAGCATTAGCAAATGCCGATGGCATCATCGTGGTAAATTTTGGATCAACTTTCTTAACTGCCGAAGCACGAGAATGGAGCGACAGACAAAAATTAGCCAAACAAAAATTGGAAAATGAATTTGGCAAAGACGGGCCAGAACTTAAAGATTTTTCGGCAGAATATCGGACCAAACACCCTCTTCCATTCGCTGATTTAAGTGATGTTTTGGACCATATCGACCATATAGTCAAAATTGCAGGAATTGATGCGGTTGGCCTGGGCTCAGACTACGATGGCGTGGGAGATTCTCTACCAAGCAATCTCAAGTCTGTAGCAGACTACCCGAAACTTATCGACGGTCTGATTAAACGCGGCTATAAGGAGTCAGATATAGAAAGGAGTCAGATATAGAGAAAATTTTAGGTGAGAATCTATTACGCGTTTGGCAAGCAGTTGAAACACACTCAAGTAAGCGGCCAGCCAAGAACTAAGTTAACAAAGTATCACCGGTCGCGACACCCCAAAAGCTCAAGAGGTGGAGCGTCTATATAACGTTCTCGACTATTTAAAGTTCTCCATCACGAACTCAACCCGCTGTTCGATACTTGGGCCTCGCCTGCCGACTATCGCCTCGATTGCCCGCAATCTAGGTAACATGCCCATACGGTTTGCTGTTTGTATCGCCAAACCTGGGCGAGCATTGAGTTCCAAAATCATAGGCCCGCGATTACGGTCTAGTACGACATCTGCGCCGAGATACCCTAGGCCTGACATTTCGTAGCAGCTAGCTGATAAATGCAGCATCTCTTGCCAGCCTTCGATTTTAATATCTAAAAGATCTCTACCCGTGTCGGGGTGGGTGCTGACCGGGCGGTTGTATTGCACTGCGGCCTTGGCTGTACCATCGACAATGTTGACACCTACCCCAACTGCGCCTTGATGCAGGTTTGCCTTGCCATCGCTCGCGTGCGTAGCGAGCCTGAGCATCGCCATCATAGGGTATCCCTTGAATACAATTATGCGAATATCGGGCACACCATCATGGCTCAATCCTGTGAATGCAGGGTCGAATTCGATCAGTGCCTCAATCATTGCAACATCAGCGGCACCGCCGAGACTGAATAGACCCGCTAGAATATTGGTAACATGACGTATGATGTCATCGTAAGTAACATACTCACCGCTGGCCTTTTTATAGCCCTTTTCATCTGAGCTGATAATCACTAGGATGCCTTTGCCACCGCTGCCTTTGGAAGGCTTAATACAAAACCCTTGGTGTTGATCGAGTATTTTAGAGACCTCGACCACATCATGCTGATAGCGCACTACTCCAAGCAATTCAGGCACGGTCAAACCATAATCCAGCGCCAGGACCTTAGTTTTTAATTTATCATCTACGTTAGGAAAAAATTTTCGCTGGTTATAACGCGATATATACGAGAAGTTACGCTTGTTCATTCCCATCACTCCGCGATCGCGAAGCTTGTAAGGATTTGCCAGGTTAAGCAGACCGAACACTAATAGTCCTCCATCGGTTTAAAACGCCTTAGCTCTAACAATCGGTATCCTGTGTACTGCCCCATCAATAGCACTGCTGCCATAATTAATGCATGCACGCCAAGAAAATTAAACGCCCAATGACGAATCAAGGCGTTGTCCATCATCAAGTACGCGATTACCGCCACAAGCAGGCTGCCGCCGCCTTGGACTAGCACTTCTTTGCCACCTTCCTCTTCCCATAGAATTGACATACGCTCAATAGTCCAAGCCATGATAACCATCGGAAAGAAGGTAATCGTGAGCGCATCGGTAAGACCAAAACGAAAGGCAATAATGGTGAACAGGGTAATAATGCCAATCACTAATATCACCACAGCCGATATTCTCGACACCAGCAGCAAGTTCAAACGCGACAAATAGGAGCGTATCACCAAGCCGGTAGAGACGATCAAAAGAAAACCAATAACCCCGTTGAGTAATTCGGTTTGAATAAACGAAGTAGCGATCAGAATTGGCATAAAAGTACCGCTGCATTTCAAGCCGATAATGACGCGCAAAAAGACCACCACCAAGGCACCGATTGGTAATAGCAGTATTCCTTTAAATAAATTTTGTTCAGCGATCGGCAGATTGTATAGCCCCGAATTAAATAGGTCAGCGTCGACCGATAAACTCTGCGCTTCCTTAAGCGCACTTCGGGTCGCGCTACTTATCGAGAATGAAATATTTGAATTGCCCGCTCCCTCTACGTCTAGCAGCCAAGGTGAATCTTGCCGCCAAATCAAAATCGGCGACTCAGGGTCTAGACCCGATGATTCTAGATCAAATAGCTCCCATTGCTTATCCACGTAGACTCTTACCAGTGGTATCAATGATTGATTTCGGCGACCATCTTCCAGCACCAAGCCACCTACTCGTTTAGAAGGCACCCCAGCCATTTGTAATAGGTGCACAAAAACCTCAGTTCGCGTATAGCGCGTTAATAACAAGGCAACACTTTGGTTCTGTGCGCGCAGGCTGTTCTGAATTTCACGCAGTAAAAGTTCATCATTGCTGGAGCGGTCAAAGGCCTCCTTTAGCAGTGTCGACGCGGTACTCTGATAAGGCTCATCCCAGACGTCAGCCTGAATTGGATCGGTCGGTGCCGGGTCGATTTCAGGATCTAGGACTTCTTTGTATGAGCCCCTGTAGTAGAGAGTTTGACGACCCTCTGCCTTGCGCTTACTCCAGACAACCTTAGGAGGTATCTGCTCTCTCAAAACATTAACCCCATAAGCTGGCGAGGCGGTATATTCTTCGACTAACTTAAATTTCCCGTCTTTGGGCAAGGTTAGTTGGGCATTGACGGCTCCCTGTTCGCCGGTAAAAGCAATCTGCGCTTCGACCTCCCATATCGTTACTTGTTCGCCGGTTGTCAGAGGCACACCGGTTTCAACGTGACGATAGTATATGGTAGAGATGCCAACCGCCACCAAGATGAAAATGACAAAAAAGAAAGGCGCTCTTTCAGACATAACTAGTTAGACCTCTGAAGATTTCTACGACTGACATCAACAACGGCAATATCTCTTAAAAAGCTACGCCCTATTAACAGTTGGTATTTCAAGTGGCTACGGTCGGCTAAGTTAAAAATTTGGTTTTTGTATTTAACACCACCCAGCTCGATATCCATCTTAATCTCAATACGATTCGCCGTTTCTGTACTACTCACCTTAATCCGAATGGTGTCAAATATGGGGTATTCAAACCTTGTCGCAGCGTCAACATCTTGAAGAGAAAAACGAACCCAATTTTCACTATCACGCTCAAAGGTTTTGATATTGTAAACACCAACAGAAGAGAAATCCGCGCCGGTGTCTATACGCGCATCGTAGGCTATTTTTTCTTTGACCAGTCTGACGTTCTCAACCGCTCCAATACGTAGTTTGCCATCAATCGTTTTAGATCTTTTTTTGACACGCTTCTTTTTACTTGAACAACGCTCCACCACTTTGGTGATGACTTTAGGTTCAAGTTTTTGCTCTAGTTGCTCAATCTTCTGAGCGCAGCTTAACAAAAATTGCTCGGAGAGCTCGGCGTTCAGGGAGTCAATTCGGTCAGATACCCTCTGCATGTCAGATACCCTATCGGGGTCAATTGCCGGCTGTGAAATACAGGCGCTCAAGCAGAGCACTAGAGGTGCGAGGAAAGCGGTAGTTTGAGACATAGGCTTTATTATTTTTTATTTAGTATAACTGGAATTTTTATTGAGTTAACAAATAGTTTAATTACCCGCTTTAACTTACCCCCTAGATAAATAAACTAGGTCGTAAGTTGGGCCACACAATCCCGTCACCGATTGCCACTAATCTTCGTCTAAGGCGTCATGCATCGGCACTTCCACGGGGCCAGCATTATCAACACCCTCAACAATCGGTTCTAGACCTAAAGCGGGTTCATCCTCATTCGGGTTTTCTTCAGTCAACTGACCTTCTTCTATCAACAGCGCTTCTGGCGTCTGAATGCCGATATGGTAAATAGCAAAACCGGGTAACACTACTTGATCCAATGCCATCCCTAAAATACGACCACGATGAGGTGACAGTATTTCGCTGCGCCTATTCGTAATCGGATCAGTCACCGTGCCAAGAGCCTCGCCTTCAACCACGCGCTCGCCAAGCGACGCATCGCTAATAAAGATACCGCTCTGGTTGGCTCGCACCCATGCTGATTTATAATAGACGGGTGCAGTTCTGGATGACTTTCTAGGGCTTCTACCATACATGTCCATTGTCGCCATCATTTTTTCGATTGCCTTTGTACCTTCAGCCACCACGTCGCGCTGAATTCGCATAGGTTCTCCGGCCTCTATGGTAACGCTAGGAATGCCAGCGCGCACTGCAGCCGCGCGTAATGAACGTGGGTTACCGCGACTGTTGAGCACCGCGATAGGACCAAAACTTTTTGCCATAGACACCACTTGTTGATTAGATAAATCGGCTCGTAATTGTGTCAAATTGGTGCGGTTTAGCGAGCCTGTATGAATATCAATCAAGCGGTCGCAGTGAAGAATGATTTTTGTGAAAAAAGAGTGTGCTATGCGCGAGGCTGAACTTCCTCGAGTATTGCCGGGGAAGTAACGATTCAAATCGCGGCGATCTGGGAGGTAACGAGAATTACGACGAAAGCCCATCAGATTAACCACGGGTATACCAATCACGGTGCCGGTAAGTTTATCTGCCTCGAGTTGGTACATAATCTGGCGAATCATTTCGATTCCATTTAATTCGTCACCATGCACAGCCCCCGTCAGGCATAGGGTTTCTCCGGCCAATTTGCCATTGACAACCAACACAGGAGTCCGTTCAGCGAGACCGCCTGCTTTGTTTTCGGGTGTCCAAATCAATCGAGTGGCGGTATTAGCAGGCACTTCCATGCCGAGAATAAATTTAGACTTCCCCTCAGGTGCTTTGTCCTTCGGCTCAACTTGCTCATCAGGCCTCTGTTCTTCGCCGCCAGCTGTTTGTTCCAAAACGGCTTGCTGCTCTATCGCGGCTTGCTCCTCTATCGCAGCTTGCTCCTCTATCGCAGCTTGCTCCTCTATCGCCGCCGGCTGAGCTATAGCGGCCTGCTGCTTAATAGGCGCTTGAGACGCTTCTTCCTCAGTAACAGTTTGTTCTTCAATAAGCGATTGTGAACCCACAGGTAGCAAATCGTTTTCCGAGGTAACGGTCGATTTCGGTAAAGCATTCTCAGACGGCACAAGCTCTTCAGACTCATCAACAACGTCTTTGAGATCTACATTTGGCGCTGTAGGTAACTTTTGCTTCTTGCGCTTGAGCGTTATCGGCGGGCCATCTACAGCTTTATCAATAGCGAGAGACACAGAAGGTGCTGGCAAAATAGTCGCGGAGGGAACCGCCTCTTCAGCCTCAGTAACAACCTCTTTGAGATCTACATTTTCTGCTGTAGGTAACTTTTGAGGCGTAACTTCGGCTTTTGCAAAGGCCGTATCCAGCGATTTATCCGTGGTTTGAGACACAGAAAGCGTTGCCGCCTCGGGTAACACACTCTCTTGCGCTTGAGCAACATTGGCAAGCATCAACCCTGCACTCAAATAACGATAGAATAGCCAAGAAAGGCAAAAACTTTTTTTATTCACCAACAGCCACCTGAGTATTCATCTGTGATATTCGTAACTCAGGCAGTGTAGTATATCTTCGGCTTTAGCTCACCCTTTGATCTGCATAGCCCGCCAGTATTAACCTCGGTCTTGCCAGTATTAAACCTTCAATCTAAATCAATTGCATGCCAACCCGAATCATTTTCCTTTTGCAGTCTCACCGACTTAACCCAGCCATCTTTTTCGACATTGATATGATTGGTTTGAGTCGGCCAAAGTTCGTGCAATGCTGAATGCCGCAGCTTAAGCGTTTCGGTGTTAGGAATCTTCGCCTCCTGATACACCCAAAAGTACTTACCTTCAACTTCGTAGCCAACCGACTCAAGAACAATAGGTTCGTTATCATCCGTAGCAACTGCGAAATGTTGCTGCACATACTGAGAAAATTTTTGTTGCGTCAACGGATCGACGCTCAAGTCGCCAGCACCATCAAGAACTAAGCCCAGCCCATGCTCTGCATCATGCAATAAGAAGCGATGACTCACCTCTATATTGCCAGTGCGAGGATTAAACAGCAGGCTAATGTAAGCCTCTTTTTGCTGATGCCCAATGCTATTGCTGGGGTAGCTGCCAAGCACTAGGATGCAGATTAGTATTAAGTGTCGCATTATTTTTTATGCGGCTTCTTCTTTGGGGCTTCTAGCTTAGTTTTGATGTCATGCATTATGTCGCGGCCCACAGGTTCCTCATTCTTCTCTTTCTTAAACGCTTCGATTCGAGATGGTATTATCCTGCGCGGGTAGTGATTATTTTCAATATCGACATCAGCCGTTTCCCAGTTTGCATCGACTACTACCGATTCCAGTTTTTTACTCTTCTCAGTAATCAATAACTTGCTGACTTGCTTAGGCGTGCGACGCCAAATTTCGGCAGGCAAAACCAGCTCTTCTGTTTCGCCATTAGTGTAGGTGAGTTGTAAAAGTATCGGCATCACTAAGCCGCCTTTATTCGAAAAGCTCATTACGTAGTAATTTTTGTCTTCTTTGACAGCGCGCGCTAAAGCCTCTCGCTCACGAGGATTAATGTCTTCGAGCATTTGCTGATATTTATTACGCTCTAAATTGGTCGGTGAAAATCTATCGTGCTGGTCGTAGAAATCGGTAATATCTTTATTTAAATCAATCCACAATTTTCGACCTTCTGCTTGATTACGCTGCTCAAACAATGGCCTTGGTTCGCCCGCCTCTTCGGCTCGGCGACGCTTAGAATCAATGTCTGGATTCAGGGTATCGAGCTGTAGCTTATAAACTCTATCAAGCGCTATATCCACATGATCTGTGGTGTAGAACCAACCATGCCAAAACCAATCTAAATCGACACCCGATGCTTCTTCCATAGTACGAAAAAAGTCGGATGGGGTAGGTCGTTTATTCTCCCAGCGAATGGCGTATTCTTGAAACGCAAAGTCGAACAATTCGCGCCCTAGAATCACCTCTCGGAGAATATTCAGCGCTGCAGCCGGTTTAGTGTAGGCATTGGGGCCAAGTCTTAAAACACTATCTGACTGCGTCATAATTGGCACTTGTGCATCTGACTTCATATAGTCAACGATGTCACGCGGCTCAACACCCCAAGGAATTTCAGGGTCCCACTCGCGGCCAGCGACACCATCTAAGAAGCTGTTTAAACCTTCGTCCATCCAAGTCCACTGACGCTCGTCTGAGTTCACAATCATAGGGAAATAGTTATGCCCAACTTCGTGAATAACCACACCTAGTAGAAAACGTTTTTCAGCTAAGGTGTAAGTACGCGAGCCATCGTCTTGCAGTTTAGTGCGCGGGCCATTGAAGGTAATCATGGGGTATTCCATACCTCCCACTGGGCCATTGACGCTGATTGATACTGGGTACGGGTAATCAAAGGTGTAACGCGAATATACGTCTAACGCGTGTATCACCGATTCGGTTGAATATTTTCTCCATAGCTCACCGCCTTCTTTGGGGAAATAGGACATCGCCATTACTAACTCTTGCGCAGCGCCAGGTTGTTTATGGCCTTTAGCATCCCACATAAATTTACGTGATGACGACCAAGCAAAATCACGAACATTTACCGCATTAAAGTGCCATGTCTTAGTTTTCGATGTACCAGCGGCTTCGTTTGCCAATGCTTCTTCGGCGGTAACCACAAACACCGGTCTCTTAGCATCTTCGGCTTTCTTTAGGCGTTGACGTTGGGCTACGGTTAGAACCTCATCAGCGTTTTGAAGACGACCCGTAGAGGCAACAATATGATCGGCTGGCACCGTCATACTTACTTCGTAGTTGCCAAATTCAAGAGTAAATTCGCCACGACCAAGAAACTCCTTATTATGCCAAGCTTCATAGTCGGAATAGGCCGCAACGCGAGGAAACCATTGCGCGAATAAAAAGATATCATTGCCGCCTTTACGCGCATCATCGGGAAAATGCTCATAGCCCGAACGTGCCACAACCGCGTTTTCTTCTAATATGTTATAGGCATACTCTAAGCGGTATTGAAAAGACCCGCCACTTTCGATAGGCGTCGGTAAGTCTATGCGCATTTGCGCCCCAGAGACGATGTAATCAAGCTGATTACCTGAGACATCAACGATGTTACTCAACGTATAGCCAATCTCAACATCGTCATAAAATTGATTTCTGCGTAACTCAGCCATACTGATTTTTGCAGGCGCATCACTATCAGGAAGCTCGGTTTTAAAACCACGACGAGAATTGTCACCAAACGGCGCTGAGCGTTCCGCCATAGAGTCAGAGCGAAAGCGATTTTGCTCTAACTGCACCCAAAGATACTTCAAACGATACGGCGAATTATTAGTATAAGTAACGCTTTGCTTTGCCGATATACGTCGCGCCTTTTCATCAAGAACCACATCAATCTCGTAGTCAACTTGTTGCTGCCAGTATTCCTTACCCGGTTCACCGGCGGCGTTGCGATAGTCATTTGGTGTTGGCAGTACTTCCTCTAGCTGACGGAACTTATCAACAAAGTCTCCTTTGCTTTGCACTACGGCTGCATTTGCAGAAACGCATACGAATATGCCCACTAAAAAGCTTATTAGGTTTCGAGTCATGGATGTCTTTTCACGTTTGGTTTTTGAGCGGCCAGTGTTCGCCAATATTGGTAACAGATTAAGTTTGCCACTGCTTCGATGCGAAGTTTTGCACCCCTGCTAGAGAATTGCAAATCTGTCTGCTTTATTGTGATCAAAGTAGTTATCCGACAGGCCTACCAAGCACGGCGAAAGAGGTTAGAATACGCTCATGGCTGGCAGAATCCCTCAATACTTCATAGATCAACTTTTAAATCGCATTGATATTGTGGATTTGATCGATGGTTACGTGCCGCTGAAAAAGGCGGGCGCTAACTATAAGGCCTGCTGCCCGTTTCATGGCGAGAAGTCGCCCTCGTTTACAGTGTCACCGACTAAGCAGTTTTATCATTGTTTCGGCTGCGGCGTAAATGGCACAGCCATCAGCTTCTTGATGGAATACGACCACATGGAATTCCGTGAGGCCATCGAAAAACTCGCCTCCGGCGCTGGCATGGAGATACCCGAAGAATCGCAGGGCTTCACAGCAAAGCAAACCGTCTCTGAGGGCATAGACTTATATCAATTGATGAACCAAGTTAATGAGTTCTATCAAAAGCAATTACGCCAACATCCAGAGAAAAAAGAAGCAGTAGACTATTTGCAGAAACGAGGCTTGAGCGGCGAGACCGCAAAGCGCTTCGGCATGGGCTTTGCACCAGAAGGCTGGGATAATCTAATGTCGACGCTCGGTGTTAGTGCGTCAGCGCAAAAGGCACTACTCGACACAGGCATGCTCACCCAGAATGAGAAGAAACGCACATATGACCGCTTTCGGCATCGTATTATGTTTCCGATTCACGACCACCGAGGCCGTGTCGTTGGTTTTGGTGGTCGCGTATTAGAACAAGCTGAACCACAGCCAGGCAACCCCAAGTATCTAAACTCGCCTGAAACCCCCATCTTTCATAAAGGCTCAGAACTTTACGGCTTGTTTGCCGCTCGCGGTGGCATCAAAGTCGCTGATGGCGTGTTAGTCGTCGAAGGCTATATGGATGTCGTGGCGTTGGCTGAGGCCGGTATAGATAATGCAGTTGCAACCCTTGGCACGGCAACCACCCCAATGCATTTACAACGGCTGTTTCGGCACACGCCGAATATTACCTTTAGCTTCGACGGCGACCGAGCTGGCCGAGCCGCTGCTTGGAAAGCACTCGAAACATCTCTGCCGTCCTTACAAGATGGCTTTCAGGTGAGCTTCTTATTTTTACCCGATGGCGAAGACCCTGACACAATGGTTAAAAAGGTAGGCAAAGACGGGTTCGAAGAGCTGATCAAAAAAGCCACGCCATTACCCGACTTCTTAATCGACTCCCTGACCAAGCAAGCCGACATAAACCGTCTTGATGGTCGCGCCAAACTAAGCAATCTGGCCAAGCCATTGTTAGAAAAATTTCCTAACGGTGTTTTGAAGAAACTAGTACTAGAACGCTTGTCAGTACTTACTCAAGTAAGCGCACATGACCTATTGGGAATTGAACCACCAGTTAGCCAAGAGCCGTTTGTTGGAAATTCTGGTTATGGAAACTCTAGCTTTGGAACCAATAATAAAGGCTACGGGGGCGGTAAGAGTTACGGGGGAAATAACTTTCGAAAATTCGAGCGTGCGCCTCAGCAAGCGGCTCGAAAACCATATATAACGCCTGTACGAAGAGCTATATCGTTGCTTTTACAATATCCCAAGCTTCATCCCGAATTTGAGGTTTTAGAGGCGATTCCTGATGAACAGGTGCGCGGAATCGGCATGTTGCATGAATTACGCCGGATGTGTAAAGAAAACCCAACTATAAATACCGCGGCTTTGCTGGAGAGATACCGTGGCCAGCCATTTCTCGAAACCTTGGCCCTACTGGCTAATCATCATCATCACGACTTAGAAACGCTTGAAGAAGAAGAAGCGATTAATGAGATACAAGGTACCGCCAGCAAGATTATTGCAGAGTTTAATTCTTCGCAACCCGAAAGGATTTTTAAAGAACTCGAAGACTTACAAAAGCGCGCGACACTAACTAAACTTAGCCCTGACGAAGAAGCGCGTAAGGAGGTTCTAGCTAGCTATATTCGAGCCAGCTACAAATAAAGCCTTTAGCGTGTAACTAAGCCTTTAGCGTGTAACTAGCCCGACCTTTAGCGTGCAATCAATAAGATTTTCGAAAGAAACTCCAATCAATATCTGGCTCAGCAACGGCTAATCTTTAAATAAACGTAAACTACAGTAACAAATACGACCTTTTTGTTGTAAAACGTAGATTTAGCCCCCATGTGTAATCTAGAAATTAACAACTTTAAGCGAAAAAAGGGCGCATTAATTATCATTTTGTTATATGGTCGATAGTTAACCGTAGTAAAATCCTTTTCCCCGAAATGGCAATATTCCCGCGTTATTTGTTGAATCTTAAACGAATAGTGCGTGTTTCAGTGTGAGGTCCTATTAATGGATTCGAGTAGCAAAAAAACCGAATTAAAACGTTTAATCCTGAAAGGTAAAGAGCAAGGCTTTTTGACTTATAGGGAGATCAACGACCACCTTCCCGAAGACATGAATGACACTGATCAAATTGAATCAGTGGTAAACATGATCAACGACATGGGCATTGACGTATTCGATGCGGTGCCCGATGCAGATACATTATTGCATAAAGCCGCTTCTGACAAAGAAGCCGAAGAAGACGACGATAATACCGATGCTGTTTTAGCCACCGCGGTCGAGAGTGAGTTCGGACGAACCACCGACCCCGTACGTATGTACATGCGCGAAATGGGCACGGTAGATCTTCTGACTCGTGCAGACGAGATTAACCTAGCCCAACGCATCGAAGACGGCATTCGCCAGTCGACCGAAGCGATGGCTGCATGCCCATCAGCAATTCAGACTATTCTTGATTATTTTGAATCAATTCAAAAAGAAGAAATGCGTTTAACCGATCTGCTGGTAGCCTTCATTGACCCGAACGCTGAGATTGACCCTAATCCGGTTCAGTCTGGCTCGGCGGCAAAGAATAAAGAAGAAGAAGACGACGACGAGGACGAGGAAGAAGAAAAGCCGATTGATACCGGCCCAGATATGGACGAAGCTATTGAGCGCTTCAAGTCTATGAAAAAACTTCATAATCGTCACGCCAAAGCGATGGAGACCCATGGCTTCGATAGCAAGCAGTCGCGCAATATTCAAGCTGAGATTGTAGCTGGCTTAATGGAGATCAAGTTCGTACCAAAGATAATTGAAGCGCTTTGGGAGATGATTCGCATACAGGTTGAAACTGTGCGTAGCCACGAGAAAGCCATTATGGATATTGCGGTAAGCGATGCCGGCATCTCGCGTAAAGAGTTTATCGACATGTTCGTTGGCTCTGAAGTCGACCAAGGCTTATACGATAATCTAATGTCGGCCGCTAAGAACAAAGAAGAAATCGAGATCAATCAAGCATTGATCATCATGTCGCAAGCCAAATTACGCCGCATTGTCGACGCCCTCTGCATTCCAATTGAAGAGATTAAAGATATCAATCGACGCATGTCGATTGGTGAAGCCAAAGCTCGCCGCGCCAAGAAAGAAATGGTCGAAGCGAACTTGCGCTTAGTAATCTCAATTGCCAAGAAGTACACCAACCGCGGTTTACAATTCCTTGATCTAATTCAAGAAGGCAATATCGGCTTGATGAAAGCAGTAGATAAGTTCGAATACCGTCGTGGTTATAAGTTCTCAACTTATGCAACGTGGTGGATTCGCCAAGCAATTACTCGCTCGATTGCTGACCAAGCGCGCACTATTCGTATTCCAGTGCACATGATTGAGACCATCAACAAGCTAAACCGAATCTCGCGCCAGATCCTTCAAGAGAAGGGCCGTGAAGCCTTACCTGAAGAGTTGGCTGAGAAGATGGAAATGCCTGAAGATAAGGTTCGCAAAGTGCTTAAGATCGCGAAAGAACCAATCTCAATGGAAACGCCAATCGGTGACGACGAAGACTCAAATCTCGGCGATTTTATCGAAGACAAAAACGTAGAATCGCCAATGGATTCGGCTACAACGTCTGGCTTACTGAATGCCACAACTGACATTCTCGAAAGCTTAACGCCAAGAGAAGCAAAAGTGTTGCGCATGCGCTTCGGTATCGGCATGAACACCGATCACACTCTAGAAGAAGTAGGCAAGCAATTTGATGTAACACGCGAACGTATTCGTCAGATTGAAGCCAAGGCATTACGCAAACTTCGTCATCCAAGCCGTTCAGAGCATCTTAAGAGTTTCTTAGAACAGAACTAATAAGGTTAGACTCAAAAATTAGGGCTAACAGCTGTTCGTTGTTAGCCCTTTTCATTGAGTACTCGGCACAGATAAGCAATAAAAACGGCTAATTCAACAAATCGTCGAAAACTATGCCCCGAAGCACCTAAAAAGCTTCCTACAGCTAGCCGAATTTTGTATTATTGCGCCCCAACTTAAGAAAGCCTCAGATTGCTTTCTTAAAAAGGTTTAAACGGTAGGGCCTGTAGCTCAGTTGGTTAGAGCAGTGGACTCATAATCCATTGGTCCCTGGTTCGAGTCCAGGCGGGCCCACCAATTTAAACTTTAAATATCAATGACTTATGGATAAGTCAGAATCACGCATGACTCTCAACTCGTTCTGCGGTACAGTTTCGGTACACCCTCACGCAAAAAACGGACAAAATTGGCCTCTATCATCAAGACTCCATCAGGTACATGGAAAGCAATAATACGCCGTGCAAACTGGCCGACGGTCATCAAAACGTTCCGCATCAGACGTGACGCCGAAAATTGGGCGCGAACGACTGAAGACGAAATCATTCGTGGTATTTACGTGCCGCGCGCTCAGTCTGAAAAAATGAAATTGAGTGATGCGATTGACCGATACCTCAAAGAAGTAACGCCAACTAAAAAACCGACTACTCAGAGAGCGGAAGGTTTCAGGGCTGAACAGTTACGTTCTAAGCTTGGTAAATACAGTCTCGCTTCATTAAGCTCAAATGTTATAGGCAAATACCGTGACGAACGACTTGGCGAAGGCAAAAGCAATAGCACTGTAAGGCTTGAATTAGCCATGCTAGGGCACCTTTATAATGTTGCCATTAAAGAATGGCAGGTAGGCGTGCTCATAAACCCCGTGCAAAACATTCGTAAGCCTGCACCAGACAAAGGTCGTGACCGAAGATTGGTGGCCGATGAAGAAGAGAGGCTCTTAAAGGCCTGTGGCGAACACAGCAACCCATTGCTCGGATGGATAGTAAGATTAGCCCTTTATACCGCCATGAGGAGAGGTGAGATTGTGAACCTCACTAGGGCTGACGTGGATATGAAAAAGAGAACCGTCTATCTAGCCGATACTAAAAATGATGAATCTCGAACTGTGCCATTAACGAACAAGGCTCATGAAACCTTAAGTGAGGTGTTGAATTTTTCAATCCGGCCAGAAGATACTGACCTTCTATTTTTTGGTGAGGCTGGTAAAGAGGGCAAGCGTAGGCCGTATATACTTGATAGCGTATGGCGTTCAGCTTTAGTGCGAGCTGAAATGTCAAATTTTCGATTTCATGATTTAAGGCATGAAGCGACAAGTCGATTTATTGAGGCTGGCCTGTCGGATCAGCAGGTGGCATCAATTACAGGACATAAGTCGATGCAGATGCTTAAGCGTTATACTCATCTTAGATCGGAAAATTTAGTAGATTTGATTTCTAAAATTTAACTAAATAGTATTAGGATCGAAATTCATGATGCATGTAAATTCCGTAGAGAATAAGCCCATTAAATTTAAATTAAGTATCATTCAAACTAGTTATTGAACATGCTCTGTTGAATAGTTGGACGACATATTACAACCAGTGAACACTCAAAATTTAAAAACCGAAATTCGTACTTCCCTGTGAAATAATCAGAAAAACTTATGATAAAAATATAATAAAATGAGAACTGAATATATGGGTGAAGCTGTTTCAGCCGCTAATACGGTTTATGAAAGGCTTATCGATGAATATCAAAAAAACAGGAAAGCAATCGAAGTCGATTTCCGTAAGATGGTCGATTGGATTCCATATGGTAATCGCGCATCACATTCGATCCACTTATATCCCGCTAAGTTGTTACCGCATATACCAATATTGTTCATATCTAATGAGTACTTATCTGCCGAACAAGATACTGTGTTTGACCCTTTTTGTGGAAGTGGCACTGTCCCGTTAGAAAGCCTTTTATTCAATAGAAAATCAGTTGCTGCTGATGCGAATCCACTAGCTCGTCTTGTTACAAAAGTTAAAACGTCTGAAATATCGGCAGACAGATTAAATTCTGCATATTCTAATCTTCGAAAACGAATTTTATCAACGGCACCATCTGATAATTTCCCAAATGTGACAAATATTGATTATTGGTTTCATCCTCATGTGAAGTTACAACTAAATCACATTAAAGAATCAATATCTAAAATGCGTTCAAATGAGTTAAAAGATTTTTTTAATGTTGCTTTTTCGAACACGATAAAAAAGGTTAGTTTGGCAGATCCAATGGTTTCAGTTCCTGTTAAGCTAAACTCTTTACGTTATAGCGTTGACTCTGAGCATTATAAAAGAGCTATAAAAGCGATAGAAAAAATAAAAAATATTGATGTCTATAATAAATTTTATCAAATGGTAGAGTTAAATATAAAGCATTTGAATAACTTCACTGAATTACGTAAAGAATACAATGGTAATGACTCAGCCCTTATATATGATGATGCAAGGAAGCTTGAAATTGATGGGCGTCTTCAACCAAGCAATTCAGTTCAGTTAATCGTCACTTCACCACCATATGCGGGGGCTCAAAAATATGTCAGGTCGGCTAGTCTGAACATGGGCTGGCTTGGATATTGTGAGTCAAATGTATTGCGAGATTTTGATAAAAAAACAATTGGCAGAGAGCATTACTCAAAAGGCGAATATGAAGTTTTGCCTAAAACAGGTGTTGTAGATGCTGATCTACTATTAAGAAAAATTGCAAAAAAGAACGTTCAACGGGGATACATTGCTGCAAATTACTTAATTGAAATGAGGGCTGCTTTCGAGGAGTCACACAGAATATTAAAGTACGGTGGTTACTTTGTTTTAGTCATTGGAAATAATACTGTCTGTGGATTTGAGTTCTTAACATCAAATTATTTAAGAACCATACTAGAGAGTTTAGGTTTCATTTTGGAACTTGATCTTATTGACCATATTCATTCGAGGGGATTGATGACTAAGAGGAATAAAACTGCTGGGATGATTGCCAGTGAGTCAGTTATGGTTTTTAGGAAAATATAGGTTAATTTAATGACGGATTTATTATACGAAGAGCTCCAAAAAAAAATAAAAATATTGAGTGAAACAGTTTGGGACGGAAGGGCAAAACATGATGAAGTAAATATTTGGTTAGATAATTTTCTAAGTGACAAATCTACTAATAAGGATGAGCAGCTCCACGCTCTTTACCTTTTGAGTAAATATATGTATTTCTCTAGTGGAGAAATAAAAGAGTTACTTAAAGCTACCTATAGAGATCTTTATAAATACCCTATAATTAAATTAATACGTAAGTCTAATAATGATACGTTAAATCGGAAGTTGATAAAAAAAGAGTTTGATAAAAAGCTAGAGAAAACTAGGTTTCTAGGAGTTGGTAACCCCTCAGAAAGTGGATCACATATGTTGTACTACTTTCGACAAGAAAACGCACTTTCTAAAGATTATTTTATTCACGCACATCAAATATTCGACCTTGCCGGAGAGTCTTCTCCAAAGTTAAAAGATGAGACAATTTCGAGGTATGTATTTATAGATGATTTTTGTGGTGAAGGAACGCAAGCAACAGATTACCTTAAAGATATTATCGCTAGAATTAAATCCGCATCACAAGATGTTGAAGTTCACTATTATGTTCTTTTTGGTAATGAATCTGGTTTGAGTCGTGTGCGCAGCGAAACTCTGATAGATAGTTGTGAGGCAGTTTTCAAGCTTGATGAAACATACAAGTGCTTTGGAGAAAAGTCTCGTTATGCGCCAAAAAATGATGAACGTTTAGATTGGGTTTTCGCAGAGGAAATGGTTAAAAAACATGGTAAATATTTAAACAAATTCAACCCTTTGGGACATGGAGATTGTCAATTTCTGATCGGATTTTTTCACAATACTCCGAATAATACGTTACCGATTATTTGGAAGAAATCTGATAAATGGCAACCAATTTTTAAAAGGTATGGAAAAATTTATGGGAATCGAATATGAACTATAAAATTCAAAATCCATTTGAAATAACTAAAGCTGTTGATTTTACGGATAAACAGATCACAGATTATTGGGTTGATAATGCTGGTGAAAAATTTCGGGATTCCCTAAAGCCGGCATCTACAATGCCGATGATTATCTTAGGTGGAAAAGGAACTGGCAAGACTCATTTAATGCGTTATTTCTCATATGCTTCTCAGAAAATTCGTCACGATGAGATTTTAGAAGGTATCTGTGCGGATGGGTACATTGGCATTTATTTGCGTTGTGGTGGCTTAAACGCAAACCGATTTAATGAGCTAGGAGATAGTAAAGGTGATGCTGCTTTTTCGTATTTCATGGATCTCTGGTTGTCAGAAATATGCATTCGAACAGTTATGGATATTTTCGAAACTGCCGCGAAAGATATACCTTTTGAAAAGGAGGTGGCAGGTGAAATTTGTCGCTTGTTTAATGACACGAACGTTGAGAGTTGTTTGACTTTGGAAGAGTCACTTGAAATTGTTCTTAAAAAACAAAGAACTATCGATTTGGCTGTTAATAATTACCCATTTACAGAAGAGATTAATATAGATATTGAGACATCTCCGGGCAAATTGGTATTCTCTATACCTCAGATATTATGCAATCATATACCTGAACTTAAAGATGTAATATTTTCTTTTTTCATAGATGAATTTGAGAACTTAGACAAAAACCATCAAAAGTATGTAAATACTTTGGTTCGAGAAAAAGAACTTCCATGTTCATTTAAGATAGGTAGTCGACTATATGGAATCAAGACATTAGAAACTTATAGTGCGAACGAAGTAAATCGAGTAGGTTCAGAGTTTGATTATTTAACATTAGGAATGTTGGAAACTAGTTCAAAACAGAAATATCGAAAGTTTTGCAGAACACTCTTTACTCGCAGATTGAAAGAAGCAGGGTTTATACAGGTAAACGTTGAACCAGTTAAAGATATCGATAATTTTTTCGAATTATTCGAAAATGATGATTTTTTCAGTAAGCCTCTTGAGTTTATCCAGACTAAATACAGTTCAGATAATCGCCCAGCAAGTTTAAAACTAATAAAAAAATTGACTGAATTTGGGAGTACAAAAGAAAATATAAGCGAAATTATAACTAACCTATCCGTAGCTAATAACCCTTTACTAGAGAAGCTTAATTATTTCTTATTTTACCAAGATTGGTATCAAAATAAAGACTTGAAAATTTCAGCTATTACTATCGGAGAATCGTCAGCTCAGTTTGAGGAGACTAGGGATGCTACGAGGCATAAACAAGCCTTAAATCATTTTAAGGGTGATTTATATGCTCAGTTATTGAAAGAGTGCGATAGGAAGCAACAGTATTATGGAATAGACACTTTTATAGATATGTCTGCAGGTATTCCCCGTAACTTCCTAATGATATTGAAGCATGTTTTTCAATGGTCTAGTTACCGCAATGAGAATCCGTTCAGGTGGCCAGTTAAAATTTCGATGGAATCTCAACGACAAGGCGTGAACGAGGCTGCAGAATGGTTTTATAGAGATGCAAGAATTTCTGGAAATGATGTTGAAAGTGTAAGAGACAGTATCTCTGAATTGGCAAGATTGTTTAGAAGTGTTCGTTTTTCTGATAAGCCTACAGAGTGTTCTATATCGACGTTTAGTGTTAATGCTTCACAACTTACACGTGAGTCACGAGATGCAATAAATTTAGCTACCTTTTTATCTTTACTAATTGAAATTAAAGGGGGGCAACGTGACAGGAATTCAGGTGGGGTAGATGCTAAATACCAAATTAACCCAATGCTCGCGCCTAGGTGGGATTTGCCAATAAGCCGCAGAGGCACTATTGCTCTGAACAAGGATGAAGTTAACTCAATATTTGATTCTGAATATCGAAAAAATTTCGAGGGTTTTCTAAAAATCAGATTAGGAAGAATGACAGCCCCATACTTTGGTAGAGGTAAGAAAAATGGTGCCTCACAACAAGCAATGGGGTTCATTGAGTGATGGACTATACGATCTTTTACAAAGAAGAGTTGGTTGAAGCCGATATATCAAAACAAGGTTGGGATGTGTTTATATCTGCTTATAATATTAGCGATAGAGTTGGTAATGTATTCAGAGCTGTTAGCGCTAATAATAAATACTGGTTAATTCAAAAGGATTATGATTTTGAAGAAGCTGAGCTTCCTAACGATGGTATTCGTATCTATCCTGATACTTACTCAGAAGCTAAATTTGCTAAGGAAGTTGTTTCCGAAATTAATATCGATCAGTTAAAAGGCAAATCAATTTGTATTGATATAACTGGCTTTATTAAACCTTATATGATGAGTTTATTATACTTACTTAGGAACAAAGGGTGTTTAAAAATAGATGTTCTTTATTCAGAGCCAGGGGCATATGTAGCTAAGGAAAAAACAAAGTTCTCTGGAACTAAGATATCTGAAATAAAACAAGTAGCTGGCTTTAAAGGGCAACATACTAGTGATACTTCAAACGATTACTTAATAGTCGGTTCGGGTTACGACGATAATTTAATTTCTCATGTTGCTGAAAATAAAGCAAATACAACTAAGGTTCAAATGTTTGGTTTTCCTTCGTTGAGGCCTGATATGTATCAAGAGAATATTTTGCGTGCCCAACAAGCAAGTGAGACCGTTGACGGTGATAACCTTAGAAATACAAAAAAAATAATTTTAGCTCCAGCTAACGACCCTTTCGTTACTGCTTCAGAGTTGAGTTCCTTTTATAATAAAGAGTCTAAAAATAAACGGATTACAAACTTGTATTTATCCCCCTTAGCGACGAAGCCTCAAGCATTAGGTTTTACTCTTTTTTATTTAACTGAATGTAAAAATAAAGCGGTAAGTATGATTTACCCTTTTTCATATTCTCATTCAAAAGAAACTTCAGAAGGTCTCTCTAGAATTTGGAAGTACTCGCTAGAGTTTGAAGAGACGCAAAATTAGGACTAATTCTCATCTTAATAGCCTATTAAATGCAGATTGGGATCAGAGTAAAATTTCGATATCTGAAACTCTTAGCCTTGAGGCTTGTACTGTCAAATCTCAAGAGTGACATTCACGAGGAAAAGCAACATACATAAGAAATATCACGTTGTAGTGGTCGAGTAATTTTAGTCCCCCAGTTCTACACTTTTCGTATTAATGTTAATTTTTTTCTCTTGTCTTGGTGCGAGCTGATTAATTAATTGAACCCCTTCCGAGTCACCGGCTTGTATAAATGCCTTTTTTATTAGCCTCCACGCTACATCGATTCTTTCTTTGGTGGGGGTGCTTGGCTCATTTCTGTTAGGCTCGTTGCCAAAAACTTTACTTAGCATGCCCTGTTTTCTTAATTGTGTAGTAGTGGCATTGGCAAGTATTCCGTTTTTCTCTAGCTCATCGGCAAACGTCTGCCTGTAGCGCTGTATATCCGCCTTTCGCGGGTTAATACGTTCATCAAGCGAGTTAGTCATTGGCACGACGATGTGCGCGTGAGGGTGGCTTGTGTCTTCGTGAAACACGTAAAGGTAGTCATGTTCACCAAATTCCTTTTGTAGTGTTTGTTCTACTGCTTTTTTAAACGGTTCAATCTCTGTATTAGGCGGCATTGATAAAACCAGCCTCATCGCTTTGCGTCCTTTGATGCTGTCATAGTCCATTCGCTTTTCAGTAACTTCGTCTTTCTCTAACTTCAAACCGAATCGATCAAACGCGTCTACCTGTCCATTGCGAGTAATGTAATCAAGATGCCCTCTTGTTGACTGATCCGCTTTGGTGAAACCTGTTATTTTCGCCATGACTTCAGGGGCGCCACCTGTTGCTTTAAGCATTTGCTTCTTTGCGTTTGCCATACGCCCTTTCGCTTTGCCTGATTGTGCAAAGATAAATTTAAAAGCTTGGCCTGTTGTCATCATGATTCATTAGTCATCAGAGAGGTATCTTCTTTTTATTGCTTGAATGTCTTTAGTTGAGGCTCTAATAGCCACAATCAAAGCGGATATCGGCAAAGCTTTTGCGTCAGTTTTTTGGATATGCAAAAGCGCGGTAACTTGACTTAGATTTATGCCTACCTTTCGCAGTTGGGTAGAACTTTCATTCAAAGCCATTAGGTAGTCGTCAGACAGGCCAGAACTATCTCTAGCAAGCCTTTGCCTAATAGCGCCTCTAATCCACTTAGATCTGTTGGGAGTCGGCACACTCAGCCAAAGTTTGTCTGGCATTAAAATGAATCTTCTATTCATATTTTTAGCACTCAATTAGGTTTAAATGTTAGTAAAACAGTGTTTTAACAACATGCGCATAAAAGGCCTATCCTGCCTTAGAATTCTTAAAGCAGTTTTCTTCAATTGTTTAGCTTTGGCTGACTGAGTTAAATAAATATCGTAATTTCAACCAAACAAGGGAATTGTAATATGGCAGACCAATATAATAAAAAAGAACCACAAACACCGAATGATGGTAAATCCAAAGGTCATCATTACACGGCAAGGCAGTATCGCTTAGTTCCTAATTCGAAGGGTGGATGGACGACCCGATCAGAGCGAATCGGTGTTGCGTTCTTGCACAGCGCAAAAGGATCAATCTGTTTTCGACCCTCTGGGGCACAATTGATTGAAGGAGACGTGTATTTGTTTCCTGTAGAAGGAATCACCAACGAGTAAACTTAGCGTTGCATAATTGTGTCGCGTCCTGAAATACGTTGACGTGTGAATTAAAAGGCTGGCCCTAAGTGGGGCTGGCCTTTTTTTATTTGATGTGATTATCGTGCTGTTCTGTTTCTGGGGAGTGGAACCTCATACAGTTCAAGCGAGCCAGTGACAGCTTGCGTTGATCCATGTGCATCGGGTCATCAAGCCGTTTGCATTTTTGGACTGCGTGCGAAGATTTAATAGCGGACATCGGAATAAGGCTGCAAAACAGTAGACTTGCTGTGCGCGCAAGCTGTGCTTTGTAATACAAATATATGATAAATCATATTTTGTATTACAAAGCGCTTACCAAAGGAGCGCTGCTCCTGTTGGATACCTCAGTCTCCGCCATTAGCTTCTCTAAATCATTAGATCAGCGATGTGTTAAGCCATTGATATCACTTGGCAAAGGTGCGAATTGACCATTAATTGCTTTGTATGTATGGTGGTAGAGGAGAAGTGCTACACATTTTGTCACAAAAAACGTCACATATGGCTTACGTAATAACAAGAAATGGGCGTAAACACTTTAGGCGAAGAATACCGGAGCGCGTCCTTCTGAAATCGTTGGGCTTGATCTTGAAAGGGGTGATATTCGTCTGGACACTTCGATACCCTATATCCACATTCGCCCAGATTTTCAGAAGGAATTGAAAACCCCTCAAAGCGAGCGGATGATACCGCTTGTTGGTTCGTCGCTAATAGCTTTTAAAAATTTGCCGAACGGCTTTGAATAAATATTCAATGCAAGAAAATATGATCTATAACGGTCTACAAAGAGGTCATAATTATATTTGTAAGGCAGTTTGTTCTGGTTTTCGAAACTTAAACATCCCAAAGCGGTTCAATAATAATGAAAGGCTACTCGCAAACTTCAGTATGGAAATACGGCCTCATTCTAGCGTTAATTTGGCCGGCGATTTTTCTGTGGAATTTAGTCCTAGATAGCCCAATAAATGTGCCTTCCCCTACGCCCGCCAAAGATATTGAACAGTTCATCAACATGAATGGCCCACACTCCCTTAGAGCCCTAACCAACATTGAAGTTGACGTGCAGTCATGTTCAATTGTTAGAGACATATCGTTACCTTCAAATAGTGATTATGAGTTGAGCGTAGAGGGATTTGGACAAGTTCTGAACACAACTTCATCGAGCGTGCTCCATGTTAGTGATTTTAGGTATTCCTTGAAAATAGCAGGTTTGTTCTTGATCTTGACGTTTTTCCTATTCGTGTTGAGGCGGATAATCGGCGTTGCTTCTGTAGCTCTAATCTATGTTTACTTGACAACAGGGTTTATATCAATATCAATAATCCTTGCTTGCGCAAGCATTGTCGTGGTCGAAGACCGATTGTTTAGAGAGAAGAACTATAGCCTCTATCTACCCATTACAGACAAAATGAGACGATCTTTTGAAGTTCTCAGTGGCTGGGCATTTAAAAAAAATGTAGCGAGTAAGCTTCATGCATTTCAGGTGAACCAAGCAATATCAGAGTCACTACGGCTGAATCAAATCGATCTAGCAACTGAGTATGCTGAGTATGATGGTCAGCTGGAAACTTTGCCTCTCCGAGAGGCGAGTTTTCTATTGTCATCACAAAAGCACTTTTTATCGGGTGGTTTCATCGAGGCCTTACGGTATGCTCAGAAAGCCCGCTTACTAAGTAATTCCAGCCGTGCTTTCGATTATGAACAAAAAATTCTTTCGGCTATAGCGGTTAGATCTGCTAAAAACGGCCAATATGAAAAAGCGCTAGGTTTCCTCAGAGAAATTGACCCGAAATGGGACAATTCTTTACTAGAAAATTCTTGGTTAGGTGTTTCCCTGCACCATATTAGGTCATTAGTATCAAACTCCGAACCAAATGAACTCTCTGAAGTCAATACTCTAAATTTGAGGTACATGAACCAAGTTGCAAACACACTTAAGATTTATATCGACTTCATTAGCTCTAGCGAACAATTAGATACCCTCAAAAGTTTTTTTTGCTTGTATGTCGGTGTTTTACAAGAAAAAGGAAAGCTCGAGCTTTCTGTTGGAGATAGTGAGCAGGCCCTCAAAACTTTGGAGTATGTTGAATCTTTTACGAAGAATGCTCATGTCACCATCGATTTACTTACATCTGCGTATCACGATGAAGGAATTCGTTATTTTGATTTAGGGGATACAGAAAAAAGCATTAAATTGATGAGTGTTGCTTACATAAGGAATCAAGATAATACGAATATAAGATGTGCATTATCAATATTGATAATGGACGATGCGGTAAACCAAGCCTATCAATCAGATTTTTCCGAAGCGTATTCTCAAATGAACAAGGCGACTTCACTATGTAGATATAAAGGCATTGATCAGTCCATTGCATCTATCGCATTAGTGAGGGGCGAAGCTTATATGAGGTACAGTGAGTGGGAGTTGGCTAAAAGAGAATTCGTTATCGCTAAAGCGCAAGGCGACTTAGATCAAACTCGAAGAGCGACTAATTTGATCGCTGATTTCGGAGATGGAGCCGCCGAGAAACGACACTTAATCATCGAAGGTGCTAGAGCTTGGGTTGATGGTATTCCTCGAATTTCAGGGTCAATCTGTAGTGAACATAGTGAAGAGGGGGTATGTTTATTGATTGATTTTTACAAAGACGAAAAATTGATTGGCAAGGCTCTCCCTGATATGAGCGAAATTCAGATTGAGGTAAAGGATCAGCTATTGGTTTTAAAAGATGCTATGGAGGATGGGCGGTTCGATACGGCTGAGTTTTCGGAAGGTGCAAAGCGAAGAGTTATCATTGAAAAAGATGGGGACCATAGGTTGGATAGAGAGCTTTTATTCGACGAAAAAGGGACTCTCGTGGCAGACGATAAGTACTCAGGACGAATATTGTTAAGTGTGCCAGGTGGCACGAGTGGCAGCAGCCGGGATTTTCTCTCGTCATCAGATTCATACCTTATCGTCAAACATAACAACTCCTACATCGGCCATACTAATACAGCCGTGAACACACAGTTTCCAACATGGCGAGAAGGGTTCGTTATAGATTACAAGAGAAATGATCAAATTGCGATGTGGATGTATGACGATGATAGCGGCAATGTTATTGACAATGTATTTTCAGGTATTGCATCGCTTTTTGGAAACAAAGAACTCGCGATAGATTTTGATGATGAAGATGATCTAATCGACTCTTTTGTGTTCAATAAGCTCCCTGAATCAAAGCTGATTTCAGGTGAAAACGGTGAAGCGGCTATTGAGCTAAAGGTTGTGCCTACATCTTTGCCTCCCGGTGTATATGACATCAAAAGTTCAGAGTACGTTAATACATTTCGTCATGCGGATTTTGGGGAGAGCGAAAATAAAAAAATAGCTGACATTAAGCGTAGAGCACACATCGCTGAAAAACGAAGTGAAGAAATGGCAACTTTGGCATCATGGACACTTCCTGAGGTTGCAACAATGACGATATTTCGGCAAGCATCGTTAGTTTCTCAAATAATAATTTCACTTGCTGGGTCGGAAGTGGTTTATGATAATTTGAAGAACGATAACGTAATAAATAATGATATGAAGCGCGCCCATGAATAGGAACCATTTATATTATCTAATTTTTTTCCTTAGTGTACTCGTATGTACGACAGCGGTATTCGCTGCTTCTCCTGTTAAAACAATTGGCAAGGCTATTATTGGGGGAGCTGACGATGCAGCGAGATTAGCAGCACAAAATGCCACTAGAGAATCTTATGAACGTGCGGCTCAAGCTAGACTTAAAGAGCTAGATCAGCCGAAGGTAAGCCCGAAAAAAAAATCGACGTTTGAGGTGGATCAAGTTCAACCTCAAGCGAGGGCTGACGTAGAAGCGGCAGTTAGCACAACACCTACACCTGAACTGAGTAGTGCTGGAGTAAATAGTAAATTAGGATCAAAAACAAAGGGGAAGAATAATACGGCTGCGGGAAGCTCTTCCAATACCATCAAAACTAAGGAAAATCTTAACCTTTATTCAAGAGATGAGTATATTTCCCCAGTACATAAGATCGATACGAAACCTAAGAATATCGTATTGAATGATTTAGCAGGAACTAGGGGGCAATTACAGAGTTTAGAAAGAGCTATGGGTGCTCCAAATATTGCACGCAGCTCAAAAGCGAAATCTGAGCTAGGCGCGGCTATTCATAAAAATACGCAAACAGCTAATAGCGCTGAAGCATTCAACAAAACTAAGGCTAACGAAGCTAAAGTTGTTAGCAAAAACAAGGAAAACGCTAATGCATTTGCAAAGCGTAAAACGGATAATGTAAAAGCTTTAGCTAAAAATAAGGAAAAGAATGAAATATTCTCAAAGCGGAAGGCTATCGACTCTAAGGTAACAGCTAAGAATAAAAACAACGCCGACGCAATTGTAAAACGCAAATTTAGTGATGTTAAAAATAAAGTAGAAAGTTATCCTAGTAACCCTATTGTCAGGGCAAATCAGACTCGTCCTGACAATAGTCTGCAAGTTTCAACTGGAACAACCGGAACAACTGGTAGTGTCACCACCGCGAGAGGGAATACCTTTCCAGGCAATAGTACTGGCTCGTCTGCTTCAGGCGGTTCTCCGCGAGCGGCAAGGAACCCTAAAGTGCAAGAAGCCCTAGATAATGTTAAAAATCCCTCTAGGTCTCATGGAGCATGTTGTGAAATTGACGCTTTCAACAAAGCGCTCAATGCGGGTGATTCTCTGAAGGGTGCTGAAATGGGTCCAGTAAAGCTCAATGAAAATGGACGGGTTTTAGGGCCTTGTTCAACATGTCGTGAAGTGCAGAAAGCTTTAGGGGTTGAATAACATGGAATTAAGTATTGATACCGTTGAAAGCAAATTTGGCTCATATTTAGATAAATTCGGGAATTCAGTTGACATCATACAGTTTCGAAAAGCATATTTACGCTTAGTGCTGATGTTCAAGGAAGAGTTAGAAACCACAAAACTTGAAGGTGCATTGGAATTACTAAAATGTTTTTCTAATGAGCAATACGATAAGCCGGTTCTTGATGATTTGGAAAAGTCATGTCGTGAATCGTTAAATCAAAACCTAAAAAGTAATGCGTCAATGAGTCGTGAGGCATTGTTGAATCAATTGCTATTTGGTGCATTACTTGAAGCTGAAGAAATTGACTTTTTCTATGTTACAGAACCTCTGTTTCTATTCGCCAAAGAGATGGGTGTCGCAGCTGCTGAGTTAGATGAAATATTGATGTCTGAATTTATTGAGCTTTATAGAATTTGACTTTTTCTTGAAATTGCTCTTCCGTAATTTCTTCAACTTCAAAACTATTTGCTACACGATCATGCTTGGCTTGATTGAGTTTTTATATGCGTTCAATATTTCCGAACCAAAAGTATTAAGCGCCGAATTTTGGACGCGTTGGAGAGTGAAAGATTTGATATAACTAATTGCTGGAATATCATGTCTCATATATTCGCAACAAATATAGGTTGGAGCCTATATTCTGAGCGCAGCGAATTTCGACTGGTATTACTAAACACATTTGGCGACTCACAAAACAAACAGCGCGAACATGATGAGTTTGAATTTTATTACCCCGTCTCACCACACAAAGCCGTTTTGCTTACAAAGCGCATATGTTTTACTCATGGCCAGGTCATCGAGATTGACGGTAAAGATGTCGATCTGTACAACCAAAAAATAATCGAAGTTGCACACGAACAAGTTTATTCATCGAGTAAGGCGCATTTCGAAGAAATATTTAGCTAATCTTCCAATCTCGTATTGTTGGGGAAAGGTTTTTCCCCTGCCTCCAACCGCTTCGCGTTTTCCGGACACCCCTTTCTAGCTGGGATATCCCCGCAACTGCGTATTTTTGCGAACGTGACCGCCTAATTTTGCGTAGCGTGACCACCTGCACCTTGCTTTCAAGCAGTCAGTTTATTTTATAGTAAAGTGGCTACACTTTGTTCTTTTCGGCCTGTATTTTTCGC
>JBKEFT010000039.1:0-60393 GCA_046709645.1 Arenicella sp.
CACTACCAATTGACGACCAGCGACTCCACATGACAAGGCCGTTGGCAGTATGCCAGAGACCTTACGCAAATGGCCATCTAGCGCTACCTCACCGACCATTTCAAAGTCGTCTACCTTTACTCTGGGCAACTGACCTGATGCAATCAAAATCCCAATAGCTATAGGCAAGTCAAAGCGACCACCGGTTTTAGGTAAGTCCGCCGGAGCGAGGTTTACGGTAATACGCTTCGCGGGAAAGTCAAAACCGGAATTAATAATAGCGCCACGTACGCGATCTTTGCTTTCTTTGACCGCTGTTTCGGGCAGGCCGACCGTTGAAAACGAAGGCAAGCCATTGGCCAAATGCACCTCAACCATAACTGGGACGGCACTTATGCCCACCACCGTGCGGGTGCGAATCATCGCTAGAGATTTGATCGTATCAGGCTTTTCAAAGCCAGTGGCTTTAGTACTCATTGACAGTCTCCTTGTCTTTAGACTCATTGTTATTAAATGGTCATTTGAATCGCCGCTAGCACAAAACGTGGCTAGTCGGCTAATTTACTATTCGAGTTGCCTCGATAGTTGGGTCGGCTCCCTGCCAACCCGTTTACTATATCACTTCATCGCAGCTTCTTCTGCTTGGATTTCTTGTGCCACTTCTCGAATCACGTTGCGGAACCATTTATGTGCAATATTGTGGTGTAACAGCGGGCTCCACACCATGTGTAGCTCGATACGAGGAATATCAAACGGCACCGGCAGAATCGCTAAGTTATCGAAGTGATTAACCAAATGGGTAGACCGCGTCGCAACAGTCGCGATTAAGTCTTGTTGCTGCGTCAATTGGATCGCTGAAATATAGTGACGGGTATAAACAGCAATTTTACGCCGTTTACCAAGGTCATCAAGTGCGATATCGACCCAGCCGAGCTTTTGAATGTCATCCGGGTTAACGCCGGTTGCAACGCCCATACCGGTTTTATTTACCCAGACATGGCTGGCTTTCATATACTTATCGAAGTCAAAGTTTTCACGCAACGGATTATCTTGGCGCATTACGCATGAGAAACCGTCTTGCCACAAAACAGACAGGTGTAAAGACTGCGGCAATTGGTCGAAGCGGTTCATTACCAGATCGACATTCCCCAGCTCAATGTCCTGAAACGTAACGTCACTAGGAGTTAAAATATCCAACGCCGTATCAGGTGCTTCGGCGGCCATGCGCATACGAACGCGCGGCAATAGAGTTGTTTCGGCGTAGTCACTAGCCATTACCCGAAATAAACGCTTGCTATTAGTTGGGTCAAAATCGATGGTAGGCTGAACAAACAACTCAATTTGAGATAATACGTTTTGTACCAATGGCTGTAGCTCTTTAGCCTTATCGGTTGGCATCATGCCATTACTTGTACGAACCAGCAGCGGGTCGTTAAACACCTTTCTCAGTCGACGCAGTCCATTACTCATGGCGGGCTGGCTCAAGCCCAGATGCTCTGCGGCCTTAGTAACATTACCTTCGCGCAACAGCACACTTAAGTAAACTAGCAAATTCAAGTCGATATTAGATAAATTCATTCGATATTCATTTTATGAATGGGGTTTATCGAATCATAACTGAAATTGATCGCCCTGAGAACATAAAAAAGGCTGTCGCTAGCGACAGCCCTTTGTAGCGATAAACAAGGTTACCGACAAATAAAATTATCGATAAATAAGGATACCGATAATAAAAGTTTATAGTGGCGCTACTTGGTGAACTCAGGGTACGCTTCCATACCGCATTCTGAAACATCAACACCTTCAAACTCTTCCTCAGGACTTACCCGAATACCAACAACCAATTTAAGCAAGAACCATACGATACCGCTGGTCACGAAGACCCATGTAAAGATAGTCGCTGCACCAATTAACTGGCCTGTGAAACTAGACGCGTCATTAGTTAGCGGCACTAACATTAGACCTAACAAACCAACAACTCCGTGAACCGAGATTGCTCCAACAGGGTCATCAATTTTCAGTTTATCTAAACCCAAGATTGAGAAAACAACCAATACTCCACCAGCGGCACCGAATAGCGTCGCGATTAGAGGCGTTGGAGTTGATGGCTCGGCTGTGATTGCTACCAAACCGGCTAGCGCGCCATTCAAAGCCATAGTTAAATCGGCTTTGCCGAATAAAATTCTTGCCGTTAGTAGGGCAGCAATTAGGCCACCTGCGGCAGCGGCATTAGTATTCATGAATACGACCGCAACTGCATTTGCGTTTTCGACAGACGACGTGGCTAACACTGAACCACCGTTAAAACCGAACCAGCCCATCCAGAGAATAAATGTACCTAGAGTCGCCAGTGGCAAGTTTGCCCCTGGGATTGCCTTTGGTTTGCCATCGCTTGAATACTTACCTTCTCGAGCGCCAAGCAAAAGCACACCAGAAAGAGCCGCTGCAGCACCAGCCATATGTACGATGCCTGAGCCAGCAAAATCCGACCAACCAAGGTCAGCAAGGTTATATAGACCAAATACTGAACCGCCGCCCCATGTCCAGTTTCCTTCCATTGGATAAATAAAGCCGGTCATCACGATAGTAAACGCAAGGAATGCCCAAAGCTTCATACGTTCGGCAACCGCGCCCGAAACGATCGACATTGCTGTCGCAACGAAAACCACTTGGAAAAAGAAGTCAGCCGAGGGTGCATAAGTCGCAGGTTCTGCAGCACCTTCAACACCGTCGCCGGTAATACCGCTCAACAATGCATTGCCCAATTCGGGATACATTATCGAATAACCGCAGAGCATAAACATGGTGCAGGCGATTGCGTACAGGGCGACATTCTTAGTAAGAATTTCAGCGGTATTCTTAGAACGAACTAGGCCAGCTTCTAACATGGCGAAGCCAGCAGCCATCCACATTACCAATGCACCGCAGATTAGGAAATAAAAGGTATCTATCGCATACCCGTGCTCGAAAATTGTATTTTCCATGATGAAAGAGTCTCTCTATTTTATAGATGTTGGAATATTTACGATTGCGATCTAAATCGCTTCTTCGCCGGTTTCACCGGTACGAATTCGAATTACTTGAGCAAGCTCCAAAACAAAAATCTTGCCATCGCCTACTTTACCGTTGTTGGCTGAGTCAGTAATAACCTCAATTGTTTGGTCTAACATGTCATTCGATACGGCCACTTCAATCTTGATTTTAGGCATGAAGTCAACGTTGTATTCGGCGCCGCGATATAGCTCTGTATGCCCTTTCTGACGACCGAAGCCTTTCACTTCTGTTACCGTCATACCCTGAATACCGATGCCCGCCAATGCATCTCTTACATCGTCAATCTTGAACGGTTTAATAATTGCTGTGATCAACTTCATAGCACTTCACCCTCTTATTAGTTAATTTAGTGTTTATTGAATTTAAAATCTAATCGCTGCAGTCGAGAAAAAAGCGACTTAAGCGTCCTCAGCACCCATGCTAGAGGCACTAATAGAAAATCAAAAGCAAACAGCGTGCCAACTTTTTAATAATATTAAACAAGCTGTTTGAGGGTGCAGTATAGGAGGCTCTGGACGTTTTCAACGCCGCTGCGCTCCAAAACAATGCACTCCCAAAAGCACCTGCACCATTCTAGTGCAATAAAAACCATAATCAGACGAGACTACCGTTTTATTCAATGCAAACGGCGTAGAACACCAATCAAGAAAGTTGGCACGCTGCTTGCTTAGTTTCATATGGATGGAAGTTTCATTGTTATGGATAACGACAACTCAACGAGAGCAGAACGAGATTCGGCCTTATATAGACGAAAATTACGAGAGGTAATTAATATGAACACTAAAAAACTTATTATTAGCAGCGTTGCAGCAACAATTTTGGCATCAAGTAATTTAGCCAGCGCAGGCGATATAGAGGCGAATGTCGCTCTTGCAACAGACTATGTTTTCCGTGGTTTTTCACAAACAAATGAAGACCCAGCAATTTCCGGCGGTTTTGATTATGCATTTGACAATGGTTTTTCAGTTGGCACTTGGGCATCCAACGTAAACTTTGGCGATAACACATCAACTGAGTTGGATTTATATGCTGGTTATGGCTTTGAAGTTTCCGAGGGCGTTACAATCGACCTTTCTTATATCTACTTTGTCTACCCAGGCGAGACTGATGGCTTAAACTACTCTGAGTTCGTCGCCAGCGTGAGCTTCAGCGACATTAGCCTTGGCCTAGTTTACTCTCCAGACTACTTTGGATCTGATGATTCGGCAATCGTACTAAACGCTGACTATTCTATCGGCCTGGCTGAGAACTTAGGTTTGGACCTTCATGTCGGCTATAGCGATGTAGATTCAGACGATTTCTTTGACTTCAATGAAAGCAGCTACGTAGATTACTCAGCAGCACTGACAACATCAGGTGCCGGTGTTGATTTTGCGCTGACTTATTACGGAACTGACCTAGATGATATTGACGCGGCTGATGATCGCCTTGTATTCTCAGTTGGTAAATCGTTCTAATCGTAAAAGCGATAACGAATAAAAAGGCCGCTTAAAAAGCGGCCTTTTTTGTGTCTGCTAATCTGATGCTGAAAAACCCAAACGCCAAGCCTAGCTTACTCGGGCAGATTTACCTATTCGGAGAGAATTGCTACTACTTCGTCAATTTCAGAGATCAACTCAGCAACAACTTGTCTTTTAACCTGCGTTGTTGGAGTCGCTTGCCCACCAGTTTCCATTTCAATCTGATTCTTAGCGCCACTAATAGTGAATCCTTCGATATACAAAAGACTACGAATACGACGAATAAGCTGTACTTCGTGCCGTTGATAGTAGCGACGGTTACCACGCCTCTTTACCGGATTCAACTGTGAGAACTCTTGTTCCCAATAACGCAACACATGCGGTTTAACCATGCATAACTCGCTTACTTCACCAATGGTAAAATATCGTTTGCTTGGTATTGGCGGTAAGGTTGCGTTATCCCCTTGGTCAAGCATCTCTATTGAATCCCATGTGATAGTGTTTAATCTTATACGCTGAGTTTATCAGTTCACCGACACATTCGTATACAGCAAAGTAACTTTAGAATAGAAGATTCACTTAATGTTTGTTTAGTTACATCTATTTACGACAACTAATTAAAAAATCTCTTAAGTATATCCGCATTATCCTCAATCGCTTCTTTAAGCTTTTGACTGGCCTTAAACGTTACCACCCGACGAGCGGAGATGGGTATCTCTTCACCCGTTTTAGGATTACGCCCCGGTCGCGCGGGTTTATCACGAAGCCCAAAGTTGCCAAACCCCGATAACTTAACCGAACTTCCATCTTCTAGCGCCCCTTTGATGGTCTCAAAAAATTGCTCGACGAACTCTTTAGACTCGCGCTTGTTTAGCCCTAGTTCTTCATGCAATGAAACCGCGAGCTCTGCTTTTGTAATCGACATTTTCACCCTCTTGGCTTCTCGATTTAAGAAGCCTAGTTTTACCCTAATTGGTTAACAATAGTTGGTCTGTACTGACCGAACAACTATTACCATATTAACTACGTAATGTAGCACCCCACTTCGCTTCCAACAACGAGAGAGCTTCCCCCACCAACCCTTCAGCTTCTTCATCAGTCATAGTTTTATCTTGATGCTGCAAAACCAAACTCAAAGAAATACTCTTTGCATCGTCAGCAACACCCTGCCCACGATACAGATCAAACAACTCCACTTTAACCAGCACAGTACCCAACTCATTTTGTAATGACTCAAGTAAACTCGCAATCGGCAAATCTTGATCAACTAAAACCGATAAATCACGCTTAATACTCGGGAAACGAGATACAGATTGAAAACTTGGCAATTGCGCATTTAGAGCGACACCAAGATTGATCTCAAAAGCGACGACATTATGAACCCCATAATGCTTTTCAACTGTCGGATGTAACCTACCCAGCCATCCTAATACGGTCTTATCACCTTTTAATTCGTTACGAGTTAATAACGAACTCTGTCCCGGATGAAGAGCAATGTGCTCGAACTCGTTAAATATAATAGGGTTTTTGTGGCCGGTCAAGGCAAGTACGGCCTCCAAATCGGACTTAACGTCATAGAAATCAATGTTTTGCGGCTTACTAAGACCCCATTGGGTAGCCGCGACTTGGCCCATCACTACTCCAGACAGCTTCTGCTCTTCACGAAAAACTTTACCGTCTTTATGATAGCTTGCCCCGACTTCATAAAAACGAATGCGGTCGTGCTGACGATTAGCGTTAAATTGTAGCGCTCCCATGAGACCCGGTATCAGACTGGTGCGCATCACGGCCATATTATCAGCCAATGGATTGGCCAGCTTAACGGGCTCCTCGGTACTGAATATCGCATGTACTGCGGGATCGATGAAACTATAGGTAATCGCTTCGCGGTAATCGCGCGCGACCAATGATTGACGAACCTGGCGTTCGCCTATACGAGCTTCTGATGCGGCCATTGATCGAGGCGCAATACGTGGCATCTTAGTTGGAATATTATCGTATCCTTTAACGCGCGCAACTTCTTCAACCAGATCAGCTTCGCACTCTATGTCAAAACGGTAGCTTGGCGGAGTAACCGACCAAACACCATTGTCACCCGTCACTGAATCAGCGATGCGGCTTAAAATGTCGTCCACTTCGGCTTCATCGAGCGGCATACCAAGCAGGCTAACCAGGCGATCTAAGCGAATTTCAACCGCAGGCTTACCTTGTATGGCACTCTCCTGTTTCTGTTCAACGATCGGCCCAGCCTGACCGCCGCAAATCTCAAGCACTAACTCTGTTGCACGCTCAATTGCTTGCGGCGGCAATTGCGGGTCTACGCCACGCTCAAAACGAAATGAGCTTTCTGTGTGTAAACCATAGCGGCGAGCTTTGCCCGACGCTGACTTGCGTGTAAAGTGTGCCGCCTCAAAAACAATATCAACCGTATTGTCATCGATAGCGCTATCAAACCCACCCATGACACCAGCGATAGCAATTGGCGCTTTCGCATCGGCAATAATCAGGGTTTGATCATCAAGTGTTGCCTCAGACTCATCAAGTAATCTGATTTTCTCGCCAGCTCGCGATTGACGAACAACAATTTTGTCATTCAGCTTGGCTAGATCGAACGCATGCATCGGTTGCCCAAGTTCAATCATCACATAGTTAGTGATATCGACTATCGGGCTGATTGGGCGCACGGCACTACGGCGCAAGCGCTCTTGCATCCACAAAGGAGTTACCGCCTCTTGACTGATATTTTTAATCACACGGCCGATATAGCGAGGGCAGTTTACTGAGTCCTGCAACTCTACCTCGATTGCATCATCAATAGTCGCCGCAACCGCTTCGATATCCAACGGATGGTAGCTTCCATCTGCTAACACCTTCATTTCTCGAGCAATACCCTGCACACTTAGACAATCGCCGCGATTAGGTGTCAGGTCGATATCAATTAATTTGTCATCCAGCTGTAGGTATTCGTCAATTCGTTGCCCGATTTCGGCATCAGCATCTAATTCGATCAAGCCAGCCGAATTCTCTTCAAGGCCGAGTTCTGACGCAGAACACAACATGCCGATTGATTCGACACCGCGCACTTTGGCTTTCTTGATCTTTAAGCCGTTGGGTAATTTAGCACCAACAGTCGCAACCGCTACCATCAGGTCTTGCCTCACGTTAGCCGCACCGCAAACGATATTTAGCACCTCACTACCGATATCGACAGTAGTACAATTCAAGCGGTCAGCGTCTGGGTGTTTTTCAACCGTCAGAACCTTACCTACCACCAAATTCTCGATAGGCCCGGCTATCGACTCAACACCATCGACTTCAAGACCGGCATTGGTCAAGCAATCGGCAATTTCTTGGGCACTTAGCTCAACACGAACCCAGTCGCGTAGCCATTGTTCGCTAATTATCATTTGAACTGCTCCAAGAAAGTTAAATCATTATCAAAGAAAAGACGTAAATCGGTGACTCCATAGCGCAACATGGTTAAACGCTCCACGCCTAAGCCGAAGGCAAAACCAGTGTATTTCTCAGAATCAATACCAACGTGCTTAAATACTTTTGGGTGGATCATGCCACTGCCCAAAACTTCAATCCAACCGGTTTGCTTACAGATGCGACAACCTTGTGTTTTGCCCTGCTGATCAACACAAAAAACGCAGCTTATGTCGACTTCAGCTGAGGGCTCGGTGAACGGAAAATAAGAAGGGCGTAAGCGAATATTCAAATCAGTTTCAAAGAACTGTCGCAGAAAGTGTGTCAATACACCCTTGAGATCGGCAAACGAAATACCTTCATCCACCATTAGGCCCTCGACTTGATGAAACATAGGCGTATGCGTTACATCTGAGTCGCAACGATAGACACGACCCGGAGCAATAATATTAATCGGCGGTGTCTCACTCAGCATATAGCGAGCTTGCACTGGCGAGGTGTGTGTACGCAGTAGGTGTGTACATTCATCGCCCTCAGCGGTATCGATATAAAAAGTATCGTGCATCGCACGGGCTGGGTGCTCGGGTGGTATATTCAGCGCTTCAAAGTTATGAAAGTCATCTTCAATTTCCGGCCCAGTGGCAATACCAAAGCCCATTGCAACAAAAATATCTTCAATCCGTTGCATGGTGCGAGTAACCGGATGAATACCACCCGAGCCAATGCCTCGACCAGGTAGCGTGATATCTATCTTCTCAGCCGCCAGAGCCGCAGCCAACGCGATAGCGTCTAACTCGGCTTTTTTGTGATTCAACAGCTGAGCAACTTCTTGCTTAACTGCATTAACCTTATCACCAAACTTAGGTCGCTCTTCATGAGGCAAGCTTCCTATCTGCTTAAGCTGATTAGTCAACTCACCTTTTTTACCTAGGTAATTAACCCGCAGTTCTTCTAATTGCGCCGGCTTTTCAGATACAGCTATGGCGCTTCTGGCTTGCTCAAGAATACTCTTTAGGTTTGAATCGAGTGAATCAGTCATGGTTGTTTTTCTCTATTTAGAAATAGCTCTTGCTAATGATGCTCTGGAAATTTTGCAATCTACTCTGCCTATTTACTACCAACCCAATTATTACAAACTTGGTTATTACAAACTTGGTAGTACTAAATCGATAGCTTAAAGACGCTTAATTTAAAGCAGTAGATAGCAAAAGAGGAAGACCAATGGCCTTCCTCTTTGCTTTTTAAAGCATCAGTATCAGCCTCTGAAAATTCAGAGCCTAACGATCACTTAAGCCGTTAAAGCCGCTTTTGCTTTTTCAGCTAACTGCGAGAATGCCGCTGCATCATGTACAGCAATATCGGCTAATACTTTACGGTCCAACTCTATTTCAGCTTTCATCAAACCATTGATGAAACGACTGTAGTTGATACCATTCAATTTAGCGGCAGCTGAAATACGCGTAATCCATAAACGACGGAACTGACGTTTCTTTTGGCGACGGTCACGATACTCGTATTGGCCTGCACGTGTTACAGCTTGTTTGGCTACACGAAAAACGTTTTTACTACGTCCACGGTAACCCTTAGCTTGGGCGATAACTTTCTTATGTTTTGCTCGGGCGGTGACGCCGCGTTTTACTCTAGGCATTTTTTAGTTCCTCTCAGAAGAGCTGAAGGCTCCTCAAATCTCCAGTTATGCGTATGGCATCATTCGTTGAATCATCTTAGCGTCAGGTGACGAAGCAAGCAATTGCTTACGTAGATGACGTTTACGCTTAGTCGATTTCTTGGTCAAAATATGACGCAAGTGAGATTGAGAGCGTTTGAACTTACCGCTACCGGTTTTTTTGAAGCGCTTAGCGGCTCCACTATTACCTTTAATTTTAGGCATGATTTCTCCAAGTGCAATTGCACTGTTTTAGTCTTCAGAGTTCGAGACTGTTGTAGCCTTTTCAGTTCTGGACTGTTGCCGTTACTTGATAGCCAAAGGAAGTTTAAAAGTTGCACTTCAATTGACCCTAATGTGAGCTCACAACCAGAATATTCTGATCGGCCCTTGTTTGCCCAACATCGGCATTCATCGTCAGAATGCAGGCGTTGGGCGGTGACCTTGATTACTTTCTCAACGTCGCCTTTTTCTTATATTCTTTACTTCTTACCCTGCTATTTCTTACCCTGCTATTTCTTACCCTGCTATTTCTTAATAGGGCCAAGAACCATCACCATTTGGCGACCTTCCAACTTAGGAAACTGCTCCACCGAACCAAATTCCACTAAATCTGCTTCAACGCGCTTCAGCAACTTAAGACCAAGATCTTTATGTGCCATTTCTCGACCACGAAAACGGATGGTTACTTTCGTTTTGTCGCCATTAGTTAGAAATTTCTGTAACTTTCCTAGCTTGATGTTGTAATCGCCAACGTCAGTGCCTGGTCGAAACTTAATCTCTTTAACTTGCGTCTGCTTCTGATTTTTACGAGCAGCTGCCTTGCGCTTGCTGTCTTCATACAAAAACTTGCCATGATCCAATATCCGGCATACCGGAGGGTCAGCATTTGGCGAGATCTCGACCAGATCCATGCCCGCCTTCTGAGCCATTTCTAGCGCAGTTGCGCGATCAACTATGCCAGCCTGTGCCCCAGTCTGATCAATCAGTCGAATGCTTGGCGCCGTGATACTGTCGTTCATGCGCTGTTTTTTCTTAATGGCTATGGTAATACCTCTAATTTTGTTCGAATTTCAGGTTTTGAATTCTAAAATGCTTTGATTCTCACCTCAATAGCTGCCTCACCTAAAAGCGATCAAATCGCGTGAAACAACGATAAAAAGCGAGAAATATCCAGTACCTAACGCCTTTCATGTAAAACTGGTAGACGCGAGTGGATTCGAACCACCGACCCCCACCATGTCAAGGTGGTGCTCTAACCAACTGAGCTACGCGTCTAAAAATCTAGGAGCGCGACAATATCAAACAGTGCCGTAGGTTTCAACGCTTTTCTCGATTGTTTTTAATAAGTTATAGCTAAAAACCTTAGCATATCTCGAGGATCGGATAAAAATGCGTCTAATGTCGTCACTTTTCGTTGAAAAGCTCGGCAATTGCTCCAAATAAGTTGCATCCCAAGTGCGTTCATTACTGGCTTCGTCTCCCGCCTCAATTGAAGAAATTTGAAACTATTTTCATACCCCCCCCAAAAAATTATACAAAGGCCTGAACTAATCAGTAATGTAAATAACTGTGTACACTAATGATAACTAATTGCAATTTTAGAGTTGCGGTTCATACTATTCAATATCAAGTGGCTGGTGAGGCCTACTTTAACCCTTACAACTATTTAACCCTTACGACTATTGAGGATCAAACATGGATATGATGCAACTCGCGACTCAAGTATTAGCGTCAAAATTAGGTGGCAATGCCAGCCAAAGTGACAGCAGCGTTGAAAATGTCATTGGCAATCTGCTAGGTGCCTCAAACGGTTCTGGCATCGATTTAGGCTCACTAGTGAGCACTTTACAGAATAGCGGCCTCGGCGATATTGCGCAATCTTGGCTGGGTGATGGCGATAACAGCGACATATCTCGCACCCAAGTCGAAAGCATCTTTGGTTCAGATAAAATTCAAAACGCGGCGCGGGAGCTTGGCACTGACCAAAACGACCTGCTCAGAGGCCTACAAGACATGTTGCCTCAAGTAGTCGATAAGTCATCAAGCGGCGGTAGCCTATTGGATTCTATTGGCGGCATGGGTGGTTTAGCAAATTTAGCAGGCAAGTTTCTCAAGTAGAAGCTCGAAACCGCATCAAAGTACTATCACATTACAAGAACCGCCCAGCCAAGGGTGGTTTTTATACTTTAATTGCTAGCTATCCAGCATTCTTCAGCGAAAGATTTTAAAAACCCCGGTGATGGCTAGAGTCACATTATGGACGAAAAAAAGTAACTCTAATTTCAGCAATGTTAGGCCTGTCATCATCGCGTTCAGCGGTCACTTGCCGAATATCAACACCTTTCTTTTTGTAAAGTGTATCGACCCACAGCAACCACTTATTAAAGTCGGCATCTTGAAGCACAACGCGAACTTCAGTGTTATTTTTGGTTGGCACTAGTTGCTGTATTGATTCTCGTATTTTGGCGCCTCTGGCGGTGGACTCAAGTACCGATAAAAGCGATTCATTGGAGCCCTCAGTAGCTTGGCTAACGGTTAAATTACCACCGCGTTTAAGCATCTCATCAGTCTGACGCATCCAAACCAAGTTACTACGTAAGCCCGGCAAGGCCTGCTCCATATGGGTAATCGCGTTATAAAAAGGCTGAAATAGCTGCGCATATAGAAGAATGGCACTTACCGCAAGCCCCCCGTAAGCCAGTACCATTCGCTCACGAGGCTGAAGGTTAAGCCAATATTTTTTTAGTTCACTCATACCGCTAACCCTTGGTTTGTTTAATGCTATAACTAGCGATGATTTTGCCGTCTTCGGAGGCTGATGACTGTAAAGTCGCACTAAGATTAGGGCGCCGATTTAACTGCTTATTGAGCAAGTCTACTTGCGAAAAGTCGTTCAACAAGCAGGTTATCATTAACTCTTCATTGCGGTAGGCAATATCACTTAAAGTGACTCGTTGCTTAGACAAAATATCGGATACTTGCGCTAATGCATTGTGCACACTCTTAGACTTATCTGGGCCGCCCATTCGAGCAATCGCTCGCTCCATCATTTCTCGTTCAGCCCCTGGCGTCACATCCTTAAAAGCCGGAAACCGTTTTGCTAAAATTGCCTGAGACTCTGCCTGAACAGAGGCAACTTCAGCATGCAGAACGAAATAGCGATACGAATCGAAGCCCAGCTTAAGCAATAAACTGAAACCTATAATCATTAATGGAATAATGAACATGACTTTACCTAGGCGACTAACACGCGGTCGATAAGTATCAGACCAAAGATCAATCGCGAGTTCCTGATCATATTCCAGCCAGTGAGCCAACTTACTACCAAAATCCCAAAACCGTATATCTCTATCTGACTCCATCGCAATTAGTTTTTCAGTTAGCTCTTCACTATTAACAGCGATAACATCGTTGGTCGGCACATCCATTAGCCAAACATTGATGAAGTCTTGATCAATACTAACACCGAGTCCGTTTCGATGATTGGCTAGCAGCTCATTACCAACCAAGGCTACTGAACAGTCGGTTGCATCATGAAACGGTATTAAAGAGTGTTCTGGAACTAACTGTTTAATTGGTAAACGGTTCTCGGTTGCTAAGTTTTTCCATTCGATCATTTTTGACTTAGAGACGACCGATACTCTGCTTTCTTCACCGGCTTTCCAGCTTGGGCATATGAAATGCATATTTTCTACGTCTTCAGAAATCGACTCTTCAAGCGCATAAGGCAATGCCGTGTTAAATTGCTTGCGTGTTTTGGCTGGTAAGCTAACACGATGGGTTGTAACCCACTCACCCGGCACCACCCCAATCACGTCTTCGTCATCACCAATTGGGTAATCAGCAAGTTCTGGCACTTCGCCAAAAGCAACAACTTTTTTGCCACTAACCCTAGCCCACTCATAGGGCGCTTCTAATCTAAGATAAATCTTCATCGCTATTCGTTGTTATTGGGCTCTGTTCTTCACAGAGCGTATTATGTTGGCGACTTAAAACACTGACCTTATTAGTGCCTCCGTCAATGTTGGAACTCTCTCGCAACACCAATGTCTCCATGCAAAAAACACTACTACCGAGTGTTACCTTAGCGTTAATTTGAAAAAATTGGCTATTCACCTGCATCATTCCAGCTATCGCTTGAGATGGAACAACAGATGCGGCAATAATAGCAGTTCCAGCGTCTGTAATCTGGCTGAAGCCCTGAAAATCGGGATCCAATCGTGTAGCAAGGAAACCGGCAACTGACGATGTGTCAGTTACGGTAGCCCCATTAAGGCTTGCAAGCACTTCAACCGTAGTAGTATTGATATTTATTTTTGCGTTCTCTACCGGCAATACAGTCACAAATGGCCTCAGCGTATTGATAACGTCTTCGGTAAACCCTTCAACGAACCTCAGCTCACCGATCGACGTGAGCTTTTGATCGGCGGCAAAATAGGGTACACGCTTACTGCCGTAATCGCCGCTCTCAAACCCGTTTGGCCCGGATAAATCGTTCTCATCAATCCAGTCAACTAATGCGCCGTGTAGACGGTCGCGTTGGTCAAACTCACCGATTTCAAGTAACCCTAAAAGGTTCAGAAAAATTCGCTTCTGACCGTTGGCGGCTTGAGGCTCTTTAACGGCAAGATTGTTAAGGTTATAGCGGCCTTGAAGATCATCAATTGAGACCTCTAGGCCATCAATGCCAAAATCAATTGTGGCCTCTTTTTCTTCTTTGTCTTCCTGTTCGGCAGCGACGGTGCTTCGGTCTAATGAGAACGATTCAGTCTCTCCGTCTTCGCCATTATCATCTTCTTCCGGCCGCCCAAACTTAGCCCATTTTTCTCCAAGATGGTCAATAGCTCGATTGTCATCGTCATTCAACACCCGCTCAGCCCATGCGTTTAAGCCCTGACTGTATTGATACCCTTGTTCGGCAACTTTTTGATTACCCAACCTGCGAATAAAAATATGCTGATCTTCAATCATAATCGTGAGCAGTGTCACCATGAGCACAATAGCCAAGACCACAACAATAAGCACAACACCACCTTGACGTTTGTGCTTTGCTAGTTGACGCTGACGTCGGTGAAGCTTAAACCGACTAGTTACGGGCATTTTCGGCTCCGGGTGCAGGCCTTCGTGGAGGCGAAGCTCGTGGAGGTGAAGACCCTCCACTAGTTGAAGTACTACCGTTACCGTTGCCTGAAGGATTATCATTGCCTGGAGGGCCACCTTGCCCCGCAGCGTTCAGGGTAGCGGCAAGGGCGTCGAGTGTGTCGCCACCAAGCATGCTATACACTCGTCGGTATTGCCGCTTGTTTTCCATAGTTATGGTGATGTCTATCTTATCTGGGAGCCGCGTCTTCTCATCCCATCTTTTACTGGTATTGTCGCGACCATCTTCTACAATACTCAGCTCAATTTCAATATCTCTCACATCGCTGAGCAAAGACTGCTTGAAGTTTCGGGTGTCCCCGTCTGGATCCATCACCGGAGACTGAATTCGCTGCAACACACCATCGTCCAAGGTCCAACTAACTCGCCGAGGCACGCCGAGGCCACCCACGTTTAAATCAGGGTAGGCGGCTGTCAATGCGATTACGCTACCATCGCCAACAGTCAATGTAGCATCAGCCGGTTCACCATACTCGTCCTTGCCAAGTCGATTACTGGCATAGCGTAAGTCATTGGCTAAAAAGAGAAATGTTTTTTGTAAGCCCTCGAGCTGATCTTGTTTGGCGCCCGCTCGCTCGCGGATGTTTAAAAATTGAAACAATGCAGGCCCAACAATGCTCATGATTACCGCAAAAATTGCTACCGCGACCATTATCTCAATCAAGGTGAACCCTGAGGCACGTTTAGATGCTTTAAATCGAGCTAGGATCATCACAGGCGGTCGGTAACTGCGCTTGTCGCATTGGCGTAAACTTTTTTCTCAATATTGCTATCATCCGCAACTTCAATGGTCACCAAGAATACCTTCTCGACTTCTGTCTCTTCTATCTTTGCTTTCGATCGCCATTCATGGCCCCCCAATTTAACCCGCTCGGTTTTACCGCCACTGCGAATATTATCAACTTTAGCCTCATGACGGATCTCCGCCATATGGTTGCTGGCGACCCAAGATGCCAGCATACGCTTCTCAAGCTCAGTAATGTTGCTAACATGCTTTGCGGTAACTTGTATCACTGACACAATTCCCAGAGATACAATTAATAAGGCAACGAGTACCTCAATCAGAGTGAAACCTGACTGATGACTGGCTTTTATCGGCAAGGACATTAAAAACCCACCGCTTTTTTATCAACACGCTCTAACTGACCTTCTTGATTTACAATCACGTCATAACTCAACTCAGTTCCCTTGAAGCGCGCCTCAAACGGCGTGATTTCTCCGAGTGATGTAATCAGTACTCTTTCTTCCGTTTCTCCGTCATTGTCAAACACCTCATAGACCTCCCAGTCAAGCGTCACTTTTTTATCCACCGAACGGCTTTTCAACAGCGTGTCGGCTACCGCTTCTTGTTGCGAGCGCGTCGACTCGAAACGATAAGTGCCAGCGTTGTCATCGACGAGCAAGAAAAAGTTGTCACCTGCGATCACCGCCTCGTCACGCACCTCATTGACAACCGCCATAAAACGATTTGCTTGCAATCTCGCAGCTCGATCGCTATTACCATTTAGCGATGACACCACCGCAACCGACATCACAGCAATTATAATAACCACCACCATGATTTCGATCAAGGTAAAGCCAGACTGCTTGTGATGGAGCGTTGGTATTATCACGTGTTTGGTATTGTATTAGTTGATTGGCACTGATGGTAGCACCACCGTCGCCGCAGGCACACTTTTTATCCCGCTTCTTAATAAACTTTCACTTTAACTGCGAGCAAAACTTCGGTAGCTAACAACGATACTTAACGACGGCACTACGGGAAAACCCCTGATATTCTATGCCTAAGCTGAAGCCCATTTGAAGATAACGGTTGAAGATAATAGTTGGATATATTGATTCGCGTTGTATTGAGTCAATCTAAGACCTCAGCGTAACTCGACGAACGGATAGAAATGCCTTCAAATGCTTTTTATCTGGTCGCTTAATTATGTTTAAGTCTCTATGAGTAAATAATTCCAAGGATTTACTTGGTGATATCGTCATATCAACATTAATGATAGCGTATTGGTAAGATTTGACTCAGCACGACACGATATCAAGCCCGCTAGCGCGAATAGTACCGCCTAGCCTAATTGGATCCACGAATGTCTGAAAATTCACTAATAGAGCGATGCCAACACGGTAAAGCGGATGCTTTTGAGCAATTGCTCACGCTGCATTACGATACCATTTATCGATTTGCCTATCGATGGTGCGGTGACCAACATAATGCGCAAGACATAACCCACCTTGCCTGCATCACACTGGCGCGCTCAATAAATCAATTTCAACATCAATCAAGCGTTACCTCTTGGTTATACTGCTGCCAATTTGACTTGGGCAGCCCGTCTAATCAAATCATCAACTACACGAGTCTGGATACCGCTCTCTAGCGTCAATTCTCGATTAAGTGTATTGGTAATCGCCAACAACACGCCGCAGACAATAACAACACAAAGGATCTTAGCCGCTATGGTCCAGTCTAAAAAATCAGCAAATTTGCTGAACCAGCCGCTCGACATGGCATCAAAGTTGTCATCAGCCGAAGACAAGAGCATGAGCATGAGCACGATAAACATCAGCGGCAGCAGAATCATGACGGCTCGCATAATACGCTTGAAAATGCCTAGATTGGCGCCTCAGTAGTGACCCTGTGAAGAAGTGATGAGGCTTTTGTGTGGTGCCTACCTCTAAGCCGCAGCTAATGATAAGGAATTCCAGCACCTGATTAACGCCTTGGTTTTTATCGAACCCCTTATGTCATCGCTCACGATTGCTTTAGCGACTACTCCCACTCAATTGTGGCAGGCGGTTTACCGGAAATATCGTAGGTTACACGGCTAATACCGCGCACTTCATTAATGATTCTGCTAGAAATATGACCCAAAATATCATAGGGAATATGCGCCCATGTGGCGGTCATAAAATCAATCGTTTCAACCGCGCGTAACGCAATAACCCAATCATAAGCGCGATTATCACCAACAACACCAACCGACTTAACCGGCAAAAATACAGCAAACGCCTGACTGGTCTTTTGATACCAACCACTTAACTCCAGCTCTTGCATAAAAATTGCATCCGCTTCACGGAGAATATCGGCGTACTCTTTCTTAACTTCACCGAGAATTCTAACCCCCAATCCGGGGCCTGGGAACGGGTGTCGATTAACCATTTTGACTGGTAAACCTAGCTCAACACCAATTTTTCGTACTTCATCTTTAAACAATTCACGTAGTGGCTCGAGTAACTTAAGCTCCATGTGCTCGGGTAAACCGCCAACGTTGTGATGAGATTTAATTACCTGAGCTTTGCCGGTCGCTGAAGCCGCCGATTCAATAACATCGGGGTAAATTGTGCCTTGGGCTAGCCATTTTGCATTGTCGATCTTTTTAGATTCTTCTTCGAATATCTCAACAAAAACACGACCAATAATTTTTCGCTTTGCTTCTGGCTCATTTTCGCCCGCCAATTGCTCAAGGAAACGTTCCTCTGCGTCAACGCGTATTACTCTAACGCCCATATTATCGGCAAAGGTCTTCATAACTTGATCGCCTTCGTCTTTACGTAACAAACCGTTATCGACAAAAATACACGTTAGCTGATCACCGATAGCTTGATGCAGCAATGCCGCGACAACAGACGAATCTACCCCGCCAGATAAGCCCAAAATCACATGATCAGCGCCTACTTTTTCACGCGCCGTGTCTATTGCATCCTGAATGATATTGCTGGCTGACCAACTATTGCCACAAGCGCAGATATCGTGGACGAAGCGACTAAGCAATTGGCCGCCATATTCACTATGAGTTACTTCCGGATGAAACTGAACACCATAAAACTTTCGCTCTTCATCGGCGATTGCACACAAAGGTGCATTCCCAGATTTGGCAATAACCTTAAAACCTACAGGCAACTCGGTAACCTTGTCACCATGACTCATCCAAACACTTTGAGATGCCTCGGTAATCAAAAGATTATCAGCACATAAATCAACATTGGCATGTCCAAATTCGCGCTTGTTAGAGTTTGAAACACCGCCACCTAACATCGCTGCCATACATTGCAAGCCATAACAGATGCCTAGTACCGGCACACCCATTTCAAATATGCCTTGTGGCGCTCTCGGCGCATGATGCTCGGTAACGGTTGATGGCCCACCAGAGAGAATAATTCCGCTTGGTGCAAACTCTTGCACCGTCGCTAAATCGTTGTCGTAAGCCCAGATTTCACAGTACACACCAAGTTCACGCACTCGACGCGCAATCAATTGAGTGTATTGAGAACCAAAATCGATGATGAGGATCTTGTCGCTGTGGATATCAGTCATTAGGCTTTTTCAACGTGGTTTCTAACATAGTTTCAACAGATTTTGACGTCATTTCAACGTCGTTTTAGTGTTGTTTAAAATGATGTTACGCGAACAAGGTCGCGTTCATTAACTGCTGTAATTAGGTGCTTCTTTAGTAATGGTCACGTCATGTACATGTGATTCAGCCACACCAGCACTGGTAATCTGAACAAATTCACAATTTTCGCGCATCTCAGCCAAGTTTGCGTTACCGGTATAGCCCATACTGGAACGCAAGCCACCCATCAATTGATGAATGATATTGATCGCAGGACCTTTATAAGGCACTCGACCTTCAATACCCTCGGGCACCAGCTTTTCAGTCTCTGATTCATCCGACTGAAAGTAACGATCTTTAGAGCCCTGCTCCATCGCACCAATAGAGCCCATACCACGATACGACTTATAAGATCGCCCCTGATATAACTCAATCTCGCCGGGTGCTTCATCGGTACCTGCCAGCAGACCGCCAACCATGACGCAGTTTGCGCCCGCGGCAATCGCTTTGGCAATATCGCCAGAGAAACGCAGGCCGCCATCGGCAATCAACGGTATGCCAGAGCCTTTAAGCGCCTGCGCAACATCGTAAACTGCTGTAATTTGAGGCATGCCGACACCGGCGACCATGCGTGTAGTGCAAATCGAGCCTGGGCCGATACCAACTTTAACCGCATCTGCACCCGCTTTTGCTAAATCTAAGGCGGCCGCTGCGGTGGCAATGTTGCCACCGACAATTTGAATTTGAGGGTAGGCTTTTTTAATCCTAGCCACTACATCGAGTACGCCAACCGAATGGCCATGCGCGGTATCAACAACAATGACGTCGACTCCCGCTTGCGCTAGCAAGTGAACCCGTTGTTCGGAATCGGCTCCAGTACTCACCGCCGCACCAACACGCAGGTTACCGTTTAAGTCTTTCGATGCATTCGGGTGATCGGTGGATTTTTGAATATCCTTGACCGTTACCAAGCCTTTTAAGTGAAAGGCGTCATCAACAACCAGTACCTTTTCGATACGGTGCTCATGTAGCAAACTTTGGATTTCTTCCTTACTGGCACCGGCCTTAACCGTCACCAGCTTATCTTGCGGGGTCATTGCCTTTGAAACAGGCTCATCTAAGCGCGTTTCGAAACGCAGATCACGTCCAGTGACGATACCAACGAGGTTATCACCGTCGACTACCGGAACACCGGAAATTCTATGTCGGCGAGTAAGTGCTAGCACGTCACCGATACTGGTATTTGGCGACACAGTAATGGGGTCATTAATAACACCACTTTCAAACTTTTTAACCCGCGAAACATTTTTGGCCTGTAGCTCAGGCGTCATATTCTTGTGAATAACGCTAAGACCACCTTCTTGTGCCAAGCAAATAGCCATACGTGATTCTGTCACTGTATCCATAGCGGCAGATAGCAACGGAATACCAAGGCGGATTTCTTTAGTAAGTTGTGTAGAGAGGTCGACGTCTCGCGGCAAGACGCTCGATCTTGCAGGCGTTAAAAGGACGTCATCAAATGTGAGTGCTTGTTTGATATTTTCCATCGCGGAATTATACGCATCTTAAATGAAATTTCAATCTTTGAGAGCCAGTTCGAAGGCAAAAAAGACGCTCGAAAGCGTCTTTTTTTACCAAACCGCAAACTACCTAACTGATTACTAGCTCACTTGCAGTAATTTCAGCGTGTTAGTGTGGCCGTCAACGCCGACCACATCACCATAGGTGATCGCAACGTAATCGCCACTATTTAGATCAACAGCGGTTCTGACAAACTTAATAACGTCATTTAATTGCTCATTGCGCTCAGAACTATGCGGTAAATGGGCCGGCCTAACACCCTTATACAGTGCCACACCATTAAGCGTCGCCTCTTTAGAAGACATGGCGACTAATGGCAAGTGAGTCTTAATACGAGACATCCAGAGTGCCGTACTACCTGACTCGGTCAGGCATACGATGGCCTTAACCGCTTTAAAATGGTTCGCTAAATACATTGATGCCATGGCGATTGATTCGTCAACGTATTCGAATTCGATCTCAACGCGATGCTTAGAAACCTGTGTGGCGACGTGCTTCTCAGTGGCTATAATCACGTCATAGACAGTTCGAATCACCTCAATCGGAAAATCGCCAACCGCTGTTTCAGCCGATAGCATCACCGCATCAGCGTAATCGAATACCGCATTGGCCACGTCGGAAACTTCTGCCCGCGTCGGCACCGGCGAATCAATCATACTTTCCATCATCTGAGTGGCGACAATAACTGGCTTATTCAGGGTTCGTGCTCGAGCAACGATTTGTTTTTGATACGAGGTTACCGACTCAAAGCCAACCTCCACCGCAAGATCACCGCGCGCGACCATAACGCCATCACAACTATGAATCATCTCGTCAATAACCGCTTCAGACGCCACTACTTCGGCTCTTTCTAGCTTAGCAATCAACTTAGTTGAGCAGCCTATGTCATCAAGTTTAGCGCGTGCGTCCAGCATGTCCTGCGCATTGGACGGAAACGACACGCACATGTAGTCAAGGTTTTGTTTGGCCGCGAACGCCATATCTTTTATATCCTTGGGTGTGAGCGCATCTTCGGCAAGCCCGCCACCTTTAAGATTTAGACCCTTGCGAGATGATAACTTGGTTCCAGCGACGACTTTAGTATGAATAGCATTACCGCTTACCGAGATAACCTCTAGCTGCACGCGACCGTCATCGAGCATCAATATTCGACCTGGACCACAGCTGGCCGCCAGGGTGTCGCACAAATAACTAACGCCATCAACGCTGCCATCTTCATCAGCAATATCAGAGTCTAGCAGCAGCAACTGCCCTACTTTTAGAGAAATATCCCCCCCCTTAATTTCACCAATGCGAATCTTCGGGCCTTGCAAGTCGCCTAGAATTGCAACATTCTGCCCTAGATTCTTGGCTGCGTTACGAATATTGCTGATCGACTCACCGTGTGATTCATGCGACCCGTGAGAAAAATTTATTCGAAATACACTACAACCATTAACAATCATCTCTTCCAATACATCGACACTCGCCGACGCTGGTCCAACCGTGGCTACAATTTTTGTTCTATTAAGATTTTTTATTTTGTAATTTTCTTTCATCGTGAGCCTGAAAAATAGAGTGTAAGTGAGTAAGTTGGCAGCAATAGTGCCCAATGATGGCAGTCTATCGCAATAACGCATCATTGTATTGTAATTAGGTTACATTTATATGTCGACGTCACTCGGCTATGTGCCAACACCTATGTGTCTAATAACTTTCCTTTAGCCTTCAATATAGCCGCTAACAAGAAGTCGATAAAGCGTTAATTAAATGCCGCATAGGCTGTGCTAGACTCCGCAGATTAATACCAATTTGTAAACTCAAGACAGCTTAGGAGTCCTCAATGTCAATTGAATTACCCGCTTTACCGTATGCCCGCAACGCCCTTGAACCGACCATCTCAGAAGAAACGATCGATTACCATTACGGCAAGCATCATAATTCTTACGTAGCTAACTTGAACAAGATGATAGAAGGCACCGATGATGCTGACAAGTCGCTTGAAGAAATCATTCGGTCAAGCAAAGGCGGCGTGTTCAACAATGCCGCTCAGATTTGGAACCATACATTCTATTGGAATAGTTTGTCGCCAAATACTGACGGCGCGCCAACGGGTAAACTTGCCGACGCGATCAACGCTGAATTTGCTTCGTTTGAGCAATTTAAAGAAAAATTTAGCGCCAGCGCGGCGAGTAATTTTGGTTCAGGTTGGACATGGTTAGTTAAAAACGCCGATGGCTCACTTGCGATTGTTAACACCAGTAACGCCGATACACCAATCACCGACACCAGCGTAACACCGCTGTTAACCGTCGATGTTTGGGAACATGCTTACTATGTTGACTACCGCAATGCTCGCCCAGAATATCTAAAGAACTTCTGGAACATCGCCAATTGGGAATTTGCCGCGGACAATTTTGCCGGCTAATTAACTAGCTACGAGAGAGCAAAACAGAAAAGGCCAGCTTTACGCTGGCCTTTTTTCTATCTCCGTATAGTTTGCTACTTAAAAGCCGCCGCCAGTTTTAAAGCCACCTCCTCCACCCGAGCTGCCGCCGCCTCGAGGCATCTTGAACCCGCCTCCGCCATTACGAGGCTTTGGTAAATGCCAGCTCGACCCTCGATTTGATCGCCTTTGGCGACGCCCTTGTCGCATAATTTCACCGCCAATTATGTCGGCTATTTCACCAAGACCTCCACTGCCAAAATCCGGTGTAGATGCGACCTGCCGATAACGCTGATTGCGCTTGATGACACGCCAAACATCCGCGCCCGAGACCACGCCTTGAGTAAACTGAGATAGCATACTAGTAATTAAAGCTTGATTACCAAAGCCAGATCTCACATCGTCAAAGCGCGAATTCTTAAAGTCACGTCTGACTTTTTCGAGCTCTTTAAGCTTGTTCAAGTTTCTCTCGTGCAGCTTACGCAGGTCGGCTTGGTCCCCTGCAACATTCTCTAAACTATCTTCTAAGGTCTGTAATTCAATCACTAGCAGGTCATCGGTTGGCGACACGGTAGCACGAACATAATGGTGAATTGCTGTTAAATTCTGATGCTCTAACGAAGCTGAAATTCGCTGCAAGCAACGCTGAATATACTCATCTTCACCAGCAACAAAACGAGCACGTTGATCTAGATATTCATTCAACTTAGTTTCAACCGCCTCAATCGTATCGTCATGAGCATCTAAGCTTAATCGCAAGGCTGCCAATTCGGTCTCCAATCGTGCTGCACCAGCCACCCCAAGCGCATTGCGCTCAAGTTGTTGCAATACAGCATGTTGTTGATCGGCGGCATCACCGACCACCTCGGCATGCAGACTTAAGCGCCTCGGAATCTCAACTAAATTCCAATAATTAACCCTGGCTGGAGGGTATTTAATTACCCGTGCAACCCAAGCGTCGATCATGCGGGCGAACAAACCACCTTGATATTCAGTGGTGCCGTAAGCGCGCCCCCATAAATACATAAAGAGCTTATCCGCTTGATAGGGCTTGGCTTTCTCAGCCATATCAGCTTGCGCGCGTTGCATCTTCTGCTCTGCCTCCTCAGCCACTGACTCAGCTTGTTTCGCCAGTTCAAATTGCGCCATGTAAGCTTGATCCACTTTAAGCTGCTGCTGCACTTGGCCTTCAATATCGACAATTTTTTCAGAGGTTTGATTAACGGTTACAAGCAAGCCAGCTCGTTGCGTTTCGGCGTCAATAATTCGCTGGTTAGTGTTGTCGATGGTCAAATTGAGATCAGACAAAGCTCGTGCCCGCTCAGATAAGATTTCAGACGCCTGTTGATCCGCAGCGGTAAAACTTGCATTTAGTTGACCGCTTTCAATTTCAGTCAAGCGTACCCCTGCGATATCATTAATAAGCTTAGCTCGATGCCGCTGATTAGATGCCATTTGAGCAGTAAGCTGAGCCAACTGGGTATCCAAACGCACTACTTCATTTCGAATAGTTTGTAGGCTTTGATCTATATTCTTAAGTGCTGAGGTTCCGCTTAACATGGCTACCACTCTGTAATCGTTGCGCCGCTGGTGGGGATACTAAACACAGGGTTTAGATAACCTAACTCTTTTTTACCGACTATATTTGCTTGAATAATGCCATCATCGCGTTTATCTGACGCGATCTTGTAAAACGTCTCTTCATTGACTCTCAGACCCCAGCTTTTCTTACGCGCTGCTTTGTTATTTTCTTGGTTGACAATAGTGAGTTCTAGCACTCGGTTATCGCTATCCACTGCCTCAACAATAAGATAGTAATTTTTGCCATCGGGGTTGTTCGGTGGGTTTCGCCAGACACCTGAATTTTGATTCGGCTTTGATATAACTCGAATAGAATAGTCTAAGCCTAGCTGAGATTTCACCGCTTGCATATTTGCAACCACCGACTCAGCCTCTGCATAGTTCTTTTGATCGATTGCTCGATACGCCTTAGCCGATGACGCCTTCGCCTGATCTATCACCTCTGAATTTTTAGCAACGGCAACGATGCCTGAAAACACACTATTAACCTTATCCGGTAAGTTTGCTCTCAAATTGCGCTCGGGAAGCACCTCGTTGAAAAAATAATAGCCGTAGAATAAACAGGCAATAACCGCCAAAAATCCTATCGGCTTACCCCACCGTGAACGACTAACCCAGATATGAGCGAGCTTGGTACGCCAACTGCGCTTGACTGATCGGTACTTGAAGCGCTCTTGCTCAAGCGCATCAATGCCCTCTTCCAGAACACGGTCAGGCACCTCTATACCTTGCGCCGCATATAGCTTGCGCAGTCGCGCTAACAAGCGTTCACGGCGCCCCTGCGAGTCTAGCTCTCGCTCGGTGATGCTTTGTTGGTGACGCAGTGTATCTACGACATCCATCGCCGCCATTAGATCTTCTAGCGGCGCTTTTTCACGTTCAATAACCATTAGCTTTCAACCACAGGGTTCAACCACAACTTTCGACAACGGCTTTCTAAAAATACTTATTAGAGACCTCGTTAACACAAGCCTAGAGGTTATGCGACAATGGTAATGAGCTGCCTCGCTCAATAATTTTTGCCATGCGCTGCTTACCATCTTCCACCGATTCACGAATTTCCTCGGCATTCTTGGTCGACAAAACGCGCATTTCTTCAATGATTTCACGTGAACGTTCCTGAAAGTTCACCACCGAATCAACTAACTTCTTAACCGCATCAGCGCGAATGGTCGGGCCATAGCCCGCTCTAACCGCTGCCTCTTGCACTTTGCCACCGATATCGGCAAGGTCTTCTAAACTCTTAGAGACACCTTCTTTCATTGCCTCAAGCGTTTGTGTGCTCTCATGCAGGCCAAACAAACCCGTGAACGACGCTGTTAACGCGGTGAGCACAGACTCATTGGTGCCAAAGAATGTGATCGCTTGCTTATAGACCCGCTCTTTGGCGCTATTAGTTTGCATTAAGCGAGCCATAATCACTTCTGAGGTGTTATAGCTGACCGTTAGGTTGTCGGAAATATCCTTAGCGACTTGATATCGGTCTTCAGCGAACTGAAGAGCACGCATCTGTTCATCTCGTGACAACTCCAATTTGGCACGCGCCGCGAGATCATCGCCGTCGTAAGCTGCAACCGTATTATTGGCTTGCTTTAGTGCACCCTTAGACTCATTCCAAATTGCCTCGGTCTGCTTAAGAACATCCAAAGCGAAAATTTCCGACTGTTTTATCGCGCCTCTAAAATCTTGATAAGCTTCTAAAATCACTCGTTCGCGCTCAATTTGCTCGCGTGAGTCAGCCGCAACCTCTAAGTAAACTTGCTTGATCTCATCAAATCTAGAGGAAATATCACCTCGTGTAGCCTTCATCCAAATATTACTGATGCGTTCGAACGTATCAACCTTGCCATCTTCCACCTGACCGACCATTCGCTTGGCGTCGTCTCTAATAGAGTTGAAAGATTCGGTGATTTTCTCGTAGCGTGAGCCAACGCGCATTTCCGATACCTGCTCGCGCACAATGTCATTGAATACTGAGGCCTGCGATAAAGTGCGGGCAATGGCAATCACTTTGGCTTCATCAATGTCGGTTAACTTTTCTAAAAGAGAAACAACAGGAGCTTCGTCTACTTTGTCAGGCATCAAGCCTAGGTCACGAACTTGTGAAAGTGCTTTGTCGAGATAATGAAAAGTGTTGGCCATGGTTTCCCCAGTATTGGATTAAATAACAATTATTGTACAGTGAGACTTCAATCTGTGAGTTTCCATTTATCAAATTCACAAATGAAGGTTGAACTCACGACATTGCGGCAAGTCGCAGTAATAAACTACCTAGGTTAACAATAGTAACTAAGCAGGGCTAATTCAAGTAACAGCGATCTCAGAGTATATTAAAAAACAATCATAAATCAGCTAAAAAATTAACAACAACAGCAAAATATTGCATTCTCGAGCGACCCGCCTTGCAGTATCATTTACGCTAACTCAATGGCCAAGCGGGTTTGATGTGCTTATCCACAATATCTGTGGATAACTTTGTGGACAACTATCACAAACACCGATAAAACCAACGGGCGAGGTAAATTGCTTATTTTTTAATCACAATTATTTATTGTTTAAAATCAGATACTTAAAAAACTTTTATTTAGTGAGTTAGCAATTATATAGGCTAACTTGCCTACAACCCCAATACTGTGTACAACTTTAGTTTTCCACAGCAAAAACCAAACAGACGAACAAAAAAATGCAAACTATCGGTCTTTTCAAACGCCTACTCGTTATTCTTTATGATGGCTTACTGTTAACCAGTGTGGCGTTCTTTACCTCGGCACTATTAATGGGCTTGTTTACTTGGCTCGGTCCCGATGCGTTTTTTACCGCACCCGACCCGTCAAACCCTAATCTGATCGAGCGTAGTGACCTTGGCCGTATAGTTGGCGGAGTGATTGTTAGCATTAATGTTATTTGCGTTAGCTTCTTTTTCTATGGATGGTTCTGGACGCACGGCGGACAGACTCTAGGGATGAAGGCTTGGAACCTTTATCTAATCAAACCCGACGGTAAATTTATCGATTGGAAGACGGCATTAAAACGATATCTGGCGGCACTACTATCATGGGCTTTTGTTGGTTTAGGCTTTAGCTGGATTCTATTAGACAGCAAAAAACGAGCTTGGCACGACATATTAACCGGCACCCAAATAGTTAAATCAAAGAAACAGGGCGAAAAAGATAAGCAGAACAACTTAGCTCAGCACCGCGCGAAAAACGCGGCAAAAGGTCGCTAGCTTTAAGAGGGTAGCGGCAAATTGCAGGCGAGTTTTTTCGCTAGACGATTCGACGAATCATCACGAAACTGATTACCGCGACAAGAATTGTCGGCAAGGATGCACCTAACATCGGGGGTATACCAAACAAGGTTACGAAATAGCTAAAGGCTTGATTAGCAATGAAGAAGCCCAAACCGATCATTATTCCAGAGAATAAACTGCGACCTAAATTACCGCTACGTGCCTCTTTGAAAACAAAGGGTACAGCCAGTATCAGCATCACTAAAGTAGCGAATGGCGTGACTATTTTTGACCAAAACTCGAGCTCGTAAGTTGAGGTGTCTTGCTTATTCGAGCGCAGGTGGGCGATGTATTCTTGTAACTGCCAAATCGAGAGTTGTTCCGGCTTAACTTGATAAATTTTTAGAATCTGAGGGTCTAAGACAGTACTCCAGTAAGCCGCTGACACTTCATCGGCCGCCGAACTCTCGTCATTAATCATGGTGCGTCGTAAGTCTTTAAGCAACCAACGGTCTTTCTGACCACTGCCCGGTCGAGCAATTTGATATTCGCCCTCACGCGCGGTTGATAAAAAGCGCAGAAAGTTCTGGTTATCAAACTCAAATATCTTAATGTTCAACAACCGAAGCTGCTGGCCGGGTAATACCTCACCAATATTGACATAAGTATTATCATCTCGAAGCCAAACGCCAAAATCACCTTTACGGCCACTATTATTAATAATTGACTCGGCTTTTACGTCTATCGCGCGATCTTCGGTAAACGGCGACACAACCTCTCCCATAAACATCGAGATTATAGCCAGAATAATACCTACTTTAAGCACTGAGAATACAATGCGTAGAATCGATATGCCCGCAGCACGCATCACAATCAACTCAGAATCCCTTGCTAAGGTAGACAGCCCGAGAATCGACCCAATTAGGGCCGCCATTGGAAACACCTCATACAAGGTTTTCGGAATGGTTAAAATTACGTATTGAATAATCTGTAATATGCCGTAGCGGCCGCGATCCAAATCACCCAACTCGTCGATAAAACTAACGAAGGTAAAAAGACCAAGCAGCACAACAATAGTCACCATGATGTATCGCAGTAAAATCTTACCTATATAAAGGTCTAGTATTCTCATAGCTAACTATCCTTTAACGGCAACACGCCGTTTTAACCTAAAGTCAGGCATCAGAGGCAAATTGTAGTTTCGACGATAAAGGCAGTAACAGGCCAGTATTAAGTACGCTATGTGAACCATCCAAATCGGCGTTCCGGTCGTCGCTTCACCTTTTTTAATTAGCGCGACGGTATACGCCAACATGTTGGTGTACGTCAGATACACTAAGAATGCCATAACCATGCCGGTAGATTTTCCTCGTCGCGAGTCGACATGACTCAATGCCAGCGCAAAGATGGCTAAAATTGGCAGGGTAAATACCTTTGCGACACGCCAATACCATTCGCTTTTGAGTTTCGGGTCGGTCGACTCGATAAGCTCACTATTTGCTCGTGCTCGAACCGGCAAGTACAAACGGGTCTGATTTTTTGGCTCGATGCGCAAAGCATACTTTTCAAAATCGACCACTCGATAGTCAGGGGAACCTGGGTTGCCCTCATAGCGAGAACCATTGACCAGCACCAAAAATTGATCCTGTGTTTTTTCGTCTTCGGTTCTATACGCTGTTTTTGCAACCACGACGCCTTCGCGCTCAAACGACTTGCTGTAAACAAACACATTCTCATAGTTTGCGGTGCGGCGATTATAGTTTTCAACAAAGTAAACCGCATTGCCATCTTTAGCCTCAACAAAACGGCCAGTGATAACCCCCGACACTTCGTTGCTTTGCCGATACTGTTGTTCCAGATTGTAGCCCTTCGCTAACGACAGCGGAGTTAAGTAGAAGGAGAAAAAAGCAACTAGTCCGCCTAATACTGCCACCAAGAAAGCCAATGGCTTCAGAAAATGGAAAATACCTATACCAGCACTAGCAAGCACCGCCATTTCTTGATCGGAATACCAACGGCTTAGGACCATGATCAGCGCGATATAAAACATCAGCGGCAACATCACGTCTAAATATGAAATCATTTTCAGCGTGACCAAACTCATCACGCCTCCCACTGGAATTAGGCCTTCTGCAGCCTGGCTCAAGAACCCCATAACCCGCATCACCAAGAAGATACTAATAATCACGAAGGTTACGGCCAAGGCGGTACGCAATACTTCGGTTATGAATGACTTGTTTACGATCATGGCTGAATTTGGCTTTTGCTGATTGCTTCGGCTGTGTAAGCGGTTTAACTTTCGAGCTATACTATCGGTATATTCGTCACCCGAAATAAGATTAGTCGAACATTGTATCAAGCAATTGACTTAAATTGGCGAAAGACTAAATAAATAGATGTATAACTCTAAAGACCCAATTAAAACCAATAGGACCTGAACCGCAGATGAAGATTCAAGCTAAAGCCTCAAAAAATTACCAGCTAAAGACAGACTGTTTAGTTATTGCCCTGAAACCACTTAAAAAAATCAGTTCGCAATGCGCTGAATTGAATGCGGCAACCGGCGGAGCAATTGCACGCTTGCAAGACTCGGGCCAATTTAGTGCCACCTGCGGCGAACTGGTCAACCTGATGATTCCAGAAGGTGTTGGAGCGAAGCAAATCATACTGCTTGGCGTTGGCGACCAAAAACTCGACACCGAGTCAGTGCGCGAAGCGCTCACCTCTTTAGCCACTAAGCTTAAGTCTCTGAAGGTCGACGAAGCAACCTTCGAGCTAGAGGCTCTGAATGCAAAGAGTAACGTCGAAACGGTCAGCCGACATTTAGCAGAGGCACTAGGCGATACAGAATACGAATATATTAAAGCGCCAAAATCAGCACGCGGCAATACCGCAAACAAAGAATTTAAAGCCACGCTTTGGTGTGAAGACCGCAAGATGTTAAGCGCGGCGAAGAAGGCTGCCGACATAGGCAGCGCGATCAATAACGGTAAAACATTGGCAAAAGACTTAGGCAACATGCCTGGTAACGTTTGCACGCCGAGCTTCCTAGCAAACCAAGCGAAGAAACTCGGCAAGTCGCATGGTCTTAAGGTAAAAGTGTTAAGCGAGAAGGATATGGCTGAGCTTGGTATGGGCTCACTATTATCGGTCAGCAAAGGCAGTCGCGAACCCGCTAAGCTAATTGTGATGGAATACAAAGGCGCTAAGAACTCGAAAGAAGCTCCACACGCGCTAGTCGGTAAAGGCTTAACCTTTGACGCTGGTGGCATTTCATTAAAGCCAGGCGCAAAAATGGACGAAATGAAGTACGACATGTGTGGCTCTGCCAGCGTATTTGGCGCCATACTAGCCGCGGCTGAAATGCAGTTGCCAATCAACATTGTCGGCGTGATACCAAGTTCAGAAAACCTTCCTGATGGCCTCGCCAATAAACCAGGTGACGTAGTGACCAGTATGTCCGGCCAAACCATTGAGATATTGAACACCGATGCCGAAGGCCGATTGATATTATGTGATGCACTTACCTATACCAAACGCTTTAAGCCTCAGACTGTGATCGATATTGCCACTTTAACCGGCGCGGTTATTGTCGCCTTGGGACATCAAACGGCTGGCGTTATGGGCAACGACCAAGGCGTAGTTGACGACCTAATCGCTGCTGGTGAGGAAAGTTTAGACCATGCTTGGCAGTTGCCGATTCGAGAAACTTACAAGAAACAGCTTAAAAGTGACTTCGCCGATCTTGCCAATCTCGGCACACCTGGTGCAGGCACCATTACTGCAGCCTGCTTTTTATCATACTTCACCGAGGACTTCCGCTGGGCTCATCTGGATATCGCAGGCACAGCATGGGGCGGTTCAGCCGGCAAGCGCGCCAGTGGTCGTGCTGTACCAATATTGACGCAATACTTAATGGACCGATGCAAGTAGGCTGAAAAGATCATGAAACAGGTTGATTTTTACCTAATTTCTAATCGGGTTAACGATGCCAAATACAAGTTAGCGAGTCGGCTAGCCAATAAGCTGCAACGCCTTAAGCAAAGCTGCTTGATTGTCACCGACAGCAGCGAGGAGACCACACAACTCGATAGAGTAATGTGGTCGTTTAGTGATAGTAGCTTTTTAGCGCATGATTTAACCAGCGAGTCTAAGCCACAATCGTCGATTCAGATAGGTGACCGCAACTCGATTACACCGCCGGTACTAGAACGCCAGCATGATGTGTTGATCAACCTATCGTCCGACATACCGATTTTCAACCATAACTTCTCGCGCATTGCCGAAATTGTCGAAGCCGACGATAGCTCGAAGGCCTCTGCCCGCACCCGCTATAAAACTTACCAAGGCGAAGGCTTTGAACTGAAGATGCACAACATTGAGCTGTAGTTGTGTTGCTCGTATTTTATAGCGTCGTTTAGACAAGTTAAATTTGCTCGGTAACACTGTTGAGTAGAACCTCGCTTTAGCACAATCTTGGTTTAGCACAATCTTGGTTTAACGCAATTTTGGTTTAACGCAACCTTGAATCAAATCGAGATTGCGTTTTTCGATGCCAGCTCACTAAATCCAATCTGTTGGGTCATTTACTACTGCATTGTGACGCCACAAAGCCGTATAATCGTCCTTTGCAGAACAACTATTAACGCCCGTCAGAATCCATCATGAGCAACGCGCTAGAAAATCAATACCAGCCTTCAAAAATTGAACAAGCGATCTACCAACGCTGGGAAGCCAATAATAGCTTTGCCGCACGTGAATCCCAGACCGCCTATTGCATCACAATTCCGCCACCGAATGTCACCGGCAGTCTGCATATGGGGCATGCGTTCCAAGACACAATCATGGATTTGCTAACGCGATACCACCGCATGAAGGGCGATCAAACTCTCTGGCAAGTGGGCACCGACCATGCCGGTATCGCAACGCAAATGGTGGTCGAACGCCGGCTCGCCGTTGATGGAATTAGCCGCCACGATTTAGGTCGCGAAAAATTCATCGAGAAGATTTGGGAGTGGAAAGGTGAATCTGGTGGCACAATCACCCGCCAACTTCGTCGTATGGGCGCGGCGATTGACTGGTCTCGCGAGCGTTTTACCATGGACGACGGCTTGTCTAGCGCGGTGCAAAACGTATTTGTACAATTGCATGACGAAGGCCTGATCTACCGAGGCAAACGCTTAGTCAACTGGGACCCAGTTCTGCACACAGCCGTTTCCGACTTAGAGGTTGAATCAACCGAAGAAAATGGCCACATGTGGAGCCTTCGCTATCCGCTCACCGACAACCCAGATGAATATCTAGTAGTCGCAACAACGCGCCCAGAAACGATGTTGGGCGACAGTGCCGTTGCGGTACACCCTGATGACGAGCGTTTCAAGCATTTAGTTGGCAAGACCATTAACTTACCGCTCACGAATAGAAAAATACCCATCATCGCCGATGACTACGTAGACCCAGAATTCGGTTCAGGTTGCGTTAAAATCACGCCAGCGCATGACTTTAACGATGCTGAGGTTGGTAAGCGTCACGATTTAGAAAAGATCAACATTCTTGACAATAAAGCCGCAATCGACCTCGAAGGCTCTCCCTACCATGGTCAAGACCGCTATGAAGCGCGTAAGAACATCATTGCCGACTTCGACGCTGCAGGCTTGCTAGAGAAAGTGGCTGACCACAAATTAATGGTGCCGCGAGGCGACCGCTCGGGTGCCGTGATTGAACCGTACCTTACCGACCAGTGGTACGTGAAAGTTGCGCCCTTAGCCAAAGAAGCCATTCGCGTTGTCGAAGATGGCGAGATTAAATTCATACCAGAAAACTGGAGCAACACCTATTTTGAATGGATGCGGAATATCGAAGACTGGTGCATCTCACGCCAAATTTGGTGGGGCCACCGTATTCCAGCGTGGTACGACCAAGAGGGAAATATCTTTGTCGCAAACTCAGCCGAAGAAGCTCAGGCCAAAGCTGGCCCGGATGCAATTCTTACTCAAGATGAAGACGTTCTAGACACTTGGTTCTCGTCGGCATTATGGCCGTTTTCCACCTTAGGTTGGCCCGAGAAAACACCAGAGCTGGCTAAGTACTATCCAACTAACGTATTGGTAACGGGTTTTGACATTATCTTCTTTTGGGTTGCCCGAATGATTATGTTCGGCCTAAAGTTCACTGACCAAGTGCCCTTTAAAGAAGTCTATATTCATGGCCTGGTTCGTGACCAAGAAGGCCAGAAGATGTCTAAGTCTAAGGGCAACGTGCTTGATCCAATCGACTTGATCGACGGTATTTCATTAGAAGATTTAGTGGTTAAACGCACTGCTGGATTAATGCAGCCAAAAATGGCCGCTAAAATTGAAAAATCAACCCGCAAGCAATTTCCTGACGGTATCGAATCGTATGGCACAGATGCCCTGCGCTTCACCTTTGCTAGCCAAGCGACCTTAGGCCGCGACATCCGCTTTGACTTGGCTCGGGTAGAGGGTTACCGCAACTTCTGTAATAAGCTTTGGAACGCCTCTCGTTACGTGTTGATGAACACCGAAGGCCACGACTGTGGGCAAACAAACGATGATATCGAACTAAGCCTTGCTGACAAATGGATTATCTCGCGCTTGCAACAAGTTGAGGCCGAGGTTGGTGCACAAATCGACAGCTACCGTTTCGATCAAATGGCGCAAACGCTGTACAGCTTTGTGTGGGACGAATATTGTAGCTGGTTTGTTGAGCTAACCAAGGTCGTTCTTAACGACGAAAACGCGACGGACTCTCAGCGTCGTGGAACGCGTAGAACCTTAGTTCGAGTGCTTGAAACAACGCTTCGCTTACTGCACCCAATTATGCCCTTCATCACTGAGGAGCTATGGCAGAAGGTTAAACCGCTAGCAAACGCTACTGAAGACACCATTATGAATTGTCAGTTTCCGATTGCCGATGCAGCACTGATCGACCAATCATCGGTTGACGAAATGCGTTGGGTTCAAGCGGTGATAACCGGGGTTCGAAATATACGTGGAGAGATGAACATCAGCCCCGCCAAAGAACTGCCTATCTTGCTACAAGGCGCTGACCACAACGCGCTAACTTGGATGCAAAACAACCAAGCTTATTTACTTAAGTTTGGGAGATTTGAATCAATGCAGGCCGTTCAAGCTGGCGACGATTTACCTGAATCGGCTACCGCGCTGGTCGGCGATTTACGTGTACTAATTCCGCTTGGTTCGTTTATTGATGCCTCGGCTGAGATACAACGCTTAAACAAAGAATTAGAAAAGGCTGAGAAAAACATCGCCGGTGTTGCCGGTCGATTAAGTAATTCAGCCTTCGTTGATAAAGCCCCTGAGGCCGTTCTTAACAAAGCCAAGCAACAGCTAGCCGATGCCGAAAAAGCAAAGGCTTCATTGCAAGAGCAAATAGAACGCATGCAACAGTTTCTTGAGTCATAGCCTCTCTTGAATCATAGCCTCTTACCAAACAGCCTCAAACTAAATAGTCTTAAGCCAATATGATTCAGTTTGAAAACCTATCGATTCGTCGCGGCGAAAATATATTATTTGACGACGCCAGTTGTCAGATTCACCCTGGCCAAAAGGTCGGCCTAACCGGCGCTAATGGCTGCGGTAAATCGTCACTGTTCGCGGTACTACGACACGAGCTAGTGATCGATAAAGGCGATGTTAGAGTACCTCGCGATTGGGTGATGGCGCATGTCGCTCAAGAAGCCCCAGCCGATCAACGCCCAGCCATCGAGCATGTGTTAGATGGCGATACAGAATGGCGAGAGCTGGATGGCAAAATTCAAGATCCAGATCATCCTAGGTTCTTGAAATACCAATCTCGTTACGAAGAGATCGACGGCTATTCAGCACGTAGTCGTGCGGCTCAACTGATGAGTGGGCTTGGTTTTAAGAGTGCCGACATCGACAAACCAGCCGCCGTATTTTCGGGCGGCTGGCGCGTTCGCTTAAGTGTCGCAAAGGCATTAATGTGCCGCTCAGATCTGTTGTTGCTTGATGAGCCGACTAACCACTTAGATCTAGACGCGGTGCTGTGGTTAGAGCGTTGGTTAAAACACTACACCGGCACACTCATTCTCATTGCCCATGATCGAGATTTTTTAGATCAACTCACTACTCATACGCTGCACATCGAGCATCAAAAAGCACAGCTTTACAAAGGTAACTATTCGGCCTTCGAGCGTATCCGCGCTGAACAACTGGCCAACCTTAAATCGCAATTTGATAAGCAACAACGCGAAGTCGCTCATATGCAAGATTTTGTGCGTCGTTTTCGCGCCAAAGCTACCAAAGCGACGCAAGCGCAGAGTCGCTTAAAGGCATTAGAGAAGATGGAAATGATCGCGCCAGCGCACGTTGATTCTCCGTTTAGCTTTAGCATTCCGTCACCAGAGAAAAACCCTAGCCCGCTACTCAGCTTGCATCATGCCGCGGTTGGCTATGGTGATACTAATATTGTTGAAGGCATTGAATTCTCGATGACGCCAGGTGACCGCGTTGGCTTAATCGGCCCCAATGGTGCCGGTAAATCGACCGTTATTAAGTTGCTCGCCGGTGAGCTAAAGCTCAATGAAGGCAATTACCACTCATCAAAAGAAATCAACATTGGCTATTTTGCACAGCACCAAATCGAGCAGCTGCAAATGGATCATTCGCCAATGGAACACATGCAAATCTTGGATCGAGAATGCAACGGCGGCACAGCAACAGAAAACCAACTACGGCGATATATCGGCAGCTTTGGTTTTAGCGGCAATAAAGCCACTAGCAAAGTAGCGCCATTCTCTGGCGGTGAAAAATCACGTTTGGCCTTAGCATTGATCTGCTACCAGCGCCCTAACCTACTGCTTCTCGACGAGCCAACCAACCATTTAGACTTAGAAATGCGCCAAGCATTAGCGGTTGCTCTGCAAGACTATGAAGGCGCAGTAGTATTGGTCTCACATGATCGACATTTATTGCGTGTTAATTCGGATAAGCTAATTTTAGTTGCCAATGGCCGAGCGACAGAATTTCAAGGCAGTGTCGACGACTACCCTAAGTGGTTAGCCGAGCACAATAGAGGTGGTGCCTCTAGCGATGACGCTGAAAGGCCGGAAGACTCGCAACCACAGAACACCGCAAGCGCGAAGAAAGAACAGAAACGAATCGACGCCGAACGTAGAAAAGAACTTCAGCCATTAACTAGCAAGATAAAACGTGCCGAACGAGTAATGGAAAAAGTCGGAGCCGAGCGAAGCGCTATAGAGACTCAGCTAGCCGACACTGAGTTGTATGCTGACGAAAACAAAGACAAACTCAAAAAACTACTCACCGATCAAGCCTACTTGCAAAAAGAACTCGACCAAGCCGAAGCCGATTGGCTACAGGCAACTGAAGCTCACGAAGAGCTTTCTGAGAGTCTTAAAGCCAGCGAATGAGCCTGAAAGAGTTAAGTAATATCGTCATAATTGGCCGAGGCAAGGTCGGCCAAAGCTTGACGCAATTATTTGCTTCGCTCGGCTACACAGTAAACAATATCGGTCGGAATTCATCTGAGCAAATAGTAGCTGTTGCGAACGCTGATATAACGTTGATCTGCGTTAACGATGGGTCAATACAAACCGTCTGCCAAGCACTTGCCAACAGCTTTAAAACTGGCAGCGTGGTCACTCACTGCTCTGGCGCGCTAGACAGCTCGATATTAAGCTCGGCTGAGCAAAAAGGATGCGCTGTAGCATCATGTCACCCGCTGAATACCTTCCCTACCCTCAGCTTATCATTGCAACGCTTCGCCACCACTGACCACGGCAGCTACCTGTATGCTGAAGGAGACCAAGCTGCATTGAGCACACTACTACCTCTGTTCGAACATGCCGGTTTTAACAACACTTGCATAGACCGACAAGCCAAACCGCTGTATCACGCGGCCTGCGTGTTCGCCTGCAACTACTTAAGTTCACTGATGGATATGAGTTTAGAAACGGCCGCGATAGCAGGCCTAGAAAAAAGGCCGTTTTGGCACTCATTACAACCGTTGATTCAATCGACTCTGGAAAACATTAGTGCCAATGGAACGGCTGGTGCATTGAGCGGGCCAATCGCCAGAGGTGATAGCGAGATAGTTAAATCTCACATGAATGCACTAGCAGAGCATTCTGACTCGCTGAGGATTAGCTACGCTGATCTTGGTTTGCGGGCGCTGAAAATTGCTATTGAGAAAGGCGAGTTGAGTGATGATGATGTTCAGCAGCTAAGATCTGTTCTTAGTGAACACGAAGCAGCTTAGATATGCTTCGAGACAGCTTAGATTAACGTTTTAAATTGTCGCTGACTTGTTCATACCCCCCCCCAAAAAAAAATCAAAGGCTGAATCGATGATCGATTTGGCTAGGGTGAGGTTTAGATTAAATTCGCAAGGGCAAATAATCACTGAAGCAGAGTTTTAAAACCGGTGAAACACATCAAACTCGCCAGATTGACTCACTCAATTAAAGGGCGTACGCTAATTTTAAGTGTAGGCCAGTTCTAGTATTTGATTATTTTTTCCCTTGCCATTTTTATCACTAGCCCTTTTATTATGGTTGATGCGGCTCAGGCGGTCGGCCAGTCTGAGCGAGGCGAATACGTTGTGCGCTTCGCCGATCATGTGTTTGACCCCGCCGCCGCAAGTCGTCTCGGTAAACGCTTCGAAGGCAAGCTCGAGCATGTTTACAAGAGCACATTCTACGGGCGCGCACTCTCAGGTATCTCAGCAAAACAGGCCGCGACCCTGCAGCGACACCCTGACGTCGATCGGTTTTGGAGCGGTTCCAAATCAACTGTTTGAGAACTTGATTCATCCCTAGATTAGACTCTGTTGATTGATCAGACGGGGTGCCTAGAGGCACCCCGTCTTTCTTAATCTTTAAGTTTCAATCGAGTCTGTCCCTTCCAGTTTTCGCTCTGGTGTTCATGACCCACCTCACTTACGTTATTTTGAGTCGGCCTGCTTTTGTGCACGAGCTTGTATAATGCCAAAGAACTCTGCTTGGTTAGCCTCGCGGTCAGCATCAATTTTCTGTGATTCAGCCAAGCTTCCCATCAGTAATTGCCACTCTGCAAAACCGTTTATTTCTGCAGCAATATCCCATTTCATAACGGAGCCGGCAACCGTACCGGCAACGCTCATGACGTAGCGTAGGTAAATATCGGCCATGGTCAATTCTGAGCCAGCCACATAGGGGCCGAAAGAGCTGATTCGATTCATAGCACCTATGCCTCGGCTAACCACGGCTCGCACCTCATCAACAACCGCTACCGGTGGCGTCGCTTTTGAGAAAGTGAACCCAATCAATCGCCGACATGGCAACTCTAGGTAGAGTTCGCTTACTTTCATTATCTGTCGCACCTGAGCACGCGCAGTGCTATCGGCGGGATACAGAGGCTTGTCTGGATAGGTCTCTTCCAAGTAGTCACAGCAAACGCTTGATTCAAAAAGGTTAATACCTTGATCTGTGGTTAGAGATGGTATTTTACCAACCGGGCTCAATTCAAGGTACTCGTCGGTACCGCCGTACTGAGTATCTTCAACAAAGGGAATGTTCTTATGCAACAAAACGTGTTTAACGATGTTGTAATAGTTGCTATACGAAAAGCCGTGCAAGGTGATCATAATTATTAATCCAGTAGTCTAACTGCGCCTATCGTGGCGCACTGAATCGGACTATACACTAGATAAAATCAAGGCTCCATACGTTGGAGGGCTAGCACGTCATTGACCAATATTCAACACTACCTAATGACCCTATAACACTGATAAGGCTACGCAGATTGAACATTTATATATTCTATTTAGATACCCTTAAAATCGACAAAATCAATCCAGATCTTCCTGTAATACACACCCAAGTACTCCCATAACTCCTCACTGTCTAAATCATAAATCAAAGACTTAAGCCGCATCGTCATTAGTCTTTAAGTTTCCATCGAGTCTGACCCTTTCGATTTTTCACTAGTTGCTAGCGGCTGACTTTCTCTAACTAAGCTTGGGTGTCTGACTTATTTGGGTGTCTGACTTATTTCACTCGCCGTTTCCGCGCCAAAGCGACTAAAGCAACTCAAGCACAAAGTCATTTAAAGGCATTAGAGAAAATGGAAATGATCGCGCCAGCGCACGTTGATTCACCGTTTAGCTTTAGCATTCCTTCACCCGAGAAAAACCCTAGCCCACTGCTCAGCTTGCATGAGGCAGCGGTTGGCTACGGCGATACTAATATTGTTGAAGGCATTGAATTCCCGATGACACCGGGCGACCGTGTTGGCCTAATCGGCCCGAATGGCGCCGGTAAATCAACCGTTATCAAGTTGCTCGCCGGTGAGCTAAAGCTAAACCAAGGCAATTATCATTCATCAAAAGAAATCAACATTGGCTATTTTGCACAGCATCAAATCGAGCAGCTGCAAATGGATCACTCGCCAATGGAACACATGCAAATCTTAGATAGAGAATGCAATGGCGGCACAGCAACCGAAAACCAACTGCGCCGATATATTGGCCGCTTTGGTTTTAGCGGTAACAAAGCCACCAGCAAAGTAGCGCCATTCTCCGGCGGTGAAAAATCACGTTTAGCGCTAGCATTAATCCTGCTACCAGCGCCCCAACTTACTGCTTCTCGACGAGCCAACCAACCATTTAGATTTAGAAATGCGTCAAGCATTAGCGGTTGCTCTGCAAGACTATGAAGGCGCAGTGGTGCTGGTTTCACATGATCGGCATTTATTACGGGTTAATTCCGATAAGCTAATTCTAGTCGCCAATGGCCGAGCCACCGAGTTTCAAGGCAGTGTTGACGACTACCCTAAATGGCTAGCCGAGCAATAACCGAGGCGGTGCCGCTAGCGATGACGCTGACAAGCAACAAGACTCGCAACCACAGAACACCGCAAGCGCCAAAAAAGAACAGAAACGAATCGACGCCGAACGCCGAAAAGAACTACAGCCGTTAACCAGCAAAATTAAACGAGCGGAACGAGTGATGGAAAAAGTCGGTGCCGAGCGCAGCGGTATAGAAACCCAGCTAGCCGACACCGAGTTATACTCTGACGAAAATAAAGATAAGCTTAAAAAGTTACTCACCGATCAAGCTTACTTGCAAAAAGAACTCGACCAAGCCGAAGCCGATTGGCTACAGGCGACCTAGGCTTACGAAGAACTTTCACAGAGCCTAAAAGCCAGCGAATGAAGCTAAGAGACTTAAATAATATCGTCATAATTGGCCGAGGCAAAGTCGGCCAAAGCCTGACGCAATTATTCAGGTCGCTAGGCTACAAAGTCGACAATATCGGTCACTCTAAGCCTGAGCAAATGGCAGCCGTTGCCAACGCTGATATAACACTAATATGCGTTAATGATGGGTCAATACAAACCGTCTGCCAAGCACTTACCAAAAGCTTTAAAACTGGCAGCGTGGTCGCTCACTGCTCTGGCACCCTAGACAGCTCGATATTAAGCTCGGCTGAGCAACAAGGATGCGCGGTAGCATCATGTCACCCGCTGAATACTTTCCCTAACATCACCCTATCATTGCAACGCTTCGCCACCATCAAACACGGCAGCTACCTGTACGCTGAAGGCGACCAGGCCGCCCTGAACATCTTACTACCGCTGTTCGAACACGCTGGTTTTAATAACACCTGCATAGAGCGACAAGCCAAACCGCTGTATCACGCAGCCTGCGTATTCGCCTGCAACTATCTAAGTTCGCTGATGGATATGAGTTTAGAAACGGCTACTAAAGCCGGCCTAGAAAAAGAGCCTTTTTGGCTCTCATTACAACCGTTGATTCAATCGACTCTGGAAAATATTAGTGCCAATGGGTCGGCTGGTGCATTGAGCGGGCCAATCGCCAGAGGTGATAGCGAGATAGTTAAATCTCACATGAATGCATTAGCAGAGCATTCTGACTCGCTGAAGACTAGCTATGCTGATCTTGGTTTGCGAGCACTGCAAATTGCTATTGAGAAAGGCGAGTTGAGTGATGATGATGTTGAGCTGCTAAGATCTGTTCTTAGTGGCCGCGAAGCAAGTTAATTATGCTCATAGGTGAGTTAAGTTTAAATCGCTGCTGTTATGGAAAACCGCTAATAAACGGTGCGCGTGGTGCATTAGAGGTATGCGTGAACGTATCAGTAATACGATATAGTACGCCGCTATGAGTTTCAGCACCCTAAATAAGCCTATCGTCTGATGGTCTATACGTAAGCCTAGAGAGTGTAAGCCTAGAGAGTGTAAGCCTAACTGTGTTCCTGCCATGATTTAGGGTCAACCCGAGTCCGACCCTTACTTACGACGATTTTTTTTAGTTTCTTGGCATACCCTACCCCAATTATTCTAATATTTACTAGTCATTTGCCTAATTACTTGGCATTTGTAAATAGACATGTTAAGGTTTTTAGCAATGGGGTAGAGAAGTTTAGGTGGCTTAGTCACTTGAACCAACCAACCAACCAAGGAGTATCTAAAATGAAGTTTATTATAGGACGTTTTACACACCTTTTCACCATTGCCTTGATACTGGGAGCGATGTGGATTTCCACCGCCGCTGCGCAGTCAAAGCCTAACGTTTTCGATGGAGGGAATCGGTGGGAAATCACATATTTCAATGACCCTACTGGCGACCACCAACAGTGGGCTACCCAAGCCTTGTGTTTTCTACCGTACTCGGTCGTCGGGACAAGTATTCAAGGGGCTTGGTACTCACTAACATTTCCGGACTGGAACGGACGCTATTACCAAGAAGGGGATGAGGTGAAGATGACAGGCGACTATGCCAACGATGTTGGCCATGATCATATGACACTTTTTCACACCACCTTTGACGGTCAAGGACGGGGTATGGCGTTCAAAGATTGGACCGAGTGGAGAGAAGATGGTGCGTTTGGCCGAATCATAGGCTGGGGGAACACACGCATGACCCGAACAGGAGACTGCCGATTTCCGCAATATGCTACCGTAGCAGATCTCGAGCAGAAGGTGCAATCATTGTCACGAGAGGTTCCACAACGACTGCTGAAGGATGGCATAACTGAAGCGCAAGCTCCGGGAGATGAGGGGCAGGAATCGCTTGATACCTACTTCACGCGAACGGGACAGAAGTAAAAATAGCCTAAGCCAGCAACGGCTCGAGCTCGACATGATGGAAAATTAAAGAGTATCGAGGAGCCTGCTGCGCGGGTGGGCTCACGCTGGTACTAACTACTAAGTTAATTAAAAACGGCTACTAAATAGATACCCATCGTAAGACATCGTTAGTTAGCCTATAGTAATTTATTTATTCAGACTGCCGAAGTTGGAGGCTTTGAGTTGCTATTGACGTTTATTGATCAAGCTTATTTTGAGTTTGCTTAATCCTCGGCTTCTAGGCAGTTGTGACCTTGCCAATGCCTCAGTTGAATGTCCTACCTAATTTTACATACCTAATTTTGTATTAATGTAAACGCTATCATCGGACTCAAGTCGGCCCCTAAATACTAGAAGCCCACTTAGCCAATCGCTGGAGACTTAATGCATAGCAATTTCGAGAACTAAGTTTTCACATCTTAATTCAAGACATCTGTCAACATACTTTACAAAGTAAAAGATGAACTTGATAAGCTCACCCCGAACAGTTTGATATTTAAGGTTCGATAATTATTCCCAATATTTTTAGGAGAAAAATCATGGTAACGAGACGCGTTATTCTTAAAAGCTCAATAATGGCAGGTTCAATAGCCGCTTTTTCAGGCACACTTCCCATTTCTGCATATGCAAAACCACCTCTGCGGACTAGGCGAAGTTTGCACAACATGGCTCTGGACGATCCTGACTTGGCAACTTATAGAGACTTCGTCGGCATAATGAAGGGCAAGAATCAGAGCGATCGTGTGAGTTGGTTAGGGTTTTCCTTACAGCACGGTAAATATAAAGTCCCTTATAAGTACTGTCCTCATGGCAATTGGTATTTCATACCGTGGCATCGTGAGTTCGTTAATATGTACGAGAACGCGGCTATGGAGCTTACTGGCAACAAATCGTTTGCTATGCCCTATTGGGACTGGACAATAGATCGTGAACTCCCGACCGCCTTTTCAAGTCGACTTTATAAAGGTGCGCCTAATCCGTTATATGTGCCGAATCGCAATTACATTGATCTTCCCGATGATTTGGTTGGGCCCAAGGTGATGGAAGAAATTTATAGCGAAACATTGTTCGAGGTGTTTGGCACCAGTAGAAACCCACAGCAAACTGACCTGGACCCTAGCTGGGTAATAGCTGGTGGTGGTGTGCAAGGGAGACTAGAAGCTACCCCACATAACAATATTCACAATCGAATTGGTGCATATATGCCGACAGCAGCCTCACCAATAGATCCAATTTTCATGATGCATCATGGCAACATCGATCGTATTTGGGCATATTGGAACGCTTTAGGGCGAACCAACAGCACTGCGGATTTGTGGCTCAATATGCCATTTGAAGACAATTTCATCGCACCTAACGGGGATTTTTATTCGGCCACTGTTAAGAACCTACAGAGCACTGAAGCTTTCGGTTACACCTACCCTGGTTTGCCTGCACCGGACAACAAACCGATTGACGAATCGAGACATAGAAATTTACTTTCATTGTTCTCTACAAGCCAGACTGCGGATAATGACTTAGAGCGCATGGCTGTTAAAAACACCAAAGCGGCGAGTGCACTTAGCCACCTGAACACGAGCTTTAGTCTTGAGTCACTTGATATACCAAGTGAACCCAAAGAAGTGTTTGCTTTGATTAAGGATATTAAATTTGATGCGAATATACTTGCTGTGAATGTGTTCGTGAACAGTACTAAGTCCTCATTGGATATGCATGTGAGTGATCTCAATTTTGTCACAACCATAGCCTTTCTATCGCACGAGGGCAGCCACCATAAAATGGCGCCGTCAGCGATAGTGGATTTAACCACAACTCTAAGAGCTTTACACGAGTTGGGTCATATAAAAACAGATGAAATATCTATTCAACTGGTTCCTGTCCCACAATCGGGAATTGCTCTTGAAAGTGCCGGAACAGTGGTGCCAGCATCGATTGAAGTGGTTACATTTTAAGATATATTTAATCAATCAGGTCTCCATAAGATGCTATCTTGTTGATGATGTAAACCGTATTAGTTAGGTTTTTATGCAAGATAGCATTTTTAAAAATTTACGATTATCTATACCTGTTGTTGTGGTTTGCTTATTTTTGCTACCGTCGGCTTGTGCGGTGCAAGATGATTCTGAAACTAATAACGTCGTTAAGGAAAGTGATAGTAATATCCTTACACCTCAGAAAAACGTAGTTCGATGCATTCAATACGACGACGTGGGTCGCAACGCTTTACTCGCTAGAGATATACAGCCTGTTTTAGTTGTTTTCGCTTACTCTCCCACTCCAGAAAATTCCGGCTTTACAGTGTATCTCTTGGATCAGAGCGGTAATGTCAGACATGCCGTTGAGCATCCGGCAATTTATCCCAGTTTGGCTTTTTCGAAGGATAAAAACCATCAACCTCATCGTTTTTCATTGAACATAAGTGAGGCTGGGCAGCTTCTCGGTTCGACCAAAGCATGTTTTGAAATTGAGTTTAGACAGTCTAACAAAGAGCTACAAGGTGGTTTTGCAGAAGTAGCGTTAACGACACAACCTACTAAATAGGCCGCAAGAGGATAAAACTCAATATCAACTTATGCTCGGTGAAAGCCCATTTTGAGTATGACGTTAAGAATCAATTCAAGCAAAATTGATAGCGATGTTTAAATATCTAAAAGACACAGCAGCCTGCTGCTATTCCACACTAGGAACCCCTCATGATTAATCACCGTCGCTTCGCGTTCATTGCAGTCTTAATATTCTCCTCAACATCAAATGCTCAAGAGCCTCGGGATGTTTTCGACGTTGAGATTAAAGCAAACATTGATGACATTTGGAACGTATTCACAACGACCGAGGGCCGAAGGTAGTGGGTTGCGCCGCTTGCTGATATTGACTTTAAAGTTGGCGAAAAATGGAGGGCGAACTATAATAACGATGGGCGGCTCGGTGATGCTACAACAATTGAAAACACAATCCTCAGCTATGATCCAAAACGGATGTTATCTCTGAAAGCAACTAGTTTTCCTGAATGCTTTAACTATAAAGATGCCGCGAAGGAAGCGTGGTCAGATTTTTTACTTTACTCCAGTGTCTAGAAATCAAACTAAAGTCACCATTGTCGGGCTTGGCTGCAGTGACACAGAACAATCGAAAGAAATGCGCACTTTTTTTGAAGCGGTAAATAAGTACTCAATGGACCAATTGAGAGCCGCTATGAAACTAGTGCAAGCATCAAAACCAAAGTGAATTAAGACATCCATAAACAAGATACTCAGCCTTGGCTAGAGAAAATCAGCGGCTCTGTAATTTAATTCTTAAAAAGGTAAATTCGAACAATTTTTCGATAAACCAATGCTTAATAAGTTAGATAACTATTAAGCATTAAAAATAGACTACTTATCAACTCCAGCTTTCAAGTAAGTATCTAAGAATTTGAGATAGGCCTCAGATGCCGTAATGCGATTGTTCTTACCTCTGAACCCGTGACCCTCGTCGGCGAAAACCACGTACTCAACAGCCACACCATTGGCTTTTACAGAGGCGACAAGCTCATCACTTTCAAGCTGTAATACATGGGGGTCGTTTGCACATTGGATCACCATCAGCGGCTTTTTAATATTCGCCGCATGAAAAAGAGGCGAGATTCTGCGATGGCGTTCTTCGTCGGTCGCGGGGTCGCCCATCTCATCGTACAGAGATTCACAGAAAGACTCCCACCACGGCGGAATGGATTTTAGTGTGCGAACCCAGTTGGTAACACCGAAAATATCAATACCGACATCAAACGAGTCTGGCTCGAACGCGAGCGCCGCCGCGACCATATAGCCACCGTATGACACGCCTATGATGCCGACTTTTTCAGCGTCAACCCAATCTAGGCTTTCAAGGTATTTGCGGCCCCAAATGATATCCTGCAAATCACCTTCACCGTGGGCCTTGTCATCCATGTGAAAAAAAGTTTTGCCATAACCCGAGGACCCGCGATTGTTTGCGCCCAATACCGCATAGCCATGGTTTACTAGGTGCTGCACCATCGCACGATAACCTTTGGTGGTCTGACCTCCTGGGCCGCCGTGCACCAATACTAGCGCCGGTACTTTATTGGAGGCAGTCGCATCCTTGGGCTTATAAAGGATGCTTGGTATTTTTGTACCATCGAAGCTGGTGTAGCGAATAACGGACGCCTCCACCAAGTCGCTCTGCTTTATCGCCGGGTTCAAGGCTGTGGTCAGGCGCGTCGCGCTAGCACCGCTCTGATCTGTTGTAGAAAGGCCCATGGCAGAAAGGCCCATTGTATAAACATCACTTGGGCTGGTGTCACCATTGAGGATGAACGCAAGCTTAGTGTCATCCTGGGAAACCGAGCATTTCTGACGTTACCGATGGGTAGCGGTGGCATGCTGATCGTCTCACCGCTAGCTAGGTCGCTGATACTAACCTTGGTAACCGCGTCTTGGTTCACACCAAGGTATTTATATTTGCCGGTGTTTGAGAAGCCAAGAAAGCTTATGTCCCAATCGGCGCTTTCGTAGAGCGCCATTGTGCCGCTCTCGATGGAATAAGCCCATGCCTGATTAAATCACCGTGCTCGTTTGTCGATAGCACCAGGTGCTTGCTATCCGGCGTGAAAGCATACACGCCGTAAGCGATGTTGCCTTGATGTGAGGTAATCAGTTTTGCAGCTTCGTTACTGTTTAAATCTTTTAAGTAAACATCTGAATCGGCACTGGTACGCGGCTTAGTCATCGACAACCAGCGTCCATCGTTGCTAAGCACGTCAAGAGCCAAGGCATCGGTATTTTCAAACATGCTTCGGCGACTATAATCAGTTGCGTTGTAGGCATAAATATCAAAGGCTTTGGCATCGCGCTCGTTAGTAGCAACATAGAATTCGCTACCATCCTCTGACCAGCCTTTGAAAGACGCCTTGGTTTTATCTGTCGCCGTCAAATCTCTTTCGCTACCATCAAGCTCACGCCCCCAGACATGATTGAGCTCATCGCCACCCCTGTCAGCGGTAAATGGGATGCGTTTATCGTTTGGAAAGTAGCTAAGGCCAAAGTTCGTATTCGAGGTAGAACTCGTCAGCTGAGTGCGTTGTTTGCTTGCTATGTCGACGCTGTACGCATTAAATACGCCGCTTTCATCGCTGCTAATTAAGATAGAGTTGTTGTCTGGCGCATAGGCAAAACCGCTACTGGTTACCGACGAAAATCTAGTGGTTTCAAAAAATGCTTCAGCACTATATTTTTTTACTGCCGGCTCTTCTGCTAGCGGCTCTACTGGCGTTACAGCCGCCTCAACCTCAGTGGTCGAGTTACTGGTGCTTGCGCGTTGTTGCTTATCAGCGTTATCGCCACACGCCACAAGCAATAGAACGATAGAACGATAAACGACGTAATTAATAAAATTTTCATGATGTCCTCTCAAAAATTGACGAAAAACAATATCATGATTTAGTGCCTATGAGTTAACCAAGGCACTGAAGTGCTTAGCGCATTAGCCAGCCAAAGTAATAAGCGTCAATCTAACGCACTGCAGGACGATTGCCTGCACTCGAATCCTGTTCCGAACGAGCTGGCATAACCGTCATATTTATCGCCAGAGAAATGCGTTGACGATCGCCAAGATAGGGTTGAACCTTGTGATACAGCCATGACGGAAATGCGATTAACATTCCGTTTCTTGGTCGAAAAGTGGCCGTGTGCCCCTGCGGCCTACCGTCTGATTCACGGAAAACAAGCTCCGACGAAAACATGCGATTCATAGGATAACGTGGGTCCTGAAACACGAGCTCTCCTCCAGCCTCTGAATCGTCAGGCCCATTGTAACCATCATCCACGTAATATACCGCTGACCAAAATGCCTGCGGGTGTACATGCCAATTATTCGATGCACCAGCTGCAGAGACGTTAGCCCAGATATCGGCCGTCCATTCAAAGCGCGGTTTATCGACCATCTTCAGATCTTTTGAAAACCCATTGCATATGCCGACCGCAAGCCGTGCCAAGCTGGCTGTTGCTTCGCCGCCCCAACCAGCGCTCAGCATGTCAGGCTCCGATTGCCAGCCGTTAATATTCGAACGGCTGACGCCTGGGTTCTTTTGCATGTATTCGAGCACCGTCGACGTCAGTTGACTATTTACGGCGTCAGCATCCGGCATTTCAGCAGTAACGATAGTCGTCGCAAATGCAGCCTGTGACGTTGCTTTTTGCGCAGCAACCGCTAGCGCATCAATATTTGCTTGTTTCAAGATTTACCTGCTCATAATATGTTGAATTGGACTTCGTCGACCTTTAATGCAGTCGAATAATAGTCCTTTGCTAGGCTCTGATCGATCAAGAGCCTAGCTTATTGATCGAACTGCTTGTCCTATTTCTTAACGCTCATATCCAAGGCCAAATCTTTCGCCGCCTTGACACTCATCATTTCGATCAGGGTCATCGCATTTGAGCCACCATCGGCCCCAGATCCTGCGCCCATTTGAACTTCTGGCACCCACTTTTGTTTCTCGATAGCCGACGCAAAGCGCCCCATCACGGCCTCGTAGGTTTCAAGTTTTTGCGCTAGCGCGCCATCGGCTTCGATGACTAATCGCTTGTAGGCACCGTCACCTTCACCGCGCAAAATTTGCTCTTGCTTATATTCTACGGCGGCCAATTTCTTTTGCTCAGCTTCGAGTTTTTGCTGACGCGCGACTTCCACATTTTTTTCAGCGGCGATCACCGCCACTTCTTTTTCTCGTTGCGCGTCGACTATGGCTTGCTCTTTAACCACTTCTTTCTGGTACTTCGCCGTCATCACATTAGCCTTACCTTGTTCTTCCGAGGTAATTGCATCTTGTTTGGCACGTTCAGCATTGGCAATCGCAGTAATAATCGCCATAGTTGCCTCACGTTTTGTTGCAATTTGTTGCAATGTTTTCGGTTCGAAATCCCAATCGGTTATCTGGAAACCGTTAACATCAATGCCATAGTCGGCAAGGTCACTATCTAAATGCACTGGCAAGCCATCACTTCCATAACTGATGACCGGAACGTTTTTTGTGACTTCCTTGCCAGTGCTCTCATCTACCGTAGAAATTCTCTCAAGCCGGGTTTGAAACTTACCTTTTGATATTTGTTGGCTTGACCATTGCGTAAAGATACTGCGCTTCTCGGCATACGCTTCCTCGGAACTCATCAAACCGGCGGTGAGGTTCATGCCCTCTTCAGTGACAGATTTGATTAGCTTTTGTGACACACCACGATTGGACCGAAAAGCTTTGTGCAGATGCAACATCGTAATTTCATCACCCGGCAATGTAAAACGAGCCTTGCCGTAGACCGCGCCAGTACCCCCATCTTGATAGCGTACCGAGATACCTGTTTGATTAATCGATGAGTCAACATCGGCTGAGCTTTTGTCGTAGTCGAAGGTAATTACGTCATTGTAAATTTCGGCGTTACCGAACCATTGCGGATAAATGCCAGGCGTGAATTTTACATACAGTTTACCTGTCGGATACTGTACTACTGTTCTGTGGCCAGCATTATTGATGCCGAATGCCATAAAAAGTACGACTAAAGCCCCTACGAATAGGACTCCGAATACGATTAATTTAGCGGGGATTCTTGTCATTACTTTGTTCCTCATTATTGTTATTTTTTTCCGAATCTAATTCGTCCAATTCCGACCGAACATCGTCCTGTCGCGCTTTTTCTTCAGCGATCTCCAACTCGATATCAACTAATCCACCTTCAATAAAAGTTTCCCGTAACTCTTGTTCTTTTTTATCGCGGGTGAAATACCGCCTGAGCTCACGCACAAACATAAACAAGAAAAAGATCAGCGTAAGTAAGATGAATAATCTGAGCATTTGAGTTAACCCCTTAATCCAATTGATATCAGCGGATTCGAATTTTTGAAAATCAAAATCTTGCAACTAATTAGTGTAATTTCTTCAGTAAAATCATAACACTATTACCCCAAGCACTTATTAGATGATGCCGGCCAGCTCAATTTCAACGTTAGCAAAACGCTAACGGTAGCTAATAAATGCTTCGAACGAGAGAATCTGCCTGCGATAAAGCTCTTGGGCACTTTTTAAATAAGGAAAGACTTCAATCTAAATTAAAATCAGCTATCGAGAAACTGTACTCAGCAATCCGTTTTCGCGTAAATCTTCAATGATACGCTCACCCAATAGAATTAGGTCTTCGCTTGTAACGGACATCAACTTCCCTGCATCGTAGTTGCCAATCAGCGCATGCAAGCCATTTCGAAATCTAGCTACTCGATCACGCTCCTCTGAATACAACACGTCTAACTTGGAAATCAGGGTATCCAATTGGAATAGGCAGAATTTTAAAGCAGTCGAATCATTGTTCAGCTGACCATCAGCGTTAATTTTTTGTACTGAGGTTGAGGCTATATTTGGCAGCACCATCTTGATGTTATCGGACACCTCAACTCTGAGCCGATGAGCAAGTGCAAGCTTAATTTTGTAGGCGCGATATTTGGGGATGGCGACAATGATCAATGCAAATATGATCGCCACGCCGGCGAGGTCTAACCAGAAGTCTAAAGACAGGCTCATTCGATACCGAGGCCTTAAATCTGGCCGTTTATTTAAGTTAATGCTAAATTAGCGATAGACCATAAGTATACCGCCACCGATTGAACAGTTTTATAGTTATTAACCCAGCACTCAAATACCTTAAGCCGCATAGTGAATATTCGGATGCCGGAAATAACTTCTTACACGACTAGGAAGCGCTTGTGATTTTCGCATATGTCCAAGGACTTCCTTCTTCAGTTGAGATTGGCTACGAGCTGGCGATGAAGCACGAATGTCTTGCTTGAGGTCACAACTTAGGTATTCATCTGGGTTCATTTCTAGTGTGTATGCAGGCAAGTAATAAACCTCAATCAAAGCCTTATTCTTTTCTAACCAGGCTCTAACAATCTTTGCATGATGCACTCTCAAATTGTCCAAAATAAGAAATACCTTCCGCTTTGCATCTTTGATTAATCTTCCCATAAAGCGTATCAATACCATGGCCGTGATCGTTTCTGCTTAGATCATAAGCCGTAATTTCCCTTGGTTATTGACCGCTGAAATCAAATTAGTGCGTAACCGTTTCGCTTGTGTTTTGACTATTGGAGTTTGGCCTCGAGGCGCATAACCTCGTACATGTTGGCATTGATTGCTAATTCCAGTCTCACCCCCCAAAAGACCTCGCCACCTTGCAAGGCAGCGCGCTTCTTAATGGCCGGGCAAGCTTCGCCAAGCCATTCTTGTGTCGCTTTATCTGATCTCTCGTAGGCTTGTTTTGCCGCTTTCTGTGGGGTATAACCCCAGCGCTTCATATAAGCACTAATCGTCCGTTGGGGTAAGTTAATGTGCCACTGCTCGCGTATTAGTAAACGAATAGCCCCACTACTCCATAAAGCAAAAGGAAGCTGCATTTGCTCGGGGCTTTTACCAACCAAGATTTCTTTCAGCTTCTGCTCTTGATTCGCCGTTAACTTGCGGCCTTCGCCTTTACTCCGTCCTCGAGAACCTATTTGCAGCGCTTCTATGCCCCCTTGGTTATAGCGTCGAATCCAGCCAGCTAGAGTGCCATAATGGACATCAATGACTTTAGCTATTTCGGCTCGACTGATTCCGTCAAGATAGAGTCGTATTGCTTGTTCTCGGTTGTGCTGCTGCACTTCGATACTACGTTTACGGGCATCGATTTTAAACATACGCAATTATACATTTGAATGTATTTGAATGTATTTGAATGCTAGGTTAATAGTATGGTTTATCATCGCGGAGGGCCATGCGCAGCACATTAAGCCCTTCATGAGAGGTAACAAAACAGATGCCAACGATGCAGTGGCTATCATCGAAGCTTCACAGAGGCCAGACTTACGTTTCGTACCGCTGAAAAAAACTCATCAGCAAAACATTCAATGTTTGCATCGTATTCGTGATCGTCTGGTTTGAAATCGCGGCGGTGTAAATAGGCAAATGCGGGGCTTACTCACCGACTATGGCATTGTCATGGCTAAGTGCGTATTCCGCTGAACGTGAACAACTATCCTGACACAGGGGGGGTGCGAGTGCTCACTATCGCGCGGCGTAGGTGTTCACGTTCCAGCGGGGGGGGGTATGAGTGTTCACGTTGCCGCGGAATACGCACTAAGGGCAAGAAGGGTTTTCTGCTTGGTATTGAAGAAGCGATGAACGACACCGAACTCTCTGATCTACTTAAGAGCGAGCTTGAGTTTGCACTTCAACAATTTGAACTTATCTCTAGGCATATCGCTAGTATCGCTAGTATCGCTAGTATCGCTAGTATCGCTAGTATCGCTAGTCAAGTCAGGCAGCAAGTTGAGCAAGACTACAACACTAAAATACTGCATTCCTTGCCTGGCATTGGTGTCATGAGGGCCACTACCCTGACATGTAAATATGGCAACGCATCACAGTTTGCTAATTCACGCGGCCTTCCTGTGAGTCTTGGGCTGACGCCCAAGCTCAGTGCTAGCGGCAACCGAACTCAGATGCAAGGCATTAGCAAACGTGGCGACCCGTACTTGCGCAAGCAACTTATACACGGGGCGCGTACGGTATTAATGATTTGTGATAAACGGAAGAACGATGCGCTATGCCGTTGGGCATCACGACTCAAGAAGCGTCGTGGCTATAACGTCGCAGCGGTCGCTGTTGCAAATCGCCTAGCGAGACTCGCGTGGGTATTACTCAACAAGCAAGAAATGTATCGACCAATGCCTGTTTAATAATCTTTATCAAATTCTAACACTAATGAATTAGCTTCCACGGAGTTGCCAATAGCATGATGAGTTAACGGGTTTATCCCGTGCTGCGCACCGCACCCAAACACAGCCTGTTTTGGACAAGGTTTTTAAAACCGTGTGCCTGTTTAGACGGTCTAGGTGCGGATCTTCATCAGGGTCTGGGGATGAGAAATAAACATCTCCAATGAGGCCGAATATATGTCAGTGCAACCCAATCATCATTTACGAAAGTAGCTCCGTAGTTTGCTAAGTAAAAAAATTTAGGTCAGCGCTAAAATGCTGGCTTAGGCCAAACTTGGCTTGCTATTCGAGAGGTATCCATATACGTCCTTTCTTAAGGCTGGCAAGGTTAGAACCTTCTAGTGGTTATCGAAGTTTGCTGTTCAAGTTTCGTGGTAAGCATTTTCTTGGCATCTCGATTGAACGTTTGGCGGTCGTGCTTTATTAATTGTGCCGCTCTTACAACCTCTTAATATTCTCCCCGTACATTCCTCTAGATATTCTATAGATCTAAATGGTATGCCAATTTCCTTAGTTTGATTGCAGACGAATGAACCGACTGTCTTCTTTTCTGATGTGCTTGTTCCAAGATTTCCAAGGCGATCCTTGACAAAGGCCATCGCAGTCGAAAGCAATTTGTCTTCTAATCAGGGTCGGCGTTACTCAGAATTATTTCCGCAATAGTGACTAACACCTCATAGAGAAGCGTGCTTAGAATGACGCAATGGCACTTCTTGCCGTCTACCTAGGCGACGGTAGCCCTAGCTATAGGCATCCTCGCCTCTTAGTAAATTCTTAAAACAAATAAACGCCAGTTTCGGGATTAACACATCTAGGTCATAATCGAAGTCCTGCTAATTTAGCTAGTTTTACTTTAAGATTTAAAGACCCTCACCAGGAAAGTATTTCTCAGGATTGGGGTTATAATCACCCGGGATATAGCCTTCAGGCCTATAAATGTAAGCGTATTTCGCAATTTCGTCAGCATCTCCAAGAACACTTAAGTCGATTTTCCTGAACTCGATAGTGACACCGCTACCCGCGCGAAATGCCCTAGGATTGATTTTCAACTGTTCTGCAAGCCTGAGTCTATCTGGTATGTTATCAACCGGAACACTAGCATTATAAGGAGAAATCTCGACATGCAAGGGCGCATAAATTGCAGAAAAATCCCTTACAAACGGACTACTCTCTCCCCATGTGGCTAGGGGATCACCATTTGAATTAATAGGGTACCCTTCACGATTGACACTCGGCGCCGTAATGCTATCAGCGTCAAGCCCCTTAGAAAACACTAGTAATATAGCCGGATCCCTTCCTCCCGCAGCGTTTCCAGCAGCTCCGCCAGTAGCGTAATCTACGGAGACATTAAAATTTGTCGATGTATAAAGGCCTGGTCCAAGTTGTGCTGTGTTATCCAAAATCAAATCCGGGTCGTACCCATTACTCAGTATACTCTCTGCCGCTATATCGCTGGTGCCGTGAAATCCTATCAAACGTGATCCTGCTAGGGTATCGTCCCTTAGCATATCGGCTATTCGAATTTGCATGGCTTCTGGCATCTCTCCTCTTAAAATACTAATATCAAAGTTATCTGGTTCTAGGCAGGCTGATGCGGCTGAGCTAAAAGTACAAACAATGATCGTTGCGAATATGGCCAGACTGAGCAGCAATTGCGTCGAACGCATACTCTTAATGTCTATCATAAAAAACCTCTAGATTGATGGTGTTAAAATTAAGTTCGAACTATTCTTTAAAATGAGATGTTTCCTAGCGTTGGTGTTAGGTTCTTTCAGTCCGCTTTTGAAAAAACCAGATTAACCATCACTGCAAAAGGCCCTCGACGTATCAAAGCCGCTAGATTCGTATTCATATTAAGGAAAGCTTATTGTGCAGCTCGCGCCACTTAGTCTCTCAAAAAATTCTTTATCTCTCTGCAAGCTTCCGATGGCTTCTTCTAATGCAAGGCTATCGATAGAGCCGTCTGCTTTGACAACAGCATCTGCCTTCTCAAGTATCCCCTCAACAAATTTTGAGTCTTTAAAGGCACTTTCGGGAAGGTCTAGTAATGCATTAACATATCTAAAATCATTGGCCTCACCTGCTGCTCTAGCAATTGTTGCCAGAGTAGGATCTAAACCGACAAGTGTCATTATACGAAAATGATTTCTTTGAGCCGATGTTAACGACACGTTCTCCCAAATGCCTCCAGCTCGGCCTGTCTCAGCCTCCAAGCTGATTGCTGATTTGGATATACCTTCGGCGTTTGCTGCTAAGCGACTTTTGCCTAATTTATCAGCAGCGCCTTTCGCTTCAACTCCCAGCATAACAACATTAATTGCCATATCGGTCAGCGCTCGAGTTTTGCAAACGTCCGTAATGCAACTATTGAGCTCGCCAAACTCGGTCCAAATACCATGCACCGCCATACCGACGTTCACCACTGGACCTAGGGTTTCAACTATTTCTGTGGCGCTCAGTAAAATCAACTCCAGTTCAGTACCAGCAACGAGAATCGACACACCTCCGCCCAGCGCTACCGCACCGGCAGTAAAAATAGCGGCTTCATCTACAAACTGTGCAACCTGCACCCCCGCTGCTAACCAAGCCGTTGTTTTGTCTTTGTAGTTAACAACTCCCCCAGCCACCGCATCTTCTTGTCGGACATCCAATAGACAGTCGATTTTTGGAAAATACCGCTGAATAAACTGACGGTTATCTGTATTCGACGAGAAGCTTTCTACTTTTGAGAGCTCATCAAAATAGAATTGATTGGTCATGTGCCGATGACAAGTGTTGAGAATATACCTTTGGTCACCGATTTCTAGGTTAGGAATTTCAACGTTTGTGTCTTTATCGAAAGGTAACTCGTCACGATAGACTGCGCCAGACGGCCAAGTTGTCATCAATGAATTCTCATCGATGGTTGCTTTATTAACAAAACACCCATTGAGGCCACTGTTGCGGTCAAGGCACCTTAAATTAACTTCGTCCTCGGTCCACCAAGCATCTACGAGAAACCCTAACCACGATCCATATTCCAAATCTTGAGTGAGGTCTGAATCGTTGCTGAGTGAAATGAATGAATCTGCGACTGACAGCAACTGGTACCGGTTTCCTGATGGGCAAAACACCGCAATATCGTCGTCATCTTGACATAATAAGTTTTGGGCTACTCGGGTCTTAAGCGCCATTTCAATGGACTTTTGCGTGTTTACGTCCACGCTAGTGTCACAAGCCTGAACTGTTTCAGCAACTGTTTCGTTATGTATATTAGTACGCCACACTACAGAACCGTCGGTGCACTCTAGATACAGATTTCCATCATTACTGATATACAAATAATCTGCATAGCTGCCATAGGTTCCCGTAGACCACAGTGCTGTATCATTATTATCAAGCAATTCGAAACTACCATCATTTGTTAACCGAGCTTTAACAGTTCTAGCCGCTGACGATCTAGGCGCAATCTCATGTAATATCTGCCCTTGACCACCACTCAAGTTTTCTATGATTAATAATCCTCTGTAAACCTCAGCGGTGTAACGCCCATTAGGAGAGCGTAACTTACCGTCATTGCCTTGAGCTAAACTGGCTTCGCCATTTAGACTTGAAGGACATATACCGTTCTTTCCTGGTCCGGTTTCATCGGGTGACAAGAAACAAGCCCCAACGTTCTGATCGATTACAATATTATCACAGACATCTCCAACTCCATCATCATCCGAGTCTGACTGGTTTGGATTAGGGTGATTTGGGCAATTATCTTCTAAGTCTCTATGTCCATCATCGTCAGTATCTTCGCTATTCTGTATGTCATCTGAGTTGGGTTTCACAATGATGGTTACCGACTGTGAATCGACATTGCCGAAACCGTCATCGCAACGGTAGACCAAAGAGTAGGTACCAACTTTGTTAGCGTTGACCTCGCCACTAATATTAACCGTAGTGGTGCCCTTTTCATCGGTACAACTGTAACTTGGATTTAAAAACAGTTGGCGTCTAAGGATTTCCTGGTCACCCGATGGCATTAACGTGAGATTGGGTTTGGTTGTGTCTAGATAAGCCTCAATTTCAGCAAGCCCCATAGAATCATCAGTTGAACTTCTAAGCAACCAATACACCCAACGCCCCTTAAGTTCACCTTGAACTTGAATAAAGTTAGCATCATCAACTAGAGAATAATTAGAATTATTAATCAATTCAGCTTCGGTAATACCGCCTGGTATAAGATCAATGTCACTCACAAACACACTGTAGTTATCGAGGTCATAAAGGCTGCCGCCCGATGGACGGATTAATCTTAAGTCGTCCATGTCATACGATTGGCCAAGATCCCCAACCCAAACCGGGGCAACGGATACGCCCTCTAGCGTCATCGTATAAGTCGTAGCTCTATTACCATCGTTTACCAGACTCGATCCCGATGGCTGGCCTGGGCTTCTGAAAATATTTTGAAAAAACAGCCGTCCATTTGCTGGCGTAAACGGATTATCAGTAAGTTCATCAACGACGTTGACCTCTAATATTTTTCGATCAAAGTTTCCGGCATCATCTGTGCAGGTATAAGTGATCGTATGGAGCTTAACCTGATCTGCATTAACCTCGCCCTCTTTGATTAGATCTGGCGCATTAAGCTGATCGTCCGTGCAACTTACCGCGGGTCCAACGAAAGTGCCTCCTTTGAGACGCTCTATTTGAAGCACAGGCGGATCTAATACAATAACCGGGTCTATTGTATCCTCGTCATAAACAGTAACCTTGACGTCACCGTTTAGGGTAGACGCCACATTACCCGCCTCGTCAGAACACGCGTATACGGGGGTGTAAACACCGACTTGACTTGTGTTTACAGGACCAATAGTAGTCACAGGCCGAGGTCCATCAACGCCGTCAACACACGTTACAGAAGGCTCAATGAATTGCCCATTCAGGGCAATTGAAAGGTCTATGGAAGGCGGGGTCATTTGAATCGTGGGTTTGGTCGTATCTTGGTTACCGCCACTATTATCGTCCCCGGCTACCGTCACCCCGACAATCGTCGAGAACACTTCACCGCTGGCGTTTTTAACTCCAACGCGATAGCCGTAGCTAGCCCCGCTTTGTACCGAAGTATCTGAATAATTGGTCGAACCCGGAGCCAATTCAGCAATCGTTGCCCATGATGAACCTGATGTACGTCTTTGAACTAGGTATTGAACTTCAGAAACTGAAATATCGTTCCAAGCAAGCGATACCGGCTCTGCTGTGCCAGACGTAATAGCAACATCATTGGGTGCGATCAAATCAGGATCAGTGCTTGGGTTACTGCCGTCAGTGCCGGTTGCCGGCGTTCCATAGCCCTTCAAAACAGTAAAACTATCCATCACCTGATTATCGATACTTTTAAAGTAAAAATCAGCGTGGCTTTCATAAAACGTGCCGAACATAGCGCCATATTTAGCGCCATTAGTTGAGGTATACCATTTCCCCCAATAATCTTGGCCAGCGCTATTTTTGTATGGCTCACCAGATCTGATACCGACCCCTCCCAAGCCCGATACAAACGAAATAGTGCGACCATCTGTTAAAGTCATTGTCGATGAGGTATCGGCTATGGTCTGGTTTTCCATATTACTTAACAAATGCGTTCTTGCGTAAACATGTTGATGACCTGTTGAAATCATCGCGCCATGGTCTCGGCAAATTTCATAAGCATTCCAGCCAACCTCGTCCCCTTTATTGCCCACCTGCATATCTTTTTGGTTTTTATGCCAGACGCAGATCCTCCACTGATTATCAGGAGCGTTTTGCAACTGTTGGTTGATGTAGGCCTCATGAGATGAAGTGCTACCACCACCGGAACCTATGGAAGATAGCACGAAGTACATACCCTTGTAATTGCAGGTCATTTGCTCGGCATAACTACCCTCGCATTGTACCGCTGACTGGCCGCCTAGGCGCTGCTGGCCGAACCCAATAATTTGACTCACGTCATTATCGCCGTAATCGTGGTTTCCATTGGCGACTAAAGCAGGATCATTGCTACCAAGGGTGTTAACCACCATGTTGTTCCATGTAGAGGGAGCCTGCGAACCATATGAAGTGTCTCCCGCAACAATGGTGAGCTCAGCACCCTCGGATTTGATCAAGTTTAAAACTTGTTGGAAGTTTCCAGAAGTAGACGTATCGCCAATAAATGCAATTTTCACACCGCCTTGATTGCCGATGCCGCCCCCGTTGTTATCGTCGTCTGGTCCAGAATCACCGCCGCTATACACAATCACTAACACCGGATAATAAGAGGCATCTGTGGTGTTCTTTGACGCATAAGCACGGCGATTTGTTTGATTGCCTGAGGTCTTACGGATCATCAGCGCCATCGAATTATTCGATGACCAATCTGAGCGATTAACAACCGATTGTACTATCGCGCTTAGATTAGGCGTGCGTTGCGCCTCGCCTGCGGCTAAATCGCTGCCCCAGCCGGGGGGGCTCCACGCCACTTTCGCGCTGGTCGCACTGCGGCCTGATACGCCTGACGAGGTTGTGCTAAAGGTCGGCGCGTTGCCGATGTTATGCCCACTAAT
>JBKEFT010000040.1:0-60253 GCA_046709645.1 Arenicella sp.
GAAATACCGATGTGCTGATGTTCCGAGAATCAACCGGTCAGTTAATTCTGGAGCGCCGAGGCTTAAAGCCCGAAGAAGCCAAGTACCGAAAGGCGGTTGACTACAACGCCGGTGAACACCAAGTGGCGTACCGCATCATGCTGCGGGGTCGCAATGACTCTCGGTTAAACGTTGGCGGCGGGGTAGATCGTCGCCAAAGCTATGAAGATTGGGCCACCGAATACCAACTGCCAGAACCCTTACGAAAACGTGAGTCAGATCAACCAAGGCCTGGCGAATACATCAAGATAGTCGCGATTAACCGAGCCACAGGCTACACCGGCACCGCCCGGGTTCAGCTTAAGAGTGCCGGAGACCCCAACAAAAACTCGACAACCTTACTCGATGTCGAAGTACCCACCATCACCTTATTACCACCAAACCTTAAGATCTGGGCCGAACGCGATTACACCGTCGAACACGGCTTAACCAAAGGCGAAGAGCGCAACTACACCATCGGCAACGAAGGTGCCTCCTTAACCAGCGACACCAGTATTCGAGTCTATACCGAATGGCTGGATGAAGAAGGCCGGCCACTGCCGGATGAACTCGGTGAAAATTCAGGAAAACAATACGGCTTAACCGGCCGACTTGCCAAAGTAGTCGGCGCAAACCAACTCAAAGGCACCGCCATCGGCGACGACATGGCCGAGTTCGCCATCGCGCCGGGGCGAAACACCCAAGTACTCAAGTTAAAAGGGCAGACTACCAATACCGAACATTTTTACATTCATGTTATCGGCAAACCGAAAGACCAAGAGTGTGTCGCCGGGGCGAACTGCCCAAGTTTTGATGTAGTAAGTAGTCAAGCTGAACTTGCAGGCAGGCCTAAGTTACTCACGCCGTTTTTAACACCCCTGTGGGATGAGAATGAAAGTTGGAAGGAGTACCGGGCTTACCGTGAGACTTTGGATGAACTGGAGGAGGGCCTGCCAGAGGGTGAGGAGTTACCCGAGGCAGATAAGCCGAATAAGCCCTTACCGAGTTACGCTTGGCAGTATCGACCTGAGTATCAGTTTAGTCAGTTTGATTTTGATGTTCGGGGATTTGGACGAACTATAATTGATGAGAATGGAGATGAACAGGTTGTTGACATTCTTGACTTGGACTCCCCCGCTATTGGCAGTGCTGATGATCGTATTACGGCTCTATATTCTTTGATCTCAAGTATTGCAGGCGAACTTATTCCAATCGACGGCCAACGTCAGTTGTTATTATCACTAGGTGAATCAGAAGTACAAGTTACAGTTGGAGCCGATCAAAGCATAGAGTTTTCTAATTTGAGTGCTCTATCTCAATTGGCGTCTGAGGATGTCTTGGCTCTTCGCCTCTATTCAAACAACGATTCTGCAAACATCCTTTGGGAATATGCATTTGGAACGGTTGCTATTGCAACCGATCTAAACCGGGATGGGCAGGTCAAGTTTAGTCAGAAAAAAAATCAAGCTAATGCTGCGTTATCCGACCGGACAAGTGAATTGAAGCCATTTCGATTTTGGTTAAACAATGATTTTGATGTTGTAAATGATTCTGGCGATATTGATTTGAACGTTGTTGAGTGTCCCTCTACAACTGGCAATCAGGTTTGCGAACAGTGGGACGAGCCAACATCTGAAGGAACTAACACAGACACTGACAAGCTAATTTACATTGAAAGTAAAAGAGACTTAGAAGATTTTGCGCCAATGGCACTCACTCTAAATGCGTCTAGAGGTAAAGACGGCACTATTCAAATAGAGAGCGGCATAACTGTTGAACTCAGAGCCGTTGGAATGGGAATTAATTTGTTTAAAGGTGAATGGACTGAGGGCACTGATTATTTAACAAATGCTACGACGCTTAATAAACAGGTTGAAGATCAAGCACGTGACAAGCACCTGTTTGAACTCAAAGATAGCTCAGTGGATGGAGCGTTTGTAAGACGGTTAAGTAAGGATGATTTAGATAACATGTTTGGCCGTAAATCAGTAGCGAAATTAATTTTTGAAGGAGTCACACCTTCATCGCCGGACTGTGCCGAAGATGCGACGAATTGTTATATTGAGTTTAGGGTGAAATCAGGAAGCAAGGTCATATCATCTGATAAGTTATTTATGGCAATGTTGCCAGTAAAGCACTATTACGATCATAAAACGTTTGGTACAGGTCATGGTCGACTTGAAGCAATATCGGCATCACCAACTAGCGAAAATACAGAGTACGATTACAAGCCGATTCTTATCCAAAGCGACCCTGATGTTGAGCAACAAAAAGATGAGTATATAGCCCTCGTACATGGTTGGAGAATGCGTTACGACGAACGAGTTCAGTTTGGCGAAACGGCTTTTAAACGATTGTATTGGAGCGGGTATAAAGGACGTTTTGGCTTGTATAGCTGGCCAACTGGTTGGTTTCGCAAGCCTGCTCATGTTTATGACACTCTTCAACTTTTATGGCTTTTGTCGGGAAATGAACAAAACTACGGCGACAGCGAAATGGTCGCGAGAGCGACGGGAGCGGCCTTTGCAAATGAACTGGAGAAGTTAAATCAGGATAAAAACGTTCATGTAGTTGCTCATAGCATGGGTAATGTCGTCGTGAGCGAAGCCTTGCGAAATGCTCGAGGACAAAAATTAGTTGATCATTATGTGGCATCGCAAGCAGCTACTGTTGGCAGTGCTTATGACCCGCTAGAAGGTTTCATGGAACATCGCCTGGCTGTGTCCGGGGGGCTCGGGTGTTCCAACTCAGATAACAATATTCCATTGGAAACAGCGTGGAGGTGCTATAACAGTGATGAAACTACTTTTTTCACCGAAACCGAGTACGATTTACCACCTAACCTGTATTCTTACTCATACAACCCTGCTCACGGGCCGACTTCACCAGACTTTGAAACCATAGGCGACCCTAATAAAAAACCTTATTATGGAAACATTGGACAGGCTTCAGGGCAAATAATTAATTTCCACAATAAAGATGATATAGCATTAGCAGGTTGGGAATTTAATCAATTAACCAAGCCTGACGATGATGAATTTTTCCCAGATGCATCACCGACCTATACTTATAATTATAAGTGCTACGACACTCGTATAAACTGCAGCATAAAAGTTAATCCAGATGCCGAAGATGGTGATTTGGTTACGGATGAATATAAGCGGGAATTTGCGATTTCATTTGATCAAGAACTAGTCTGGTCGCGCAGCATTCCAACTGATATGCCATCAGCTGAAATACTCGGACATATGATTCCATCACGAACAAATGCGCTAGGACAAAGGCCAATGACAAGCGAGCAGTCGGTGATTAGTGGCGAGTTTGACCTAAACCGTATTCTAAACTCAAATGGATCACTCGTGTTTGATAACAATAATCAGGGGCATAGTGCGCAGTTTTACAATGATTTTTCCCAAAGACGAACATATTGGGAAAACCTGCTTGAAGAATTCAATTTATGATTGTAAATAAAAAACACACTTTAACTGCGCTTATTCTACTCATTATGGTGGTAGTTGCATTTTTGTTAATCTTCAACAATGACTCTCGTCCAGTTCCAAATATCGAGGAGTATATAGAGCAATCTAATACTTACTTCAGTGAGTTAGGCAACGCTCGAAAGATCCAGGAGCAATTGCAAGATGCAGCAGAAATAGACTCTAACTCGATCGATAAATATACCAAATTGTTGTCACCGTCGATTGTCCCAATAGACTTTCACGGTATTGTAATCGATCAATATGGAAACCCTGTACAGGGTGCAAGCGTCGAATATAGTGCCGGTGGTGTTGCTATCATTAGTGGAACAGGGAGAGGCCGTATTTCGACAGATAGCAATGGGATGTTTGGCCTCAAAACAACTGGTGCCCAGGGAGCTACTGTATCAATCGGTCCAATAAGAAAAGCCGGCTATGAATACCAGCGCGCAGATGATGGGGCACCATCTAATGCCAGCAAGTTTGGTTATTTCAAAGCCTCTGACGGCACTCAATCATGGACTGAGTATTCTCAGGATAATCCATATAAATTTGTATTGTGGAAATTGGAGAAGCAGGCGAGAATCGATAAAGGAGAAAAACGCTATTATTTTAAACCTGATGGGAGCAGAAGCGCTGTCGACCTTCAGAGTCCAATGTCTAGAAATCGGCAGCGGGATATGACCAGCATCGGCCACTTTGATGCCGCCTTTACAAGATCTAATGTGGATTGGAAATTGGAGCTATCAGCACCAGGCGGTGGTTTTATTGAGATACCCGAAAGCCAAATCTATATGAACGTTGCTCCGGAAGCTGGCTATAGTGAGGTTCTTAAACTTAGCGGATTAAATAATTCTAGGAATAACCGAACTCAGAAAAGGTTCTTTGTTAAAACGAAAGATGGTTTGTATGGAAATTTATTAATGACGGTCAGGCCTTATTATAAAGAGGACTCTTTTCTGAAAATTAATTATGCTCTGAATATTGAAGGGACGCGCGGACTTAGTACGGCTCGATGGCAACAATAGAGAAAGACAAAATCACTGAAACGTTCAACTGCATCAGCAATCAAAGCTGATGGGTATCTAAGAAACTGGCATCTGACTCATGTGTTGAAAATGATCTTAAAAGAGTATCGGGGCGAGTAATGATATCTAGACAGTTACAGTTTTTAGTTTGCGGGGTAATTAGTTGTTTTCTTTCCGGTTGCGAAAAAGAATATCGAAGCTATGCCGAGATCGAACTTATAAATGGTCAGTTTGTCACTCCTTTAGGAGCGTTCAATGTGAACTTATTGAGCTCGGTGAATGAAAAGCTCGAGAGTAAGGACAATAAGCGTCATAAAGACAACTTTACTCTATTTTCAAGCGATGGCTTGGTTACCATAGACTTCGGCACGGCTGAGCATGTTCGTCATGTTAACACCATACGCTATGATATGAGCTTGGGTAAGACTCTAAACCTTGTAAGCATTAAATATCATATGAACGGGGAAGCTTATGCAACTTCGTTTGAGGATCCGAGTAAGAGTGGGAATGGATACCTTTCAGATAAATCTTTTTTACCAGTCGGAGATGGTTGATAAAAGACGCCTTGCCAATCTTAAGCCTATTACACGCGAAACTTACTATTACTCCATAAACTTTCCGGTTCCCCTACAAAATCACTCGCATAGTGTTGATGCCGAGTCGTATAAGAAACACAACTCTCGAGTACATAAGGTTCAAATGGAATTTTTATTGGAAGATAAACGTTACACATTTTATGCAGAATATAAACATGTACTTACTAGGGAAAGCTATTACCCTTCGCCATATGGTGGTGTCTCGCCTTGATTTGCAACGAAGAGCGGAAAAGATTCGAATTTAGGTAGATTTATGTGTAGGGCACTCAGTTGCGGAGCAAGAGCCTGAACGCCAAATAAATGGCTTTGCAAGCAATCAAGTTGCCAACAGAGTGATAACGGTGATGACACAAAGTTTAGCGAGTAGCAACGGCATGCGTAATAAGAAAACAAACAAAATGAACCGATTAATGTTTAGTAAACGCGTGACAAATATTGGGACACCCACATTAAGAACAGCCTCATCGTAAGCGCATGTCCAAAATATGACTTCTAAATTCTCAGTAAGTTCCGAATGAGAGTAGGCACGTACCGACACGTTTCTTATTGTTTAGTCCGCTAACGCAATATTTTTGTCGAGCACTGTTCTCGCTTGCGCGCTTCAATAAATTTTGATGGATTGGTTTAGCCTAATAGAGTTCGGTGATGGTCGGTCGATGGGATTCGTTGATACTTTTTGTCTGAGTAGACCTGGCGAACGATGTGTTCTGAACCTACCCATTGCTTGAACTCCTGCTCAAAACGAGTCGTTAGTATTTTCCAAGCGTCTTGGGTTAACGATAGTCGTTCGAGTATAGGCGGGAGTTGGTCATCGATTGAGCCACGCTTATCCTCTCGTATAAGCCGGCCAGTCCAGTCTGTAAGCTCGAGGTAGTCTTTGAGTAAGAAAGGTAGACCATGCTCATCAGGGTTTGATCCAATAAATTCAGCGATCGTTACTTGCGCGGATATATTTTTTTGCAAGGCTGTAATACGAGCTTTAACACTGGTGTGCTCAGACTCTTCTGGATTTTGTGCCATTTTAGCTCTTACAGGGTTTAAGTCGACGTAGGCCATGCACGCAAGTAAGGCTCTCTCATCAAGTAGAGCTTGGCTTTTGAAGCGGCCCTCCCAGAATCGACCTTTGCAGTTATCTTTTGTGTTTGCTCGGCGTGCGATGGCTTCATTGACGATGCGCATATACCAGGATGGACCGCATAAACGTTCACGCCAAAGCGCAATATCCTCACCTAAACGTTCGCGTTGAGCATCGAGTAAAACATCATTAGCCAAATAGCGTTGAGAAATCAGGTTGCCCCTGAACAATAAATGCCACCGTTTAACGACTTCTCGGTCAGACCAACCATTCGATAGGTCTGGTCGAATGTGCAATACAACGTGGTAGTGATTACTCATGACGGCGTAAGCACAGAGTTTAATGGCAAATGCTTTGGCTGTTTTGTGAAGCTTGTCTTCAAGCCATTGGCGTCGGTGTTCGTAGTCTTTTCCTGAGTAGTGATCTTGGCCACACAAAAAGGCCCGTCGTAGTTTATGCCCTTTGGGTACAGCGAGACACGCAATGATAGTAGGGTGTGTCGGTAACAGACACGATAGTTTCTCTGGGTTGAGTCATACTAACTCTCCTTTAATCCTTTGAGTGATTAGATTCTCAGATTAGAGTAAGATTTACAAGTATTAGTTATGGGGGTCCCAGTAGTTCCAGTAGTTGTTTCTGGCACCGCTAAACACTCGCGTATCTCACAAAATCACTCAGCGTCTTTACGCCGTCTGAACGGAGCCGATCTCTTAAAAATGATGATTTATTATCAATGGTATAGGTGCTTACCGAGCGGCTATATAGCTGTATTTTTGTTATTAAACAGAATTAATTAAGTTTTAATTGACAGGTGTCAATGATGCCTTTTAACATAGTTTTAATCAGAAATTTATTAGGACAGGTGCTTAAATAAGGCATTATAGATGGTTAGTTACTTTATGGATGACGTGCGGGCCTTAAACGGAGTGAGTTTCGGTTTTGATATGTGCAAACAAGCGTCGCCTTGTATGCACAAATATCTTTCTCTTGAGGGATCAACAACTTATTTTTTCGAAAAGCTATCAAATGCTCGAGTAGATGTCGAGGTCTTAAGACAGCGCCTTGTGAGTGACTCATCAGGGCGAGTTTTACAGCGCTCTTCGAGATTATTTATTGTTCAGCGCGAGCGCATAATCGTAGTTGCTAATAGTCAGGTATACATAGACCGTATCGATTCCAAATATCGAGAAGCGTTGCTAGCCTGTGATCAAGGTATAGGCAAAATACTTGACCCGTTTAACACCGGCTGTTTACAAAAGCGTGACCTTGGTTTCGAGTATGTTGAATCACCGCAGGAACTTAATACCCTCAGTACATGGGCTTTATGCAGGCGGTTTGAGTTGCTTTTCGATGGCAGTGTTTGCGCATCTATTGAAGAGACCGTGTGCAATCTGTCTTTGGCACGTGCTTTATGAATTTGGCTAATCCGTCTAGCGCCTTCTGTGCGCTTGATCAACTCAAAGGAAGTGAGAGTGAGCTCGAAATAAATTCAGATATTTTGTCTATCCAGCAATGTTTGGACAGTGCTGAAAAGAGCTGGAATGATGCTTCCTTTAGTCATTTTCCTGCATTTTCTGGGATTACATCATCGGCTACTCTGGGGTTGTTGATTTATGCACTATGCGCGGGTAAGAATGCGCTGTTTATGTCGCCCGGCACGCCTTGCCCCGCTCAGTGCGGTGCGCTGATAAGCGACCAAGGCTTGCCGATGCAGGTCGATGATGCCTCGCCTAATGTTTTCGAACAAGGTGAAGAGCATCAACCTCCTAGAGGATTGGTATTTTTATCATCAGGAACGCTTGGCCCTGCAAAAAAAATATGGCACTCAAACCAGCGTATGGCAATGTCAGCGCAGGTGGTTGCCAATCGGCTTAGTATCGACGCGGATGATCGCGTGCTGATTACCGTGCCGTTGCATCATATGTACGGATTGGGCGCGGCATTACTACCGGCGATAATGAAAGGCGCGCGGATTAAAGTTCTGGTTAACGCCAATCTGCTGTCGATTAACGACGCGATGAAGAACTTTAAACCGACCCTTGTCTACTCTACGCCACATTTGCTACGCACCTATTTACGCCGACGCAGTCAGGCTTTGGAGGGTTGCCGCGCGGTAGTTTTGGCCGGGGACGTGACCACTGAGAATATGGCGGAGCAAGCCTCGCAAATCTTTGGTTCTGTCTACAATCTATACGGCAGTTCCGAGCTTGGTGTGGTGGCAATATCCAGTGTCAATCGCCCGCAAGAGTTGGTAGCGCTGCAAGGGGTCACCGTTGATGTGCTCGCATCTGAACAACAGAAAAATATTTTAACTGTTGATCACCCATACCGAGCGGAATTGATTGATCAAGGAACTGGGCCCCAGCCTTTAACGACACCTTGGAACACCAGTGATATTGCCACAGTGAATCAAGACAATAGTTTCACGATTCACGGACGCGCGGATCTGAGCGTTAATCGTGCTGGCAAGCTATTGGTCTTGGCTGAGTTGGAACAACAAATTGCCGAGTGGCCCGGCATTGATATGGCGATTGCCGTGGTTCACCAGACAGATGGGTCTTTTGGTAAAAAAATAAGCGTGTTGATAACGGCGCGCGAAGACACACTAAATCAAGCGGAGTTAAGAGCCTTGGCGATTCAAAATTTACCTGCCTTTGCTAGGCCTGAGTACTTCAAACTCGTTAAACAATTACCGTGTTTGAAAAGCGGCAAACCTGACAGAATTAAAATCACAGAGGAATATTTGTATGAATCGGTCTAATAACTTAAGCACCTTGAAGAGCCTTATTGCAGGCAAGCTCGACCTCAATATTAGTGAGGGCGAGATTGACGATGATGCCTCGCTTTTGGAAGATGGGTTAGCGCTAGACTCGATCAGCATGGCGGAATTTTTCGAGTTGGTCGAAACACAGTTTGAAATTAAATTGCTAGATGTCGATTTGGATTTTGCAAATTTTGCCTCTTTGCAAAGCGTCTGCTCGTTGATTGAGCGTCGCCAACAACCAGCGATGGCTGAGATGGTTCAAGCATGAGCAAGAACACTCTAATTTCTCGCAGCGGACGACTGCTTACTGGGCGTGACCTTGATTACCGTCTCGAAACCCCGAGTAGAGGCGGCTTTGTGGTAGCTTGGCCACCACAGCGTCATTGGCGGCCGGTCGAGAAAACCGCGCAGGTAACGACCAGGCCCTTGCATTTATATTTTCATATTCCCTTTTGTTTGCAGCGCTGCCGGTATTGTTTTTTTAAGGTCGGCATACTCTCTGAGAATTCCCATGAGGTCAGAGAGGCCTATGTTGATGCCTTGTGCAAAGAGGTTGAAATGGTCGCCGACGCGATGGCCTTGCGCGGTCGCAGCGTGCGCTCTATCTATTTTGGAGGTGGTACGCCTAGCGTGCTTTCTCCTGAACAATTGGCCCGCATTAAGAAAACCATCGACGCCCATTTTGTTCTTGACGATCCTGAGTTTGTATTCGAGATTGAACCAGTTACCTTTAGTAATCGCCTGATTGATAGCTTGCCTGACTTAGGGGTTAACCGAATTAGTTTTGGTGTGCAATCATTTGATGATCGTGTGGTGGCATTGACCGGACGCCATGACACTGAAGAAAAAAACTGTCGAGCTATTGAGCGTGCACTGGGTACAGGTGTCGTTGTCAATATTGATTTGTTGTCTGGCTTAGAAGGTGAAACGGAAGCCAGTTGGCGGCACTCGGTGAATCGCGCGACCGGTTTAGGTGTGCATGCCATCACTATGTACAAGCTAGAGCTATATTCAAACGCCGAGTATATGGAAGGTCTTAAGCATGGAAAACTGTCCTTGCCTAATAACCAACAAGAACTGGAATTTGCCCGCTACGGAATCGAGCAATTTCAAAGCAATGGTTACTTACCGTCGACTTATTTCACCTTCACTCGCGAAGGTAAGTTTCCGCAGCGGCATATTATTAGTCGCTGGGAGGGAGAGGATATGTATGGTTTTGGGGCTTCTGCTTTCGGTTCGATTAACAATGAGTCGCGCCAAAATGTGAGCGAAATTGACGACTATTTGAAATGCATAGAAGAGGGCGAAATTCCGTTGCATCGTTCGCTAAAGAATTCCAGCCTAGATAATATGTTGCGCGATGTAATTATGGGGCTTAAAACCACGACGATTGATTTATCTAAATACCACAAGCGTCATGGTATTCGACTTGAATCATTGCTTAGTACCGCCATCGATTCTCTAGTAAGTACAGGTCTCTTGCAGCGAGACAGCGAAAAGCTTCATCTTACTCAAGAAGGAATTATTTATGGCGATTACTGCGGCCGATATTTGGGTGCCGCGTTAAGAAGTATAATGACCGGCGAACAGCGACCTTTGCGCGCTTGATGGGTAGAGCCGATGCTGATTACCCCCGATTTCGTGTTTATTCACATGCCCAAAACGGGCGGTACGTTTGTCACCAAGATGCTGCAAAAGGTCTATGGCACAGAGGCTAAATTGCACGGTCGCAAGCATGGCACCTGTGAGGAGATTCCAGATGGCGAGCGCGAAAAGCCGATAGTCTCGGTATTTCGCTCGCCATTTGATCGCTATATTTCGCAGTTTCATTACGCTTGGTGGAAAACAAATTCGCAAGAATATTGCGAGGTAGACCTACTTAAAAAAGCGTATCCGAGTTACCCCGATCTGTCGTTTTCAGATTTTGTGTATGTGGCAAACCGGTATTTTACCAATGCTCATCGCGGTCAGGCCAACGGCTACAGCAATGACTATCTCGATGAACAAAACCAAATGGGTTGGCACACAGAGCAATTTATACGGTTTTTTTGTCGTCAGCCCGCCACCGCTTTTGCCTGTGTCAGGGATGAAAACCTTCACGGCGGGAAAATCGAAGCATTTGAGTGCCCGGTAGAGTTCATTCATACCGAACGCTTAAATCAAGATCTGGCGAGCTTGTTGTCGCGCTTTGATATTTCAACGGAAAACCTTAAGTCGGTGTTAGAGCATGATCGAATATTGCCAAAACAGTCGTTTGAAAAGCGCCTCAAGCGTGGGTTTGAACAATACTTTGATGATGCTCTATTGGCTTATCTCTCTCGGCGCGAGCAGTTCTTATTCAACAAATTTCCTCAATATCAATTGGCGCGTATATGAATAAATTAAGTAGCACAGATAGAAAAGTCGCGCTGGTCACTGGCGGTAATCGAGGTATTGGTTTGGCTGCCTGTAAAGGTCTGGTAGAGCAACAATATGACGTTTTTATGGGCTGTCGTGATCTTGACGATGGGAACATCGTAATTAATCGTGAGAACCTCGATAATGTGACACCTCTTTTACTCGACGTCACTGATCCCGCTAGCGTAAATCGGGCGATTGCTAGCATCGGCGAGAGTGAAGGCTATCTTGATGTATTAATTAATAATGCCGGTATTTCTCGCGGGGTACGCGACAAGCCGAGCGTGGAAAATCTAGAGCAGGCTCAATACACCCTTGAGGTGAATTTTTTTGGTGTCTGGCGGGTCATTCAGGCTAGTGTGCCGCTTATGCTTGGTCGCTCGGGAGCCCATATTATCAATGTATCTAGTGGGCATGGTAGCAGTACCAAAGTAGATAGTAATAATATAGCGTATCGTAGTTCTAAAGCGGCACTAAATACATTGACCCAAGGCTTCGCTTTGGAGTTGGCTGATCACGATATTCGGGTTAATTGTATGACGCCAGGATGGGTGAGAACTAAGCTCGGCGGGTTGGCCGCACCACGATCTCCGGAAGAGGGTGCCGCAACCATTCTTTGGCTAGTTAAGGAAGATGAAACTGTCACAGGCAGTGGTCGGTTTTTTAAAGACCGGGAGATATTTCCTTGGTAGCAGTGCCAAACCTTTTTGTTATTGGTGCACCGCGTTGCGGCACTACGTCACTCTATGCGGGACTTAAACAGCATAGTGATGTGTATACATCGGTACTCAAGGAGCCGCACTTTTACGCTAGTGACTTGCCCAAGCAACCCCATACCGTAAGCAGCCAAGAAGATTATTCACGCTTATTTGATGCATGTACCAATCAGCGATTCAGTGCCGAAGCGTCGGTATGGTATTTATACAGCCCTCGAGCAGCGCTAGCGGTAGCGCGCCACAACCCAGGAGCTCGCGTGATTGTTTTGCTGCGTTCTCCGGTAGAAATGGTGCTTAGCTTGTATCATTTATATTTGCGCACAGGTAATGAGGAGGAGCGTAATGCAGATAAAGCCTTGCTACGCAGCGACTCGATCGCATTTGAGCATTCGTATTTTCCTCCGGGTTTGTTGTACTCAGGTTTAATGAGGTATGAGCAACACCTAACGGCTTGGTTTGATGCGTTGCCGCGTGAACAAATACAAGTGATCTTCTACGAAGAGTTTTATTCGGAGCCGGTACAAAATTTTAATCGTTTGTGTTGTTGGCTAGGTATTGACGATGGGCAAGACATTAGCTTTGACTCAAAGATTGCTCGTCAACGGGTTAAAATGCAGGCCATGAAACAAATTTTAAATTTGCCTCCGCACCTAAGAGAAAAATTAAACCCTAAAGCAACAGAAATTCACTCAGGGGTCAAAACTAACACTATCAGTGTTAACACTCGCGCCCGTTTACAAGCCATTGCAGAACAGGGGTTTAGTAATTTGAGCAGTTTATTGGGCCGTCCTTTGCCGGCACAATGGTGGGCTTGAAAAGGCAATGAGTAGACATCATTTTCAATTACTAAAATCCTTGAACGAAGAGTTTGGTGAAATTCACGGCGAGCCTATCTATAAACGCTTTCGACGCTGGCAGAGTGTGAAGAGCCCAGAAATATCACTTGCTCAACAAAGCTACGATGCAAAATGGCCTCAGTATTTTCAGCAAAGTGTCGCTGAGTTTGCGCGAGTGCTTGGCTCGGTTCAGTTTTCTTTAGAGCATATAGGCAGCACTTCAATTCGGGGTATGGCTGCCAAGCCAATCATTGATTCAATGCTGATCTTAGAATCAGAGCAAGACTTAGACCAAGTCGAAAAATGTTTACAAAAAATTAACTATAATGATTGGGGCGAGAGCCCTGTGCATCCGGGTGTGCGCTGGTGGTGGTCGCAATCGAGCAGCCCTATTCAGCGCGTAGTGCATGTTTGTGTCAGGGGCAACGCTTGGTCGCCGGCGGCAATCAATTTTCGTGATTATCTGCGGCAATTTCCAGATAAGCGCAGGCAGTATATGCAGCAAAAACGTCAGCTATCGGAGAGCAGTGAAAGCAGTGTTGCGATATACTCCTTGAAAAAAGCGGCATTACTTTACCGACTTAACGGCGAAGCCAATGCTTGGCGCGACGATATAAACAGATCGTAAAAGTTTCGTTGTCTAGTGGTATTCCCTTTTCAAATAATTTTCGGACAGATATTCGTCGCTAGGCCAACGATGACAGCTAAACGTTTGGGCCGTCAATTACCTACTAGCGTCGCTGGCGACATTCTGTAATCGCATTAGCTAAGTGGGCTATTGTGGGCGATTCAATTGCTCAAATTCTACGCATTGGCCCAAAATTTAATCCAGTTACTCTTACATTTAAGAGGTCTCTTTAGTTTGAAACAGAACAGAGTCTAGTTTGAAGCATAACAAAGTCGCTTCTGCACCTTTAAATAACGGCTACCTTAGCCTGTTAGCGGTGTCATTTTTATTGCCATTCTCGTTATGCATTTGGCAGTTAGTCGATGCTGATTTCGGGCGTTTTCTGCTTAGCCCATTGCCATTCTCGGATGCCTCGCTTTATCATTATTCGGCCTGGTATAAGTCGGTCTTCTTTAGCGAAAGCTATGTCTCTGAAATTATTGTTTTCTCCCCGTACGAGCGTCTGCTTACTGGCTTATTTAAGATTTTCGGGCATACAACGATAACGCCGTTTGTGCTCAACGCGGTTTTGAGTGGCTTAACTTGCATGGTCTTGGTAACCATCACATGGCAATTGTTTGGCTTGCGAAGTGCCTGGGTTGCACTTGGTGTTTATTGTTTTACCACTCCGATCTTATTTTTTTCTGGAGTAACGCTTAAGAGCTCTCTGGTGCTCTTTTTGACCCTTGCTGCAATATTAATGGCGATTCTTTCTTTTAAACCAAGAAACAACTACTTTGCGCTCGCTTTCTGCGTATTAATACTAATTGCGAGTATTGATCGGGTTCACGTTTTGGTTGGCTTGCCCATCTTCTTTATCTTTCTTTGCTGGCCCTGCGCTGATCGCAATCATACACGCCAGTACAGGCGTACGGCCCTTGTACTATTGCTGTTTATTTCAGTCGCTTTTGCGGCATCTAGTGTTCGATATGGAGCCGAGCCAAAATACGTTTCTAGCGTCGGCTTAAATGTTTATTTAGGCCATAGTGCGCCCGATAATTTTTTACTAAAGGTTCCAGGCATACGCAATCATATTATTGGTCATCGTGTTGACTCGAAACGGCTTGCCGAAAGAAACGCACAGCAAACACTTTCTCAAGCGCAAGTGACGCAGTATTGGCTGTCCAAGACTATGGACTATATTAAACACAATCCGACAGCATATATACGCGGGCAGGGGCAGAAGTTACACTATTTATTTGCCGCGCAAAGTAATTCGTCTGTTAGCGAACGTGCTTATCTATGGCGTGGTGAGCGTTGGCCGTTGAGATTAACTTTTATTGACTTTGCGCTGATATTCGCTTTGTTTAGTGTTGCCGTGGTGGTGCTATTTAGGCAAGCCGGTATCAGCCGCCAGCAGGGGTTTTTATTGGCGTTCAGTCTGGTGTACATGCTAGGCGTCATGACCACCATCGTGACCGAGCGCTATCGGCTGATTGGCCTCGTTTGTATGATACCAATGGCGGCATGGGCGGTGATTTATCTCTGCGAAAACATAAAGCGAGGTTGGCGCTTATTTGTGGTCGGGGTTGTGGTTTTCGCAAGTAGCCAGTTTTTAGCTTATACCGCACCAGCGCAGTATCAAGCTCAGTTTGATAAACATCTTTCCCTAGAGAAGAGGGCGCACAATGGCAGATATAGTCAATTTCAAGCGGCAAAGCAGCAACTTGAGTCTGATCCGAGCTATGCCACCTGCATGGCGTTTAAACGTCAGCTGAGCCGTAATAAATTTTCTTTTGATCTGCGACGAACTCAACAGGGCTGCATGATGTTGAGAAAAAACCGAAGATGACAACCGCTAGACGGGCTTACTCGATGGTTTCTTTTATTCGCCAGTTGCCCGTTTGAGATAAAGCAATCAATAGCGGGAGTTATCGAGTCGAGTTGATCAGAGGTCTAGATTTGTTGGCCGGATATCAGCGCTGCGATACTTGGTGCAAAATGCATTGTGATAAGTTTAGATACCAAGTGGTTTCTTTAAAAAAGGAGATTACTTGAAGTTAACTCTTTGACTTCATTAACTCCAAGTAATAGCATGTGGTCTAGGGTGAAAATATACAGTAAGTACTAAGTCGGGCTGGACGATAGGACAGACAGGGAAGGCAGCTGTCTTTTAGGTCTATTGACTATTCTGTGGATAAAACTTAAATAAAAGGACTACGGTCATCTCAACGTTCGGAAAAACGCCTGTTCGCAAGGGCACAATTCTTGTTCGCTCTCTATTTTCGTTGCTTTGCGTTACAGGCTTCGGACTCGTGGGGGCAAATTCTCATGCGCAAACTGATATTCGCGTCGCTGATCCAGCTTCTCTTGCGGGTAATGGCAGCGTCAGATACACGGCGACGGTTCAAAGCTGCTCTAGCTTGGTATCGCTGAGTGCCGGTAGCGGAACTCGATTTGAAGAGGTCAACCCAGATAATTGGCAGGTCGATAGCCGAGGCACTGACGATTGCTCATATTCATTTGCACTAAACGATGGTGAGCGCTTAGCGCCGGCTATTCGTGGGCAGCGACAGGACGGCAGCACCTTTGCAGCCAACGAAGACTTTGTCTCTGAGACTAACTCGCCAACTATCGAGTTTGAATCGGTGGCGATAGAGGGTTCGGGTGATGCGCAACAGCTTATCGTCACGGTTTCGGCGAATGATGAGACCGATATAGCGTACTTATCATTCAGTGTTTTAGGTCTGAATGCGTCGGACCTAACCACCAGTGGCGGCGTAATCGCGGAAGCAAGAAATACGGCTTTTGTGAAAACATTAGAACCTCAGAGGCTCTACCCAAAACAAGAGGGCCAAACCAGCTATAGTCTCGCTCTGCCGCTAAATCGAGTTTTAAGTGATCAAGAAATTGGCTTTAACTCAGTGGTGTTACTCGATGTTGCCGTGGTCGACGCGTCAGGCAATCAAGCTGTATTATCTAAGGTCGCATTCACTGGCGATTCGATTGAAGAAAAGGCGCTAGCACTAATCGTCCCGACTACGCCGATTATTATTAATAATGCATTGCAAACGCCCGTTATCGTGCCCGCGGTTGATTTTGAATTTCGTGGCATTGTTAATTTAGCTGGGATCGGAAATGGAATCAGCTACACATCATCGCATCCAGCGTTAATTGGAGTCACTCGAGACGGGACGATATACGCGCTTGAAGAAACTGGGGCTAGCAATGTAGTCATCACGGTCAGTTACGAGGATCTTTTCTCGGCACAAGTACCGGTCATTGCCGACTTCTCTAAAGTGTTGGTTAATGTTTCTGTGCTTGGTGTTGACGCCGATAACCCTTTGATATTGCCGAGCTTAAATACTTTCCACGCTTTGCCAGAGCTGCAAGGCGTGTTCGATGATGGATCACGAACTGCTATTCTTGGGCATTGGACTGCTCGGCTAGAAATTCCCGAAAGCCTAACTACCTTCGTCAAGAAAGACCAAGCACTAGCGCTTAAATCATCTGTTTCGATCCCCGCAGCAACACCGGCCAAGCTTCGGCTCTCGATTGGCGAGATCGTCGGCGTCGAGTCTGATCTGCTAATAGTCGCAGTTGATGCTCCGCCCACCATCGATTTAAAGCTGCCGAACAATATTGTTTCCAACTCGGAACTAAAAGTCAGTGCGCAAGTGACAGACGACGTCGGTATTTTAGACGTTGAGTTCTTTATGAGTAATGTCTCAATTGGCCGGCTTGCAAGCGCGCCGTATCAGATTACCTTGCCAATCTCAGAGCAACAAGAGGGCAATGTCTTAACCTTTTCAGCCAAGGTAAGCGATAAGGCCGGGCAACAAACTCTGTCTTCAGTACACGAGGTAACGGTAGCTAAAGAAGTTAAGCCGCAGCTGCCGGCATACGACTTTGCGCTGCCGGTTGACGGTCAGCGGATTGTTGAGTCTTCACCTACCTTTTTGCAAGTCGAACACTCACTTGGAATATTGCCAGAGGTTAAGGCTAGCAGCGGCATAAACAAAGTCGATTACACCTTCGATGGCACTAAAGTGGGTACGGCAACGTTTCCGCTTATCGAAGTACGTGACGTAGAGGGTTCTGATCCAGAGAATCCGTTGCAGGAAATGTTTGAAGTTTGGCGCTTAGAGATCAATCTGCCTTCCATTTCAACCGACGAAACATCACTTTCTATAGGCGCTCAAATTAGTGGTAATGGTGCTGTTGCAGACGCGCCAACCAAGTTAGTTCGAATCGTAAAGAACAAGCCACCTTTGATAGACTTTATAGCACCGCTTGAGGGTCAAATTGCGACAGTCGGTGGTGACTTGGCTATTGCGGTTGAAGTAAAGGACGATTCTCTGGCTTTAGGCACTAAAATTGAGCTACTTATCGACGGCGAAGTTGTCGATACTCGTGAGTACTCTGATTCAGATGCTGATGCGACAGGTTTGGGGTTTCAATCTGCGGTGGTTAGATTCGAGGTTGCAATTACCGATGAGGATTTAGGCAGTAGTTTGCGACTAATGGCGAAAGTTACTGATTTTCATCAAGAAGTGAATCAGACTGACCTACTTCGCATACAGGTCAAGAGTGACCAAAAGCCCACCGTGGCAATTTCAAACCCATCGGAGGGCGCATCGTTCGTCTCTGGTTTGCCAATTCAATTGCGTGCCAATGCGGTTGATGATTTAGGCATAGAGCGAGTCGATTTCTACGTAAACGCAATCTTGGTCGGCAGCGATAAAACGGCGCCGTACGCGTTTGTTTACCAAACCCAAGAAAATATTAAAATAGAACAAGCACTTAGCATCTATGCGGTGGCGTTCGATAGCGCTGAGCAATCAGAGAATAGTAATACGGTCGAGGTAACTCTGGGGCAGGACGAAGAGCCTCCGGTAGCGAATTTAAGTTCTCCGTTCATCAATGCTACTGATGCGGGTGACGACATTGCCGGCATCTTGGAGCAAAGTGAATTTGTCGTTAAGGTCTCTGGTTTTGATAATGTCGGCGCCACACGGGCCGAGCTGCGAGGGGTCAAACGAGAAGGGTCGCGTTACCTTCTCACCGGTGATGCTAACGACGTATTACAAGATGAGCTGTTCCCAATCGACCAAATTCCAGGTGTGCTCAAAGCCTATAGTGCCCTGCGCCTAGTTCGCGCACCGGCTTATCAAAACACCTCGGCTGGTGAGTTTGATCGCTATCCTATCTCGATAAAAGTATACGATCAGGTCGGCAATAGCTCGACAGCTAGGGCGATTGTAGGAATTTACGCAGACCAAAAACCAGAAGTCATCAGTATTACTCCGAGCAATAGTGTGTATTTTGCTAGTGATACGTTTGACGCCGATATTTTCTTGCGTGACGATCGATCGGTAGAGCGTGTTGAAATTGACTATCTTCTAGGCGGAGTGCTGCTCGAGCGGCGAGTATTAGACCGAGATTCAGGCTTGGTACCAATGCAGGCGGTTCAGGTCAACGAGCGTTTAGATTTATCTGATAGTGGTGTTGCTAATGCCAATCAGACCTTAACAATCAAGGTCAAAGCGTACGATGTTCTGGCGCAAGAGTCTGATGAGCTTAGCAAAGAGGTTTCAATTGCCGCCGACATTGAAGGACCAATTGCTACCTTGTCAAAACCGATACCTGGCTCGACCCTTTTTAGCCAACAGAGCGCAAACTTTGAAATCACGGCTACCGATCAAAGTGGTATCGCACGGGTAGAGATACGAAACGGCGGCGATAGTATTTTTGCCAAAGATGTTAGCAGTACCGGCCTGAAACGCTTTAGCGGTGAGTTCAGTTATACGATCCCTTCGAGCGTCGACCAACTAAGCTTAACACTCTTAGCGACAGACGTATTTGGAAATCAGCGTTCTTCTGATGCGGTATACCAAGTTGTACAAGATCAGCCGCCGGTTATTTCATTCCGTCACCCCGCTGCAGGCTCTCGCTTAATTGAAGGCGAACCCTTTACTATCAACGCCTTAGTCTCTGATAATCGCGCGATTAGTTATGTCGAATTCTTTGTTGAGCGAGATGGCGTCTCGTTATTTAAGGACGTCTACAGCGGCCAAAGGCTCTCTGCTGCATTAGCCGGTGGCGGCTATTTTAGTTCAAAACTACGAGTGCCAACTCGGACCGATACAGGTGTTTTGGCGATCGGTGTCAGAGCCAGAGACAATGCCAACCTAAGCAGTGAACAACGTTTAGACTTAGTGATTTTGGACGATCCAGAAGCACCATTAGTCAATTTTACAAAACCGGGAACTGATTTAGCGCTGTACCCAGGCGATGCCTTTTCTTTAGAGGGCGTCGGTAGTGATAATATTTATATCGCCTCGTTTACGCCGACTTTACTCAAAGACGGCGAAGAAATCACCCTCGAATGGGAAGTGTTAACACGTGATGATCGGCTTGAGCAAATCCGAGTTTCGAATACTGATTCCTTTGGCTCAGTGGTTGCAGCGGAACGTTTTTACTCTGATTATACTGGTCGTATCCGTTTGCCAAAGAGCATGGTGGATCGAGCAGGCGAGACCTTTGACTTTGTTATTAGAGCGGCCGATGCTGGCGTTAACGAAACCGACTCAAACAGTATAAAGCTAACCATAAAAGCCGATGATATTGCTCCCATCGTTCAGTTCAATGAGCCAGATGAAAGTTTGGTAGAGGAGCAAGCAACGACCCTAAATGTTCAACTTAGTGACAATCTTGAGTTGGCTGATTACTCGCTATCAATTATTGACACTGAAACCAGAGAAGTGCTGTCCGAGACTGATATAGGTGACGTCAACTTAACTATTGATGAAAATGCGATTATCGATCTAAGCCGTTATTCTCCGGTGCCTGAAGAGGGCGCTACTTTTACCATATCTGTTACCGTTAGCGATACCTCAGGTAATACCACTACCGAATCAAAACTGTTTACGGTTAAGCCAGACCAAGCACCGGTAATTGATTTATTGAGCAGCTCGCCGGCGGACAACGTTCTTTTTGGTCAGCCGATTTTCTCTCGTTTGTCGGTAAGCGACGACTATCACACATCGTTGAACAAATATTACGAGATCTTTTCATCCTTAAGTGGTTTAGATGTAGCGTCGGATCGGGCTCTTTCTTATCAGCAAACAGCGGATGATTTTGAGTGGTTATTTGGTTATGGCGAATGGCAAGGTTTGAGCGGCTCGCTAGAAATCGACAGAAACGATTTCTGGAGTTTCGACGGTACCAACTCGACTGTCTTTGCTAGCAACCCATCAATGGCTAATGTTGCTAACTTACGGCTTAGTGTTGAGGGCTATGACGTAGACTACCGAGTCGAGGCTTTTTCTAACGATATTTGCCAAGTTGAGTATCGAGACATAACCGTTTCGTCAGCCGATTTAGCCAGCAATGATGGCGTTTTGGATCTGAGAGCGTTGCTTGGTAGCAAGGTGACTCAAATCATTGTTACGCCTATAGTCAAAGGTCTTGGCGAGTCGCAACAAGCGCTAAAACAGATTCGAATTCACAAAGCCGAGTTGCCTTCGTCACTTAGCTTTGACGATGCCGATATTGAGCGTAGATCAAATCGCAGATTCGATGTTGTAGAGCTGTTGCTGATCGACAATGATGCCGAAGCAGGGCAAGCCTTTATGACGGTATTGCCGGGTATTGGCATAGCATCCGATGCCGAAATCTTTAATCGAGATGTGCCTGCCACCGTATATCAACAATTGGCTACCATCGGCCAGTACGCAGCGGCAACCGATCGCTTTTCAGAGCGGCGTGGTACATTAGCGGCGACCAAGTTACGCCAGTCAAATTTAAGTGTCGACCAAGCCGACCCGACAATCGAGATTGTTTCACCAGCAGACGGCACATCGATACGCCCGGGTGAAACCATCGAAGTAGTGGTGCGCACTGTCGATAATGCCGACGTGGTCGAAGCTATTTCGTTATTGGACAACGGTCAATTGGTCGCTGTTCGTGGTGGCAAGTATCAAGGCAATGGTGAGGTCACCTTTCAATACAGCGCACCTAAAAATCGTTTAGCAGGTGACACCGTTCTATCTGTTGTTGCGAAAGATAAATCACAACGAAGTTCTGGCGCACAAGTCAGTTTGCCGATAGAGATTAATCAGCCGCCAACACTCACCTTCAGCAGCTTTTCAACCTATAAAGTTGATGGCCGCTACCGAAAAATAATTGATAAGCCTGAGCGTATCAATTATGGCGAGTTCTGGGTTCGGATCGGTGAAACATTCGAATTAATCACTAAGTTAAGCGATGACGCGAGTTTGTTGCGTTATGAGATTAACCGATTTAATCGCGATGGCACTGTTACTAATGAAGTTACTAAGGATTATTTAAATTCCTGCCCCGAGTTGCCGATTAAGCTGGTAAGCAAGCAGCGTAACGAAATCGTATTTAACCAGTTCGAGCCTACCGAGTACGAAGTGGTCACCTTTGATAATGTTGGTCATCGGGTAGTACGACGTTTCTTGGTCCACCCTCTATCAAATATAGCGCCTGAAATTCGCATTACTAAACCTGCCTCAGGCCAATTTATTGTTGCTGGCACTTTTAATATCGAAGTCGGCGTTTTAGTTGCGGATGACCGCCTGATTTCAAGAAATGCTATTCAGCTATTTGCTAATGGAGTGCCACTGGGGCTTCGCACCATTCAGAAAACCACGATGTCGGCTAACGATGGCAATGTGATCAATGCCTTGAATTCGATTTATGATGCTTTCGAAGAAAAATATACCGTCGACGTGGCCGATGACTATGCCAAATTCAATAGCGACACCTTGGTCTTTCAAGAAGCTGTTTTCAGCATCCCAAGTGGCCTAATTAAATTCAACGAAGAGATAGTACTGACCGCGCGTATTAAAGATACAGATCAGGCGATTGGAACCAATGAAATTACTTTTATTGGAGCCGCTGATGAGATTAATCCTGAGGTCGTCTTGGTTAGCCCAACGGTCGGTTATGGTCCGCCCGAGTTCTCTGACTTTACAGTAAGATATCGCGGCTTTGATAACGTTAAAGTTAGTCAGCTTGAGATATACACAACCTACGGCGCGCAACTCCAAGACGGTAGCTATCAAAAGCAGGATTATGCGCTACCGCTTAGGACTATCCGCAATATTCGTGATATCGATAACCAACCGATAACCACTAATAACATTGATACTCTGGTTTACGATCAGTTAATCCATGTAGATAGAATTGCGCAAATTGCGTCAAATTTCGCTGGAGTCGCGGTCGATAGCGTTCAACGATACGATGTTTGGGTGCGAATGATAGCGCGCGACCCATCTGGCAATAGCCGCGAACGCGAAATAAGTTTTCCAGTTAAGATAGATGAGCGACCCGTGGTCGACATCGTTAAGCCATTGGACGGCGGGCGAGTTGTCGAAGATACGCAAATGCTGATTAACGTAAATGCCTATGATGATGTGGGTATTGACTCTCTACGAATGGTCGCTAAAGCTGGGCCTCAAGGCGCTGAGCGAGAGATATCAAATCTACTCTTGCGCCAACCGCCCTATGGCTTCAGCGTTAGGCTGCCGAAGTTTAATGCGCAAGACCCGAGTCAAAATCGTGTGGTAATTAGCGTTGACGCGATTGATACCTATGGTGCCGCCTTTGGTGATTTAGATCAGCATCGCGCTAGCGAAACAGTCGTCATAGAAATTATTGAAGATGTGCCACCGGAAGTGGTTATTGGCAAGCCGTCCGATGGCGACTCGGCCATCGAAGGCGAGTTTGTGTTGGTGCAAGTAAATGCAATCGATGATGTCGGTGTTGATCAAGTAACACTCAGCGTGGCCAATTTGGTCGGCGGTGATAAAACCTTTACTGATTTAGTGTTTCCTTATGAGTTCTTATTAGAGATTCCGTATGGACAATCGGGTAAGCCGTTAAGCTTGTCTGCGACGGTCACGGAAAAACGCTTTTCGGGTCAAGCACGAACGGTTAGAACAACTAGTTCAGTGACCTTGAATGTTGATAAAGACGTTGATGCGCCAATAATCTCAGTAATAGCGCCACTTGAAGTTGGCGCGTCAGTCGCTGAAGGGCGCAACTTTCCATACCGAATCGAAGCACAAGACAATGTGCGCGTATCGACAGTCGGCTTGCTGTTGTTTGTCGATAAAGATCAAAATGGTTCATTTGAATCTGCTGAAGAGGTGCAACAGCAGCTGCTTATTTCGACGCCATACTTTGGCAGTATTAACGTGCTGACCATTCCTGAGTACTTAAAGGATACTCTCGCAGCCGGTGCGACGCTGCCCGATCAGCTAAGCTTACAATTACAGATTACAGCCAACGACGGCGCAGGTAATGCCTCGATAGTTAACCGCAGTATTACCTTAGTTAAGAACTCACCACCGCAGGTGACTGACATTAAGGTTCTAGATCAACGTGGTAATAGCTTAGGCTCAATCGATTCGATTACAGAAGGTCGCGAATTTGTTGTTTCGGTTGTTGCCTCCGATCCTGAGGTCGGTGTCGATAGCGTACGTTTATATCGAGCTTTGGGCGATGTCTTTACAGATTCAGATTTCAAACAAGTCGCGGTTGACGGCTCTGCTCCGTTTAACTTCAATGTTAAAGCCCCAGTAGGTAACGTTGGCAAGACCATAGCCTATAGAGCGATTGCGGTGGATCTTGATGGTTATCAGTCTGAACTCTCGTTTACCCGTAGATTAGTCCTGAGTAAAGATCAACCGCCGACCGCCAGTATCGTCACTCCAGCCGATGGCGCGGTCGTAATAGATGGGCAATCGATAGAATTTACCGCCGAAGTTCGTGATGACCTAGGTGTTGATGGCGTTGACCGAGTAGAGTTCTACCTGAATGACAAAGCGGTGTTTACCGCCTATCAAAATGATGGCATAAATCGTGATGTTTCTAACGGTGCACGGTTCTTTAGCGCTACCATCGAGCCGCCACTTGGCGTCGACGGTTTCGCATTGCAAGTCGTTGCCTACGACGTGCTTAACCAAGCCGGCGAGTCGGCCGTTGTCAATGTCGGTCGTATCGACGATACCGTAGCGCCAAAACTGTCAGTGCTTGCCCCATTCAACAATGAGATATTGACTACCGGCGAGAGTGTCGTTGCCGCCGTGAGCATCACCGATATTGGCATTGAAGAAGAACGCTCAGTATTCATGACTTGGATACGTGAGGCGCAAGATGCCTCCGGTGTTTGGCAGGCTCTAGACACGTCTACAATAGAATTATTTCGAGACGATTCAGCTGTTAGGCCAGCTCTGCCCGAAAGCGACCCCGATAATTACTACTTTATCTATTGGGCGCGCTTCGCCGGCGGTAATATTTTGCGTCGTGGCGATCACCACAAAGAACGCGTTCGAATAGAAACAAAGGTCGTCACACCAGAGCACGAGGTTGACTCGGTCACCACCCATGAAGTCGGCATGCCGATTTCTGAACGACGCTTTTACGCACCTGGGTTGGTGACTTCGAGCCAGGCAAAATCAGTTTACTATTCTGCCATTGATCAATTTATCAGCCCTGACCGTGAAGGCGCGATGGTAGCCGCTTGGACCAGCCATGATCCAGCACGCATGGATCAGCTGGCCTCATTGCCTGGATTTGGATCAGGCGGCGTGTCCAACTGCTTAGAGTGCACGGGTTTGTTCCTAGCAGATTTGGCTGATGAGCAAGTTGATAGCGGTGATATTTTTATTCGCTCTAACTTGCTTGATAGCGCTGCCGAGATCTTCAGCGGTACGATTTCGGAAATTAAGGCAGATGAAAATTTTGTTTTGGCATCCAAGGCCGGCGTACTGAATAAGAACCCTAGTTCTCGCGGCTCTGGTGCCGACGGCTTTGTTGCAGGGTTAGGCGGTGAAATTGATCGTAACCCAGATACAGGTATGCGCCATTTTGATAATCAAGATGGTGAGCTTCTAATCTTCACGACTCAAAACGGTGACGAACAGTTTGGCTTGCCATATTTATTGGCGGGTCGCGCAGATTTACCCTTTTCACAAGCCCTTGGTCTCGACCGTAAGGACGATCTGGTTTTTGTTGCCAATGGCTTTGGCGGAGTGCAAGTGTTTGACATCTCAAACATCAATGCGCCGTATAGAGTTGGTTTTATTAAGCCGAACGGCTTCGCTCGCGATGTAAAGATAAGCGGTAATTACGCCTACATAGCGGCCTCAACGGAAGGTGTGGTGGTGGTTGATATTGCCAATCCAAACCTACCTATTATTGACGTCTTAGATACATTTGGTGTTGCTAATCGCTTAAAAATTAGCGGAGATCGTTTGTTTGTAACCGACATGTCGGGTGAGGGCAGGGCATCGCAACTAAATATTGTCAATATTACCGACCCATACAATATTCGCATGGACAAAGTGGTGGAGCTTGAGCCGGCTCGCGCCGATTACGTAAGTGACGGTGTCTACGACGTTGAAGTTGCGGGTAACAAAGCTTACGTTAGCGTGCATTACTCTGACCAAGAAGATAAGCCGATTCAAACTGTGATTGAAATCATCGACTTACAAAGCATTGGTCAAGCAAACAAAGACGCAACCATTCCGTCTGTGGTATTGCGTAATGCGAGCCAAGATAACTATGCGGTTCGCGACTTAGTGCTGGCGCGCGGTGCGGTGCAAGCGGCGGCAGGTAAAGCGGGCCTCAATCGAATAGAGTTCTCTGAGTTAGTGGTGGTTGATCACCAGCCAAGTGTCGATCAGAAAAACGTCACCACCGCTTTAACTGAAATCGCAATAGAGTTGTCCGCGGTGTTGCCAAGTAACACTGATTTGTCGGCTGTGTTTGATGTCTATCAAGGCGCTGTGATCCCTGATGGAAACGGCAATTATGCCTTGGGCGAAAAGGTCACGGATAAGTTTTCAGTCGATTTTGCCTTACGCAATAACCTTCCTGCCTATCGCTTTATAACGCTAACGCCACTAGAAAGCCTAGTAGAGGGCAGCGAGTATGTAGTCGTTCTAAAGAAAGGCTTGGCACCGCTAACCGGAAACGCCTTAAGTGAAGATTACGTTTTCTCATTTTTCACCTCACCGGCGGGTGATGCCTTGTTACCGGATATCACCGCCATTAGTCCAAGTTCAGGCTCGATTAAAGGTGGCGAAACTCTGATCGTCGAGGGTCTTAACTTTGGTGAATCTCCAGAGTTGTATTTGGGTGGCTTGAAGCTAGTTATCGACTCACTCGAACTGGCTGAGCAAGACGATGGCCTAGATAAGATCACCGCCACAACGATTCCAAATCAAGCTGGCCCAGCCGCCGTTCAGGTAGTCACCGAGTTAGGCTTAGAAGACACCGTAATCGGCGCCTTTACCTATGTTGATATCTTATCAATCTCATTTGTCAATCCTGCGGTGGTTAATGTTAGCCAAGCTGGCGTTAACGATAAAGTTGATATTGTTGGCTACGGATTTAATCAGTCGATAACCTTAAGTGCGTACCCAGAAGGGCAGCCAGAGCGGGCGGTTAATTTCGGTGTCGACAATGATAAATTGAGCTTGGAGTCAGCGCAGAAAATGAATTGGGTCGTTGCGGATTTTGGTGGTGACTATCGTGGTTTCGTTGATATCGAAGTGCGCGATGACCGAGGGCGATTGTATTATGCACCCAAGGCACTCTTCTACGGTGGTCTATCGGTCAATACACGGATTGACTTGGAACGCCAATTTTCACTCAAAGAGTTAAATATAGAGCTTGCCGCGATTGCGGCCGGTCAGTCATCTACGATTACACGCGACCCGTCAAAGCTACCGCCAGGTAGAGTTGTCGGCCTTGAAACTGATAGCGCGCTTGGTCTCATTTACGTTCTCGGCCGAGCTAGCCCTGTGGGAGGCCTGAAACCGGCAACGATTACAAGCGCTGCAAAAATGCGCAGTTACATCGCACCAAGTTGGCTAGAGTTGGTTCGATATGAACGCAGCTCGCTGGTAAATGCAGCACCGATGGTCGGTCTAGGGTATTTCGATTTACCTCAAGACCTAAATGCCTCTGGCTTGAAATTGGGCGATGAGCATTTATACGTTACCGCGCGTGGTATGAACTTCCCCAGTATTAAAACTGAGCACGAGGATCAAACTTGGCTATTAGTTTACGATCGAGAAACCCGTTTACCCGGCGACTTACCTGCTGGCGCGGACGCTAAAGATCGCGACATTCTTTATAAGGTGCAGATTCCGGCAGAAGCCCCGCCCAGTGAATTACTGATTCGAGACAAACTGTTAATTGCTAATCTTGGTACGCAAGGAATACTGCTGATTAGCTTAGCCGACCCCGAGCGCCCTGTGGTGTTACGCAAGATAGAGACCGCTATTATAAATGGTGTGCCAGTAACGCTATCGGCTAAGTCGATAAGTGTGCAAGGCGATTATCTATCGGTCTCTCTCACGGTAAATAAAGCGAATGCTAGGGTTATTTTTGATCTGAGCAAACCAAGTACGCCTCAAATCAACGATGCTCGATTAGTTGCTACTGATAAAACCCTACCGCTAATGGGCCTTTCAACCGCTGAGCAGACTATTGGTTCAAGCGAGGGCGTTGCTCTTTATGACGACTCCAATATTCAAAATCCTAAACTGCTAGGCAAGTATCAACCCAATGGTTTTAAGGTTAACGGTTCAATTTTACAATTAGGTGGTTATTCCACCTTGATAAGTACTTTGTCGACGGTTAGCAAGGGCCGTGATAAGGGCATAAAAGGCTATTTAACGGTTTACGACACTAGTAATAATGAGCAAATCTCGATTCAAGATTCGCTTCTCTTTATGGATAACTTCGATTCCTACTCTGAGTACGAAAACTATCAACTGCAGGATAAATGGCCGTATCTGCACTCTGATGATGGTTTACTGGTAACCGCAACACGCAGTCAGGGTAGAGACACATGGTCGGTTGCACTGGTTGATACATTTTCGCTTGACTTGGTTGAGACCAAACCAACGCAGTTGCAAAGCGGGGTGAGTCTCGACTCTGATATTGAGCTTAAATTTAACCGTAGCATCGATGTTCCGAGCGGCGAGAGCTTAGAGCAATACTTGTCGCGTTATTTATCGTTGCTAAAAGACACCGGTACCGCACAAGGTGAATCATTGGACTTCAGTGTTCAACTTGATGTCGCCAATGCCAACATCGTTAGGGTTACTCCAAGCGTTGAGTTATCGCAAAATACCTCTTACCGATTAGAGCTGTTAGCCGAACCAGCTGATGGTGGTCGCAGAGCAACGGGCCTCTTTGAGTTCACTCTGAATTTTAGTACTGGTGAAGGCTTAGGCGCACAACCGGTAATTTTGAACGTTACACCAGCAATGGTCTCGACCGAAGGCGGCGAAATCAAGGTTGTACTTAGTAATACAGAGTCACCAACATTTTTGGTGTCGGATCAAGCCGCTAGTCTCGTGTCGCAAATCGATAGCGGCGCAGACACCATTGAATACACACTCCGCGTACCGGCTAGTTTGGCCGGGCCGGCGACTCTGGAAGTTCGCGAAGCCGACGGACGCAACACTCGTCAACTGGGCGCTTTCCACTATATAGAGCCATTGGTATTAGAGTCGGTTGAGCCAGATAAAGGTTCGGTTGTCGGCGGTACCTCAGTAACATTAAGCGGTCGAGGCTTTCAAGCCGGCGACGGTGCGACACGAATCATCGTCGGTAACAATGAAGTTGCGGCACACCATATTCGCGTTATCGATTCACAAACTGTTGAGTTTATAACGCCTCCAGGGCAGCTCGGTAAGACCAGCATCACGGTGATTACGGCGACGCAATCGGAACTGCTAGAAGATAGTTTTACCTATTTACAACCAGTTAAAACGAACATTGATGGCGACAAAAACGACCGAATTTACGACATCGTAGTTGATCCAACCGGCACCTATGCGGTAGCCGCCGTGGGTAAAGGCGGCGTTATTATTTACAATATTGATTCTTCGACCCTCACAGCCGATGTTGAAGACGTAACCAACGCTGATGAGTTACGTGAATTAGTCGACAGAGACGGCGATGGTGTAGACGATCGCATTGAAGCCCGCATAAACTTACCATCCGGTTACGCCGCCTTGGGTGTCGACTTATTCTTTGAACGTAATAACGATCGAATCTTTGTCACCGCAGCCCGTATAAGCGCCCCGAAACAAGACGCAAAGCTGTTTATCTATGCCATAGACTCGCTAGATATTTCGCAATCAACCTTAGTCAAAAGCTTGGACCTAGGCAGCAATTTTGCTAAAGGAATTGAAGTTAAAAACAACCAAGCGATCGTAGCCATGGGCGAGGGCGGTATCGGTTTTGTTGATGCTTACCTACAAAGCAAAATCTATTTGTCCGATAGCCTTAGCGTTACAGGCAATAAGCCAGTACTTGATGTTGCCAGAGTCACCGACCTCTCTGAGCAAGTCAACGATACGCATTACATTGTTGTCGCCGGTGAGTTCGACCTTATCAATAACCGCTTAATCGATAGGGAAAAGGTTGGCGCTGGTGGCTTCCACATTGTCTCTCGCAGCCAAACTACTGGCCTAGGTATCGTCGCCTCAATCGATATGCCAGCGAGTAAGGTATTGCTCGAAGAAACTAGTGCGGCAAAACCTCGGGCTAAGTTCGCCTACTTGTCGGCCGGTGAGAACGGTGTAGTGATCGTCGACATCAGCGATCTCAATAATCCTAAAATCGTTTACCGAATCGCGGGTACCAGTTTAGACATCGCCATCTTCGGCAATACACTTTATGTTGCCGCCGGTAAGCAAGGCATCATGAGCTATGACATTACTGACCCGAGGGAGCCAGTTTATATTGATAGCTACGAAGGCTTTAACGGCAATAGTATTGAAACGGTGGTCGCCACGGCGTACTCGATTATCGGTGGCGGTAAGTCAGGTCTTGGTTTGGGTGTTTTACAAGAAACCCCAGACGCTGTTCTTAAGTTACACAGTGTTGACCCCAAAAATGGCATTTTAGACAGAGACACCGATGGCGATTTGAAAGTGCGACTGCGCTTCAACAAGGCTATCGATCTTTTTCCAGCAAACCTGAGTCTGTTTACCGTTACTAGAAAGACAGGTGAATTGCTTGCGGCGCGTGTCGAAATACAGAATAACGATGCGCTAATATATATCGACGACGCAAGCCAACTACACGTTGGTGAACGGCTTGTGGTCATTGCTGAAAAAGGCTTGATCGCCGCAAAGCCGGTATTACAAGATGGCGCGCAGATCAATCTTGAACTCTACCGTTTGCGTTCTACCCAAACAGCCGAGCTGATTTATCGAGGTGCGCGCCCTGAAACCTTGCTGATTGATGCGGTTGTTCCACGCCGTATTCAGGCGGCAACAACTAGCGCAATTACCATTTCGGCGCTGGGCGTTCCCGATGACACTACTCGGGTAAGGGCCTACGTCGGCAGTCTTGAAATTGACATACTTGATATTCAACAAAACTCTGAAGACGAGCGTATAGCGATGATCACCGCCAGCGTGCCGCCAATTGTCGCGGCAGGCCAATACGATGTTCGTTTGCAAATTGAGAAAAGTGGACTATGGCAGAGTGCGATACTCCGGGCCGGTGTTCAGGTTGATGCGCCATTGCGCCTCGACTCGTTAACCCCGCTTTGGGGGCCACTAAGCGGTGGCACTCGCGTGACTCTGTACGGCGCGGGTTTTGAGCCAGGCAATACCGTACAAGAGGGTATTACCTTAGAAATAGGCTCTCAGCCAATACAAAGCGTTAAAGTATTGTCGAGTAATAAAATTGAAATTATTACCCCTCGTGGAGTGACCGGACGCAATAACGTCTATGCGCAAGACCGCTACGGCAATAAGAGTGAGCTAGTTGATGAACGCGGCTTTGGGTATGGCATCAAGCAATTATCTAATGTGCGCGCGTCATCGATAAACCCGATTGATGTGGTGGTAGACCAAGAGACGGGTGTTGCCGCAGTGGCAGCCGGTTATTTCTATCAAACTCGCATAGAGCGCGAAGGTGGTTTGCACGAATCGTATTTTGCCGCCACCTTTGACGTACAAAACCCAAGCGCTCCGCTATTAGTTGGTGGCCTGCCAACGTTACCGAGTGACTTTGCTGGCCTTCAAGAAATTGAGCGCTATCAACGATTCACCCAACTTTCAAGCAAAGCTAGTGCGGCTGAGTTTTTAATTGGTTTTCCGAGCTTGAGCGCTGAAGAGCAAGCCGAGCTAGACGCCTTAAGCGGCGTCGGTGCTAATCTACCGTTCTCCATTGATTCTCAACGTATAGCGCTTAGAGAAGAGTACGAAGATGGAATTAAACGTAAGCGTTTGTACGTTGCCTCAGGTCACGGCGGCGTAGCACGTTTAAACTTCGACGAGCAAAACGGCTTACAGCTAACTAGCCGAGCAGATAGCCCTAGTATCGTGCGTGATATTGAGCCGGTTGGCTTCACCGCCTTCACCGCAAGTGCTGAGGGCGTTGATACAGAGGCCCCTAGGGATTGCTCGGCATCGATAGGTGTCGCTGACGGTAGCAGTTTCGGGGCGGTCAGTTTTATCAATCCAAATGACCCTGTCAATATGGATGTGAAACTGAGCTTAGAGCACGGCAGCATGCTGTTCTATGATGATGGCTGGTTGTTCAGAGGCGGTAACGCGAATGGTGCCTTGTGGGGGCCTTGTCCGCCTAGTTACCAAGGTGAGAGCGCGGCAGCGCCGAGCGATACCGCTAGCGACTCATTGAGCGGCGTTAATATTTTTGACCCTCTACTGAAGAGTACATACTCGTTCGATGGCACCGTATTTGATGTTGCCAGTTATGCCGAGTATCTATTTATTGCTCTTGGTAGCAAAGGCGTTGAGATCGTGCATAAAGATCGCCCCGAGCAGCGAGTGCGCTTTACGTTTGATGGTTTGCAACATTCGACTCCGATCGCAAAACGTTTAAACCTCGTCGGTAATCTATTGTTCATTAGTGCTGGCGGTGGTGGTGTCATTGTTTTAGATATTTCTACGCCGTTACGGCCCAAGGTGGTGTCGGCCGGTAATGTTGAATCAATCGTTGCGTTGGATTTCTATCGTGACCGCATCATTGCTGGCGCCGATACGCAGGGCTTGCGAACTATGCAAGTTCCTGCAGCCTTTATTCTGAATTCAAATATTGGGCACCAAGGTCTTATTGCTGATAACGAGACGCTGCGAGTCACCTTCAACGAAGCGGTTACCGTTGAGTCACTGCAAGCGGCAGGATCGGTCACGATTACTAATCAACAAAGCTATCTTGAAGTTGTGGCGACGGTTGAGGCAATTGAGGTTACTGACAGCAGCGCCAGGATCTTTGATATTAGCTTTGCTCGCCAAGCCGGCGAGAGCTACCGGATCAATATCGAAAATGCCCGCACTTTGCGTGGCACAGGCCAATGGGCGGCATTTACCCAAAGCGTTACCGCCGCACCTGTTAGTGCCACAAGACCAATCATTTTCGAACTTGAAAACAATCTCTACCACCGCGGCTCTCAGGCGGCGATTAGCATTAAGGGCAATAGTTTTAGTCAGAATGTCAAGGCGATTGTTGATGCTTACCCAATCGATGTTACTTGGATTAGCGAGACTGAAGTTCAAATTCCAGCAACCGCGCTGGATATCCTACCGCTTGGCATTGGCCAACATCATTTACGTTTAGTCGACAATGGTTTAGAGGCTCAATTACCCGGTGCGATTGTCATTGCGGATAGTTTGGATGATGTGCAGTTCAATTTTACCCCAGACACGTCATCGACCAAAGGCGGCAGCAATGCCGAGATCATGGCCTCGAAGTCAGTGATTTTACCAGGCAGCAAGGTGGTTCTGCGCTCGAGTACTGGTCGCGAAGTACGCAGCGAGGTCAACGACCTTGGCTTTGATATCATTGATTTGCAAGATGATGTTCAAGATTTAACCAAATTCACCTTCACCATTCCAGGGGTGATTATTCCCGAGCGCTACTCAATCTACTTGGTGATTGCTGGGCAAGAGATTTACATCGGTAACCTATCTTATACCTTGAGTGAGGGATTGGGTTTTGAGTTGCCGAACTATCCTCCGCAACAGCTAGGCGGTTCTGAAATAGTTGACGATATTTTATTCGCCGGGGTTAAATCAGGCGCGTCGCCAACTCTAGACAACCGTTTCTTAATGAATTCGGGTCTTGAGATTTACGATCTCAGTATTTGGGAAAACCCAATTCGCCTATCACAGCTTCGAACACCAAAGCCGGTGCTGGGTGTCACTGTGGTTGACAACAATGCTTACTTGGCGAACGACGAGTTAGGCTTGTCGATTGTTAATGTCACCGATTTAGAAAATCCGCTGTTAGTAAATAGCTTGGCCGTGCCGAATCACTACGCCACCGACGTGGCTTATAGTGCCGAACGCGGCGTGCTGGCAATGTCAGCCGCAGATGATCTAGGTACCGGCTTTATTCGATTTTACGATCTGGGTGATGATTTCTTAGCGCCACCGATTGGCTTTAGCACCTTAGTCTTTGCCGCCGGCGAATTACGTGGACAACCAGTTGATATTCAATGGTTTAACGGTCAGTTATTTGTCTTGCTTAAACGCGCAAATCAGTTGTATCTGGTCATTTATGATGATGTTCAAAGTAATAGTTATACGATTGATAAAATAGACCGCGGCGACGTAGTTAGTTTCCGCAATGCCTCTATGCAGGTGCAACATGGTCAGATTATTGTTACCACACAAACCGAAATGTTGGTGCTACAGCGTGATGATCTGGGTAAGTTAGAAACCGTCTATTGGAACGCCTTGCAACGACAAGGCGCGGAACTGTTTGCTAACCAAGGTGGTGTATTTGTCGCCAACACTGGCGGCGCGGCGGATACCCGTTTACCATCGCTGGCAATCAGCGGTATCAGCCCGGTTTCCGGCGCGACTGTTTCGACTGGTGAAACAATTCGAATTCAGTTTAATGACCTAATTAACACCAACGCCGGGATCATTGCCAACGCTATCAGCTTATCCATCGAAGATGGCTCACCGCTGCCGAATGAAGCCTATCAACTTGAGGCAATCAATACCTTGGCGGGCGCCTATGTCGATGTTAGTTTTAGCCAGACAAATAGTTATTTCGGTTTAATTAAGCTGAATGTATCGACTGATATTTTAGCCTTAAGTGCGGCAAAATTAGTTGCCGGTCTTGAGGTTGAGTACACACTGATTGACGGTCGAAGACCCAGCATCGCAAGCATAAGCCGCATCACTAATGAGCTTGCTGGTCAGCATTTTTTCCACGCAGACGGCACTGAGCTTGCATCGTTGAGCGGTGGCAATTTCGGCGATGATAGCGACAATGTGTCGCTATGGATTGGTGAAACGCGGGTTAACGCTGATGCGATTCAAACGCTTAGCGAGTCTGAAATCACTTTCATCATGCCAAACCTATTCTTGGCCAGTGACGTTGTGGCGTTGCCGATTACGGTCAAGCGTGGCGACCTAGAGGTTATTAAACAGGGCATGGTTGTGGTGTTGCCGAAACTCGATATCGACGATATGCAACCAACTCGGGGACCTCCTGAGGGTGGTAATACAGTTGATATCTTTGGTAGTGGTTTTAGTAGTAAAACAACCATTACCTTTGCTGGCACTAGAGCCGGCGACCTAACGGTTGTCTCGAGTGGGCACATCCGTGTGCGCGCGCCGTCAGGTAGCTTCGGCTTTGCTCAGGTTCAGGCCGACAGTAGTCTGTTTGAGGGCGAGTTTTCGGCTTCGCCGGTTGATTACTTCTATGCCTCAAATCCTACGGGCTTTGTTGACTTAGGCGATGACAAACCTAGCCCTGTATCAGCAATTCATCTAGGTGAGCAAATTGTTTACGCCACTACTGGCGGCAGTTACTCGGTGATTGGCGCTGAATCTGGTCGAGTTGAGAAGACTCTGCGCTCAAATGTGGCACGACTGATCGTCGCTGATGTGTCAGACCCAGTGCGTCCAGAAATTATTTCCCGTGAGTTCCAAGAGATTGAATTGCCATATCATATTGATGTCGATGGTGGTTTATCTCCGAGCGGCTTTGTTGCTCTAAAAGGCGCGGCTAACAACCTATTTGCCGCAGGCGAAAATAGTATTTATCACTTTGACACGACCCTACCGGCGGAACCAACGCTGTTAAATGTTGAGCGCCTTGAAGGTACGATCAGAGATATCTTAATTGATGGCAGTTTGCTGTATGTTTCCGATACTCGCGGTCTGCATATCTATCAAATTACTGATCAACGTAAACTACGCCTATTAAAAACCGTTGCCAGCAGCGAATTGCGAGGCACCACCGATCAGCTTTTCCTTAGTGGTAATAGCCTCTGGGCAACCATGCCTAACTCGCGTCGCTTAATTGAAATAGACCTGATGTCGGGTGACTACCAAATTAAACGTGATATTAAATCAACTTCTTTGGCAGGCCAGCGCTTTAAGCCGCGCTCGGTATTACATCAAGGTGATTTACTCTTTGTCGCTACTGGCACGTCAGCTACGGTCGAGCTATTTGCACTTGACGACACTAGCGGTACCGCCGTTGCCACATTGAACCTAGCCTACTTAGTGCGCAATGGTGATTTGTTCGCAGGGCAACTTGCGCTTCACGGCCAAACACTTTATGTCGTAAGTGGTCAGGGCGATGTTCAATTGTTTGATATTTCGCCTTGGTTAGCCGGCAAGTACAACGCCAATATTGACCTGTTAAACTATTTTGCGGTGCAAGGTAATGCGCAAGCTATGGCGTTCCATCCGCGCGCTCTGTACATTGGCAGTGCTTTCCCATACGTTGATGGCGAGCCGAGCGAGAACCCAATAGCGTCGGGCTCTAGTGCGTCACAACTTGGTGGACGTCTGAATACCGTAGTAAACGACCTACTCACTATCACTGAACAACGGCCAAAGGCGGAACAAGCCTTAGCCGCAAGCGAGGCGGTTGAGCTGCAGTTCAACCGACATTTAGATTTTGCGCAAGTGCGTGACAGCGGTGCTGAGTTACTAAGCGTTAGCCTAAATGGTGCTAAGGTCGCGGGCTTTGTGTCACTCGAAACTACCGCCAACGGTTCACGTTTATTGTTCCGCCCAAGTCAAAACTGGGATGACGGTTTACGCTATCGGGTAACGCTATCGGGGGCTTTACGTGACAACCTAGGTCGCGCCTTAGGCAATGCTTTTAGTTTCCGCTTTGTGGCGACTGATAGCGAGACACCAGATTTAAGCGAAGTACGCCCGGCATTTTCGAGCTGGCGCGGTGGCGAGATAGTCACCTTGGTTGGTGACAATTTCTCAAGTGAAACTGAAATAGTATTAGGCAATCAGCTTATTGATGTCGGCGATATCGTGTCGATTACCGATAATCGCATCAGCTTCAAACTGCCAGCCTTAGATCAATCGCCGGCTGATAATAAGTTGCTCGGTGTTCAGGTTGAAAACGGCCCTCTGAGCAGCAGCTTACGCGCTTCGTTTACCTATATCTCTGATGCTATTATTGAAGAGTCGGGCAGTTATGATCCGCTTACTAACGAGTTTATCGTCGGTGTTACTAACTTTGCCTTTAACGGTCAGCAAACGGTCGCAATTAGTGGTACTGGCTTTAGCGCCTTAACTCGGGTCTATATCAATGGCGTTCTTGCTGAGAACGTTGTGTTGCGGGGGCCAAATTTAATTAGCTTTACCTTGCCTGCCGATACCTTAGGCACATTGAACATCGTTATTACTAATGGTGATTCTGACGCGGAAGCTTTTGTTGATACAAGCTTTACTATCGAATTGGTTTCGCAACAACAGTTAATCAACATTAGCGCTTCATACCGAAGTGATGATCTTATTGTATTTGTTGATGGTTCGCTAAGTAGTGACAATGACGCTTGGAACTTAAGCACCACGGCGGCCTCTGAGTTGCCGCAAACATTGGCGACCGGCTCAGTAGAGTCGAGCATTATTAATATCGCGATAGATGGCAGCATCATGGCGGTATTGATGAGCGGTGAAGCGCCCATTAATACGCCGAAGATAGCGATCTACGATATTAGTAATGTTTATGCGCCAGAACGTATTAACACTATCGAAAATGACGAGGGTCTGGCCTTAACTGAAGTCTATGTGACGGGTGAAGTCGTACTCGCTAGAACCGATAGTGAACTTGTTAGTGGTTTCATTAATGGCGACAATCTTGAGCCGCAGAGCTTTGCTGGCAACGTACTCGATATCACGTTTGACCGCGATGGCGCCTTCGTCTTGAGTGACACCAGGCTCGACTATTACGCAATTCCGCTACTGTCGACACCACAGAGTAGCTATACGCACACCGTTGCATCAGCGCTTGAGCTGATTGCCGATCAACAGCGTTTAGCGATTCGCTCGATTGGCGAGATCGAATTGATTGATACGTTTGTCTTCAAGCATGTCGGTAATGCTAGCGAGCCACTGATTGGTAAGGCGTTCGTGAACCACCAAGCTGCATCGATTCAAGGTGAGTTGCTGGCGTTGCGCGCCTCAGCAAGCGACCGAGTTATGTTGTTTGATATGAATCAGTTTGGTCAAGACTTAGTGCTTAATCCGCTAACCAGCATTGCTACCGAAAAAACTAATCCGTTAGTGAGCTTCAGGTTAGCCGGTGATTTGGTCGAATGGATAGAGTCGTCTGGCTACAATAATGCCGCTCTACCGTTTAACAATATCTATCAGCTACAGCCGGATAACATTAGCAACAGCATTCAGCCTTTGGGCTTGAGCATCAGCGGTAATTCAGATAATTGGAGAACCTCGGTAGTGACGGTGGTGCCGTCGCAAACGGGTATTTCTTTGCCTGGTTTTAACTCTGTACTCGGCGATCAATTAGTGTTCGAAATCACCGGTGCGCAATACCAAATAGGGGAGACTTACTCAGTAGCTTTGGCGAGCAATCCAGAACAAGGTATTTCAGGTGCTGAGGTCGAAATTGATCTTCCTTGGGCGGTTAGGGCACAAGCCGACTTTAGACAAGCGATTGCTCGACTAACCGGCATAACGCCGACCAACGGCATTACTGATCGGCTAGTAAATTACAGCCTAAGCGGCAGGGCATTGAACCAAGTAAGCGAACTCATTATTGGTGAGAACCGGTTTACTCCGAGCGGCTCTCCGGCTAACGACTTCGAAGCTTCAGCCGATGGTTTAGGCTTAAAGGTTAGCAGTAACTCGTCTACGCCAGGATTTAAGACTGTTCAAATTCTCGAGGCCGATCGTGGGGTAACCTCGACCTTGCCAGCGGCGGTACTTATCGCTCAAGCAATCGAAGTTAGTCGCGTGCTTACCAACAATGCGGTCTCTAATAGATCGTTAAGTGATAGTGGTAACAACCGCATTACAGTGACCGGCCTTGGTTTAAAAGGTAAGTTATCAGTGCATTTGATTCCGTTCAATAGCGGTGTTCAATTGAGTGGCGCCAATAAGTTGCAACATCGTATTGTTAATGATGGCCTAGTGATAAATAAATCACCGATTATAACGCCGGGAATTAATTACCAACTGGTTATTGTTCGAGAACAAACTGACGAGCAAGTCGCGGTAGCTGAAACACTATTGTTATCAGGTATCGATGATACTCAACCTAAATTGTTGGCTGCACCTCGCGGTATCACTCTACTGTCGTTAAGCTCACCGTTAACGCTGGCATTCAATGAGTCAGTAACGGCCGCGAATGTGGTCGTTACCAAAGCATTCCTTGATTACTCTGAACGCGATGACGTTGATGTTTCGAATCGATTTGAAGTGGTTAATCTGTCGGCATCAAGTATTACCGTAAGATTGAAAAGTGGCGAAGCTTTTGACGTTAATGCTCGCTATTCACTTGAGCTCAGCGGCATAAAAGACATTGCTGGCAATCTTGCTGTTTTGAAGAGTGGCACTGTCGGCGAGTACTCACAGAGCCTGAATGGCTTAGATACGCTGCCACCACGGAATTTGGTTCTTTTGTACAGTCTTAACGGTGTTTTTGAGCCAATGACCGCAACTACTGTGTTAACCAAAGGCCGCGAATACCAGTTTAGAATTAAGGCGGATGATAACTATCAGCGGCCCGACCAGCTTAGTTATCAATATCGCCGATCGGTGGCTTTTAACACGCCGGATTCCGGTGTCATTAAGATTGATTCAAGAGCGTTCAGCGGGCAGGTAGCCGATGAATTTAGATTCCTCAAGTTCAATGAGCTGCTTGCTGCTGATTTCAAGTACTTGGAATTCAGCTTCACGGTTCAAGACGGGCCGGGTTCAAGCTTATTTGAGACTGTTAGAATCGCTCTGCGCGACCCTGATGTGGTTCTCGAGCAATTCACCACTAACCCTGCGGAAGCTGAAGAATCAACGCGCGTGACGGTTGAGTTTGATCTAACCGGCGATATCGATTTAGTAAGCACTGCGCGGATTGGATTAACGCAAATTCAAGATGGCTATTTGAATGACGTTTTTGATAAATACAACAAGGTGGATGGGACGGTTTACGGTTCGTTTGTGAACCCGAAAATTGCCGAATTGCTAGCGCCCGGTGTGCCGGTTCAACCATTCCAAATGACCGCACGTTTGGGAGTCAATTATGGTTTTGGTTTTAACAAAGTAATTGAACATCCGTATACATTGTTCCTAGATCGTACACCGCCAACAATTAGTATTGTTTCACCGGAAGATGGTGACTTTGTCGCTATAGGTGATCGCACCGATGTGTTGATTAAGTCGTTCGATAAGTACGGTATTGAAAGCGTTGAAGTGTCTAAAAACAACGGTCCTTTCGTTGAACTTGATAATCCTAACCGCTTTAGCTTTGAAGCAACTCCGGATGACATAGACAGCGGTATTAGTGTTGCGGTTCGTGCTACAGATCCGAACGGCAATGTTAGCCCCACCGCCAGCATTCAAGTGTTCCCGTACGATGCGCAAGCGGGTGCTCCTCGTGTCGATGTAATCAGCCCAGACAATGGCAGCGAATTCTACGAGAACGAAACGGTCACTTTTGAGGTGATGTTACGCAACGTAACCGAAGCCGATTTCTTGTTAGATATCGGTGGCGTTGAAGCTGACCCATCTACGGCAATCAAAGTCAGCCGAACGGCGACCGACCCAGAGCGTCAGTTCATAACGGCAACGATTCCAGCGGTGGATGAAGATATAGTGGTGATCGCACGGTTACAACGCGGTTCGTTGCGCGGTTTTAAGTTCTTAAACGTGCAAAATAATGAAACCTTAGATCAACAACCAATCATTAGCACGCGGCCCGCCGCATCAGTGTTGTCCGGGTCAGAACTAATCGTTGAAAGTGACGTTCCTGCTGATATGCCAGACTACTCAAATGAGTCAAGCATATCCGTGGTTGATCCAGCCATTGGTGGGGCGACCAAGCAGCTGGAGTACGGTAAACGCTTCAGCACAATTATTACCGGCGAAGGCGATGCCGTGGCGATTAACGCGCTGCTTCGCGATCGCTCGGGTAATGAGAAGCTAGAGGCTCTACAGCTCGCTAAAATCGCTTATTTCACCGATCACCAAGTGCAAGATTATTTTACAGCTGAGGTCGGCGAGACTGTCGATTTCGTTGGCGTCTTGTCGGCTGCCAACAAAGCGCGTGAACTGGTATTTGGAATCAATCGAGCAACGGGTGGTTATCGAGTTGTTACATCCGAAAGCCAACTTCTTAGTAGCAACTCAGGCCAACTGCTGAACTTACTTGCAAGCGGCAGTCGTGTGCTGGTGCACGTACAAGAGGGCGGTGTTGAGCGCATTGATCTGTACAAACCAACGGCGGCTGGCTTAGTCTCGCTTTCGAGTGACGCACTGAATGGCCGATTGCTGGCTTTAGCCGGGTCCACTGTTTGGCTTGAATATGGTCAACAACTGTCCGCATCATTATCGTCAGACTCTGGCCTGGTGCCAACGCTGGCCATTACATTGAACCAGCCAATTGTTGATACTGCCACGCAAGGCGATGAGCTAGTGGTGTTATCTGACAGCGGTTTATCTCGTTATCGAATATCGAGCTCTGAAATAGCGCGCGTAGAGCGCCGTGACTTTGTCGCATTAGCCGGCCAGCAAGGCTTGCTACTATTGCCCGATAACGAACTACTTACTTGGGCTGACAACAAATTGTCTCGCTCAGTGCTGCAAAGCGACGGTAGTTTAGCGACACCGTTAACTGACGCTTTAGAAGGTCAAGTTCTGCACGCTGAAGTTGATGGCAAACTGGCGTGGTTGAAAATACGTACCTCAAGTAATGTTATTTGGGCTGCCTATTTGAATGGTGAACTCGTCGGCCGAATAGCCGCTACTAATCAATTTGAACAACGGATATTTACCGCAGGTCGCGGCTATCATGTTCAGCGTAATACTGATGATTTATCGCTTGCAGACGTGGTTCGCTACCGAACTATCAATACCGCTGATATAACCTCAGTGATAGAGGTTGAGGTCGCTAGCGATTCTGCCTTTGCGATTGAACTGAATATAAGCACTGGTAGCTCGGAGCTAGGCGTTAGCGGTGCACGAGTTGAAGACTTGTTGGGCAACCCGATTGCAGCGACATTATCAAATCGTGACGGCAAACTAGGTTTGGCGATAAATTATGCTGATATTATTGGTCTGAGCCAGCTCATGGTGGTGTTGCAATCACATAATGCTAGCAGCTCGTATCAGGTCGAAATCGATTCAAGCTTAAATACTAATATTGATAGGGTTGACCCGAGTAGCGCTAGTATTGTTAGCCGTGATGCTTATGTGCCTATTAACTTGGTGCATGCGAATGATGCGCGGGTTGCGCAACAGACGCTAGAGGTCAATCAGAGCGGCGCGAGTATTGCTGGGCTACAACAGAATTCATTTAGTTGGACGACAGCCATTGATGGGTTTGAGTTTCAACCGTTAGTTAATGGCAATTTGCAAGCCACGCAACTACCAAGCGTAATTGACAATTCGGCGCTCAATGCCAACGTTATCGTCTCGAGCCCAAGCAATAATCAAAGCTTTAAAGAGGGCGACTTCGTGGCTGTCGACTTCGCCACTGAGTTTCAGTTATCGAGTGATTTCAAATACGCCGAAGTCAGCGTGCTTGATTTTAATCGTAATGTAATCTCGCGCGTATTGACCGACTCGGCAAGTGCAAATTTAGAATTGCGTTTGCCTAATGTTGAACAACTTGATACCTACTTCTTGCGCGTACGTAGTTATTTCGGTGAAACCTTCAGCTTCGTTGAACGCGAAGTCGGCGTACGAATCGCACCAAGACTGCAAGTGCCAGTGCCTAGTTTACTAGGTCTAAGTAGCCAAGCCTTGGTCGGTAGCGAGTTAGCTATCTCACTGGCCAGTGTTGCTGATAACGGTGCTATCGCCTCCGGCGGCTTTGCTGGCTACGATACCCGTATTGATATTTACGATGATAGCGGCGTATTACTCGCCTCAAGTAGCCGCGAACTGAACTTTCAAGTGCCTGATGGTGTGCGTTATCTGCTGGTTGTCGCGACCGTCTCAGACGCTTTCGGTAATCAGCGCCGCGTTGAGCGCCGGGTAATGGTTATGCCGGCGATCACGCCTACGCTGAGGACAAATGCCTCGCCTGAATTTGATGTCGCATTAGCCGATGTCAGTGACACCTGGTTTGCCCGTGGCCGAGGCTTATTTGATCAAAGTAATGCCCAAGTTGCTGAGTTAGATGCCAATATCTTAGAAATTAAGCGTCTAACCGATCGCCTGCTGTTAGCGCTGGATAATGGTTCTCTTGTTATTATCGACCCCGCCGAGGGGTATCAAGTAGTCGGCACTCATCCGACCACCGTTAACTATGTAAACCTAACCGTATTTGGCACCAACTTGGTAGCAATTGATGCCGCGGGTAAGATACACGCGTTCACCAGTAGTGGTAATGAACTGAGTGACTTAGGCTTAGGGACTTCTTTTCTTGATTCATATCGTATTGAGAGAATTCGCTCATACGTTCAGCCGGAGCCAGCACTCGCCGTCATTTTAAGTCGCGATGGTTTCAATGTGTTATTTGAAGATTCGTTACAGTCGTTCAAAGCTAGGTTTTCGGCTACTCAGGTACTAAGTTTTGTCGAGAAAACAGAACAACGTATCGAACTCAATGACTCTTTACTTGCTGTGCATTATCAAGGCTATGGCTATGTTGCCAACGAGCTTGGAAGGCTCGAGGTAGTTGGCCCGCAAGGCCGGGTAAACACGCTTGACGTCGCCACTGTTGCCTCGAAGATGATTCGCTTTGGTCGTTACCTACTATTACTCAATCAGCAAGAAGTTGTGTTCGTTGATGTCAGTAATCCAGTTAACCCGCAACGTGTCGCGCGCTATTCTCTGCATGGGCTAAATAGTCTTAGCACTGCGTTGCTCAAAGACGGTAAAGTGCTATTGGCAAATGGTTCGGTGGTTGAGTTTAGTCAATCGCCAAGTTCATTGGCGCTAGCCTACCGAGACGACAATGCCCGAGGGTCAGTTCAATCGGTTTCAATTGAAAACGGTTTTGTCGCCGCAGCTGCAAATGCATTTGGTGCCAATCTAATCGAATTGCTTGATGGCGAATGGTCAAGCACCAGCTACCCAGAGAACGCTTACACCTTAGCTAGCCACATAAGTCATGTTGATAACGGCATTGCTTATCTAGCGCTGCAAGATAGTCGTCGAGTCGTGGCGGTAAGCCGTTCAGGTCAAAGCCAAACTAGCGTGCGCGTTTTTACCGACATAGCCGCAGAGCAACTAGCCACAACCGACTCATATATCGTTGCGACGGCGGCCAATGAGATTCACCTAGCGGCTAAAAATAACTATTCTGCGCAAGATGTTTATCGCTTGCCAGTTGGTGAGAACATTGTCTCACTCGCTACATTTACCGACTCTATTTTTGTCAGCACCGACAATCGCCGAATATATCGTATTGAACCAGGCTCGCTGCCAATTGAGCCGCAATTGGTATCAAGAGAGTCGCTAATTGACGGTGCCTCAGATCAACTGCTTGATTTAACCACCTCGGGCGACTTCTTGTTCTTCCGGGTTGATAAAACCTTACATAAGCTTGATTTAAACAGCTTCGTCGATACCACCTTGACGTTAACCGACAGTCAGGCCGTATTTGCATTGGAATACGGTAATGGTTTCGTATGGCTGGCAGACTCGACCAGCGGTGCAATTAGAATTCGGCCAATTTCTATCGATAGCTGGCAATTGCTGGGCGGTGTTGAACACAGTCTGAGCGACCGAGTATTTGATCTCAGTGTATCGAATGGCTTAATGGCCGTTGCCAAAGGCAGCGCCGGTGTCGAGATCGTTGATCTAGGCACATTATTCAGCAAAGCCAACGCCGCGCTTGCTGCACCAATCGCAAACACCGTTTACCAACAGGGTCAGCGACTCTCTATCGGCCTGGCTGATACTCAATACGTAAATTCAGTTCGTTACTTTATTAACGGTAATTTAATTGCAGGCTCAGCAACTGCGCCATTTGATAGCAACTTGCTAGTGCCAGCCAACCTTAAGAACGGTCAGCCGTTTAGCGTCAGCGCTCAAATCGAAACAGTCGCTGGTGAGATCATTAACTCATCGGCGCGTGAAGTACTGTTGCAAGGCGAAGACTTACCGGTTAACGGCTTCAATGTATCGCTATTAAGGCCGACTGTCGGCGAAGCGACTTATGTGCCTAAGCCGCTTGAGATTCGCGCCACAGTAACTGAGTCAACCCAGCCAGTCTTCCAAGTTGAATACTACGAGTCTGATTCAGTCGACGGGCCGTTTAAAATCATCGGCAAGCACTATGGTCCGGAATACGTGATTTTTCGGGAGTATGGCGTTGAAGATAGTGGCAAATTTATTAAGCTAAGAGCGGTAGATGTATTTGGTAACGTTACCGAATCAGCCCCAGTCAGCTTTGATCGCCGTGAGGATGATGGTTTACCTCTATCACAGCCTTATATAATTGACGGCCCGCTACTCGATAATAATGAAATCGTAGGTCAGCACCTATTTACCCTGCGAACTAATGTTTCGGATGTGGAGAGTGGCATTGAGTCGGCTATTCTGCGTCGAAACGGCGTGATCGTCGCGGCTGTGTTTGCCGACGGTGAGGTCAAGCACACCGAAACCACGGCACAAGTAGGTCAACAACTTACCTACGAATTGAGCCTACGTGATAAAGCGGGTAACACTAATACCCGCTCTGAGACCTACACCATTATTGAAGATACGGCGCCTACTATTACAGCTCTTGCTATTGGCACTCAGCCGGTGCTTGAACGCTCAAGGTTCAAGGTTAGCGTATCGGCTACCGACCAAGTTGCGATAACCTCGGCTGAAATTGAGTGGAACGGTTTTACCACCCGGGTTCCAGTTCGAGGCGGCCGAGTCTTAAGCATCGTCTCGGTTCTAGATAAGCGCGCTTCAAGAATTACTTCGCCGCAAGAATTCCCTCTTACATTACGTGTAACCGATGATATCGGTCAGGTGGCAAGCCAGCTTATTCAAGTAACGGTGAACCCAGATCTAGCACCCGACGCGAGCGTACTAAATCTCGATTATAAGGCGACTGATTTCTACGCTAACTCATTCGCTGTGACGTTTACCAATCTTGAAAACGCCGATGACAGCGCTGAGAAAATTAGCGTCGAGCTAATTGAAGAGTCACCTAATCAAGACCAGCTGGTTGTCGCAAAAGTTATTGATGCACAAAACATCAGCACTAAAAGGGGCGATAACGTATTAGCGTTCAGCCTGCCAAATAGTGATATTCCAGACGACGATTATAAGTTTAAAATTCGCCTTAAAGACCACCTAGGTCAGATCAGTGAAACGGCGATGCAGTCAGTTGCTTTAACCCGCAAACCAAACGAGTTACGTTTCTTCAAATCTGAACAACAAAGCAGCTTTAACCCGTTTGCAATTAACGTTGATTCCTCACCTGTCTATCAAGTCGAAGTTGTTGATACGGCTAATCGACGAGTTGCCAATCAAGCCGTCCGCTGGAGCTTAACGCCAGTTGGAGAAGCGCTAGTCGGCGTTGTCGACTTAGGCCAAAGCACGTCTGATATACAAGGCTTAGCGTCGATCAATGCAAATGCTCGACAGCTTGCCAGCCTGTATGAGCTGAAAGCTGAATTGATCTCGAACCCACGGATTAAAGTAGCCCGACGCATTCGGATCGACTCTGGAGACACCGCACAATTAGAGCTTGAGCTGCTCAGTAGCGTTCAAGCCGGTGAGAATTTTACTCTGAATATTACCGCGCGCGATCGAGGCGGGAACCTCTCAGGCAATGACTCTATTACTGATTTTGCCATCGAAATACCGACTAATGGCTTTAATTTCGGCTTCACTAATAACGCCACTATCACACGCCTAGACCCAGCGGGTGAGCGAGCGCAAGTGACCGTTTCGGGTGGTAAAGCAAGTTTGCCGGTATCATCAATTACCAAAGCAGGCATTTATAGAATAAATCTTATTGCCGACGCCGATATCGAAACGCGTGTTAGGTCAGGCAGTGGATTCACTCCAGCAGACTTTGCCGAGATAGAAGTTATTGCCAATCAAGCGACTCAAGTGGCTTTTGAGCAAGTGTCGAGAACCAACGGTGAGTTTGGTGAGCCTGATCGCCTAGAGGCGGGCGAGACGGTCACGGTTGGAGCGACGATTTACGATCAATACTTCAATAAAGTTGAACAAATAGATCCTCTAGGCTCGACATCCGACGCTAACCTTCAAGTTACGACTCAGGTCGATGGCGCAGCAACACTTGATAACCCAATCAAGACCATGGTCCGTGGCTACGTTGAGTTCGACGTCAACAATCAAGAAGTTGAAACCGTGGTGCTAAGAGCGATAAGAGTTGAAGGTATCAATTCATCGCCAATACCGAGCACCTTAGACACACTTGGTGAAATAGAGTTGGTATTTGAAAAACTCAAACCTACGATTGTCTCGCAAGCGTTTGTGAAGACTATCAACACTGAAAATACGCCACTTGAACTCTACTTTTCAGAGCTAATCGAAAGCGCCAATGACGAGGTGCCAGTCGCGACTGTCTCTATTGATGGTGCCGTTGTGCCGGGCAGTTTTGAATATCAAGTGGTTGCTACCAACGGAGTTGATTCAACGATCGCTATCTTTACCCCGGAAATACCAGCTGAACTAGGCCGATGTTACACAATCGATAGCCTGAATACGGGTTGGACTGGGGTTGCGGCAAACGATGCCGTATTAGAGCAATCACTGCAGGCCTGCGCCTTCGACGCCGTGATCAAAATCCCTGACACCCTGTTTGTGCTTGAGGGCACGACTACCGATATAGAGATAGACGCATCGGGCGCTAGCTTGCCTGAAATCGATGGCGAAATACGTGTCGATGGGCAACTGTCGGTTAGCCGAATCGAATCGATAGAGCCAATAGAATTTACCGATGTACAATCGCAAACTATCAATGGCTTGGTCAATACTATTCAAATCCCAGAGCATACTGGCCTGGGCTTAGACGATGGCCAGCAGGTAGCGATAACCATTGACTCACTTACTAGTTGCCAAGATTTTGGCGAAGTTGGATGTGGTGATAGTGAGTGCGGCTATGGTGAGTGTGGCTTTGAGGAATGTGGTTATGGCGAATGTGGCTTCGAAGAATTACCAAAGTTACTAAAGTTGCCAAACTTGCCAACAGACGGCCAACTCTCAGTCGCCAACTCACTCTGGTTTACTGTGCTACAACGAGGCGGTGATTTCGATAACGATGGCTTGAGCAACGAGTTCGAATTCTCAAGACCAGAATTTGACCCGTCCAACAACGATACCGACGGCAACGGTATCAGCGACGGCGATGAAGATCTAGACGGCGATGGTTTGACCAACGCCGAAGAGTTGGCGGCCGGTACTGACATAAACAATACCGATAGCGACTCTGACGGTGTTAGTGATTTTGATGAAATCAATATTCATCTGTCAAATCCGAACAAAGCCGACTCAGACGATGATGGCATCTCAGATTTCATCGAAGTGGTATCTGAATCCGATCCTACAAGTGGCTTTGAAGCGTTTGTGGATCCGTTCTATGTTACCGCGATAGCGGCGACACCTGATTCAATTGCGGGCGCAATCGCTGGGCCAATTGATAACGTGCAACTGGTAATCGAAGCAACCTTCGAAGCCTTCGGGCGCGTGGAACTGACCTCGATCACAACTCTAATTGAGCTAGTTGAATACAGTAGTGCCGAGAGCACCATTGTGTCGGTCAGTCCAACTGGCGAAGTCGGCTTTCTCTCAGCTGGAGAAACCTCGATTGAGGTTGTGTTCATCGAGAACAGCCGTTTAAATGTGGTGATTCCGGTCACGATTAGCGCCCAACCGCCTGTTGATTTACCTGATGATTTTGCCATCGTTAGGCCAGCCGATGGCTCGATCATGGCCACTCAGCCAATAGACTTGCTAATAGTTCTAAACCTTAACGATGAAAATGAGGATGGATACGCGGGTCAATATGGCATTTCACTGCAGTCTCAAAAAGATGCCGTTGCGGCGATGCTCGATAACCTAGACCTAACCATGGTTCAGGTGGCAATCTCCAGTTATTCAGACTATCTAGACGATTCGGTGACGCTTAGCAGCGACCGCGTGGTGATTGACGCGGCGCTGAACGCAATTGTTAAGGGTGGCGACGGAGGTTATGGCTACGGCTTTGAAGGTGGCTATTTATCCGTAAATGAGCTGGCCAGAGTTTCCAGTGATGTGCTTTTTTCGGCCCAGCGACGTGGCGGCGCAACCCCGATGGTTATCGAGCTTGGCACTCTAAACTACAATAGATTCTCTGAGTCAAGAGACTTCGGAGGTGACTTTCGATCTGCGATCGATCGAGGTACCGTCTTTACCAGCGTGTTCCCGCCAGAAGAGTTAGACTCTTACTACGGGCCTTCGGAATATAGAGAGTATCAAGCGGCTAATTCGTCGCTGGTGTTTGACGGCGCTGGTTTAAGTCGGTTTGCTACTAGTAATGCGCAGTTGTTGACTCTGTTCTCGAATTTGATACGCTTCGTAGACGGAGAAATTGACTTTATCGGCAGCAAACCTTTAGACGATGATACCGACTCGGTGGGCGTGTACCTAGATGTTGCCAACAACATCGGCGACCTAACCAGCGACGACCCACAAGAGAGCGTATTAGAAATACAGTTGCAATCAGTGACCGCAAGCGGACAGGCTTTTCAAACTAACTTTGATCTCTCCGACAGCGCCACTCTTAGGCACGCGAGAATAGGGCTCACTAGGCAATTGAGAATTGACTTGACCGATGAGTCCAATCAGCCGATTCGAAGTGAGGAGACAGGCCAAGCCGTTATTAACCATTTTGACATTTTACCGACCCAAAACCCGCCAAGAATTACCAGTGTTAGGATTGAGCCAGGCGAATTCGGGTCAGGCGAACCAGCGACCGTATTTGCTGAGGGCCGTTTCTTAGGAAATCCTCTATGGTACTCCCCGCAGGGTTTAGAGCTTGAGCCACGAAGCATCTTTTACATAGATGGGCAGGCGGAGAGTGTCGATGACGCTTATTTTGGTGGTTTCGGATTTAATCTGCCAGAAGGTGTCCCGGGACAGGTCTCCTCGGGCGTGGTATTTGTTAATGGTGAGCCGTCTAATACCTTTTTGTTAAACGGCAAGGTTCTGGATTTTCCAACCGAGTTGTCTTTGCTATCGCCTAGCAATGAATCTGTGGTAGTTACCGATGACGCCGACTTGGTGCTGGTGTTTGACGATATGTCGGCAACCTCTAAGGCGGTCGATGCGGCCATGCTTATTGCTGAAAAAGCAGTTTCCCAAGGATCTCGAGTGGCTATTATACGGGTAGACGGATACCCAGATTATGAGACAGGTGAGTACGGTTTTGAAACGCGGCAAGGCTTCACATTAGACTCGGACGACATATACAACGCACTCGATGATTTACGTGAGTCGAATAACCAATACATCGAATGTGAGTCCAGTAGTCTTCCTGAAAGTATGATTTCGGCGGCGATTAATCTGCATTCTGGCGCATCTGCTCGCAGCAATGCGGTGCCCATTATGCTGGGGTTCTTAAAAGAGGGGCCGGGTAATGATATATGCGGTGAAGAGCTGAGAGCTAATGTCTCGATTGGTGGTACCCAAATCGACTTACCTGAGATTGATACTCAGTCGATACTTGATCAGGCGGCTAACGCCGGCTTGGTCGTGAACCTTGTTAGCGAATTACTACCGTTAGGTGGCCCTAGAGATGAGTTTATAAATGAGCCGTTCCGTGCAAGTGAATCATTTCGTTTTGCGGCTAGCCTTGAATTGGAAGGTGAATTCGCTGGAGACCCGATCGAGCCGTCTGCGCCTCTGTTGTCAATTATCAGCGCTTCTGGTGGCATCTTCGTAAACGGCTTGGACTCAAGTCTAAGCACTAAATTTACCTTCTCTGCGCTTGGTGAGTCATTGCCGATTGCATTAGGTAGCGATCTTGACGTTACAGATCTAAGTGCTGATATCGACTTTTTAAATGCAGCGAATAGTTCATTAGTGTCGTCAACCGCGGTCAGCGGAGAGACCTTCGCTAGAGTTTTGCTAGACAGTCTAAATATACCTGCATCAGACGACGCTCTTGAGGTCAACGTCAGGCTTAGCCGTGGTTTAGACGCTGGCAATCAAGTAACTAAAACGTTTAATGTTGTAGCGTCAATTACGCAGCCAAAATTAGTTGGCTTGTACCTCAATAGTGAGTTCAACGTTGAAGAAACTGAAACTACAAGGTTTGCGGTAGTGGGGCAGTATTTAGCGGGTCTGAATGACTCACTGCTTGCTCCGGCAACGTTTGAACTAACCCTAGATGGCGTGCTTATACCGGCTTTGAACGTCGATAAATTTGGTTTCGAGTTCGAGCTGGATTCAAGTTATCTGGGCGCCGGCGAGATCTTTGTTAAGGTGGATGGCATAACAAGTAATAGTTTATTAATACTGGCACTTGATCTTGATGGCGATGGGCTTAGTGCCGCTGAGGAGGCTGCGGCTGGGTCAAACCCGAATCGTGCTGATACTGATTTCGATGGGATAAGCGACGCTGACGAAATACGCGACAGAACCAACCCAGCTAGTCATGATACCGACGGCGATGGTATTCCGGATGGCATCGACACCATTAACGATTGGTACTTCTTCCTTAACGGACGTATCGGCCGAGAAGAGTTTGGCAGGTCGGTAACTGGCATCGGAGATATTAATGGTGATAGCGTTCCTGACTTTGCGGTTGGTGCACCAGGCTATCAATATGCGTCATCAGATGATGAGACGCCAGGTAAAGCTAGGATTTACTCTGGTGCGATTGGCGTGGTGCTAACCGAGTTATCTGGGCCGCACATCGGATCTGGTTTCGGTTCAGATGTTTTAGGCTTGAGCGATATCAATGGCGATGGCTCTAGTGAGTTGACAATTGGTGCTAGTCGGCAAGACATTGATATTGGCGATGGCGAATTCGCTAGACGATATGTCGATACAACCTTTTCGTTAGATGCTGTAGGTACGACCGAATTACATTCGGCATTACTTAATGGAGAGGGCTTAGACTCAAATAATGTAAAACTTGGTCGATCTGGCGATATTAATGCAGATGGTATTACTGACTACGCTCTGCAGGACAGCAGCGGCGTTGCAGTGATCGTAAAGTCGGGTGCCGATGCAACTACTCTGCTCTCCATCGACCCCGGCCGTGTCGTCGATGCCGCTGGAGATATCAATGGTGATGGCTTTGGCGACTTACTCGTCGGGCACCGAGTCTACGGAAACCAAGTAGTCTTGGGCTCAGCGTATTATCTATCTGGCAAAGACGGTACGATCTTAGCGAGTTTTGAACCTGCCGCAAGGTCAACTAATATCGGCTTTGGTGATTCAGTAAAGTCTATAGCCGATATCAACGCTGATGGGCACGAAGACGTGCTTGTCACCGCTCCGGAAGCGCTTGACGGCAATGACTCGGTAAAAGGAGTTCTATACGCATACTCAGGGTTTGACCAAAACTTACTATGGACCTTTCGAGGGGAGACTGGGTATGACTTTGGTAGCGCAATGGAGGTGATTGGCGATGTAACGGGTGACGGTGTTGACGACATTGCAATCGGCGAAACCGAATTACGATGGCTAGACCCAGTATCTGGTCAATCTTATATAGGTGGCGTACATTTGCTATCGGGTAGCGATGGCGCTCTGATATATACCTTTATAAATCGCTCAAGCGGTGGTAATAGTTCTTACAATTCAAACGACTATGGAACCTCGATTAGTGCCATCGGCGACGTTAATGGTGATACTTGGCCGGAGTTTATTGTCGGTCAACCTGGTTTAGGTGACGGTAACGCGATTGTGTACTCTGTACGCGGTGATTGGGATAACGATGGCTATGAAAATCTATCAGACCCTGCGCCGTTAAATTTTACCGACGACACAACCGACCTTGACCAAGATGGCCTTACTGACCTACAGGAATTTGCCCTAGGCACAGATGCGCTAGACGCAGACTCCGATGATGACGGTTTAAGCGATGGAGACGAAATTAATATTTATGCGTCTAACCCGCTAAGCAGCGACTCAGACTCCGATGGAATACCTGACATGGTCGAGCGCGACTTGGGCTTAAACTTAACAGATTCATCAGACGCGGAATTAGATCTTGATGGCGACGGTTTAACAAACCTATTTGAAGTGACTTTCGGAAGTAAGCCCGAGAGCGCTGATACTGATGGTGATACTCTTAATGATGGTGCTGAATATCTAAACATCGGTAAGACCCATCCGCTACGCGCCGACACCGATGGCGACGGTATCAATGATGCTCTAGATCAGCAAAACGAGTGGTTGTATTTCTATAATGGCAATTTACTCGGCAATCTAGCAGGTCAGGGTCGAATTTCTAAAGCTGAAAAGGTGCTTGATCGAAATGGTGATGGCGTTGTCGATTTCACTTTAGGAGGCTACGGAGGGCTTATCTCTGGTGCCACTGGTGCGGTTGTCCCAGGCTACAATTTTAGTTATTCAAGTGTTGCTACGGGTGACATTAACGGCGACGGAGTAGCCGATTTCGTAGTCGGGATTCGCGACCAGATAAATAACCTATCGCGGGTTGGCGAAGTGTCGGTCTATTCTGGGGTCGACCAATCGCTACTAATGCAATCGTTTGGCGAAGTAGAAGACGGTGGTTATGGCGCTTCGGTTACGGTTATCGATGATGTTGATAGCGATGGTTATGCTGACATAGTGGTCGGCTCGCCGGCAGCTGAATCAAATAGTTTTAGTATCGGTAGTGCAAGGGTTGTGTCCGGGCAAACTGGTGATGTAATACATTTCATTACGATTAATTCTGCACGTATATTGTTTGGCAATGATGTCGCTGTGCTGGGTGATATCAATGATGATGGTGTAGACGATTTTATAGTTACCGCACCTAACACCGTCGCTGGGCACGTTTTTCTTTACTCAGGCAGCACCGGCCAAGAGATTGCCCGATTGAATGGTAATCAGCGTTATGAAAATTTCGGTGTATCGGTCAGTGCTCTAGGCGACGTTAATAGTGATGGCTATCCTGATTTCATCGTTGGCAATTCAGAGGCTGATAGCCCGTCAGATAGAGAGGGGCAAGCAACCGTTTATTCTGGCAAGGATCGAGCTATCATCCACCGGATATCTGGGGCAACAAGGCGGGATAATTTTGGCGCGTCAGTCCTTGGTTTGGGTGATGTTGATGGCGATACTATTCCCGATTTTGCTGTTGGAGCCCCACAAGCGAGTAATTATTACCCTCGTAAACCTGGTTACATGAGAGTTTATTCAGGCGCTACTGCTCGAGTTATTTATCGGATTGTCGGCCGAACACAAAACGACGGTTATGGCAGTTCCTTGAACAGTCTAGGCGATTTGAATGGCGATGGACATAACGAAATAGCGCTCAGCTCCAGCTCCAGCCAAGATGGCGTTGTAGTGGTTTATTCGCTTGCCGATAGTGATCAAGATGGCGATGGTTACACCCTGTTGAACGATCCCGTTCCTTTACAATTTACCTCAGTAGAAACCGATACGGATTTTGACGGCTTGACCGATCTGTATGAGTATCAAAATGGCTTAGACCTCTATGATTCCGACTCTGACGACGACGGCTTACTCGACGGCGCCGAAGTAAATCTACACGGTACCGATCCAAACAAAGTAGATACCGATGATGATGGCGCAACCGATGCAGAAGAAGTTGCTCGCAATAGCGATCCTAATGACCCAGCCTCGTTACCTTTCGACGGTACTCAAGCTCACCTTTTGATCGACAGCGCGTTGAATTTGAATTTCGGGCTAGCGATCAAAAACGCAGGCGATGTGAATGGTGATAGCACCGACGATTTCATTATTGGTGCCCCCAATGGTGGAACCTTAAATCGAGGTCTTGTTGAAGTACGTTCCGGACTCGGTGGCGGCATAATTTACAGTCTTAATGGCAATGACTATTTATCCACAGAGTCAGGATTTGGTCATTCGGTAAGTGGCATTGGCGATGTTAACCTTGATGGCTTTGACGATTTTATAGTAGGGAACCCCAATGACAATGAGGCTGGTGATGAAGTAGGCAGCGTAACCGCGTTCTCAGGCAGTGATGGTTCTGTTATATACAGAGTGCTCGGAGCACCCGGCGATGACGACTACAGTGAGTTTGGTAGGGTGCTCGATCAGCTCGGAGATCTAAATCAAGATGGACATAAAGACATCATTGTCGGAGCGCCATCTGAATACACAGAGAGCACCGACAACTACGGATCGATTACGATATTATCCGGCAAAGATGGCGTGCAGATTCACAAAATCAGTGAGGGAGAATACGATACGTTTGGATATGCCGTAACAAGTGCCGGAGATATAAATCAAGATGGTTATGACGATTTTGCTGTGTCAAATCAATATGATTATTCGATCGATGTAGATACCGTTATCATCTACTCGGGGCAGGACTTTTCGACAATCCGCGAGTACCTGTCTGAAGAAGATACAGGTGAGTTTGGTGTGTCGATCGACAATATGGGTGACATCAATAATGACTCTATCCCAGATTTGCTTGTTGCTGACCCGAACTTAGGTAGCAACGGTGAAATTAGATTTTACTCCGGGGCCGATGGCTCTATTGTGCGTACAATTATACCGGCTGATCAGCTAGGCCGTTCCGTTACATCAGCCGGAGACATTAATGGAGATGGCTTTGATGATGTCATCTATTCGGTCGGTGATACACAGTTGGTTAAGGCACATTCGGCTATCGATGACGCCCCCATTTACGACATTCTCGGGCCGGAGATTTTCAGTACTAGCTCAGTTAAGGTCGCTTCAATGGGCGATATTGACAGTGACGGATATGCCGATTTCTTAATCAGTTACCCCTCGCTGGGAAGAGTGCAAGTTGTGCTTGGTAATGGCGACTGGGACGGCGATGGTTTGGGCGCTGTAAACGATCCAGAACCACTTAGACCTAACAATTAAAAAAATAAAGAATTAAATAAATTGAAAATGAAAAAAATAATTTTGTTAACGACTACCTTGCTTGCTCTAACGGCCTGCAACCAACAAGAATTTAATACTGACCAGCAAAAGTTCGAAGCGTATCTTCAAACCAAGCGAGTCAGTATTGAAGACAAAGGCCGTGCAGAACGTTTGCGTGCGGAGTATGAGCGCCGAGCCGCTCTGGCGAACGCTATCTATGATTCTGGTGAGCTAGAAACAGCGTTAGTCGACGCTGAGTTAGAGGAGTTTCGTAAAGAGTTGTTAATCAGCCGTTACTTCGAGCAGTACTTGAATGACGCTGTAACCGAACAAGGGATTCAAAATTTTTACAGCGAAAACGTCGACCAATACAAGTCTCGCAAAGCTAAAGTGTCGCATATATTGTTTCGCACTAACGCCCGCATGGACGAGATTGCTCGTCAAGCCGTGCTGACTACGGCAACCGCCGCTTATAGCCGTTTGACCTCGGGTGAAGATTTCGCGGTTGTCGCCAAAGAAACCTCTGAAGATACGGTATCAGGCGAAAAGGGCGGGGAGCTAGGTTGGATTAATGAAGGTGCCGTGTCCGACGGTTTCTCGGCTAAGGTATTTTCTATGAAAGCGGGCGACGTTTCAGAACCTTTTCTGACCGACTTTGGATTTCATATCGTCAAGGTTGTTGAAGAGCCTCAAGACGTGACCAAGCCACTAAATGCGCTTAAAGGCGACATTCGCTACCAATTACGCAACCAAAGTAAAAAAGCCGAAACCAAACGATTGCTCGATATCGCGGGTTATAAAGCTAAAGCAGCGATATCAGAGTCAAACCCAGAGTCAAAATAATAATGAAAATTAAGTCTATATTGTTAGCATTTTGTCTTTTGCTTGTTGCCTGTGAGCAAGCGACTATTGAGCTTAAAGGCGAGCCTGAAGTCAGCACTGAACAAGAGGATCAGAGTGAGGTTCTCGCGAAAGTTAACGGTGAGCCGATTACCCAAGACGATATCGACTTTATGATTCAACGCACGTTCTCAGGCTCTGAGCAATTGTTCTTTAATGAGGAGATGCAAGGCAAGGTGCTCGAAAGTTTGATTGCCTCTAAAGCGATGCAACAAAAGATGCGTGCCACGCTATCAGAGGACAGATTGGCCGATATTAAAAGTCGTACCATGGCGTTTGAAGAAGAGCTTTATGTGAAAGAGTATTTAACCGAGTTCGCTACACCCGAACCGGTCTCCAGCAAAATGGTGCAAGACTATTATCAGCAATACCCTGAAGAGTTTGGTGGTGGTGACAGCATAGCATTCGAAATGCTAGCGACCACAACCAAGCCTTCAGCGGATCAGCGTGATGCCATATTGGCGCAAGCTCGAGTGATAAAAGACAGCGCTGATTGGTCTGCATTCGCCAATGATAACGAGCTAGGCCTAGTTTATAAAAACGTAGTTTTGCAGTCAGGGTTACTAGCGCCGGAACTCGAACGTGCGGTTAAAAACACTAAGGTAGGTGAGACCTCAGACATCGTATTAATTAAAGGGGTTCCACATGCGGTACGCGTTACCAGCGTTACCACATTACCGGCAAAGCCATTATCAGCCGTGAGCGCACAGATTCGTAAAAAACTGGCCGCTCTACAACTTAAAAAATCGGTCAAGGCGGCTTCCGAGGCGGCTATCTCAGAAGCCAAGGTCGAGCGACAATAATGCGTGCGTCACTTACAACGGATTCGGCAAAAAAACTAATATGAACTCTATTGGCAGCAAATTTTCTAACTCGTTTAGCGCATTGTTTGTGTTGATCAGTATCGTTGTGGTCAGTCAAGCAGCGCTGGCTCAGTCAACCTCAAGCTCGGTTTGCTTGTATTCAGAGGCGAACTATCAAGGCGAAAGATTCTGTGCCGACACCAATATTAGCTTTGTGCCATTACGGTTTGAGACAGCCTCGGTGAAACTGGCTAGAGGCTTCGAAATAACGCTTTACCGCTTGCCATTCTTTTTCGGCACGAGCTCGATCCAGCTTAAAGACCAGAGTCGCTTTACTGAACTCGATGGCAACGTTCGCTCCTTCAAACTCAAAGCGGTATCAATTCAACCGGCTAACTCGACGGTGGTAATGGCACCAATAATCAATCTATTGCTGAGTGATAACGGCCCGGTATACCCCGATGACTACGACGGCGATGGCTTCTCTGACGATGTTGAAGACGAATACGACACCGACCCGCGCGACCCAAACAGCACACCGCCCGACATCGACGGCGACAAAATACCCGATGACATTGATGACGATCGCGATGGCGACGGCGTTCCCAATACGGTAGAAGACGAGAACGACACGGATCCTAATGACCCTGCGGATTACCCAGATCTTATGTCTCCGGTGTTAGTGGTCAATAACGCGTCTGGTTTGAAAACCACCAATGAGCAAATTATTGTAACTGGTTCAGCAATCGACGTAGTGCAGCCGTACTCTGGCTTGGCTGAGTTGTTTGTTCAATCCGATGGCTACTCAGGTACGGCGTTTACCGGCGCTCGTGACCCACAAACAGGCGAGTTTAGTATTGAAGTGCCACTCAAAGTCGGGGTTAATAACGTATACGTTATTGCTCGAGATAAAGAAGCGAATGAGAGTCGCGTTGACTTAGTCATTACCCGAGGCATCACCCCCATTATCGTCAATATAGATCCGTCAAACGGAACCGTCAGCGACAAAGACGTGGTTGATATTAGCGGCGAAGTTCGCAGTAACTTGCCTAGCAGTCAGTTTACCTTGCTTATCAATAATTCAAGAGTGGTTACTACCGGTACCAATCAAGCTGACCTCTATGCGTTCAACTTTACCAACGTACCACTGCAGATTGGTGAGAATAGATTTGAATTTAAACTAAGCAGTGACTTCGGTGGCGATACTCAAATTGTCATGGTTGATTACCTTCCAGACGGTGGCGATACTTTACCAGCACCAACCATTACAGGTATTAACCCCAGCAACGACAGCACGCTTAACCAAGCAAGTTTCAGAGTAGGGGCGCAAGTAGAGAGTTCGGCGGGGCCATTAAGCGTTACTGTTAACGGCGATCAGGTGCTTAATAGCGCCAGAGGCCAAACATTCTACTCAGTTAATGAGCTTGTGACGTTCCCGAGTGGCGAAAACCAAGTGGTTACTACCATTGAGGCAAGCGATAGCCTAGGCAAAATCACCACAGAATCCATCACTCATTACCGTGACAATACAGGGCCAGTACTGACCTTAGACCAAGGTTTTCAACCTTTGCCGCAAATCAATCAGATCAACAGCTCACCGGTGCGTTTTTCAGGGTCCGTTGTCGACGACAATTTGAGCAGTATTCAAATCAATGGTCAGCCGATAACGCTATCTCCGGGTGACAGCCCAAACAACTACGGTTTTGATATCAACGTAGCGGTAGAAGGTGACCAAGTCGTTCCCGTGAGTATCGTTGCCTTTGACCGCAGCGGCAATAAAGCGGCCATCGAGTACTCGATGCTTAATTTTTCGCCAGCGTCAGTCAACGCAATTCTACCGCCTGAAGGAACAACCTACCTAAGCAAACTCGACGACCTAAATGTGCAAGTCGCCGCTAGACTGGCCGGTAATCAAGCAAGCGACCAGTTATACGCGTATTTAGAATCGGCTGGCACCGCATCAGCGATTCTATTAACCCTCAATAATACCTTCGCAAGTGGCGATATTGTGATACCCAAAGCGCCAGCCAAACAAACGATTATTTTTGAACTGCGCAACGCCCAAGGGCAACAAATTACCCAAGACGCCACCAAGGTGGAAGTTAAAGCCGCGGTGGATGTTGCGTTAGAGGTTGTGCGCGTTGAACCGGCTAATAATGCTGAGTTTGTTGAGCCTAATGTGGCCGTTGAAATTTACTTTAACCAAGCCGTCGATTTATCAAAGCTGGTGATAGAAATTAGAGAAACACTGCATGGTAAAAGCTATCAAAATTCCGACCCCTTGGGTGCCGATTTCATTCGCGCCAAAGGCTATGAATTAGTCGATATAAATCGTGACTTAGAGCTAGTACCTGGACAACTCGATTCAGTGCCTCAAGGCGCCGGTGTGGTGTTTGCACCAGAGCGCTTGTTTGGCTATAACGCTGATATGTTTGTTGAAGTGAGCTACGAAGGCGAATCATTACTGCGCTCACGCTTTAACGTTCGTGAGCTACCTACCTTTATTAACGGCGTCATCAATGATC
>JBKEFT010000041.1:0-58827 GCA_046709645.1 Arenicella sp.
TCTGGGCTAAAGCCTACTATCAACAACAAATAGCCAAAGGAAAACCCCACAATACCGTCATCAGGTCGCTGGCATTTAAGTGGATTAGAATCGTATTTAGATGTTGGAAAAACAAAACACCCTATGATGAATCGACTTATTTAGCCGCGCTAAAGAAGCGTAATTCGCCATTGCTAAAGTTTGCTGTAAATACGTAATTTACGCTTTACAGTCCACCTCAGGGCGTGTTGTTAGTGTGGTCCATACAGTCTATTTATATCAAAAGTAGAAACTACCGTGAAAAAAAAGGCTAATAGTGCCAGTAAAATTAGCGTGTTCTTGCAATATTTTTCAAGATGATATTTCCCTTTATCTGTATAGGCCGATCGGGTCAGCCAATACAAAGGAAACAACATTCTTACGAAATTATGTTTACGCGATTTCACCTCTGAATTCATGTGATAGAAGTGATATGCAGACTTAATCATGAAAAATAGCATGAAGCACCAGACAACAAGAAAACCGAATTGATATATTTTTAATGCCAATTAGCTTTCCTCACACTAACGCCCAGCTCACCGCGCGTAGTAATGTTGGCGACTTTACTGCGTGTTTTTGCAGGAAAGGTGCAAACATTACGGAGTCCGGTGGAGCTGCTTGTTCTGTATTTTTTATATAGCTTTGAGCATGTTGCCTGACAGCTCATTAAGTTTTTTGGCCTGCTCAACATTTAGGTGAAACCACACAGCCGCCTGACCATTATCTATGGTATAGAATTTTTTATCTGGTTGCTTAAAATCGCTAACAATTAAAGCAACCACGTCGGGGTCTGCCCAATCATCTGTAATTTTTACTTCGTATTTACGTTCTTCGCCATCCAGTTTATAACTTACCCAACCCTGCTCAGCTTCTTCGTCCAAAGAATCACGGATGTCTGTAACCCTTTCTTCAATGCCTGCTACTTTTGCAAACCTTTTAGCAATTGATACATAAGAGCCGTCTCCATAAATTGCTTCCAGGTCAAAGTTCCAAACTCTGTCGCAAATATGGCGTCCCCAAGGTTCTTCCTCTACTTGATTACCATATACGAATAAAATATCGTCAAAAGGGCTATCGTTATATTCTTCTCTACTTCGAGAAATGAGTAGATCATGTATCGATATTCCATCATTCAATTCTAGCCCTAGGTCTTTCAATATTTCGACTTGCTCTTCAATGGGAAGGCTAGAATATAAACCTTTACTTTTCATGTATGAATATCCAAAAAATGCGACTACCAGAGCCACAATTAAAACCAATATTGTTTGAAGCATCTCATTTCCTTTGATACAGAACAGCCTTTTTCTCCGACACGATGAGCGCTGCTAGCATGTCGGGCTAATAAGAAATCTGGTGTAAAACCGACTTCGGTTTTTCTCTTTAAAGTCATCCTGTTACCTCTATTTCTTCAAATGGCCGCGTCTTATAAACCGACATCATGTCGGATAGCTCAAAGTCGGTCTAAATTATCGATTCTAATTTAATCTTTTAAATTCAATTGGTTATCAACCTTTTGCTAACATGTTAGCCCGACGGTCGGTTGTTTTCTATGTCCGTATTCTTTTATACTAGCATCTCACGGATGAAAATAATGAATTAAGGAGCAGTAAGATGGATAAAATGGATGATGTTCGAGGGAACTTACCAAACCGGCCTGTTAGATTTTTGGATCAATTTCGAGAGTTTATTCGTGCTCGAAATTTAGCTTATCATCAATCTAAGGGGTCAACAATCTAAGGGGTCAAAGCCCAATGCCGCTTACTTAATTCAGTTTTTCTCGTCGTTACGAGGAACGAAGCGACGTTGTACTCTTGACATTTTAACCTTAACTAGTAGATACCCTCAAGGGGCACCGAGTCCTTCGCTTCGCTCAGCATGACTCGAAGCAGGTTGTTTTAAAGCATATAGCGCTTAAGTAAGCGGCATTAGTCTTTGACCCGTTAAGTTTATATTTATACACCCTTATACGCTAGCGCCGTCGGCAGGAATGGCTCGAACCATGAGCCGCCTAAAGGCGCAACGAAGTTGCGACAGCGGTGTGTTTTTCAGATGCCCCTTGAGGGTACTTGGTTCTGTCTAGGTGCCCCTTGAGGGTATCTTTTGCGCCAAAAGAATGAACGCCCGCCACGGCAGTGGCAAACTATGTCCGGAGTTGAGTAGTGGCGTAAATTGAACTGCAAACCTAAGATTTTTCGGCAGCCTCCGCAATGGTAAGTATCAGGGCGATACTAATAAAAATGAACATGCAGCGTGCAAGGTCGGCCACCGTGAACTTCAGGTACCGGGTCTTGAATTTTGAATGTCATATGGCAATAGCTGACAAACAAGTCTTACTAGATTTCTAACCCTATTATTGATCCGCTCGAAGGGCCAGCCCGAACGCTTCGTCGCTTAAAGGCGTAACGACAATTACGCCTGGAGCGTAATTAAACTGCCATCGGCAGCCCAAAGGGTAAGGTTCATGGATGATACGAATAAGTCACGACAGCAGTATGCTTTATCGAAATGGTAATTAAGCGACCTGAACCTCAAAACGAATCGCCAGGCACCCTAACCGCCCCGTCCATCAACACCCGAGCGCTGCGACTCATAATGGCTTTCTGTGCTACCCATTGTCCGTTTTCTAAGCTCGCTTGCCCGCCTACCTTTAAGGTTCCTGACGGATGACCAAAGGTTACACTATCGCGTTCGCCGCCGCCTGCGGCAATATTGACTAAGGTTGCGGGAATGGCCGAGGCAATACTAATAGCTACAGCAGCCGTGCCCATCATCGCATGGTGTAGTTGGCCCATCGACATTGCTCGCACCACTAGGTCGATCTCGCTAGCAGAGACTTCTTTACCGCTGGATGATGTGTAACTTTGTGCTGGCGCTACAAAGGCCACCTTGGGCGTATGTTGCCTAGCCACGGCCTCGTCGATGGATGAAATCAAGCCCATCTTAATCGCTCCGTAAGCTCGAATAGTTTCGAATTTCTCGAGTGCGGCGGTGTCACCATTGATAGCGCCTTGCAATTCGGTACCAGTGTAGCCGAGCTCATCCGCAGTTAGAAAAATAGTCGGTATACCGGCATTTATCATAGTCGCCTTGAAGGTTCCTACTCCAGGAACTTCTAGGTCGTCGACTAAGTTACCAGTCGGAAACATGTCACCATCGCCTGCCGCTGGGTCAATAAACTCTACCTGTACTTCGGCGGCTGGAAAGGTTACTCCGTCTAATTCAAAATCTCCGATTTCTTGTACTTCGCCATTACTCATGGGCACTTGAGCGATAATCGTTTTACCTATGTTTGCTTGCCAAATTCGTACTGTCGCAATGCCGTTGTGAGGTACGCGGTCAGCCTCAATTAAACCGTTGGTGATAGCAAACGAGCCAACAGCGGCGGTTAAATTACCGCAGTTGCCGCTCCAGTCTACAAACGGTCTATCGATGGCAACCTGACCGAATAAATAGTCAACGTCGTGCTCGGCTTGCTCGCTCTTGGCTAAGATTACGGCTTTACTGGTGCTCGAGGTCGCACCGCCCATGCCATCGGTTTGTTTGCCGTAGGGGTCTGGGCTACCGATAACTCGCAGCAATAGCTTGTCACGAGCCTCACCGGCTATTTGCGCGGATATTGGGAGGTCGGTAAGGTTAAAAAAAACACCCTTACTGGTGCCACCACGCATATAGGTAGCAGGTACTTTAATTTGTGGTGCTTTTATTTTCGGGCCTGTAATTTGTGGTGTTTGGCTCATGGTTCAATCTCTCAGTTTTATACGGTCGACTACTCACTGGCTTCTAAAAAGTCTTGCGCGAAACGCTGCAAAACGCCACCGGCCTGATACACACGAACCTCATCAGCAGTGTCTAAGCGGCAGATCATGGGCACTTCGATGCACTCGCCGCTTTTATGATTCACCACTAGAGTCATGTTGCCGCCAGCGCTAATATCACCGCTAACATCGTAGGTTTCAGTGCCGTCTAGCCCAAGTGTGATCCGCGTAGTACCTTCTTGAAACTGCAATGGCAAAACGCCCATACCGAGTAAATTGGTTCTATGGATTCTCTCAAAGCCTTCGGCGGCAATAACTTCAACACCAGCTAACCTGACACCTTTTGCGGCCCAATCGCGAGACGACCCCTGACCGTAATCAGCGCCAGCGACAATGATCAACGGCTGCTTGCGCTGCATGTAGGTTTCGATCGCCTCCCACATTCTGGTCACCTGCCCTTCTGGCTCAATTCTGGCCAACGAGCCTTGCACAATTTCGCCGTTCTCTTGCACCATTTCGTTAAGCAATTTGGGGTTCGCAAACGTCGCTCGTTGAGCGGTTAAATGGTCGCCTCGATGGGTCGCATAGGAATTAAAATCAACTTCTGGCACGCCCATTTTAGCTAGATAAGCACCAGCGGCACTGTCTAACATAATCGCGTTTGATGGCGATAAATGATCGGTGGTAATGTTGTCGCCTAATACCGCAAGTGGACGCATACCGGTCATGCTTCGCTCGCCCGCTAAGGCGCCCTCCCAGTAAGGTGGGCGACGGATGTAGGTACTCATCTCACGATATTCGTATAGTGGGCTGATTTTTTCACCATTATCTACTTGAACGGCGAACATAGGCTCGTAGATATCTCGGAACTGTTTTGGCTTAACGCTTTGCGCAACGATTTGATCAATTTCTTCATCACTCGGCCAAATATCTTTTAGCGTTACTGGCTTTCCATTTTGGTCATGACCCAAGACACCTTGCTCAATATCAAAACGAATAGTACCGGCGATGGCGTAGGCGACAACCAATGGAGGCGAGGCGAGAAAGGCCTGTTTGGCGTAAGGGTGTATACGACCATCAAAATTCCGATTTCCAGATAGCACGGCTGTCGCATACAAATCTCGATCAATAAGTTCCTGCTGAATGACTGGATCGAGTGCACCACTCATGCCATTGCAGGTAGTGCAGGCAAAGCCGACGATACCGAAACCTAGCGATTCTAATTCACTTAAAAGGTTGGCGTCCTTTAGATATAACTCAACCGTTTTAGAGCCCGGCGCGAGTGATGTTTTAACCCAAGGCTTGCGCGTTAGACCAAGTCTGTTGGCATTGCGCGCAATTAAACCGGCAGCGATAACGTTACGTGGGTTACTGGTATTGGTACAACTGGTAATGGCGGCAATAATCACCGCGCCATCGGGCATCTTACCTTCTTCGTTTTCGACCACACCACTGATACCAGCCTGCGCAAGCTCGGAGGTAGACACTCGACGATGAGGGCTAGACGGCCCTGCGATATTACGACCAACGCTAGAAAGGTCAAAGCTTAGTACCCGCTCGTACTCGGCGTGTTTTAGACTGTCGGCCCATAGCCCTGTGTGTTTTGCATAGGTCTCGACCAGCGTAACCTGCTCATCATCGCGACCGGTCAACTTCAAATAATCGATGGTATTTTGGTCAATATAAAACATCGCCGCGGTGGCACCGAACTCGGGTGTCATGTTGGAAATTGTTGCTCGATCGCCTAGGGTTAAATCGGCCGCGCCTTCACCAAAAAATTCCAAATATGAAGATACAACGCGCTCTTTGCGCAAGAATTCGGTGATAGCCAAAACGATATCAGTAGCGGTGATACCCGGCTGGCGTCGGCCTTTTAGCTCAACCCCAATAATATCGGGTAAGCGCATATACGATGGGCGGCCTAACATAACAGTTTCAGCTTCTAAACCACCAACGCCAATTGCGATCACACCAAGCGCATTTACATGCGGCGTATGAGAATCAGTACCGACTAAGGTGTCGGGGAATGCCACTCCATCACGCGCTTGAATTACCGGCGACATTTTCTCAAGATTAATTTGATGCATAATGCCGTTACCAGGCTGAATTACATCGACATTCTTGAAGGCTTTCTTACACCAATTAATAAAATGAAAGCGATCATCATTGCGGCGATCCTCGATAGCACGATTTTTTTCAAACGCATCTTCCTCAAAACCAGCATGCTCTACCGACAAGGAGTGATCGACAATTAGCTGCGTTGGCACCACCGGATTTACTTGAGCGGGGTCACCACCTTTCTCAGCAATGGCATCACGCAGTCCTGATAAGTCAACAAGCGCGGTCTGGCCGAGAATATCGTGGCACACAACTCTGGCTGGATACCAAGGAAAATCGAGGTCACGCTTGCGCTGAATAAGTTGCTGCAAGGACGCTTTTAACGACTCTGGAGCGCATCGACGTAGTAAATTTTCAGCCAAAACTCGAGACGTATACGGCAACTTGTCGTACGCACCTGGCTCAATCGCGTCAATTGCTGCGCGGGTGTCAAAGAAATCTAATTTAGTTCCAGGTAGTAACTTACGGTATTCAGTATTCATGGTCTTCGCCTACGAGATTTGTATTCTTTAATTTTGTTTTTACTAAGGCTTCGAAGCTTAAATTGCGCCGCAGCGATGAAGCGAAAAATTGGCTCGGAACTGCACATTGTTTACAATACCTGTATCTTAAAGTTAAATATTGCTGATATAGCAGAATAAAAGCCTTTATTGTTGACAATACAATAACACAGTTTGTTTGCCGTGACTTTCCAATCAGCGCTTTGTATCTCGATAGCTTGAGTCATCACTCAAGCCATAATAATTAAAAGTTCTAAGCTCATAAGATATTCTTTTGAATGACGTTCACGTTACATTCACATAACTTTAAAGAATAACAGGCATGAGATTTAACCATTAGAAAAATATCAATAATAGGCGCATATTCCTTCCATCGGAGCGGCAGAACCGCTTCACAACTAACTAAAACTGAATTAATTTTTAACTATACATAGGTGCTATTATGGAAATCATGACCATTGTCACTCTCTTACTACTTGGATTAGTTGCTTTAAACGAGCTAACTGACCACTAAGTACAAGATTACAAACCGCGTGAAAGTTCGATCTAAACACTTTCAATTTTGAAAGATGATCGCACGCACTAGCCTCACTCCTCCCGCTAGACATAACTTACTTATAAGCCTTGTTACTTCACTCAGTGTGAGCTAACGAGGTTTTTTTTGCTTAAAATTTGCGTCTGCTAGGCTGTTAGTTATTCCTATGCTGTTAACTAATATAGTTGCGCGAGGCAATATCGACAATTTGCTGATGTACACCGTTAGGGGCGGCGACAATATCGCCACTGTCGAGGTAGCCATCTTGCCCTCGAAAGTCGGAAACCTTTCCTCCTGCCTCGGTCACTAGCAGAGCCCCGCCGGCGATATCCCAGATTTTTAGATTCGCTTCCCAATAACCATCGTAACGACCCGCGGCAACATACGCCAGGTCTAGAGCGGCCGACCCCAATCGACGTATTCCGCTGGTATTTTGCTGTAGCAAATCCACCATTGTATTTGTAAATTGGTCTACCTTAGCGAGATTATCCCCACTATATGGTACCCCGGTAGCGAACAACCCGCTGGTGACAGAAGGTAACGAGCTGACTCTGATCGGTACACCGTTTAAGCTGGCACCCTGCCCCTTAGATGCGCAGAACATTTCATTCTTAACTGGGTCGTAAACCACCGCATGTTCGAGTTGTTGTTTGACCAATACTCCAATTGAGACTGCGTAATGGGGAATGCCACGCAAAAAATTAGTGGTGCCGTCTAATGGGTCAACGACCCATTGAACGTCGGCATTTGAGCCGACTATGCCATATTCTTCACCGACGATTTGATGATCCGGAAAAACACCGTGTACAGTCTTAGTTACCGCTATTTCTGAGTTTCGGTCTATTTCTGAAACGTAATCGTGCAGCGTCTTTTGCTCTACATTTAGGCTGCTCAAATTCTGCGCGCCAAGGTTGATTACATCGCCACCGAGGCGCGCGGCCTGCTTAGCAACGGCTAATAATGATTGCATATCGTCTACTACCGGTTAACTCAGCACAAATTGCTAAGCCTAGTTATAATTTAATCAATGCTTAAATAATCAGGCTAATTAACGCCTGGTGCATGGGTTTGTAACAGCCTGGTACCCGGGCCTAGTACCCGGCTGCGTGACCGTCTTTTCTTGATTCCGATGCGCCCCAGTAAACACCATTATCGGCCCGACGAATCGCTTGATACCCTCCGTAAGGCCCGTTAGCAAATTGAATCGTGTGCCCCATGCGCATCAACTGTCGAATAGTGTCGTAAGAGAAGCCTGTCTCCAAATTCAAAACACCGCCGTTGGTCATTGTCTCACCGGTGGGTTGTGACGAGCCAGTATGATGAATACGCGGTGCGTCGCCGGCTGCTTGCACGTCCATACCGAAGTCAATCATGTTGATAACAATTTGTGCATGGCCCTGAGGTTGCATAGCCCCCCCCATTAAACCAAAACTCATCCAAGGCTTACCGTCTTTGGTTATAAAGGCAGGAATAATCGTCTGAAACGGACGTTTGCCGCCTTCAAATACGTTGAAGTGACCTTCTTCTAAGGTAAACAGTTCGCCACGATCTTGCAGAATAAAGCCTAATCCAGGAGGGGCCATACCAGAGCCCATACCGCGATAGTTGCTTTGAATTAACGACACCATATTGCCTTCGGAATCGGCAGTGGTCAGGTAGATTGTGTCGCCCTTTTCGAGCTTAACGTCACCGGGAGCAAACTCTTTACCAGCCTTTGAACTATCAAAAAGCTTGGCTCTTTGCTTGGCGTATTTCTTCGATATTAATTCGGCCACCGGTATCTTATTGAATTCAGAGTCAGCGTAAAATTTGGCGCGGTCTTCAAAGGCGATTTTTTTAGCTTCAGTAAACAAATGAACGTATTCAGCCGAATCCAGCTGCATTGACCCAACATCGTATTGCTCGACGATATTTAAAATTTGCAATGCGGCTAACCCTTGACTATTAGGTGGCAATTCCCATACGTCATAGCCGCGATAGTTAGTGCTAACAGGGTCGACCCATTTACCACTGTGGCTAGCAAGGTCGCCGTAGCTTAGAAAGCCACCATTGTCTTGCATAAATCTAGCGATCGTTTTTGCCGTTTCACCTCGGTAAAATTCATCTCGCCCACCTTTAGCTATTGCTTTTAAGGTATTTGCGAGATTCTGATTTTTCCAAATTTGGCCATGTGCTGGTGCTTTACCATTAATGGTGAACTGGCTTTTAAAGCCAGGCCATTTGCTCAGTAACGGAACTGATCGATTCCAGTAGTAGGCAATCAGTTGCGACACAGGAAAACCTTTTTCAGCGTAGCGTATCGCCGGTGCTAGATTGTCGGCCATCGCCAACTTACCGAATTTATTATGCAACATAAACCAACCGTCGACCGCGCCAGGCACTGACACCGGTAACGGCCCGTGAGAGGGAATCTTGCTATGCCCGTTGTCGATAAACCACTCTCGGCTAAGTGTTTTTGGTGATCGGCCAGAGGCGTTCAAGCCATGTAACGTCTTAGTCTTGGCATCCCAAACGATGGCGTAAAGGTCACCACCAATACCATTGCCCGTTGGCTCAACCAAACCGAGAACCGCATTGGCTGCAATCGCGGCATCAATCGCGTTACCACCTTTGCGCATAATATCTAAAGCCGCTTGTGTCGCCAACGGTTGCGAGGTTGCCGCCATCGCTTGCGTGGCTAGCACCGGGGACCTGAATGCAAAGGTTTCACCGGTGACTCTATCGGCGGCGTTTAACGAACTTGTTATCAATAGACTGAGACAAATTAATAGCAGTTTTTTAGTCATTACTTTTCTCTTTTGTAGGGTTTATTTTGTTATTGGCCGATCAAGAGCCAGCAATGATACTCAAAGTTACTATACTTACATTTGCCAAATCAATACGGCTTAATACTCAAAGTAGTGCTTTGGGAATGCGAATCTCGAGAGACAATAACATTTGTGCATAGGTCTTAGCCTGCGAATCTAAACGAAGTGACGCCGTTCCGCCGCCACCCAAGGCCTTTGTAAGATAAAAATTAAACGCATGGAAGCCCGGTAGGTAAAAACGAGTTACATCGCCATCGACTAAATGCGCTAAATAGCGCGTCACCACATCGGCGCTTACTTGTTGTTGAATATACGGCAAGTATTCCGGCTTACGACAAATAAGACCGATATTGGCATTATCGCCTTTGTCTCCACTTCGCGCGTAGGCCAAGGTTTCGAGCGACACAGTTTGCATCACTAAGCTCGTATCAGGCGCCGCTATTGACTCGATAGAGGGCGATTGAGAAACACTACTAGCCTCATTGCTATAGCATTGCTTGATAATCACTTTGTTACCAAGTTGCACGATCACAGGTACCGCCGACTTGTTAATCATGGTTGAGTGCACTCGCATTAACGGTTGCGGTCGTGCACGACCAGCGCCAAAGCCGGTCATTGCTGGTGGCCCAGAGGTGGCTAAATAAGCCATCTCCATCGACGCGAAAATCAGCGCTTCTTTGTGATCGTGGTGAACCCCATATTTACCCATTACCTCACGGCTGTCTTGCTGATTAGAATGCGGGCCATAGGTATCTTCCGCGCCTGCAATTTCAATACTAACGCGACGGTAATCACCCCAGCCATTTTCAGAAAAAACTTTTCGGGTACGGGCCAGCCAAGCATCTAGCGCGGTCCTAGCTTTATTCGCCGACTTTGGTCCAGCCATAAAAAAGCTACTTGTTAGGCGAAAACCATCAACCCAAGTTGCACAAACCTTATATTGATCACCGGGGGCACGGCCCTTTGCGCCGGCAACTCTAACTACATCTTCGGCCACTTGTTCGACGCTGACATAAGAGAAGTCACAGGCTACATCGGGTAAAAGATAGTTAGCCGGGTCTCCTATTTCATAGACAATCTGCTCGGCCACCGAACCAACCGTGGCTATGCCACCTGAACCGCTCGGTATTCCAATGCTAAAATCTCCGCTGGCGTCAACATCAGCAACCGGATAGCTCATGTTTGAGAAGTCGGGTACTAAATGCCAGTCGGTAAAATTGCCTCCGGTGCATTGCGCTCCACATTCAATAACGTGACCACACAACGCGCCCTGAGCTAAGCGATCGTAGTCGTCTAATGCCCATTTATATTCATGTATCAACGGCCCCAACACCACAGCGCTATCAACAACTCGGCCGGTCACTACTACATCTGCACCGGCCGCCAGCGCATCGGCTATCGGTGCGGCACCGAAATAGGCATTAGAGCTTGCTGGTCTATCGGGGTAAGCCTCACCAGATTGCAGTTCAGCCATGACATCAAGCGGTAAATCATCTCGAGCAACCAGATTATCACCGTACACTCCGGCAATTTTCAAATCCAGCCCTTGTTGTTGACACAGAGCCTCGAGCGCAGCGACACAACCGGGAACATTGACGCCTCCCGCGTTGGCAACAACCTTGATGCCCTTGCGAGCGCAATCAGCAAGTACATCGGCCATGGCCACGTTAACGAAGTCTAAAGCGTAACCGAGTTCAGAATTTTTCGACGCCGCACGAGCTAGAATCGCCATCGTTACTTCGGCTAGATAATCGAATACCAAGTAATTGATATCACCATGGTCGACTAATTGTCTCGCGGCTAATTGGCTATCGCCATAAAACGCAGAAGCTCCGCCGATACGAATACCCATTAGACGCCCCCCTGAATAGTTGTGATGAGAATTTGTCGCGATTTAACCTGCTGACCTATCTCGATATTAACTTGATCGATCACACCATCGACTCCTGCTTTGAGCTGATGTGCCATTTTCATAGCCTCTAAAATCGCTACCACATCGCCGGCGTTTACATGATCGCCTTTGGCCACTTTTATGTCGACGATGGCGCCATCCATTGCCGCTCTCACATGCTCATCTCCAGCACTCATAGCTGACCTAGCAGGTGCATAACTGACGTCTTCAAAGGTGTAATACGCGAGTTTATGTTGCAGATGCAAACACGCACCCGAGTGACTGAAATTGACGCCTATTCGCTGACCTCTGAGTTCGATTGAACAGCGCCCGTATTGATCGACTACATTGGCAAATTCAAATTTTTCATCTGCCACTGTTACGCTGTAAATACCCTGATCAAAACTCATTGAAACTGAATAATCATCATCGTTAAATATCAATGTGTACTGACTCACCATGGCGACTGCTCGGCGCCAATGTCGACCACTGTAATTATGATCTAATTGAGATTTTCTGAAAAATAGTAAACCCGCAATGGCACTAATAATGGCCTCAGGCTTACTGGCTTGGTAATTTTCATCTGGATACTGTTGAGCTAAAAAACCGGTGGTAGCGTCGCCATCGATAAATGCTTTGCGAGAAATAACATCGGCTAGAAAACGAATATTATTATTGACCCCCAGCAGCTCGGTGTCGGCTAGCGTATTAGCAAGCTTGGTAATCGCTTGCTCTCGGGTCTCTGACCAAGTAATTACCTTGGCTAACATCGGGTCGTAATAGGGTGAGATTATTTGCCCCTCACGGATACCACTATCAATACGCGCCTTAGCACTCGGTTTCCAGCTAAGTATCTGGCCGCTTTGAGGTACAAAATTATCTCGCGGGTCTTCCGCGTATACGCGAACTTCAATGGCATGCCCTTTCAGCTCAACTTGCGCTTGAGTGATCGGCAACGGTTCACCATTTGCGACTCGTAACTGAAGCTCGACTAGATCGAGTCCAGTGACCATCTCGGTTACCGGATGCTCGACCTGTAACCGGGTATTCATTTCCAAGAAGTAGAAATTTTTATCAGCATCGACTAAAAATTCAACCGTACCAGCGCCAACATAGTCACACGCCTTGGCGGCGTTAACCGCTGCCTGCCCCATTTTCTGGCGTAAATCAGCATCGACAAACGGTGACGGCGATTCTTCGACTACTTTTTGATGGCGACGCTGAATTGAGCAATCACGCTCACCCAAATGAATGACATTGCCGTGTTGGTCGGCGAACACTTGAATTTCGATATGTCGCGGCTCAATCACCGCGCGCTCTAAGATCATTTCGTCACTAGCAAATGCATTTTTGGCTTCGCTACGCGCTGCGTCTAAGTCATTTGCAAAATTAGCATGATCAGTCACTAGGCGCATGCCTCGACCACCGCCGCCAGCGGATGCCTTGATCATTAGCGGCACCCCAATCTCGCTCGCCTGAGCAAGTAGTGTGGCATCATCTTGATCTTCACCCTGATAACCTGGAACGCAGGGCACGCCGCTCTCGATCATGGCAATTTTTGATAAGCGCTTTGACCCCATCAACTTAATCGCTGAAGCAGGCGGACCGATGAAGATTATACCGGCTTGCTGACATGCTTCTGCAAAGTGGGTATTTTCCGATAAAAAGCCGTAACCGGGGTGGATTGCATCAGCACCTGATTGCGTTGCCGCGGCGATCACCTTTTCAATTGATAAATACGATTCGCTTGCACTTAAGCCACCTAAAGCCACTGACTCATCGGCGCATTCTACATGCAAAGAATCTCGGTCGGCGTCGCTGAATATCGCCACCGTCGTATAGCCCATCTGCGTTGCCGTGCGCATCACCCGAACCGCAATTTCGCCGCGATTAGCAATCAATACCTTAGTAATTTTTTTCATACTAGCTCTCTTTCACCGGCCAACTCAGCGGCACTTTTATTAGCGGCACGTTTGAAAACAAACTCAGTTGCGCTGTCAAAGGCCAACCTAGTTGCACCAGGATGGCTTTCGTTTTTGAATAAATGCCGTGGTACCCTCTTGGCCCTCATCACTGAGCATCGCTTTTGAGAAATCGTCTGAGGCTCTATCAAGCAACGGTTCCATGTCGGGTCGCTCGGCAGCATCTAACAGTAATTGTTTAGTTACGGCGGTAGCATTCGGCGCACATTTTTTGAATATTTTAAGGTTTCGGGCCAGCACCGCTTCGGTGTCATCAGCGACGTGATGGATAATGCCAAGCTCTAAGGCCGTGTGGCCATCTAACCGTTCTCCAAGCAGCGTTAACCTTCGAGCTTGAGTAAGCCCTATTCTCGCGATCACAAACGGCGCGATCTGTGCTGGAATAATACCTAAGCCAGTCTCAGGCATGGCAAACATCGCGCTAGGCTTAGCGATAGCTAAATCTGATACGCAGGCTAAGCCGAAACCGCCTCCAAGCACCGCTCCTTCTAATATACATATCACCAATTGTGGCGCTCGATTGACCTTGGCAATTAGCTTTCCAAAAGACCGATTAAAGTGCCACGTTGCATCCCTAAGTGTTGCTGAGCTTTGATTTGACGGGCTTTGTTTTGACGGGCTGAGTTCAGGCGAACTTTCGGAACCCTCTTGGCTATCTTTACTCATGTCTGAGATATCGCCGCCAGCACAAAAATTGCCCTGCGCACCACGCATTACTACCGCGCGAATTGCTCGGTTGGCTTCAATGCTTTCGAACACCGCCATCAGTTCACAAACCATGGCATTGTTCATCGCGTTACGTTTATGCGGGCGATTAAGAGTCAGGTTCAGAACTCCTTCGTTGAGATCCAGCAACAATTCATTGCAATGTGGTAGGGTCATTACAGCCTCGCTATTCATCAAAGCCTCCCTATGCCAAAAGTGTTTGTGTTCAGTTCTCGCTGTCTACCGTCGCGACAAAGCGCGAGCACAAAACCCAATATTTCACGTGTATCTCGAGGATCAATTATGCCGTCGTCCCATAATCGTGCGGTATTCGCTAGGGCACCCGAACGCTGATCCATGGCGCTCACGGTTTGCCGTTCTAGCGCGTCAAGAGCCGCCTCGTCGACCGACCCGAAACGCTTCATTTTAGCTTCCGCAACGGTTCGAACAACACTGCCGGCTTGTGCCGGCCCCATCACTGAGACCACGCTACGTGGCCATGCAAATATAAAGCTGGGGTCAATACCACGACCACACATTGCATAATTGCCTGCGCCATAGGAACCGCCGACAATGATACTAATTTTATCAACTGTGGCGTTAGTCACGGCTTGAATCATTTTTGCGCCATGTTTGATGATGCCAGCCTGTTCAGACTCAGTACCAACGATAAAACCAGTGGTGTTATGCAGAAACAAAATTGGTGTACCTCGCTGCTCACACAATTGCACGAACTGCCCAGCCTTGGCCGCGCCTTTAGCGGTGATCGGTGCATTATTGCCGATCACACCACAGCTAAACCCTTGCACTTGAATATGACCGCAGACAGTACCCATATCATATTCGGCTTTAAAGTCGACAAAGTTTGAGCCATCAGCAATCCGAGCGAGAATCTCGCGCACGTCATAGGGCGTCTTAGGGTCGTCTGGGACAACACCTAAAAGCTCTTGCGCTGGGTAGTTAGGGTTTAAATAGTGCGACTTCATCGGGGCACCGGGAGCCCAGTTTAGGGTAGCGGTTATTTCACGTGCGATTCGAATTCCGTCGGCGTCGTCTTCGGCCAGATAATCGGCTGTGCCAGCAACTTGAGCGTGCATCTCAGCACCGCCAATCTCTTCGTCAGTGGCAATTTCGCCAGTGGCGGCCTTTAGCAATGGTGGCCCGGCAAGGTAGACCGTTGATTGTTTGCGAATCATTATTACGTAATCGCTTAATCCAGGCTGGTAAGCGCCGCCAGCGGTCGCACTGCCATGCACAACAGTAATCTGAGGCAAGCCTGCGGCTGATAATTTACACTGCAAAGCGAAAGCCGAGCCTGAGAAACCGAACCAATCGCCCAGTGAGGTTAGGTTACCGCCACCCGATTGAGCCAGGGTTACCACTGGCAGCTTATTATTGAGTGCTAAGTTTAGTAGCCGTTGGCGCTTTGCGCCGCCCAATTGAGTCAGAGTACCTCCCTTGGTGAGGTAATCGTCTATCATTACCATACACTGAGTGCCGTCGATATAACCAATGCCAGCAATGGTATTGCCACCAGCGCCAGAACCATCTTTATCGTCTTCTTGCAGATAGCCACACAAGGTTGAGAGTTCAAGGAACGGTGCGCCAGCGTCTAATAAATGAGTTAAGCGCTCTCTCGGCGGCATCAACCCGCGCTGCCGGTAGCGCGCCTCTTTAGCCTGAGCCGCCTCAATAACTCGTCGCTCGATACTCCTAAACTCTTCGACCGCCGCTGCCATTGCCGCTGCGTTTTTTATAAAATCGGCCGAATTCGAATCGAGTTGTGATTCTATAACAGTCATGTTTGCCGACCTCTTATCGTTTGCCAGTGGGAGAGGTACCCATTTTTTTACAAATGATCTCTAGCATAACTTCATCGGCTCCGCCGCCAATTGACCCTAGACGGCCGTCACGGTAGGCACGTGATACCGGGTTGTCCCACATAAAGCCGCTGCCGCCAAAATACTGCAGACAGGCATCGGTAACTTTGCGTGATAGGCGCCCAGCAACCAGCTTGGCCATTGACGCCTTAGTCGTAACGTCGATCCCACTAACGTATTCCTCGGTAGCGCTGTAAACTAATGCGCGAAGCATTTCGACCTCGGTTTGCAGTTCGGCCAGAGTAAAACGCACCACTTGATTGTCCAAAATCGATTGCCCAAATGCTTGCCGCTGGCGAGCGTAATCAATGGTCTGTGCGATACATCGCTCTAGCATTTTAAGATTGGTTGCGGCAGCGTATAAGCGCTCTTCTTGGAACTGTTCCATTTGATACATAAAACCCAAGCCTTCGAGACCGATTAGGTTCGATTGAGGCACGCGCACATCGTCGAGAAATACTTGCGCTGTATCAGAGGCGCGCATTCCGAGCTTGTTAAATGGTTCAGAAACCGACACCCCCGGAGTATCTGTCGGCACAATAATGAGTGACTTGTTTTTATGCGCCGCGTCATCACTGGTATTCGCCAACAAGCACAATACGTCGGCTTGAGTTGAATTAGTGATCCACATTTTTGTGCCGTTAATAATGTAATCATCGCCATCTTTTCGCGCGGATGTTTTGATGCTTGCGACATCAGACCCCGCATTTGGTTCGCTAACCGCAATCGACATCACGTAGTCTCCGGCAATTGCCGGTGTTAAAAACTCGGCTCGCAAAGCATCGGTGCCGTGCTTGGCAAGCGCGGGTGTAGACATGTCAGACTGAACACCTATAGCCATTGATACCCCGGCACTTTCGATCACACCCAACTCTTCGCTGAAGGCCATCTGATAACTATAGTCCAAGCCCATGCCACCAAACTCAACCGGCTTGTTAATACCTAATAGCCCGAGCTTACCGAGTTTTTGAAATACGTCTCGAGCTGGAAAAATGCCGTCGGCCTCCCATTGATCACAATAAGGGTTGATCTCACTCTGAATAACTTTATTTGCGGTTTCAGCAATGGCTCTGTGTTCGTCGGTGTATAACATAATCTGATTTCCTAACTTATTTTGATCAACTATTTTCTGATCAACTATTGAGAAGCAAAGTCAATACCGCCACCAGCATTACTGGTAAGCGAGACTGATTTGATAAAGGCTGGACGCTGCATTAATCTATCTAAATAACCACTCACCTGTGGTGAGTAGTCAGCTGACAGCCCTAGAAGTTTGCCTAAATACAAGGCGTAAGCTACCGCTATATCGGCAACCGTAAAGCGCCCGTCACACAAATACTGTTTGCCCTCGATATGAGCATCTAAACGACGAAGCCGAGCTAAAAACCAGCTGCGGTAATCTTCTGCCACTTGCGGTTGCCGACGTTCTTCGGGCTCAAGTTTTGAGTAACGCAAAAACAAGGCCTGCGGAAAGGTCAGTGTCGCATCAGCGTGGTGCAACCAGTTCAAATAATCGCCGTACTCTGGATGCTCGATATCGATCTTGAATTGGTCTTTTTTGTACCGCTCGGCCAAGTATTGGCAAATCGCTGTCGACTCGGTCATCCTCGCGTCTGCGTCGGTAAAATATGGGACGGTGCCAAGCACGTTGTCATCAAGAAATTCTTTTTTAAAGAAGCGTGGAGGAAATGGTAGAACCTCTAACTGATAGTCTAGACCCATCTCTTCTAAGGCCCAAAGAGGGCGCAGAGAGCGCGCGTTGTGGCAATGCCATAGTTTCATTTTGCAGCCCTGATCGATTTCATCTTAAAGCCCTATCTGGCGCGCAGCTAAGTCACGCATAATTTCTTCCGAACCACCGCCAATAGCATTGACCCGAACCTCTCGATAAATGCGCTCGACTCGGCCGCCACGCATATAACTAACACCGCCCATAATTTGCATCGCTTCGCGCGCGCAGAACTCCATCGTTTGACTGCTTTGCACTTTGAGTAAAGCGATGGCAGCCGCATCTTCGTTACCAAGTTGAATTTGCCGGGAAACAATTTGTATGTAGCAATCAGTTGCTTGAATCTTGCGTACCATCTCAGCTATTTTGTGTCGTATTACTTGATGATCAGCCAATCGCTTGCCAAAGGTTTTCCGTTCTTTAGCCCAAGCAACAGCGTCTTCTACACATACTCTAGCGGCACCGTTCATGCCTACCGACATTCCCATTCTCTCCGAATTAAAGTTATTCATAATTACTTTAAAACCTTGGTTTTCTTGGCCAAGCAAGTTGTCAACTGGCACTCGTACATTATCGAAATAGAGGGTCGCCGTATCAGAACACCACCAACCTTGCTTTCTGTCCAGACTGGTGCGACTGACCCCGTGCGTATCAGCGGGTATCAGCAGTGTCGAAACACCTGCGGCACCGTTAGCGCTAGTTCGAACGGCGGTAGTAAACCAGTTAGCCTTCATGCCGCCAGTTATGTAGGTCTTAGAGCCGTTAACGATGTAGTGATCGCCCTCACGCTTGGCGGTGGTCGCCAGTTGTGCCACATCAGACCCGGCTCCAGGTTCGGTTATCGCCAAGGAAATCTTTTTGCTACCAGCAATCACCGCTGGCGCAATCAGATCTTTAAGATGCTGCTTGGCGAAGTTGACTACTGGGGGTAAGCCGATATTGTGCACCATTAAACTTGTACCGACACCACCCGCACCAACCCGAGCAAATTCTTCAGAGAGAATATTTTTGTGCCAAATATCAATCCCCTCATTGGTGCCGCCAAATTCTTCAGAGTAGCCTAAGCCAAGAATGCCCATATTAGCCGCTTTGCCCCACATGTCAGCCGGGATATCTCCTTGCTCATCCCACTCGGTTGCGAAGGGCATGATCTCTTTATCAAAGAAGCGCCTGAGCTGGGTTTGCCACTCTTTGTGCTCGTCGTTAAGGTACTCATTCGGAAGGCAAATTGAATCAAAGTCTATAGTCATCTCTTTCTCTTTACAGTTTTGTAAACAGCTTGATTATACCCCGCTGCACCTGAGAGGTGAAGCATTAGTTGCAGCATGCTCTCAGGTCATTACACTATCAATGCGCTCGAATTAGACTCTATTTCTTAGGCGGTAATGGAATTAACAATGAGGTATTGGCAACGTATGCCTGGTAATCGGCGTCATCACCCCAACGTTGTTTGGCTTTTTTTGCCAGTGTTGGTATGCCGCTTACTTTGGTCAGTAGGAAGACGACGAATATAGGAGAAATTAACGTCACCCATTGCAGGCCACTTAGTACCGGTATAGCCATAACCGCCATGCCGAACCAAAGGGTTATCTCGCCAAAATAATTCGGGTGTCTAGACCATGACCAAATTCCGGTGTTGATAAACTTACCCTTGTTATTTGGATTTTTACGAAATGCACGCTTTTGCGAATCGGCAACCACTTCAATTAGAAAGCCAACAACCCAAATAATGATCCCGAGCTTGCCAATCAACCCGATCGGCGTTTGATCACCACCGGTAATAATGGCTAATGCACAAGCGGCTGTGACTAACGCCCATAAGCCTTGGATAGTCCAGGCGACGAAAAACCGACTTGGTTTGACTTTGATTTCGTCAAAGCGATCGTCGTGACCGTCGTTGCTAATTCGAATAAATAGAAAAGTACCAAGTCGTAATGCCCAAATTGCGACCATTGCCGCCGCGATCATTCCACGGTTGCTTACCTGCGTGGTTAGCAATAAGGCCAAGCCTATCATCGAGAGGTAAGTCAGGCTGCCAACTAAGTCGTAATATTTCTCTGTTTGCGCTGCGTTTGCTGGCACAAAGGCAAGCCAATTAAGCAAAAATGCCCATGCTCCACAAATCACAAATACCGAGATATTAGCAAACGTCGCGCCGCCATCACCACCGGCAATGCTTATACCACCGCCTATAAGAAGAATAATTAGAAGAATTAATAGTCTTTTGACGAGCTCATTTTGCATGTTTATAACCTTTATTATTATTTATGGGCTTAGCATACATTGGACTATCGCAATATTGCGTAAAGGGCTTGGCTAAGACTTCCTAAATTAGCTCTAGCAGCGACTCTAGCTGCCTAACAGTTTCTTTACTGGCTATAACAGCGCCTTCGAGATAGCCATTAGTATGTCCTTTTACAGTCTCTGTACCGGACCAGATCAGGCTTTCAGACCAGTCAGGTTCGATGGTCGTAGACCAATGATTGACTGGATGATGGTTGGGGATAAGTTGGTCGTGTTTTGATGCAGTCAGTGGCTCCGCCGCCCAGTCTTGGATAACCAGCTTAAGTGGGCTAATGGCTTGATCACCAAATATTCTTACCAGCTGCGCCAATATCAAATCGGGAAGGCGCTCAACCAGCTGTTTTCGGGCTGCTGGTGCTACACCAAGAAAGCCAAACAATGCGAACGCTTGTAGCTCGGCATTATTACCATTTGAGCTAGCATCGTGTATCTCAGACATCGGTCCGACCTGACTTATCACGTCGCCAGAAAAGCCAGATTCGCGCCAGAAGGGTTTTTCATACTCGACCACTACTTTACTATGCCCCGCCATCCACGTGGATACCGCTTCGAGTTCGGCCTGCCGCGCGGTGCCCAGTTGGGGATCCATTTTAACACTTTCTAGAAGCGCACGAACTGGCGAGGCGATAACCAGGTGCCGACATAGTATCTCGGAATCTATTCTATCACCTGCTTTAGAGTCGCCTTTCAGGTCAGATTGAGAGTAACTTACACACACCTTGTCGGACAATTTGGTGACGGCAACTTTAGTGACGGCAACTTTAGTGTTGGCAACTTTAGTGATGGCACTGACGGTTGAAGATTGATGCAAGCAATCGCCGTAACCAAGCAGGCCTATTTGCACTACAAGCGCATCAATCAAAGCCGACAAACCACCCTGTAAGCGATAGGAACCGGCCATAGAAATCCCTGAAATACCTCGCTGTAGTGGTGCAGGTGCCGAGAGCGAAGACCCCTGAGGTTCGAAAACGGCATCGCCGCTTGAGTACTGAGTAAAAATTAGATCGTCGAGACCAAGCTCCTTTATTAAGCTTTTGATATGCTCTTGACCTGGCCAGAACCAGGACGGACCAAGGTCAAAACGGGCTGACGACCTTACCGACTCAAGCGTTAAAATACGGCCACCAAATCGATCTCTCGCCTCCAGTAATTGGAAATCGACACCTAGTTTAGCCAATTTGTAGGCAGTGGTTAAACCACTAAGGCCACCACCGACAATGACAACGTCTGCGAATGTTGATTTTTCTGAGGTGCCGGGTCGACTTTCAACTGACATGAATAAGATCTCGATTAATTTAAATTACGGTCTTTTGGCGACAAATAATGCTTTCTATGCAAAAGTTTTCCATCGCGATTATCAACTCGGCAGCCTTGCCTCTTGCTCTTCAACATTTAGCAAATGCCCACGCTTCACCCATAAGCGTGCAGCCTTACCGCCGGTCTTAGCGTTTAGAGTGGAGCCGACGGGCAATCGTAACCAGCTGTATTTAACCAAGGCTTCGCCACTTTCACTAAAACTGCCGTCAAGCACAAAGAATTCGGCACCGCCCTCAATCGACTGCACGATTTCTGAGTTTGCCGCCCATGTTTCGATACTTACCTGTTCGAAACCGTCTTGGTGCAACGGAATAACGGAAACACCAGCAAGATCAGACTTGGCAGAGACTTGCATGAGATTACTAGTAAGCTTTACACCCTTGGAGTCGTCTGGCTCAAATTGCCATAGCTTAACAAATATCACACAACCCAATTTTGAGCCGGGCGTATGACTCGACTGCGGCGGGTTGCGGCAATACGACCCGGCAGGGTAATCACCATGCTCATCTTGAAAGACACCCTCTAGCACTAAAAATTCCTCACCACCGCTATGAACATGGGAAGAAAATTGACTACCAGGAGCGTATTTAACGATTGACGTGGCGCGCGCTACTTCACCGCCAATTCGATCCAGTGGTCTCCTCGCAACGCCCGGCATAGGCGAATCAATCCAATCCATTTGCTGGCTGTGTATCAGTACTCGTTTACTAAAGTCGGCATTTAATCTCATTCTAAAACCCTGATTTCATGCGCCTAATTTTGAAGGCACTTATAAACATCTTTATGGCTTGATATTAACCCAATCGAAGAGTGTCTCTGTATTTCATCATGTTGGATCTAACTCACTAAGCGCAACTATCTACCAATAGATAGATATAATCAAGCAAAAAATAGGGAGTTTGACTCCCTATTTTTTATATCGGTTTAACAGTTTGCTTAGCAGTTAGTTTAACAACAGTAGCCGTCGACATTCTCAGCCGAAGCTACTGTTAACCAAACGAGTGCTACTGCTGACTAACCGAACGCTACTTACCCGTTAAGCCTTTACGTTCAAGTAAAGGTTGAATATCAGGCTCAGCGCCACGGAAGTTTCTAAAGATGGTCATAGCATCCTCAGAACCACCACGAGACAGCAACGTTTTGCGAAAGTGGTCTCCATTTTCACGAGTCATACCGCCATTCTCTTTAAACCATTTCACTGAATCGGCGTCGAGCACTTCGCTCCAGATGTATGAGTAATACCCGGCTGAATAACCACCCATAATATGCGAGAAATAGTTAGTGCGGTAACGCGGCGGTACCTCATCTAACTTTACCCCGGCATTGGTAAGCGCTTGAGCTTCAAATTCAAGTACGCCATCCCCATTAGGAACTTGCTCAGGTGTCAACTGGTGCCATGCCTGGTCCAATAATGACGCCGCTAAGTACTCAGTCGTCGCATAGCCTTGGTTAAATTTAGAACTAGCAAATACTTTATCTAGAAGTTCGCGCGGCATTGCTTCGCCGGTTTTGTAATGCTTAGCGTAGTTACTCAATACTTCAGGCCAATCAGCCCACATCTCGTTAACCTGCGATGGATACTCAACAAAATCACGCGGTACTGAGGTGCCAGCGAATGTTGGATAATTAACATCAGAAAACATACCGTGCAACGCATGACCAAATTCATGGAACATGGTGGTAACTTCGTTCCAAGTTAACAAGGTAGGCTCGCCTGCTGGCGGTTTCGGTACATTAAGATGGTTGGCGACCACTGGTTTGGTACCCATCAATTTCGATTGTGAGACGTAAGCATTCATCCAAGCACCACCGCGCTTAGATTCTCGGGCATAAAAGTCTTGAATGAATAACGCTAACGTTGAACCGTCAACGTCGATGACTTCCCAAACTTTTACATCGGGGTGATAGGTCGGCAAGTCAGGACGAGCCTTAAAGGTCAAGCCATACACTTTCTCGGCGGCATAAAATACGCCGTTTACCAGAACATTTTCCATCTCCAGATAAGGCTTTAACTGCGACGCATCAAAGTTGTAACGTTCAGATCTTAGTTTTTCGGTGTAGAAGTCCCAATCCCATGCAGCTAGCTCAAAATCACCACCTTGTTTAGTTACAATTGCTTGTAGGTCTGCGGCTTCTTTCTTCGCGTTTGCGACTGCGGCTGGCGCCAAGGTTGAGAGTCGCGTATTAACCGCCTCGGTTGTCTTAGCCGTTTGGCTTACTAGCTGGTAGGCAGCATGATTAGCATAACCTAGTAGTTGCGCTCGTTGCGCTCGCAATTTGAATACTTTCGATACTAATTCGCGATTATCATACTCTCCACCTGAACTACCTCGACCTTGTGAGGTGTTGAGAATACGTTCGCGTAATTGACGATTCTCAAGCGATGCCATCGATGGTTGCTGGCTGGTATTTAATAACGGTAGAACGTATTTACCTTCTAGGCCGCGGGCTTTAGCCGCTTCAGCAGCCGAGGCAATCTGAGTATCACTGAGACCCGCTAGTTGCTCAACATCATCAACCACGATTGCTTTGGCGTTTACTTCTTCAAGTACGTTTTGGCTAAATTGAGTAGTTAAGATAGCAAGCTCTGAATTAAGTGCTTTTAGTTTTACTTTATCTTCATCCGAAAGTTGTGCACCTGCGCCAACAAAGTCTTTATAGCTCTCTTTGACCAAGCGATCTGATTCGGCATCCAACTTCAATGCTGGCAACTGGTCATGAAGCGCCTTTACACGGGCGAATAGCTTTGAGTTTAATAAAATCTCATCTGAGTGAGCCGATAACTTAGGCGCTATTTCGGTACGTAGAGCTTTGATGTCGTCGTTAGTATTAGCCGAAGACAAAGCAAAGAACACCGAGGCAACTCGAGATAGCGTTTGTCCGCCCTTCTCCATTGCAATCATTGTATTTTCAAACGTTGCAGCTTCTGGGTTATTGGCAATGGCTTCAATTTCGACTAGATTCTCAGCCATTCCTTTCTCAAATGCTGGTGCATAATCTGAATTTGATATTTTATCGAATGCAGGGAACTGCAGATAAAGACTGCTGTCTTGATAAAACGGGTTGGCAGCATCAGTCTCTGCGCTTGTGTCTTTGCTCATGGTCTGTGAATCAATAATTGTCTCTTTGGCTGACTCAGACACATCTTGCGCCTTTTCAGATTGACCGCACGCCGCTAAACCCAGACTAAGGCTCATGGTTAACAGTACAGGGGCTGTTTTCTTCATCATTAAGATTCTTTTTAGTTAGTTTAGTGTGTCGATATCATACCGCATCTATAGTTAAAATTTGTGTCCAAGGATTCTCTGATTTCATCGACCACGCCACCATTGCCCCGTATAATAAACGCCATGCAAAGCAATCCCAAATTTATCGGAATCGACACCCAGTATCCGACCGCTGATAACAAACGCCTAACGCGCCTTCATTTAGATGGTGCCGCGTCGCCGCTAGCCTCAGCTAAAGCATTAGAAACAATCAGCAAACTATTGCCGCATTACTCGAACACCCATAGTTATGTGCATAGTTCAGCTCAGATTTCGACTAAGGCTCTAGAGTGGGCACATCAAACAGTGCTGAAATTTGTCGGTGCTGACGAGAAAAAATACGCATCGGTTTTTAGTGGCGCAGGCACTACCGCGGCGATCAATCGCGTCGCGCGTGGGCTGCATCATGCTCGGCCCGAACGTAATATTGTTTTAGTCTCGTCAATGGAGCACCATGCCAACGACCTACCCCATCGACAGTTCGGCAACCAAGTTATTTATTTGCCGCTTGAAGGCCAAGGAGCTTCTAGTGGCACTATCGACTTATCCCACCTGACGCAGCTTTGTCAGCAGCATGCCGATGACATTAACTATATCGCCCTATCATCGGTAAGTAACGTCAGCGGCATAAGCAACCCGGTTAAGGCGATCTGCCAAATAGCACATAAATACGACATTTTGGTTTTGATTGATGCGGCTCAAAGCGTCGCTCATGGGCCAACCGAGCTAGACCACCTAAACGCAGACTTTCTGGTATTTTCTGGCCACAAAGTCTATACGCCAATGGCGCCTGGTGTACTGATAGCAAGGCGTAAGTTGCTTAAAAACCTTCCAGGCCAAGACCTTGGTGGCGGCTCAGTGTCGCGGGTAAGCTTCTACGACTTTGAGTTGGCTGACGATGAAACAGCTAGGGAAGAATCGGGTACGCCAAATATTGTCGGCGCGATTGCCTTGGCGACGGTGCTACATGAGCTGATGCACTATAGATTAGATGGCTTAACAGGCTTAGAGGCGATCAAAGTAAAAGAAAATGCGCTAATGCTAGATCTTATCGACGGCTTGGAGAGCATAAACCAGCTTACAATTTATGGCGATCCTGAGTTGCCACGCACTGGGGCACTGGCCTTTAATCACAGCCAGCTAGATCATGGGCTGTTAGCGGCAATTCTAAACGACTATTTCGCTATTGCAGTTAGAAACGAATGCTTCTGCGCGCATCCTTACGTCAGTAGTTTGCTTAAAGACGAATTGTGGCAATTGGATTTGAGTGATATTGCTGAAGAGCAACAAGAAAGCTTTATCAATAGCAAGCGGGGAATGGTTCGAACAAGCCTAAGTTTATACAATACGTCCTCTGATATTGTACGTTTAGTCGATGCAATAAAAAGAATCAGTTCAGACTTAGACTATTACACTCAACATTACCAAGCCGACAATGACGGGGTGTATAGCCACCAGCACTATAAGCTCGAGTGGCAAAAGGAACTCGGGCTAGATATATAAAAACTTGAAATCGTCAATGACAAGCATTTATTAGTTGTTTGTCAGCGTTAATAACGCTGTTTATACATCGTCGAAAATAATAATCGAATGACTAACAGTTTTTCACTATCTGTTTTTACTACTATGGGAGAGTTACTATGCTGCGCTATATGCTAAGCGAAGTTTTGAGCTCCTAGATTTAGCTGGCCTTTGCGCTCTGGCTAGCGGCTCCGACTCATCAGGATTAATCTCAATCGATAACCACTCATGACACTCCATACCCGCGATGTAAGGCACAAGCGGCCCCTCAATCTGCTCAGGATGGTTATAAATTTGGTCGTCGCTTACTGGAACAAAGTATTGCTGATTCATGATATTTACTTATCCATTTACTCTTCTTTGGTTTAGAACACATTTCAGCTAAATGTTTGAAATTCCCCGAACGCAAACCTTTATCGTCTTTTTGATCTGGACTTTTAAAACACCAGTCAATGCGAAATTTTATAGATTCACAGTAAAAATCAATTACTTATCTGATGACTCTATTAAACGCCTCTTAAATGTCTATTTCGGGATAAACTAATGGTTTAATTATGGTTTTGTTTGGATTTTGTGTTTAATTGCCGGTATTAAGGCAAAATATTCGCAAAGTTAGTCTATTACCTGATCAAATCAGTAAAATTAACCACAGCGAGCAAAAAGAACATGGCCAGAAGAGTAGCAATCGTCGAAGACGACTTTGATCAACGTGAAAACTATCGAGACGCTCTACAAAAGTCTGGCTATGAGGTTGATACCTATAAAAATCGGCCGGAAGCTCTGGCGGGTATGCGCGCCGACATGCCTGACTTAGCGATTTTAGACATCATGCTCGAAAACGAAATGGATGGTGGCTTTGACTTGTGTCGAGATCTTCGTTCGCTGTCACCAACCCTACCGATTATTTTCTTAACCGCGCGCGATACCGATATCGACAGGGTTTCAGGACTTCGTTTAGATGCCTGGGACTATCTAACCAAACCGCTAAATATGCAATTCCTGAGTGTGCGGATAAATTCATTGTTTCGAATAGTCGATAGTCTTGCGCAACCTGCCAGTGACAGCAAAGACAGCGACACAATGAAGATAGACGATCTTGAAATCAACGAAAACAGCATGTCTATTAGTTGGAAGGGTCAAGAACTAAGCTTAACCCTGACTGAGTTCTGGTTAATCGAATCTATGGCTCGCCACCCTGGTCATGTAAAGACCTATGAAAACATGATGCAAATCACCCGCCAGAGTTATGTCGAACGTAACACTATTAATGGCTATATCCGCCGAATTAGAAATAAATTCAAAGAGATAGATTCAGACTTCAAAAACATTCAAACCGTTTTTGGTGTTGGCTATAAGTGGAATACCAGTCGATAAGCAATGCCTCTTTTACTGTGACCATGCAAGGCAAATCAACTAGAGAAGAATGATGCGCGCAGGCTTTTCAATTCGTACCAAGCTACTGATGGTGGCACTGTTACTACTGCTAATCCCTTGGATGTCGTATGTGTACGTACGCGATATGAAAACGTTTCTATTGAGCGGACAAGAAAATGCCTTGAGTTTGACCTCCCGAGCTGTTGCCACTGTTCTGCATGATCGTCCCGAACTTTTCGCCGAAGACATTATCATCAACCCCGACGATACCGATGAGAATGAAATATATGCGGTAACACTACCAGCCTATATTAACCTCAACGGTGATTTGAACGACTGGGGCGAACAAGCCGGCCAGGCAACCACTTATGTAGCCGACAGAGACAACATTGCCGACCCCGCGATTGGCTCGATTTCAGTCGACCATTTGCTCGGCTACCGCGGCAATTTCATCTATGCAATGTTTAAAGTCGCTGACGATTCAGTGGTCTTCAGGCAACGAGGTTTTTTAAGAGTCAACACAGCTGACCACCTACGCTTGGCGTTGCGAGCACCCGATCGACCCGAACAACGCTACACTCTAATCGCCCGAGACAGCGGCCGCATGAGTATTTACCTGATGGACAAAGATTGGCAATACCCGATTACCGGCAAGCCAAACTATGATCTTGCCGCCGAACTAGGTTTAACCAACGACGGCTACAACGTAGAACTACGGATACCACGTTTTATGGTGTCCTCAGATACGCGAATAAAACTCGAAGTAGCCGACGTTGATGACCCCGACTCCTTAGAAATTGAAGCGCTGGTAACCACAACCCCTAAGAACGACGACGACAATTTTTCTCGCGTGCTTTTCAAATCGCCCGAAATTGCCAAAATATTGAAAGCACTAGATCGCTCCGATGCGCGCATATGGGTATTTAACAAACAGAAACGCCCCACCGCCGTTGTCGGCAACATCATTTCAGAAAGTGATTACACCAAAGAGATCAAGCCATCATCAGAAGACGATATTTTGGATACGCTTCGCTACTACTACACAAACTCATTACAGACCATTTTTTCGTATATTATTGAACAGCCAACCGCTGACTTGAAAGAGCAGAATGCCAGCGTGCAACAGCGCAATGATGCAATCATCGAGCGCGCGCTTGCAGGCGAAATCAGCACCACCAGACAACCCTCGCTAGACCAGCGTGGATCAATTTTGATGTCGGCTCACCCGATCTACTTGGGCGACGAGATTCCCGGCGTGGTGGTGGTCGAACAAAGTACCAGTCAAGTTCTCGGTCAACAAAAAGAGACGCTTGAAAATGTTATCAGCGTAACGTTATTGGTGCTTATTACGGTCGCTACGGCACTATTACTATTTGCATCACGCTTAACACTGCGTATTCGTCGTCTGCGAAATGCGACTGAAACGGCGATTGATCGAGACGGGCGAATCGTTCATCAAAAACTCTTGGCAGAAGCAAAGTCGGGCGACGAAATAGGCGATTTATCCCGCTCAATCAGCAATATGTTAGAGCGTTTATCGCAATACACCAACTATCTTCGCGGCTTACCCGATACGCTCGCACATGAAGTGAGTAATCCGTTAAACGTAGTTAACTCGTCCTTGCACAATTTGTCTCAAGAGATTCCCGAGTCGGCTAATAGCAAATATATGGAAAGAGCTAAAAATGGTGTTAACCGTATTGGCAGCATCGTGCGTAATCTTACAGAGGCGGCTAACCTAGAACAGGCGATGCAATCAGAAACTCGTGAGCTTGTTGATTTAATTGAACTAATCGAGAGCTACGTCGACGGCTATAATTTTTCCAATCCTGAGCAGAACTTTGAAATTGTGATTCATTCGCGACCATTGATGGTAGAAATTGCGCCAGACTATATTGCACAAGCCTTAGACAAGCTAGTCGACAACGCAATCGATTTTGCCGCTCCAAAAACTACCATCGTATTCAAAGCGCGACGACTCGACAACTTCGCGCAAATCGATATTATTAATCAAGGATCAAGACTGCCCGAGGGTATGGCTGAACGGATTTTCGAACCGCTTGTTTCGCTAGGGCGCAAAGATGCACAGAAAATAAGTCTGGGCATGGGCCTTTATATTGTCAAGCTTATCGCTAGTTTTCATGGTGGCGACGTGCTTGCTCGCAACTTACTCAGCTCTGATGGTGTAATATTCTCGTTATCACTACCAATTTACGATGCTCAAACTGGTAGCTAGCGACAACATAAATTGACACTATGATGAAAATTCATATTCACAAACCTCATTGAGTAATTTCAGGAATAACATATGGGAAATAGACTAAGCAAACTTTACACCCGCACAGGCGACGACGGAACTTCTGGCCTAAGCGGCGGCGAACGTATTGCCAAAAACCATCAGCGTATGAACGCTATGGGCACCGTTGATGAATTAAACAGTGTTATCGGCCTGATGATTTGCAAGCTGGAGGATGATGAACTAACGCCCCTATTCACCTCCATTCAACATGATCTTTTCAACATTGGCGGAGAAATCAGCATGCCTGGTCAGAGCTTTATCAAGCAACAGAAGATAGAGATGCTTGAGAGTAAAATCGACCATTTCAACGAATCCGTTGCACCACTTAAAGATTTTATCTTACCAGGGGGCAGCGAAGCCGCGGCAGTTTGTCATATGGCTAGATCGATCGCGCGACGCGCCGAACGCGATGTGGTGACATTACACCAAGCGGAACCGGTTTGTGATACTACCCGTCAGTATTTAAATCGACTTTCAGATTTACTATTTGTCACAGCAAGAATCATTAACCTGCGTTTAGGCCATGAAGATGTGTTGTGGAACAAGGAGCTTGCCTGAACGATCAAATAATATGGGACTATTTTAACCAGCTAAGTATGTGATTGAAGATGGCTAAAAACTACCTATTCCTTATCGAACCAGGTTGTTTTTATCCGATCTTCATCTGATTTCTATTTATTGCAATGACCGACTAAAGATTGTTGCCCGTTCCAGCAGCCAATATTTGCTGGGCTAGGTCTAGTTCTAACGGCGTAACCGATGACCGATTCAGGGTATTACGTAAGGTCGCTTCCAGTTCTGGATTCATATTGATGTACCCTTGTTGAATGGCGTATATGGTTTCCACTATCAATGAACTGTTCAATGAATTCAAAAGAAACTCATTAGCCAAAGAGGCACTTTTATCGGGGGTGGTGGTGTAGTAGAGTCTTTGCGCAGACGCCGTCTGTATTGTCAGGTTATCTGATCGGCGCAGAACTGTCTCCTTCAATGCACTTACAACAACGTCGTGATACATCGGCGATATTGTGTCTATATTTCTTTCAACTATTTCGCCCACATAAGCCAAGGCGTTGATAACGGTGCCTTCACTGGTGTCTGAGCTGATATGATAAATCGCTTTTTCCAAGGCCTTGTAATTGACGCTATCTCGACCAACATTGGCTAGCACCCTAAACGCTTCGCTATGAGCCATCTCTACACCATTCTGCAATTGAAAATCAGCCTCGTCTGCCAATATTTGTCTGCCATCATTAGACCCCATCAGCATCTCCCCCATTAACAGTCTTGAGGTATGGTCGTCGACAGGAAAGTTACGATACATTTCCGCTATTGCTAGACGCGCCTCTGAGGAAGCAATGAGCGTGTCGTTCATTCGAGAAAAGAAACGTTGAATCTGCTCCTCTGTTAGAGACTCTGGCCGATTAAATTGGGTCAAAAACTGTTCATAAAGCTGAGTGACTTCCGCCTCCAAAAAAGGCGAACCTTCTCTTTCTTTAAGCAGTTCAAGAACAGCCGCTGGCATGAGTTCTTCAGTGCTATTAACAACAACAGCATCTGCTGGCTTGTCTTGCCTGCGGCCGCTAGTGGCAAGCTGCGTTGACTGGGCTTGGCTAGTGTTATTTTCGTTAAGCTTGACTGTGTCTGATTTGTCGCTGGCGGTGAATAAGCCTAGGGCGGCTAATATAGAGGCACTGACGGCGAAAACTAAAGGTATTACTATTTTATTTTTCATACTGTTTACCAAATGATGGTTGGAGTGGCTTAACCCCTGACTATTGTGGATGGTACTTGAGATATTTACTTTTTTAACCGCCCTCAAACAAAAGCACTCTTAAGCCGTTAAATATAAGGAGATAAAACCAGCTATATTTTGAGGCATTGACCGATCCTTAATCTCATTACCGCTAGGTATTTCGGAGTTAGGGATCGACCAATGATCAGGCTAGCGAGAGCGGGGTTAGTAGTCTCAAGTTAAGTTACTAATGGGTAACCGTTTTAGACCCAAATCCAGTTCCAATATTCCGTACTCTACAATCGGTAAAGCGCTCTCGAGGCCAGTTTCGTGACACAACACGATAAGACGACTTGTCTCTCTGCGAATGGCAACGATAATTATCCCAAACCGGATAATAATCATGGGTTTGTCCTCGTTGGTCTAGACAGTATTTTCTAGTCCCGGTTTGATAGTCTGCCCAGTCATAACCAGAACCGTTCAAACCATTAGGGAAGTAAGTTTTATTGCCTTCGAACAAGAAATTTCCAAGCCAACGATCAACGCCCACGAACGAATATACCGACTTATTGTATGTTGCAGGGCAACTCCGGGAATCCGAGCGGGTATTACACGTCGTCCACGTTTTCGAGGCATTTAAACTCGGAGATCCGGTTAAGCCACTGTCGGCACCCGCTATCGACCCGCCAAAAGAGACACCCAGTGTAAAACCGGTACAAGCACTCTTGCCAATACTGAGTGTCTGGCTACCACATCCCCCGGAAGTGGTGCAATCCGCTCGCGTTGAAACGTCGAGAACGTTATATCCCGTTCGGCTGGAGTTATACCAATATGTAGCTCTACCATTAGATAGGCTCCAGTCTTTTCCAACTTCGTAATGGCTATTGTCTGCTGGTACTTCATTATACATTAGGCTGTCTTCTGCGGACGCAGGGCTGAGAAACAACAGACCCCCTCCGGCAACCGCTAAGATTCCCAATAAAGATTTAAGTTTTATATACATCAGTACTACTCCTTGTTTAATTTCAGATGATTCAAAAAAATATTTTGCTGACAGGCGTCGGGGAGAAAAACCGAAACACTGCGAAAAATTCTTTTCATTTGTAACAACAAATGGTCATCGATATTTAATTCATGAAATATCGATGAGGCATTGATAAATTGCTGCTATAGACAAAACTAACATGATTAAAAATTATTAACAAATAATTTTTAATCATGTATTTCAGCTGGGTCATGACTCCAATATAAAAATCATTTAGGTGTGCTGTCCATTGACGACAGATCATAACTGGGCAAACGCACCATCTAAAGACTGGCAAACCGATAGAATCGCACACCATGACTGGATGGGTTTTTGCGAGTGATTCTAATTGTTGCTGCAAAACAATTTTTAGGATTTGCTTCTATACTGTATTACAATATAAGAGCATCTAACTTTCCTTTTTTATTCAATAACTTGCGGTATAACCAACGAATCAAAAAGTATAGTTATAAGACATTTTCTCTGTCAATTAACTGGGCCAAAGCAAAGTCAGACATTCAGTGGCGCCGCTAAGGGACTCCGTAGAATTAATTAAAACAATAATAAAGTAAAAATCATGAACTCAAAAAATTCATTTGTATCTGTATTGGCAAAGCAAAATCTAGTGCTAAAGATTGCCATCGGCATTGTACTTGGTGCCCTAGTTGGCGGCTTAATACCTGAGGTAGGTAAGTCGGTTTCGATTTTAGGAGGGCTATTTGTTTCGGCTCTAAAAGCAATCGCTCCGATACTAATTTTCTTACTGGTGATCGCGTCTCTGGCCACCCATCGTGAGGGCCAGAAAAGTCATATGCGGCCTATTCTCGGCCTCTATTTACTAGGCACCTTGGCGGCCGCTACAACGGCCGTTTTGTTGAGCTTTCTTTTCCCGACGACCTTAACGCTGGTTGGTGCGGAGCCTATGAGCTCCGCCCCACAGGGCATTGGCGAGGTACTTAACAACTTACTGTTTAAGATTTTCGACAACCCAGTTAATGCACTAATGAGTGCCAACTACGTCGGAATTTTGGCCTGGGCTATCGGTCTTGGAATTATGCTTCGAAAGGCTAGCGAAGCGACCAAGAACGTTCTCGAAAACTTCAGTGATGCAGTGGTCGGCTTAGTACAGCTAATAATTCAATTGGCCCCTATCGGTATATTTGGCTTAGTTGCAGGCACCATCGCCGCGACCGGTTTCAGTGCGCTCGCTGAATATGCTCATTTACTGGGACTATTGATTGGCACCATGTTTATCATCGCGTTGATCGTAAATCCCATCATTGTTCTATTTATGACCAAAACTAATCCCTACCCACTTATCTTCACATGCTTGAAAGAAAGTGGTATCACCGCCTTTTTCACCCGCAGTTCAGCGGCAAACATCCCAGTCAACATGGCCTTGTGTGAAAAACTAGGTCTGGATGAAGATACATATTCGGTGTCGATACCACTGGGAGCGACCATCAATATGGCTGGTGCCGCGATCACCATAAGCGTTATGACCATGGCCGCAGTAAATACACTCGGTATCGACGTCGATATAACCACCGCGCTATTGCTTTGCGTGATCGCGAGCGTCTCGGCGTGTGGCTCATCGGGCGTTGCGGGGGGCTCTTTACTGCTCATCCCATTAGCTTGCAGCCTATTTAACATTCCAAACGAGGTGGCGATGCAAGTTGTTGGCGTCGGCTTCGTTATTGGCGTTGTGCAAGATTCAGCTGAAACAGCGTTGAATAGCTCAACTGACGTAATTTTTACCGCGGCCGCTTGCCGGTCTGTGCAAAGCTAATCCGTACGAGGTTTAAATATTTAAGCCGTTTAAGTGGCTGACACGACAGCATTACTTAGCTTAGTAGACCAAGGGAACAATTAGCTTTGTGTGTTTTCGCCAGTCGGTAAACTGTTGCTTGAAACGTTCTGATAGATAGCGGTCTTCTTCTTTAGATTGCCGCACTAGCGCGACAATGCCCGCGGCTAAAATCATTGCCGTTGGTACTGTCGGGAAGAGTAAAAATAAGCCTGTGCATATAAGGCAATCTGATAAGTACATTGGGTGCCTTATATATCGGTATAAGCCCTGATCGGTAACGAGAGTATCTGGCTGAGCAAACCGACAACTGAATGAATCTAGCTTCCGATAGTGAAAGACCGCACTTAGGCCGCCAATAATAACGAGAGTCTGTGCAAGCAGTCGCGGGGGCACAAACCAAGGCTGCAATTCATACAGCGTGCAAATAAATAAACTGGCAATCAGAATTGTGCCGCAGCAAACCTTAACAGACCAACAGAATATTGAGTGACAGCCGTGAGGCTTATTGACGGCTAATGGTATTTTATCGGCTAATGGCATTTTATCGGCTAATGGCTCCTTATCAACTAATAGTGCTTTGTCAGTGGTTTTACTTAGATCAGATCAAGTATCAGTGAATTTCCTCTGTAATGATACTTTTATTCCCATTTATAAAGTCTACACCCAAGATGTGAGGAAACTTCACAATCATTGCAAATGCGGCGATGTCATAAACTGCATGGCCCAACATCACCAACACAATACTATCTGTGAAATAAAACGCTAAGCCAAAAAGTAATCCCAAACTAAAGGTCAGCAGCACGTATGTTTTGGTCATAAAGTGCAATAAACCAAATATTAATGAAGCTCCGACAATACCCCAAATCGGACCAGCGGTGCTTACCAGAAAAGTTTGCAACACGGCGCGTATAAGCAATTCTTCACCAACTCCAGCTAATATCGAGACCACAACAATTTGCGGCCAGGTGAAATTGCGAAAAAGCTGATGCAAGCTATTGAGTAGTTCGTGCATAGGTCCGGTCTTGGTCCACGGTGAGCACGACAGAATAAAACCAAGCAGGTAAACCGCGAGGCCCAACACCACACCGTATGGAATCACAAGCCAGCCTAAGCCGGCGAGCCATTGCCACGACGAGACAAATATCGAGAGCAGAGCTCCCAGCGCCAAAATTATCAATGCAGACGGTAACACTTGGCGGAAAGAGACAGGCGGTTGAACTAATTTCATGATTCGCTATCAATCCAAATTAGTGATGCCATGCGACCACATTGGCCGTCACGACGATATGAAAAAAAAAGTTGCTCATCTAGATAAGTACAAGCATTCGAATGTGAGTAGTTGGTCACGCCAATAGCCGCCAGTCTGTGCCCACAAAGTTGGTATAAATCGGCTAGCAATTTATTGCTTTGACCGACGTTGCACTTATCAATAGTGTGTTGTTCGATATTGTCTGTGACTTTTCTATAGGCCGAATCAGGGCCTCCCAATTGTGCCCTCACCTCGATACCGACCTCAAATTTAGTCGGCCCAATGCATGGCCCCGCCCACGCAATGATCTCTGAGGCAGCACAATCAAACAATGCCACTGCGTTCTCTATAATCCCCTTCGACATTCCCCGCCAACCCGCATGGATCGCGGCAACTTGGTCGCCAGCCCGATTAGTAAGTAGCAGTGGTAAGCAGTCTGCAGTCATCACAGCACAGATAGTGTCAGCCCGTGTCGAAAACGTACCATCGAGCTCAGCTCCAGCCTCAAACTCAGCCGCTAAGTCGGCATTATCCACGTATTCACTATGAATTTGCGTAAGCCAAACCGGTTCGCTCGGTAGCTTTAAGTCCGACCTTAGTTTGTTACGATTTCTAATCACCTGACTAGCCAGGTCGCCGACGTGTAGAGCTAGGTTCATCGAGCGATAGGCATCATCGCATACACCGCCCAGGCGGGTAGTCGAATAGGCCTTAATCCGCGATGGTGCAGACCAATTGGGAACGATATAAGTCACCTAAATAGCTAATGATTGTCATCGCCGCAAGCATCAACTAAACGCTGCATATCATCGGGCATAGGTCGCTCCCATGATTGATGCTCGCCCGATGCGGGGTGAATATACTCAATTCGCGTGGCGTGTAAGGCTTGTCGCTTAAAACTTCGGAGCTCCGCTTCTAAATTTGGCGAGCAGTGACTAGGAATAGCCAGTCTTCGACCGTATACGGGGTCTCCTGCTAAAGAAAAACCGGCATGTGTTAGGTGAACACGAATTTGATGCGTTCTCCCAGTTTCAAGCTGCACTCGCAACAGAGTATGATTACGAAAGCGGTCATCGACGCGATAATGAGTGACCGCTTCTTTACCCATCATGTTAACCGCCATTCTGCGACGATCATGCTTATCTCGTGCAATCGGCTCATCAATGGTGTTACCAGAAATTATACGCCCATTTACCAACGCCAAATATTCTCGATGTAAACTGTGATCTACCAGTTGAGCGATCAATCCCAGCCGAGCATTCTCGGTTTTCGCCACCACCATTAGACCCGATGTATCTTTATCCAGCCGGTGAACAATTCCAGCGCGCGCTAGAGCACGGCTCTCTGGGTAATGAAATAACAAAGCGTTTAAAAGCGTGCCATCGGGGTTGCCAGCGCCAGGATGCACTACCCAACCGGCTGGTTTATTAATCACCAACATTTCATCGTCCTGGTAAACCACGTCGACAGGCATGTCTTGAGCTTCCCATTCGCCTTTGCGGATACTAGGAATAGTAACTTCTAGCAGCTCTCCGCCAAGCACCTTGTCTTTTTGTTTGGGGACTTCATCATCGAGCATCACCAATCCTTGCTTGATCCACGACTGCACGGTGCTGCGAGAATGATCCTCGCAAAGCGTCGTCAGCGCTTTATCGACGCGTTGACCAAAAAAATCTTCGGGCACAATGTAGCTGTGCAAGCCTGGCGATGATGGCGCCTGCGAGTCGGATTCTGAATCAATTATTTGATCAACTTCAGAGTTAACTTCAGAGTTAACTACGGTTGTCGACAACTTGGATAGATCAGCCTCAGTATCGGGCATAATTTCGGATTTCCTATAAACAGTTTAAAGTGCGATACAATTTGCCATACAGAACAGTAATACTCTTCTCTGGCTCTAGTTTTCGCGTTATGATTACAGGCTAAATAATACCCCATAACAACAGCAATATGAGCCTTTAACATGAGTCTTTTCCAAGTCATTGAGAGCATATCCATATCGACACCAGCGTCAGTCTCGACGCCTGCACGGCAGAAACGCCCTGCTTCTCGTTGTTACAAGCTTATGCTGCTGGTGTGTCTTGCCGCTACTGTATCGGCATGCGGCGGTAATAAAAAGAAGGGCGGCATCGATGAAGACCTAGCCCAACAGCAACTTCAAGAGCTTTATGACAAAGGCAAAACCGCGCTCGAAAAAGGCAATTATGGGTTTGCAATAGACTTCTACCGTGCACTCGAAGCCAATTATCCTTACGGTGAGCTAACTGAGCAAGCTAAGTTGGACATGATGTTCGCATTTGATAAGACAAATCAAGTCGAGAAGGCTGTCGAGGCAGCTGATAATTTCATTAAGCTCTATCCCACACACAAAAACGTAGACTACGCCTATTACATGAAAGGCGTCGCCAGCTTCGAAAAGAAAGCGGGTAGGATCGATAAGTTTATCAAAGGCGGAAACACTCTGCGAGACCCAAAGCCTTTGCGCGATTCACAAAGCGCATTTGAAGAGCTAATCAAACGATATCCGGATAGCACATACACTAAAGACGCCGAGCAACGCATCGTCTTTATCCGCAATGCATTAGCTGAGCGTGAGTTATACGTCGCTCAATTCTATTTCGAGAACGAAACCTATGTCGCAACGGTAAACCGTTGTAAGACAATCATTTACAAATACGAGACTTCACCAGCGGTTGAGGGGGCATTGATCCTTATGGAAAAAGCCTATATCGAAATGGGCTTAGATGAACTGGCCTCAAGTACCCGCGCAGTACTGAACCAAAACTTTCCGCAGAACAAGCAAGCGCCTTACAAAAAGAAGAAAGGTTTCTTTGCTCGGATTAATCCGTTCTAGCTTAACCAAGAACAGAATTAGGTAATAAAAAAAGCCGCCAACATTATGGCGGCTTTTTCTTACCTATAGAATAAACAAGTGAGGTTACATCAAGCCAGTGGGTTAGATTAAGTTAGTATTTTATGACAAGTTAAATCAACGCATTAGCGTCAAAATCTAATATCGAAACTGAATATCAAAACCTTACCAATCGACTTTAGGCCGAAAACCGGATGTGATCGGGTAGCGACGATCTCGTCCAAAAGCACGCTTTGTTATTCTGACGCCAGGTGCCGCTTGTCGTCTTTTATACTCGTTAAGATCCACCATTCTAATTACTTGTGACACATATTCCTTAGCAAAGCCTTTAGCGACAATATCGGACGGAGGGCAATCTTGCTCAACATACAATTCTAAAATCGGATCTAGAATTTCATAAGGCGGCAGACTGTCCGAGTCGATTTGATCTGGGCGTAATTCCGCCGATGGTTCGCGTGTGATGACACGTTCAGGAATAACTGGCGAGACACTGTTGCGGTATTTAGCGAGCTCATAAACCAGTATTTTGGGAACGTCTTTAATCGCATTGTAGCCGCCAACCATATCCCCATAGAGCGTCGCATAACCGACTGACATTTCACTCTTATTACCAGTGGTCAATACCATCGCACCGGTTTTATTGGAGAAAGCCATTAAACTCAGGCCTCGACAACGAGCTTGAATATTTTCTTCAGTAGTATCCTCGGCACGGTCACCGAACAATGGCGCTAGCTGCTTGACGAAGGCGTCGTACATAGGCTCGATTGACACAGTATGATAGTTAATACCTAAGGCCTCAGCCTCGGCATGGGCATCGTGCTGTGAAATATCCGAGGTATAACGAAACGGCATCATAATCGCATCGACGTTGTCAGCACCCAAAGCGTCGACGGCAATAGTTGTAGTCAGGGCCGAGTCGATCCCACCAGAGAGGCCGATAACGACTTTCTTAAAGCCGTTTTTTCGCACGTAGTCGCCAACCCCAAGAACCAGCGCATTGTAGACACTTTCGAGCATTGTCATTTCTGGCGCCATCTCGGTTCCATGAATAGAAACATCAAGACCCTCGCGTTTAATCGTGACCATGCTTAGAGCCTCTTTAAAGCTCGCCATTTGGTGTACCACCCTACCGCTGGCATCGGTGGCAAACGAAGCACCATCAAACACCAGCTCATCTTGCCCGCCAATCTGGTTGACGTAGATAACCGGGGCATTAATTTTCTTGGCTTTGGCGCATACTACCGCGTTACGCTCGTCTATTTTTTTACTGTGATAGGGCGATCCGTTAATATTAACAATCACCTCAGCCCCCTGCCCGATTGCGCGTTCAACTGGGCCATCATGCCAAATATCTTCGCATACCGTTAAACCCAACTTCACGCCCTTGTAGTCGATCACACATGCTTGCGAACCCGGCACGAAATAACGCTTCTCGTCAAACACACTGTAATTGGGTAGATCGATCTTGGCGTATTCATGAGTGATTTCGCCGCCAACGATCATAGCGCCTATATTAAACAAGCCATCGGCGGTCTTTTTTGGGTAACCGATAATTAAGTCTATGCCTCGCACACTCTCACATAAACGCCGCAATTGTTGCTCAACTCGGCTATTAAAACCTGAGCGCAGCAGTAAATCTTCAGGCGGATAACCGGTTAACACTAATTCAGAACATACTAATAAGTCGCAATTGAGTGCTTTAGCGCGTTCGGAAAATTCGATTATACGCTCGACATTATTCTCTATTGCGCCAACCACGACGTTGATCTGCGCTAAGGCAATATTAATTTCACTACTCATAGGGTATCTTCTAGTTGATGTCTCGGGTCGCTTAAGCAGCCTAAATTAAGAATGTGGGCCTGCCGGATAATGATTTGCGTCAGGAGAAAATGATAATTTAAGGCTAGTTTTTCGTTTATCCGAGACGTAATGGTTGTTCCATTGCTCGAAGATAAACGGAAAAATAGACCAAAGTGGCGCTTTCGTACTAGTGAAATTCATTATCCGATAGGCCTATTATATAGTTTAAAGAATTTTATGGATATTGTTGTTCACAACAGCTTAGCCGATATCTCGGCTGAGCAATGGAATGCCATGCTAGCGGATAATAACCCGTTTATGCGGCACGAATTTTTATTCGGCCTAGAAAGCACCGGTTGTGTGTCACTAGAGACCGGCTGGGATAGTGCCCACATTGCCATCTACGAAAACAGCGACCGAGAACATTTGCTTGCTGCTATGCCTTGCTACATAAAGGGACACTCCTATGGCGAATACATATTTGACTGGTCATGGGCTGATGCACATCACCGCTATGGATTGGAGTATTACCCCAAGCTGTCAAATGCCGTGCCGTTTACCCCGGCCACGGGAGATCGGCTATTAGTGAGAGACCCGCAGCAACGGGAAGAACTCGAATCTGCGTTATTCAGCAAAGCAATCGAGCTGTGTCAAAGTCGAAGCCTATCAAGCTTTCACAGCCTGTTTGTCGAGCAACAGCAAGCCGAGAAGTTGCGTAAGCTCGGATGCCTAACTCGGCATAGCTCGCAATTTCATTGGCGAAATAAAGACTACCAAAATTTTGATGACTTCTTGGCTATTATGAGCTCCAAGAAACGCAAAAACATCAAAAGAGAGCGACGGCGAGTTGCTGAAACAGGCATTACTTATCGCTGGCTATCAGAAAGCCAACTCGATCAAACAGCGGTCGACACGATGTATCGCTTTTATGCTAGAACCATTCAGCACTACGGCGCTCAATCGTATCTAAACAAAGCATTTTTTGAATACCTTGCGCAACACTTTAGCCAACAAACCCTTTTTCTATTTGCTGAATTCGATAATCAAGTCATCGCCGGTGGCCTATATTTCAAGAGTGACAACGCTCTATTCGGGCGCTATTGGGGAGCACTGGATAATTTCCACAGCGTGCATTTCGAAACATGTTATTACCAAGCGATTGAATGGTGCATTAACAACGGCTACCAACGCTTCGAAGCTGGGGCTCAGGGCCAACACAAGCTGGCTAGAGGCCTAGAACCGAGTATCACCTACTCATCTCACTGGATAGCACACGATGGCTTTAGGCAAGCAATAGATGATTTCATATGTTCTGAGCAAGAGCATATGAAAAACTACCAAACGCAAATGAACAATCATTCGCCATTTAAAGCCGAAATCTAATGAGCAATAAACTCGAATTTGTAGCCTTTCCAGCCGTTAATAATGCCACCGAAGACGGACTCTTGGCGATGGGCGGTGACTTGAACCTGAACACCTTGGTATCGGCCTACTCACAAGGAATCTTCCCATGGTATAATGATGATCAACCGATTCTGTGGTGGTCACCTGACCCTAGAATGGTGTTATTCCCAAACGACGTTAAAGTGTCGCGCAGTCTCGCCAAGACCATCAGAAGTGCGGGCTTTAAAGTTACCTGCAACCAAGCTTTTGATGCAGTGATAAGTGCCTGTGCGTTGCGCGGGCAACAAGACTTAAAAACGCCACTTGAAGATACATGGTTAGGCGATGACATGCACGCAGCGTATTTGGCTCTTCATCAACAGCACTACGCGCACTCTATCGAGGTCTGGCAAGACACTAAGTTGGTAGGAGGGCTCTACGGCGTAGCGATAGGAAGTGCTTTTTTCGGCGAGAGCATGTTTAGCCGTGTTAGCGACGCCTCGAAGGTTGCGCTGGTCACTCTGTGCAAGGCATTGTCAGCAGCGGGTTTTACCGTGATCGATTGCCAAGTCGCTAGTGATCATCTATTTTCGCTCGGCGCCGTTGAGATAAGCCGCGAGCAATTTATAGCGCTAATCGAAGACGCGAAAATAGACCAACCAATAATAAATTTTTCAAACTGGTTCGAGCACGCCACCGCTGACGATGGTATAACTACGTTATGAGTTCTGCACACAATCCAATTCGCCTATTCGAAACAGTGGTCGACGACTGCCCTTACCTAGAAGGACAGAAAAGCGCGTCTATTCTGGTTGACCCCGATCATCAGATTGATAAGAACCTATTTTCAACGCTGTCGCGTTCTGGTTTTCGACGCAGCGGAGAGATGCTCTACTCGCCTAAGTGCCCTAACTGTAACGCTTGCGTATCAGTGCGGATACCGTCGGCAGAATTTAAATTGTCACGCAGCCAGAAGCGTGTTTGGCGTAAAAATATTGATTTACGCGCCAATATTGAAAATGTGCGTTTCGAGAAAGAGCATTTCGACATGTACTACTCCTACCAAAAACATCGCCACCCAGAAAGCAGCATGTGCGACGATGACACCTCAAAGTACATAAGCTTTATAGAATCGAGTTACTCACGGTCTAAATTTTTATGCTTTAGATTAGACGGTGAACTAATCGGCATAAGTGTATTGGATCAATTCGATGGCGGAGTATCAGCGGTTTATACCTTTTTTGACCCTAACTGCGGCAGCCGGAGTCTCGGCACTTACGCAATTTTGTACACCCTAAAGCTGGCTAAAACTTATAATATCCCTTTCGTTTACTTGGGTTACTGGATCGAAGGCTCACAAAAAATGGATTACAAACGAAAATTCAAACCCTTACAAGGATACGTCGATAGACAGTGGCGAGAATTAGAACTCTAAACCAATCTCCGACAAAGCGCTTGAAAAGCCCAGTAAAGGCTTTATTTATCACAACACATGGGGCATGATAACCCCGCTTTTTACACTGGTTTAAAGGCACAAAGCTGGACAACCGGACATAATTAGAAAACCCTAATAGAGTTACTCAAGAGTTAAATATATAACGTGGCAAAAGAAGACCAAATTGAAATGGAAGGCACCGTCATTGACGCGCTTCCAAACACTGAATTTAAAGTTGAGCTGGAAAATGGACACGTGGTTCACGCGCACATATCTGGCAAAATGCGTAAAAACTACATCCGAATTCTACGTGGAGACCGTGTAACGGTTGAACTAACACCCTACGATCTTACTAAAGGCCGTATCACCTATCGTAACCGTACATAGCTCTTAAACAGTGCTAGAACAGCGCTGAAATGGCCAACACTATTAGCGCGATAAGATAGCTAGATAAGATAGCTCGATAAGATTTACTAAAGCCCTGCCAATAGGCCGGGTTTATTAACGACGCAGGGAGGGGTAAAATTTAGTTAAATAAAACACTGGATATTAAAACAGTGTCTTGCTAAGCTTGGATCATGAAAGATACCGAGCTATTACCGCTAACCAAACGTCAGCAACAAATCTTTGACTTTATTCTCGAATGCATGGTCGCCAATGGCGCCCCACCTACGAGGGTAGAGATTGCTGATAACTTCGGCTTTCGCTCACCCAATGCTGCAGAAGATCATCTCAAAGCGTTAGATAGAAAAGGCCATATCGAACTCAGGTCAGGTACCTCTCGGGGCATCTTTATAAGCGAGTCTGCCCGCTTAAGCTCTATGTTTGAGAGTTCAATGTTTGACAATTCAATGCTTAACAATTCAATGTTTAACAACGACATGCCAGAATTAGGCAGCAACGGAATGGCCGTTATCGGCGACGTCGCCGCCGGCGCCCCTATTTTTGCGACCCAACATATACAGAAAATGGTCAGCGTTGACCAAAGCCTATTCTCTCAAAAGGCGGATTTCTTATTAAAGGTTCGTGGCGACAGCATGATTAACATTGGTATTTTTGAGCATGATTTGCTCGCTATTAGGAAGGCCAACACGGCCCGAGACAATGAAATTGTAGTCGCCAGAATCGACGACGAAGTAACCGTAAAACGCTATCGTCGTCACGCGGCCTCGGTATCTTTAATTGCTGAAAATGATAACTATGAGCCGATTGAAGTTGATCTACAAACTCAAAGTTTCGCAATCGAAGGGATTGTCGTCGGTTTGATTAGACAGGGCCTTTAATCGCTTGAGGTAACAGAGCCCAGCATCAAAAGCTTACACTGCTCTCCAATCGATCACCTAAAGCTAGGTCCTTAATAGCTCGGATATTAATAGTTCTGCTCTGAACTAAATCAGTGATCACGCTCTCCACAGCCTCAGCTATAAAAGCAAGCATCAATGAAGTTAGTTGGTGGCTTGGCGTTAGCTCAGCAATTAGTTCAGTATGTCAGTTCAGTTTTTTCTTATCGACAGGCTTAGCAGGCAAAGGCAGCGCCGTAACTCCCTCATCAGCTAGCCCCTTCAGCTCTTCAGCCGTTGCCGTACCTCTAATGCTGTTAAGCTCTTTATCGCCACGATGCATGCTCAGTGCTTCATCGGCAAACTTATTGCCGACATCCTTAAAGTTTGATTCGATATACTTATGAACCTGGGTTAGCATACTTTGAAGCTTGCTATAGGCTTCTACAGAACTTGAATTTAGGTTTGTAACAGACTGCCCCTGCCGTTGTTGAGAATAACTAACCAGCGTCGAATTACTCTTTTTCGATAGCTTCGGCGCGGCAACTTTCTTACTTACCTCAAGAGAATCGCATACAGGACAACGCAGAAGCGCCTGTTCTTGCTGAGAGACTAAATCGTCGGAGTTGTTAAACCAACCTTCAAACTCATGCCGAGCATCACATATTAAGTCGTAGATAACCATGTCGAATAATTAGCCTTTGCCTAAGTGATATGCTCAGCCGCAGCAACAATAAATATCTATTGCTGAGCAGCAACTATTTTTGTCCGCAAAAATCATGCGTAAACGAGCCGAACCCGTCATGCATTTAACTCTTGCGCTATAAATAAAGGGCCTGATATCAAACCCTTTATTACCTCTGAAACTATTACTTAAGCACTGATTATCTTAGGCTATTTACCGAGACTACTTAGCGAGACCACTTAGCGAGACCACTTAGCGAGACCACTTAGCGAGACTATGTTGCCAAGATTATGCCTTCGGCAGACGACCTTCACGTTTACGGTCGTTCTCACTTAAGAAACGCTTACGAATTCGAATGCTTTCTGGCGTAATTTCAACCAACTCGTCGTCATCTATGAACTCGAGTGCTGATTCTAAAGTGTGCTTAATTGGCGTAACCAAACGCAAAGCTTCATCAGTACCAGATGCACGAACGTTAGTCAGCTGCTTGCCCTTCAATGGGTTAACGGTTAAATCGTTCTCGCGAGAGTGCACACCGACCACCTGACCTTCGTATACTTGCTGTGTAGCGGTGATCATCATCTTGCCACGATCTTGTAAATTGAAGATAGCGAAGCCAAGCGCTTTACCAGTACCATTTGATATCAGCACACCGTTCTTTCGCTGACCAAAAGACTTGTTTTTCTTCAGTGCGTAGCGATCGAACACGTGATACATCAAGCCAGCACCTGAGGTCATAGTCATGAAATCGGTCTGAAAACCGATTAGACCACGAGAAGGAACTAGAAAATCAAGACGTACACGCCCTTTACCGTCTGGCGTCATATTTTCTAGGTCAGCACCACGTTCTTGTAAGGCCTTCATTATGGTGCCTTGATGTTCATCGTTGATATCAATCGTCACAATTTCGTATGGCTCATGAATTTGACCACCGACATCTTTGAAAATAACCTCAGGACGCGACACAGCGAGCTCGTAACCTTCACGACGCATATTTTCAATTAGAACAGACAGATGCAGCTCACCACGACCGGATACCTTAAATTTTTCAGCATCCGCTGTATCTTCAACTCTTAGAGCAACGTTATGCAATAATTCTTTCTGTAAACGTTCGCGTATTTGTCGCGAAGTAAGATATTTACCTTCTTGTCCAGCAAATGGCGAAGTGTTCACCTGAAAGGTCATGGTCACAGTCGGTTCGTCTACAGTCAATGCAGGTAGAGCTTCAACCGCAGCACGATCACAGATCGTTTCCGAGATGAATAACTCGTCCATACCAGTTACCGCAACGATATCGCCCGCATGAGCTTGGTCGATTTCCATACGCTCAATGCCCTTAAAGCCGAAAATCTTAGCGATGCGACCGTTACGAGTCTCACCTGCATTATTAACAACAGTAACAGGACCATTGGTTTTAATTGAACCGTTCTTAATACGACCAATACCGATGACGCCCAAGTAAGATGAATAATCTAACTGCGAAATCTGCATTTGAAACGGCTCATCAAGTTGAACCGGCGGCGGCGGTACGCGATCAATAATAGTTTGGAACAACATGTCCATATTATCAGTCAAATTGGTGTGATCATCAGTGGCATAACCATTGATCGCCGAGGCATAGATTACCGGGAAGTCTAATTGTTCATCAGTAGCGCCTAACATATCGAATAAATCGAAGGTTTGGTCTAGAACCCAATCAGGTCGGGCGCCCTCTCGGTCAATTTTATTAATTACTACGATCGGCTTCAAGTCGTGCTCGAAGGCTTTTTGAGTTACAAACCGGGTCTGTGGCATAGGGCCATCGACTGCGTCAACCAATAAAAGTACTGAGTCAACCATAGATAGAATACGTTCTACCTCACCACCAAAATCGGCGTGGCCTGGTGTGTCTACGATGTTTATGCGGTAGTCTTTCCAAGTCAAGGCAGTTGGCTTAGCCAGAATAGTGATGCCACGCTCCTTCTCAATATCGTTACTGTCCATAACACGTTCAACCAATTCTGCACGGTCATCAAAGGTGCCAGATTGTTGAAGAAGTTTGTCTACCAAAGTAGTTTTACCGTGGTCAACGTGCGCGATAATCGCAATATTACGTAAATTCATTAGATATCAAGAGGTTGGTTAGCCCAAAAACAAAGCGCGATTATAGGGCAACCTCGGCTAATTGCTAGGCTTTAGAAGCCTTTAATTGAACCAGTGATGCGGAATTACTGGTTATTTTCCAACGAATATTTAATTTCCTAAGAAAACCACAGTTAGATCATACACATGACTCTAAGATCTATTGCTTTTTATAGTTTAGAGAAGCGCACTGAGAGTTGACAGTAGTCGCCAAACCGATTTTGCACTAACATGGCCCCATTCTGGCGCTTAGCGAGCTCGCGTAGTTGTGATAACGGCTTATCGTTTTCAGCGACAGAAATAGCCGTTTCGCGATTACTCTCTCGGCTACTAAAGCCAGGAAAAAATATAAGCCTGATTCGCTGCTCTGGCGCTAAAGCCTCGGCCGCTGTTTGATCTATCAGATTTAGGCTGATCGCTTGCTGAAGTATCGCCACGCCATCTAAACCCTCGCCATTATCCCAAACAGACAACAACCAATTTGTATCATGCTCTTCAATAGTGACTCGAATCGAGATGTAATCATCCTTACCCGCCAGCAAACGCTGGTCGGCGGGCCGACCACCATGTTCGATACTGTTGCGCACTAGCTGTTCTGCGATTAGCTCGGCCGTTTCACCCACCGCGACAGGAAGGTACTCCAGGTCGAAACCTTGACAACTAAGCGACGCTCGATGACCGGAAAATTTTACTTCCTCTTCCACCACCGACTGTAAATAAGCTGCAAAGCTAGAGAAGATTTGGTCGCTAGGTTCTTCGCTTACCATTGCTATCTCGTGACTCAACTGGCCTCTGGATCGATACCATAGCCAAGCGAAAATCGTCAGTAATAGTAGACCAGCCGCGCCCGCTATTCGAGATAGAGTACGCAAAAGTTGCAGTCGTCGAGCGTAAGCGATACCAATTTTTGAAGACAGAGAATCAAATTTGACCTGTGCTGCTCGTAACCTGCCGTCATTTAGTAACACCATGCTGGCACTCATATCAAATGTAGTTGGCTTTAAATAAGCGGCCAAAGGCTGGGTAACAAAGTTAAGGCCGAGAGCACGGAGATCGCCACCGAACTCAATTTTGGCAATCTGCGACGACAGATGCCGCACATCATCTTGACTCATAGGGTCTCGAATGCGCCCTGGAATTGAAGCGATCATTGTTCTGTACGCCGATAACTCTAAAGTGGATTTATACAGCGCAAGGTGCATCGAAAAACAAACAGCTAAGTAACTGATTAGCACTATGCCAAACAAAATAAGCCTTCTCGGCATAAGCAAAACCCAATAAATATTAACCTCTGAACCCGAGAGGCATGATAACGGATGAAACAGAGAATAGAAAACATCTCGCCTATGACTATAGCCAACTATTGTTAAATTCGCGCCACCGACAATTTAGTCTAAATCTGTGCAACAGGCCTATCTTTGCACCAAGGTAGACCATAAATACGGGATCAAACTTAGGCTCGCATAACTAAGACCGTCCCTCAACATGCCGTCTGGCAATGGCACAAACCTTGCTCTGTTAAAGCCTAGCACTAGAATTAACCACATAGGCGTGTAAGCAAAGCCCTCAGCAAAATGCGGCTTACAAGCAATAAACCCCAAACTATTAAAGGTAGAAAAATGATTACCACCCGCGAACAAGTGACCGATCTAATTATGTCTAGCAAGGTGTTGAATAACATCAGCTGGAAGAACGTAGCAGAGCAAGTAGGGCTATCAAAAGAATGGGTGACTTCGGCCTGTCTCGGCCAAATGGCATTCAACAAAAGTCAGGCAGAAACCGTAGGTGCTATTTTTGAGCTGTCGGACGAGGCTATTGCCTGGCTGCAAATCGTGCCTTATAAAGGATCTTTGCCTACCGCTATCCCAACCGACCCATTAATTTATCGATGGTACGAAGTGGTCAATGTCTATGGATCAACAATTAAAGAGCTAATTCATGAAGAGTTTGGCGACGGCATTATGAGTGCTATTGATTTTTCGATGAATATTGAACGAAAAGAAGATCCTAATGGCGACCGTGTCGATGTAGTTCTTTCAGGCAAGTTCTTGCCGTATAAAAGCTATTAATTTTTCTGCTGAAAAGTTGACCTATTTTCTAGCCTAATTGAGGTTCAAATAAAGCAGCCCAATAATTACCACGCCAAATATTAACGAGACCCCTTTCCAAAACACCAAGGGGTTTCGTTCTAGCAATGGTGGTCGTGCCTGAGCTATAAATTTAATGTTTGGCTTGCGTAAATCTTGAATAAATTCGGATAACTCCGAGTAACGCTTAAATCGATCAGGCTGAAGCGCCTTCTTAAGCGTCAGATCAACCCAAGCGGGTAGAGGTCGATGCGCAGCAAGTACCGATTGATATACCAGTCTGTGCTGAGCTGTACGGGTAAGCGCCCTAGCTACCGAGGCTCCGTATGGTGACCGACCACTCAACATATGGTAGGCGATACAGGCCAATGAATAGATATCTGACTGCTTGCTACCGAACTCACCAAGAAAGTACTCAGGCGCGAGAAATTGCGCCGTGCCAGGCATCACCTGAGACATTTCAGATGTTCGTGTTTCCTCAATTCCGGACACAAACGTTGAGCCAAAATCAATAATTTTTGCAGTCCCTGAAACATCGATCATTATATTCTCGGGCCGAAGATCTTGGTGTAACATTTCTTGGCGATGAAAGGCCTGTAAACCAATTGCAACTTGCTCAACGATAGAACGCACCTCATCAAGACTTGGCGTAGGATTATCGACCATCCACTGAGCCAACGTTTGACCGTCTACGAATTCTGACACAACGTAACAGTATCGGCGTTTTGCAGAGGCCTTATGCGACTTTACAATATGAGCATTATTTAGTCGATTAGCGATCCAGTCTTCCAGCAAAAAGCGTTCTACGTAGCTGCGATCGTGCCGGCCCTCAGTCGAAGGTACTTTGATAACCACTTTTTGCTGGGTTAGCAAGTCTCGCCCTAGCAAAACATGACTGCGGCTACTCTTATGCAAATCTCGCAGCACTTGATAGCCATCAAAGGTCATTCGCGCAGTAAGCTCGGGCGGAAATGGAAGTTCATTCTGGCGTTGTAAAAATTCGATTGATTGCCCAGACGGCAAGGCATCAATACGGGCTATCTGCACCGTAAGGTTATCCTCACTGCCCTGCTCCAACGCATGCTCAGCGATATTCTTGGCAGCTAGGTCTAGGTCATCGAAATTGGCCGTAATGGTTTGGCTAACAAACTCGTCGCTTACATATTCATAGATACCGTCGGTAGCGAGAAAAAATACGTCGCCGTAGGCTAGTGGCAACTCGGCGTAATCAATTTCGAGCGGTTGCACAATCCCAAGAGCCCGTGCTAGATAGCTTCTATCGCCTGACAGCCAAAGTCGATGTTGCTGGGTTAGCACCTCAGTTTTATCCCGAGTCTCGCTAATACCAAGCCTGCTTATTTGAGCGTCACCAACGTGAAATAAATAGGCTGTGTTTGACTTGAATATTAGCGTCGAAAAAGTACAAACATAGCCCTTATCCTTGTTTAGGCGAAACTCATGGTTACGATGATTCTGAGCATACAGCCAAGAATTATTTGCTTGTAATACCCGTTCTGCCGAGGTTTTTACTGACCACGTTTCGCTGGTGCAGTAATAGTCTTCAAGAAAGCTTTTTACCGAGGTTTGACTGGCAACTTGACTGACATCGCTGCTACTGATGCCGTCGGCGATTGCAAGAGCAATTCCCTTAGTGCTTAGCTGTGGCTCAGCCGGCACCGAAGAGCCATGACAGTCTTGATTTAATTGCTTGCGACCACGGTGTGAATACTGACCGATAGCAACGTTTAAATGCGCCTTCATAGTGGTGACGCCATTACTCTGCCCAGCATTTAGCTATCGCAGAATAATGGCAATCAGGTAGAACGTTGATAACGATGGTGAAAATTTACTTATATAACATTATTAGCCGCCGCCCCAAGTTTACGCTCTGGGCTTGTACGAACGTGGGTGTAATACAGTGGCAAACCAACCAAGCATAGGCCGCCGACAAGGTTGCCCAATACGGTTGGGATCTCGTTCCACACCAAGTAATCATACACGGTGAATTCGCCGCCCATGATCATTGAGAAAGGAAACAAAAACATGTTCACAATGGAGTGCTCAAAGCCCATGAAAAAGAACAACATTACTGGCATCCACATGGCCGCCATCTTGCTGCCCGCTGAAGTAGAAATCATCGCTCCCACTACGCCCATTGACACCATCCAATTACATAACATGCCACGGATAAATATAGTAAACCAGCCACCGGCACCATGAGCTTGATAACCCAGCGTTCTCGACTCACCGATTGTTGCAACCTTTAACGCTAGAGCACCACCATCAGTATTAAATCCATAGGTCAGGATAAAGGCCATCATAAATGCTGTGGTTAAAGCACCAGCAAAATTACCAACGAACACCAGCCCCCAGTTACGCAGAACTTGGTTTACCGTTACTCCTCGACGTTTATCTAACAACGCAAGCGGCACCAAAGTAAAGACGCCCGTCAATAAGTCAAATTTCATCAAATACAGCATAATGAAACCAACCGGAAATAAAACAGCACCGAGCAGCGGTGAGCCAGTTTTAGTGGCAACGGTAATTGCAAACACAGCGGCTAATCCGAGAATAGCGCCCGCCATAAAGGCTCTAATTAAGGTGTCTTTAGTCGACATGTAAACTTTAGACTCGCCAGCGTCGACCATCTTGCTTACAAATTCAGAAGGCTCTAAATAAGCCATAATACTCTCCTAATGCTCTACAGTTAGTTGATACCTAACCCGCAAAGCAATAAGCGTGCCACTTTGATAATCAACGTCATTGACGAAATCTATCCATTTTTAGCCAATAATTCCGATTTCTAAGCATCCTTGCTCGAAGATGTGGCAAGTGCGCACGAATACGAGGCAGATTTCAAGGCCATCGATTTGGTAGCCACAATCAAATCATTTTGGCAGTTGACCCTTACCAAAATCATCAATCAGTTACCCCGATCAATCTCACTTAGCCGAATAAGGCATTGTTGCTACAGCGGTTGGTCGCAACAAATACGCGTTCTCCTGTGCGGCAAAATCTCCACGCAGTTGACCGCTTACATCAACACTACTTAACTGTGACACGGCGTAGTATTTTTTATAGTGCAAATTAATTTCATCGGCTGAAATTGAAAACGGAGGTCCGTCCATCAGCGTTTGTTGGTATTCAAAAACGATCAATAACTGCTCAGCGTTTTCGGTAATTTTGGCTAAATGCTGAGTGTATTCAATACGCATTCCCATCGGTAATGCGACCAACGCCGCTCGATCAAAAACAGCATTAACAGAGCCCAGAACCGCAGACGAAAGAGCAAAGAAATCGCCAACAAAAACATCCAAATTAGAAGTGCTATAACGTTTCAGGGAGCCGTCTTGAGTAACGTCGGGTTTGACCCCAAGTTGCTCGAAGAGCGCTTTTACGGCCATCTCACTAAGTTCAACAGCAACCACTTTGTAGCCCTGCCCGAGTAGCCAAGCAATATCTTTTGTTTTACCGCAGAGTGGAACAAATATGCGGTCTAAAGACTCAAGGTTCAATGCCTTGAAGTGCTCTACTAGTAATCTATTACCTGAGCGTTCATGCCAAGCAATATCATTAGTCGCCCATCGATTATGCCAAAATTTTGCATCCATAAAACCACCTATACATTGCCATTAATACGTTGTTAACACTATATCGCAAAGCCCCCGCTCTTGATCGACAAACACCGTCAGCTGACAGCTTTGTGTCATTGCGGAGGAATATAATGGCAAGTTAACTTTCTTGGCAAAGAACAGAACTCGCTTGATACCACTCCAATACGCCGCTTTATGGACTTATTGATTATAGTGTAAGTGATTAGTTTCCCTAGACACTTGCATCGCAGCATACGCGGACCTAGTGTTAGCACTTACAATAAGTATTCACTTAAATAACGAAGCATAATTAATGGCACCCAACATGACCAATCAAAACGCGCGCGGTATCGCCAACTTTGCGGCCTTGAAAACTTCCATCGTAAATGGCGAAGAACAGTTGGTTAAAGACTTATTAGGCAATCAACCGATGCAAGAGCTTGAAAAAAGCTATCTCATTGACTTAGCCAAACTAAACAATAACCGCGCTATCATAACGCTACTGGAAGAAATTCCAACAAAGGAATAATTGAATCAAGCGACACCGCGCTCACCTGCCTGACTACGGCTCGTCGGACAAATCACTTCGTTTGATTAGTCACTTGAACGCTCCTCAAACTTGTCCAGAAACGGGACCTTGACGTCGGCATAGTCTCCTGCCTCGACAATCTCGCGCATTTTCGACATTGATTTGTATGGTGAAGACACCAACATCATGTTAGTAACCCACGCCGGTGTGGGGCCATTAGGATCTATGTGTGCAAAGTTTTCTACCTTGACCGTCCCATCACTGTTCGGCGTGAAATGCCACTGAGATATAGCTTTCTGAATTCTCACCGCCTTCGATTCAGGCGTTCCGCCTTCAGCTGCAACACTGGTCATGGTGACCTTCTTGGATTCAAGGTCATGCGTCCAAACAACGTGTGCATACACGTCCCGATCGGTGACCGGAAACGGAATATCATTATAGATATAAGCGTAGCTTTCGGTCTCAGAGATGCGTTTCTCGACTCTCGCTTCTTTGCACAAATCGGCCCAATTAGGACAATTTTTCATATCTTCGACCAATGCAACCAGGCTCGATACGCTGGCTTTAACCAACATTTCTCCTCGCACCGCTCTAAAATTTGAATTTGCTACTGGGCTAGTTTGAATCACAACACCTTCTTTGTTTTTCTTCTCCTCCCAGGAATAACTCACTCCGTCAACTTGCGCAGACGCGAGAGTTGGCAGAATAAAGGTGGCAATGACGACTAATACAGTAAATTTCATGTTGTTATTCCTGGCGCAAACCAAATTAGTTAAACAAAGGTGTGTTGCGGTAAAGTGCTCATAAAGAGCCACAATAAACGAGATTAGTTTTGCGCATCACACGCCGCCTTATAAGGGCCTTTTATGAAGAGCACTAGAATCACCATCAAGATTGCCAGTGAGATGTAGCACAACGGGATATCTGCGGCTTCACCGGCCCTTAATCCGCCACTGGTTGATGGGCATACACCACCGCCACCACATAATTCAGCCAGCGAGGCAAACAGCGCAATAACAAAGGCGATGCCCCAACCAGCACAAAAGAAATGATGCTTGCACCCATTGTGGTTAATGATTAGCGAGCCCAGCATCAACCCGTAGGCGACACTAACAATGTAACACACCGGCATAAACAATAAATTGGGGCACGCTAGACCGTTCATATTGTCAATACTGACTTTGCCCACACTGGCAACGCCAAATATCACTAGAGCCCATAGCGGATAGGTTACTAGCGGGTTTGTTTTCATGAAGATTCTCCGTTTGCGTTGTTAAAGGCTGAGCTGCTGATTAACAAAAGATCCAGAGTCATTGGCGACTCTCCCATCGAGATAACGAACCGTTACCGATTTGGCTTTTTGCTTACCCAAACCAAAGGTTAAAATATGCGTTTGATCCGAACACAAGCATTCACCGACTACAAAGGTGTTATGGAGCTGAGCACCATCATCTAACTGCACCATTACCTTCGCACCAACTGACGAGACGTTATTCGGTAATTTGATCTTTAAGTAATTAGCATGACCGCCTTTACTTAAAAACACTTTTTGAGGCCCCAGCAAGTTGACGTGAATCACATCAGGATAGCCGTCTTGATTGAAGTCTGCGGTGATCGGGCTGATGCCAAATAATCGGTTCTGGACGCCCGCTTGCTTGCCGGCCGCGGCAAACTCGCCTTTGTCGTTTTGTAACATAAATCGACCATCTAAACGCCATGCCGAAAATATGTGGGTAGGAAACCCAACATAATTTTCAGAAACCACAAGGTCATCGCGGCCATCAAGATTGAAATCTTCAAACAGCGCACACCATGAAAATTCATAATCAGCCAGTTTGGCTTTTTCTGCGACGTCTTTGAATTTGAAGCCGCCTTGGTTCTCAAACATAATCCACTTCTTGCTCAAAACTTGATCTTCACGTAGATCACCTCGAACAATCGCATCAGGTGTGGTACTGCCAACATTCGTGAAGAAAAAATCGGGACGACCATCGTTGTTATAATCCGTTACACCAATTCCCATTGGGTAGGAGAAGTAGTCGCTGGTTGGATTCGGCATGTCTTTGAATTTCAGATTGCCGAGGTTCTTCCATGTTTTAACCGTTCCGGTATCGTGTGCAACTACCAAGTCTTCCAAACTGTCAACATCAATGTCACTAAACACAGCTTGAAAGGTGTTGTGTTGGTAATCGACGCCAGATGTTTTCGATATATTCTCAAACTGGTTGTTACCCTTGTTAAGGTAGAGTGCCCTGACTCCGCCATACACTTGGTTAAAGATGGTTTCACCCTCAACGTGCTTACGCGCGATATACCCAGCTACAAACATATCGAATTTACCATCGCGATTCAGGTCGCTCACGGCAACAGACAGTGGTACCGTTTTTGCATCAAGCTTTAGAGCCAACTTTACACCAGTAAACTTTCCACCAATATTATCATAACGCCATACGCCAGATTGCCGTGCGATTAGCATATCGGTATCGCCATCCTGATCAAGGTCAAGTGCCACAGAGCCAAAGGTTTTGTCAGGCGTATTCTTAGTCCAACCTGTCTGGCCGGTAATATCTACGAACGTGCCACCTTGAAATTTATAAAACGCGTCTTGTTGATGTATACCGCCACCAAGAAACACCTCTTCGACGCCATCTCCGTCAATATCAATCACCGCGCTAGCGGTAAATGGAATGGTCTTAGCTTTATCGTAAGTCGGTACGAAATCGATGATTTGCTCTTCAAAAGTCGGTATATCAAGGCCTTGCATACTTACGTCATAATCAACCGCTCTATCGTTGGCGGTAAGCCAGAATAGCCCGGCGACCAATACAAGGATGATGACTCCCAGATAACACAATATCGATTTTATTAGTTTCGAAACTGACATAATTATTCTCCGTTATCGTTGCACTTACGTGCATTGATAAGTGAAAGTGAAAAGAAGATAAAAAAGCTACGTTTAGTGCGATGGGCATTAGATGTTTACCGAGCCCGGGAGCAATAACATAAATAATAAAACTGGCGATGATTAATAAGATTGGGTTAAAAATAGCTATCCAACGTGGGTAGTTAGAGCGCCCTGTTAACGACAACCAAATGAACAGCGCCGATAAAATGAGCGTGGTAAACCGTATAACGGTTAAGAGAGTTTCATATCGGACTTGATATAATTCCACCAGCCCGGTAATTTCAGGTGTGACGGGCAATTGCATAAGCGCTGAAATACTCGCGCGCGACCCTATCCACACCACGCCAACGATAAATCCAAATGCACCAATAAAAAAAAGTAGCGAGCGCCGCTTTTTCATTCGCAGAACGTAACATCAGATAAATGTGATAACAGCCTATCGGATAAAGGGTCGCTCCAAACACTCCAAAGAAATGGCCAAGCGTGGTGCGCTGTTCGCCGATGCCTTGCATAAAGCCAAAACCACCCTCGCTAAATCGTGCCAGCGCATCGCAGTGCAAAAGGTATTCCCCGATTCCGACCAAGAAGGCCGCCAGCAAGCCGAGTAGGCCTGTAATAATTAAGTTGTTTTGCATGCTGTTCCTCAGTCGTCATTTTTATTGTTATTGTCGATTCTTTCTTTTACAAAATCTGAGTGCGTCAAACTAGGGTCCCAATCCTGAGGAGGGATCGTTTTTGAAAGCGCCATTCCTACAACTTTAATCTTATTACCAACTTTCGACTGCAACCAAAAGATCACTTCTGAAAACAATGGTTTTAATGTCACACTAAAATTACTCTTCAGTATCGTCGAGCAGTTTGATTATTGGCAGTAAATGAAAACGCATCGAGTCTGAATACAAGCCCTTTATCGGAGCCAATACTTGCTTAGTACTCACATAGACGACGAGAGTAATGAATAGGTTACAGATTATTTCAAATCAAACTATGGTCGACGGTATAACTATGGTCGACGGTATAACTATGGGTGGATGTTAGCGCTGGCAGAGAGCATGTTGGGTGAGCGAGGTATAGCGGAAGATACCGCTCAAGAAGCTCTGATCAAAGCATTAAACGCCCTGCCAAATTTCGAACATCGATCGAGTGTCAAAACATGGTTGAGGCGGACCACGGTCAATCAAACCATCACCACCATGCGTAAGTTGAGCGCCTTTCCGAGGTAACGTTCGACGAGCACCGGCTTGAGTTCGACAACTTTGACTGCCGAATTGAGGGAAAGTGGGATTCGTTTCCCACACCGGAACAGTTGCTTGAACAAAAACATACGCGCCAATTCATTGAAAAAGCTTTGAAATCACTACCCCAATCTTATAGCATCGTCGTGCGACTGACGGACGTAGAAGGATATAATACCAGCGAAGTAGCTGACCTATTGGGCGTGTCCGAGAGTAATGTTAAGGTCAGGTTACACCGAGCCAGATCGGCTCTTAAGAAGATACTGGAACCAGTGTTAAGACGCGAGGGAGCCGAGTCATGAGTACCAAGTTCGATGCGATTAAGCGACGTGCAAAAAGGGTAATGCTAAAAAGTTTGCCCGGAATGATTACCTGCCGAGAATTTGAAAATTTTATCGTTGACTACTTAGAAGGTACCTTACCCGAAACTCAGATTAAATTGTTTCAACGACATATAAAAATATGTCGTGAGTGCAAAGATTATTTGGCTGCATATCAACTGACAACAAAGCTAAGCGCGGCTTTAAAAGTGGCACCGGATGAGCCTGTTCCTTCGGACCTCCCACAAGATTTAATTGATGCTGTTGCTAATTCAGTAGCTAGCTCCTTTAATCCTCCTCGGCAAGCTAAAAAGAACTCGTCAGAATAAAACGAATGCTATCGCTTAGAAATATATAAATTTGGTCAGCCCTATAAAGGTATTTTAAGCCTGAAATAATCACATTCTATACCTAGCATGACAGCGCCTACACAAAGAAAGAAGCCATCAATTCTGTTTGTTCTACGCCAAAATTCCTCAGCCTTAAATCTGCGCCATGCTCGGCGCACTAATTGGATAAAGTCGCAGCTACGCTACGACTTATCGTTATCTGTTAGCTGATGATTACCAGATTTTGCTCTGCACACCACTCTCGTAAAGCTTGTTCTGTATGCTTTGCTTCAAATTCATACCACTCTTCACTGCTGTCCCGTTAACTTTCACAACAACGAGAATTGGTTTGGGTTGTAGTTTTGATGGTGAACGGCATCGCCTCGAACTAAGGCCATTAGGTCTCGTTTTTCGAACAGGTTGAGGTGCAATAA
>JBKEFT010000042.1:0-55408 GCA_046709645.1 Arenicella sp.
AACCCAATCATCGTTCATAAAGGCGGCTCCGTAGTTTGCTAATAAAACTAATTAAAGTCAGCGCTAACGCGCTGACTTAGGCTTCATTCGGCTTGCTATTAGAGAGGTATCCATATATGTCCACTTTCTTTTTTCCTTTCTTTAGGTGTCCACTTTCTTTCAACTTTCTTTTCTCTTCCTTCGTTATTTTTCCTTTCCTAAGCTGCCCGTGCGGCAGTGAACGCAAACTGCAAATTTAGCTTTAAGGTTGTACATTTCTAAGCTGCCTGTGCGGCAGTGAACTCGATTCGGCACTTGCTTTGCATCGGCGGCAATTTCTAAGCTGCCTGTGCGGCAGTGAACTTCAACGCTTTACAGGTCGGCACCAACAGCGATTTCTAAGCTGCCTGTGCGGCAGTGAACAACAGGATTCGAGCGAAACGTTACTGGATCAATTTCTAAGCTGCCTGTGCGGCAGTGAACACTCCATTTACGTCGGCATCGGCAGCAATGGCTTTCTAAGCTGCCTGTGCGACAGTGAACTCGCTGCAAGGGCAATAGTGCTAATACTTACTTTTCTAAGCTGCCTGTGCGGCAGTGAACAGTAGAATAAGGCACAAAAAAATAGAGACAACAATAACTTAAAGTCATTTTTGGGTTTTTACCAATCATTTTAAGAGTTGTTGTAACTTATTGATTTTATTAAATTATGAATGAGCGTAAAAAATAAAGGTTAAAACCAGGGTAAAACGGGCCCGTGACTCAAGCCATAAGAACTAAAACCAGCAGAAGAATGTACAAATTCGTTCACCTCGTGTTTTAAAACAAGTAGCCTAAACGGGTTTCCATTGCCTAAGCTCTGCAGCCTAATAAAGGGTGCGTTACTCAAATGTGGTTGAAAATCGGCGCGTTCTAACATCGCCTGTTGGTAACTAATGTTATGTCGTCTTGCCGCGCGCCGCGCTAATCGTTCTTTACTGGATTTTTTCTGTTGGCGTGTGAAACGCACATACGTTTCAATGTTTTTTGGCACATCGCTAATACCACTAATATGAGTGTAGTCACTTAACCTGTCTAACCATGTTGACAGATTTAACGCTTCTAATTGTTTTTCTTGTGGCGCAAATATTCTGAGCTTACCGCCAAGTTGATGCTTCTCTTGATTGAATTCTGGAAAGCTAACGCCACACAACGATATACCGGTGTCATTTTTATTTTCAACTAACGCTAGATGTGTCTGCTGGAATACCTTGCTCCAAAGAAAGTGATGACCAATACCATCGGTCGGTAGCAGGGTGATGTCGATAAAATAGTTCATGTTGACTCCTTAACTTTCACCCTCACTGAAGACACCGCCACGAATTAACATGGCTACTACAAAGTGCTTTTCCTCGGCTGCTAGAGTGTCTTGATTTTCTTCATTCAGCCATTTTAACAGCAGACTTTTAAAGTCATTTCTAGAGGAACGGTAGGCGACGCCTCGTTGCGTAACAGAGCCATACGCCTCAATGGCTATCGGCGTTTCGGTAGTTACGTGATCGGGATACCAATCATCAATAGTGCGAAGAGCATTACCGATTTTTTCACAATGCATAGCAGCGACACCATCGAGTGAGAATAAATGACGGCTCTTTTCACCGCTTACTGAATTTAAAACCATTTCTTGTGAAGGCCAAACTCGTTGCCCGATGCCGAGGTGCGCGTAGGCACTGATGTTTATTAAGGTATTGTTTTTGCCAACAAGGCCATCGTCAATCAGTGTCGCTAGTACTTGCATTGAAGCATCATCTGACGAGGTTTTTTTTAACGAGAAATCATACGCATTAAAGGTTAGTGGCTCCGTTAAGCTTGCGTGATTAACAACAATTTTCACCGCTTGTGCGCCTACCCGGTTACGCCACAGAAAACGGCCGTTGGCTATATTATAAGCGTATCGATTCGCTAACTCCTGCAGGTCATTACTAATATAAGCGCCAATTTTTTCACTGTAGACGGCTTCAAATTTTGCCTTGTTACAGACAGATGGTTTGATTAAGTCGGCCACAATACGCAAGGTAAAGCTTATCTTTAAGGTATCACTAGTATGCGTCAGTGCGGCGTCGTCTCCCCATGACAAATTCGCTTCAGAAATTTGCTTTTGCAGCTCGGCTTCATTGTTGAGTACGTCTTGCTTAAAGTTGCTTTTTACCGCTCGGTTGCGGCGTTCAAAAAGTTTAATCGGCTGCCATTGCTCATCATTATTGTTGTTTATAGCTTGCCAATTACCCGAATACATTAGTGCATCAGAGGGTTCTAGTTTTCGGTCGAAGGCTAAAACAGTAGGCATGGTTAAATTTGTCATAAAAATATCCTTGATTTTCAGAAAGAGTTTAGTAGGTTAGTTAGGTTATCAACGTCAGGCGCGTTTTCTGGTGTTGCGGTTTGACCTTGTTGGCAAAAATACCAATGGTTATCGTGTTGATTGCGCCAAATGATGTCATCAATATCTTTTACACTGTGCATTCCTCGCCATTCACCAATTGAGTGAATCGCTTCTACAAAGCGCGAAGGCGTGAGTTCGTCGCGTGTGTTTTGTACTTCCCCGGGGGCATACAAATCACTAATCGCTTTATAGCCAGTCATTAGCGGAACCAAATAGCCAGACTGGGGTTTAGCCACATGCTCCCAAGTTGCGGGCGTGTTTTGGTCTGGCTTAGCCAGCCCGTCTCGTAGTTGAGGTTGCGCTTGATACTTCAGAGCCGCAAAATCTAACCAAGTATCGAGCACTTGGGAGGTGTCTTCTTGCCTACCACTATGGCCAGCAAGCCGTGTTTTATGGTGTTCATGTAGGTAATTACTGCGGTCTAGCAATACAAAACCGGGCATAGTCAGGCGTTTGATTTTTCTGAGCATTGCAACACGCTGTTCTTTGGTGCTGGCCGAGAGTAACTTTATCTGCCTAACCTCTAAAATACTGCCGCCCGCCAATCTTAGCGAATAGCACAAGGTTAAAATATGTTGTTCTAGTTGGCCGACTTCTTCCATTGTAAGCGATAGTGGCTTATCAAGCTCAATCACTAAACTTAAGGTGAGATTCATCTTGCCCTCTTCGATAATCGGAGGCGACGAGCTTTTATGTTTGGCTAATACGGGTGGGTTCTTACTCTGTAAAAACTCAAAATCGGCCGACTGTTTCGCTTTGTAAACCTTATTTTGTACCTTATGCGAAACCACGGCGCAACCGCTTAACTCAATGTCGTAATTGCCATCATACCGATTAGAAATTTTTCTGTTTAATGCGTGAGCGAAGCCCAAAAACTGGGTAATAGCCGGAAACCCCCACGTTAGCCCTGCAATGGCATTGGCATTTTGTACGTTAATATGACTCAGTACTAAATATTGGCTCATACCGTTACCTCTTGTATTGCGATCATCTCTCGTAACTCAGTCAAAAAAAAATCCGCCCAAAGCGCGCCATGAATCTCAGTGAGCTTGAGCTTTTTTGCTTTTAACAACTGCCTATTTAGCCAGATGCCATAGGCTTTGCTCAGGGTCTTTTGCCATTGAGTATTTATCTTTAAGGCCATTGCTGGCGGGTCTTTTCTCGAAGGTTCAAATAGTAGCTGTTGCTCCGCCGGTAACTGACTATCAATACTCCAACCGCGAGTCGTTTCAGTATTGCTAATGGTTTCAACATAGTTAAAAAAACTTGCGCTAATCGCGCTCAGCTTACTCACGACAGCGGCGTTTCGCTTTGGCTCACTAATACTCAGTTGTTTGTTTTTGATCATCAGTAGATAGCGGTGTAAATCATCTATTTCACTGCTTAGGGTATAACTCAAACCCTTATCAAAAACTGACGCTCTATTTTTATACGACGGTAAGCGCCACGCCCATTGCGGTGGCATACAGGGCAACAGCGAGATTCTGCCGCCCCGCTTACCATTTAGCGATGATGCGTTGGAATGATTTGATCCAGTGGCATGCAGGTAAGCTTTACTTGGGTAGGTGCGGGTTACCGTTTCTGAGTATTTTCTAGCCGCTTTTTGTTTACGGGCTAGGGCTTGATCTTCATCCCAATATTTTTTGTGTTCCAAATGCAACGCTTGTACGATTGAGGACGAGGTAAGTGGCAATAATAAATGGTATTGCTCGCTACCTATTGGGTAGTAAATTTGTTTCGAGAGAAAATAACTTTGTTTTTGCACACTGTCGTAAGCTTGACTTAACTCTTTAAGCCATAAGTTGATCAGGTCATGGTCATTGGTTAATTCTTCAAATACGGATCGATCGCCATTCTTTAAACAATCCAATAGATTAAGACCACTAACCGATATCTTCAATATATCGGCTATGGGTAACGATGCCGCATTCGAGGATGCGGTATCAACCTCAATATTCTTTAAGCTGTTGGTGGTTAAATATCTATCATTACATGAGTTGGTATCATCAAGAATACTCGAGCTCTTACTGCTTGAATGGGTAAGCTTGCCTACATGCGTTGCAAAACTGATATCCCTTGCTTTAGGTGCCCATTGCGTGAGCCAAAAAACCGCTTCGTGCTGCTCTGCGTTGTTTGATTGGAAGCCGAGTAATTCACTTTTTAGGCGAAGAACCTCTGGCGGGCTGGTGCCCGCTGGCAGGGTCGCCAATAAGGCTGCGTACCTTTTTTGCTGAAAAGAGAGCGCTGTTTCATCTTTGCCTTTTTTTGCTTTTTCAAGACTCGATATAGTATTGGTATCTTGGCTATGACGTTTAACAAAGACCAGCAGCCTTGCATTAATAGCGCCATTAGTGATTTCTCCCTGTTTATTTTTTTTGGGTTTGGCCTTCAAAAAATCCTCTAGCTTTTTATCACGCCGCGAATATATATAGGCAATGATTTCATCCGCCATCGCTTTTGCGGTTTCTTTATTAGTCATCTTGGTATTGGTCCTTTTTCGGTATGTTATAAACTCCGAGCATCGGGTGGCATTGCCACTGCGCCGGTGAATTCTCATCTAGCGTTCTCAGAGCAAGATGCGTAAATTTCCTCAATACCACATCTTCGCTTTGCTTAAGGTTTTTTACTTGCTTGGCTATTTCTTTCTTCAAATCAAACTCTGCCCAACACACTACGCCGTGGCCAAACGTTATTAGCTCGGGGCGCGGTGCAATATCCGAAGTAGGCTCGTAGATTATCGGATAGGTGTTAGTTACTTTTTTTTGCCAGATTGTTTTATCTGTACGATGGTTGAAAATAAGCGAAAAATCATCATTTGCGCAAGATTGCCTAAACGGCTGCAAGCTTTGCAATTCGCCGCAGCAGGTTGCTTGTTGTTGCCACCACTGAGCGGCGTGATTATGGTTATTGGCATTGCCTACTAAGCGAAGTATTTGCGCGCAATGTTCTAATAGGCTGAAGGAGTTAAAGCGGGGCGGGCGCTCTTGGGTAACAGAGCCGCTCTTGAATTCCGGCATTTTAATTCTGGCAATCGCGTTTATTTCTGAAAATTCATGCTCGCTAACTAGGTCAGTTAAATCTGAGCTGGCATACCCTAGCTCCTCAGTTGCAAATCCCGGGTTTTCAAAACATAGTGTTTTGCCGGTTAAACCTTTGTAGTTTTTTGACAGAATATGAATGTTGGCGCTGCTTGGCGGCTGTTGGCGGTGCCGTTGAACTCGGCCCGCTAATTGAATGATCGATCGATAGGACGAGGGCTCTATTACCGCCCAATCGTAGTCGTGGTCACGGCCTACCTCGGCAACGGCGGTGGCGAATACCACAAAGATATGATTTTTCTCTGTGTATTTTTTAATAGTGTTAGCTATGCCTGATTGCGCCAACCATGCTTTTTCATTATGGCGAGAGAGCGTGCTATCTAACTGCTGTTCAATTTGCGAGCGCTGCAATAAGGGGAATTGACTGTGGTAAATACAGCAGTGAATAATGCTGTCATGAGGGGCGTCGATTGCCATGATCACCTTAGACACCTGCACTAAACGGTCAATATTAGCCATGCGCACTAAGCCAATTGATAGGTTCTTTTTAGCAACTAAAGATGAATGCTGTTGATGTAGCGTTTCAATCGACGGCCTAATCGCTGCCGCCATTACCACGCTCGGCTTGTTTGCCGAATCGCGCTTAAGTGACACCAACTTGGCTTGTCTTAGCGGCCGAGTTTTGGTTTTTAAGTTTGCGATTCGTTTTTCTACAAAATCGGCATGCATCCTTTCATAGTTGGCAACATCTTCTATTATCGTTGATGTCGGTTTTTTAAATTCATCAAACCAAGCGCAACAGACTTGCGCGGTCTCGCCGTGCTTGCCATTCACTTGGGTGTATTGCTTTCGCCCCGCCTGATACGCGGCAAATAATGCACTCGCAAGCGATGGTGAAATGGTAGCCGTTGATAACAATACACGGCTGCCTAACATGCCGGCCCAATTAACCAAGCGGCATAACGCCGGAAGGTCATCCAAGCCAAAATCATCCGGTTCATCAAGTATTAAGTCGGATGTTAAAAGCCTAAGCATGGGCGCTATTTGACGACCACCTCGGACGCCTTCATTGGCGGGCATCAAATAATCGATGGTACTGACTAAGATTGGTGATTGGATGAGCTTTAAAATTTTGGGGTCATGTTTAACCCATTCAGCAAAAGCACCGGTGAATTCCGGTAAGTTTTCGAGTAATGCTATCTCACCTTTTAGTAGCGAGTCTGCAGATTCGCTACCATTATTTTGCTGTTCACTTAGATCCGGAGTCCGTGATTGTTGATGTAAATCTTTTACCGCTTGCGACCCAATCAACAATGAAAGCTCATCGCTATTGATGTTGAGGTTTTCTTTAAGTGCATCAGCTGTTTGTAAGGTGAGAGTTCTCAGCCCAAGTGCAACACTGAAGCGACACTCACCTTCTTTTGCAAGGCCATACATTATGCGGGCGTTACCACGCGTTTTACCCTTGCCGGTAGATGCCTGGCATACACCAAAAAAACCATATTTTTTGCTGTCCTTTCGCAGCGATTTGGCCAGCCTAAAAGCATGATCTTGCCAACCAAAGTTCTCTTGAAATTCTTTAGGAACGTTACCAGAAAAGTTTTTATTAGGCTTTAATGACGGCAATTCGTCTCTTAGCCTTGGTAAGGCAGTCGCGATTTCATGGGCATTAATTCCAACCGCTATATTATGCTCATCAAGTTTTTGCTTTAGATATTTTTTGCCGTTTTCATCTTTATCTGTATTAGCGTAAGCGTGATAGTTTCTGTCTTGCCACTTTGAGCAGGCCTCTTTTTGCGATGAATAATAATGATCGGCTAACATCAACGCCAATCGCGAGAGGTGTGCGGTGAAATGTTGGTCAAACCAACTTTGCTGATGCATACGCTCACAGCGCAATACCTTTTTTGCTAACTCGCTGGCTTGAGTCTGCCAATGGGCACTTTTGAGGGGTGTTCCGCTAGGAAACTGCCAATTTTCAACTAGCGTAGTTTGAGGCCAATCGTCGTTTAGGCACTGAGGGGAGTTCCAGCAGGCATCAAAATTTTGATTTAACCATGTGTCAATATTTTCAAGCGAAGGTGGGTTGCTTTCATGCTTTGGGTACTGTGGTAATTTGTGATGAGAAACAATCAACCAAGCCACTAACGTTGCTACGGGGGGTAAGCTTTTAAATGGGTTGTTTGGTTTTTCGGCAATGCCATCTCTTAACGGATAGAGATTACTGATCATTTTTTGTTCAGCGCGGTTGTCGATATTAACCAATTCGCTTAACCACTCTTTATCCGTTTGATTATTAACGAAAGCCTGGAATATTCTCAAAGACACCCATTCATGCCGATAGGGTTCATAACTTTGGCCGTGAAAATCGGGCTGCAATTTAGCTTGAAATAGCGCCATTGCCTTACCTACATCGTGAAATAACCCCGCCATGTTAGCGAGCAAAGCAATGACACTTGTATTCAGCGCAAAACTCTCTCTCAGAGGTAGCCCCACTGCGGTCATATTTACCGGTACAATACCCTCAGCACTAAACTTATTGCGATTACCAACAATCCAAACCATTTCACTTCGGCTACGGCTCCGAAGCCAATGGCAACTAACAGCGGTATTTTTACTAGCGGTTTGCCGCAGTAGTTTTTTAACAGCCAGCAAGCCTTCATTGGTAATCACCGTTTGCCAAGTATTGTCACCAATGCGGTTGGCAAAGGCGTCTAATACTCGGCGAGTTTTGTTGAGCGCTTTTTTCTCGCATTGAGAAACGAATGTCACCATCATGGTGGCGTGCCTGCCGAAAGTGTGCCTAGTACAAAAGGGTTCAGTAGTGGCATAGAATGATGCTTAGGAAGATTACCGATATCCGTTTGCAACAAGGTATTAGTTCTGAGGGCGCTGCCTTTCGTGACCTTTAATTGTTTCATTGGGTTGTATCCCAATCTTGTTTTAAGGCAACAGCCTTGACCTGCTCAAACATAAAGCTCAGCGCTTTATGTCGAATAAAATTTTGCAAACACTGCTGTCGAAACTCTTGTTCGGTGGCACCTTCTTTGGCGCAGATAAAAGCCCAAGGCAAGATAAGAGCATCTTTGATTAGGTCGGCGATATCGAACACAAGTGCGCCGCGCCTCGTTTTGCCATGCATTACGGCGAAGCCATGAGGAATACCCAGTACCCAGAGTGTAGTGGCTGCTAGGCCATAAGCGAGGTAATTACCGTGATTTAAAAATTCGTTGGCGGTGTCGGTTGCTTCATGCTGGCGAACGAATTGACCATGTTTGGTCTGGGTAGCGGCTATTTTGTATAGTCGTTTGGTTAGTAGAGCTTCAGTTTGTGGTAATTCACCGACTTTGTTAGCGGTTTGAATTCGGCCGCTAAAATTGTTTAACGCGCTACTAATTTCAGGGGCATTGCTATCAAAGCCTTGGTTTTTTAAGTCGTTGTCTTTCGACCAGAGCCGTTGCAGGTACTCAATACGCGCTACCTGAAACTGTTTGGCTGCTTGCAATCGTTTGGCGTCGTCAAACCAGAAACTCATCCAGCCCTGCACATATTCCGTGGGTCGGTATTCACTTTGCGGTGACAGCCACTCGATTTCGGTTGCCATCAATAATGGCGTACCGCCACCGCCGCAGAAACCTACTAGAACACCTGCTTTGGCAAGCATTCGCATGGCCGCTTGGGTAATCGATGTACCCGTGCCCAAAAGTAGGCAGGTGGTGTTGGCGATAGGGATATTCCCGTATTGGTTTTCCTTGGTGGCTTCGGTGAGGTAGAGCACGCGACCATCTTTTTGCATTACCCGACATTTATCAAGGTAGTAAATATTGGCGCGTTTGGAGTGGAGAATGGCTTTTAAATCGCTGAGCTGTTCCATGCTGTTGCCTTTAGAGTGTAGTTATATGTTCACGCGGGTATTGGGAAATTACTGGGACACCCAGATTAAGAGCAAGCTCGTAGTACTAAATTTTCCATAATATGACTTCTATATTTTTAGTAAAATCAAGTGCTTATTGAACTCGTTTCTAATTACTAGTCCGATAATCAGCTTATCAGATCAGTTTAAGAGTTACAGGCTTTCGTTTTGGGTGATGGTAGCTCATCTGCTGTAGGTTGTTCGAAAGCCCCATTTAGTTGTCCCTGGGAAGGAACGCTCAAGTTGAGCAAAGATAGCATTCACCGCTGTGAAACACAGATGTCAAAACTGAGGTTGAAATGAACGATGGATATGGATATGTTTTGGATTTTGTTGAAAAAAGCACTTTCCGATGGTATTTCTGCCTATTTATATAGAGGGGAGGGGCTAGTACCAACATCTGCGTACTCGATAGCTATTGCAGTGAATTCGGTTCAAGCTCGGAGATTTATGAGGAGTTGAATGACCTTGCTGAGTATCTGAATGAAGATGTTCAGCGTAATGTCGCCTCAACGAGCGAGGCTTGGAATAATGAAATAGCAGGGAATCTTTTTGCTAGATCAAGTTTACGTTTTTACACTTAAACTCTTTGCTCGACCTGCAGTGTGCCGATAGCCGCTCTAGAACCAAGTTCGCTTTCTAATTTTTGCGAAATCACTCGTTTCACCTCACATGCACAGCCCCCACAAACGGTGCTGACCGCTAAATGCGACTGCATAGCTTTGAATGAACTGACGCCTATGTCGACAGCATCTCTAATTTGGTGGTCTGTGACCGATTTACATATACAGATAAACATGTTCATTTTGTAAAATTGAATAGATAGTGATCGAAATCTATCATCGGTGCATTGTTTTGTAAATGCTAATTGTTCGCATTTGTATGAAATTGTATTATTTAGGTGTTAGCAATGCCGTTTAACTATGGTGTTTACCTAGGAAGCTTGCGTTGCCAAGAGGGTAACTATGCTCGCGCGCACTCTAACTATGCTCACGCACCTTCTAACTATGCTCACGCACTAGGGTTCGATGTAACACTTCGATTAAAAATGCTGTGTTCAGACCAAATAGAACCAGGCCGTTTGCTGCGATCATGCCTGATAAAATCCGCCATTCGCTCGGTAGAGTAACGTCACCAAAGCCTAAAGTAGTAAACGAGACCATGGAAAAATAGAGCGATTCTTCAAGTGATTCAAAGCAACCGAGTAGTTGAAAGAAGCCGGCCCAAATCCAGATGGCGATACTCAATGCGGCAAGTAGCCAAAGAGTTGATACAGATAGTACAAAGACAACTTTAAAGGTATTGGTTGGGTCGGATGAGGTACCTTGGTTGTTCATCTTCTTGTGGCTCATCGCTTTGAGGCGCATGATCGCGGTGCGGATAAACCACACTTGAACTAAGATTGTGATCGGTATCACCAGTGAGCCGAGAAATATTTGCGTGATGATACCGTTCATTTAACCAACCCGGCTAGCGTGCGCCATTATTTAGGGGCAGAGCCACATCGAGATCGGTCGGGTCTACGCTAGGGTTATCGACTGGATTTCTCGGGCAATATTGTTCTAAGCTGTCACACCAGCTGTTTGGCTCATTCGCATGCATACCATTACGAACCTGACGGTATGCCGCTGTATGCAGGTACACTTCACGCCGTAATTGATTGAAATAACTGATCGGTTCGAAGCCCTTTACACCATGCCAGACGTTGAATGACATCGCTTCGCACATATCGTTTTGTGCGGCAGTATCAAAGCCTTGCTTTGGAATATGCACTCTGGCGATGGGTACGTACGGAGATTTTTTCTCTGACCACTCGACCGTTGGGTCCTCAATTGGCATGCGCTCATCAGGCTTGCGTATCTGCGCCATGAATTGAAAACAGGCATCTTGCTTGCTTAGAACCTTCTTCATGGCTTCCCTAAGAAAATTTGGTTGAGAGTAATCGACTCCAGGGGCTTGATAATTCTCGCAAGCTTTGGCGCTGTACTTAATCTGATTGGGCCCAAGATTATACGGAGTCATACTGTAGTACTGGGCCGATAGCGGCGTAGCCGGTGCTGTTTTTCGTGTGCCAAGCGCCAAATAGAGTTGTCTCAATCGCCACTCAAACGGATTCAGATAGTGTGCACCAAAAAAATAGCTAAACGGCGCGCCGCGGGCTACAGCTTTCTCTAACTCACGATAGTCTGCGGTCGAGCGAATAAAAAACGCGGGTGAGTTAATCATCACGAAATCTTGAGTCTTACCCGCCAAGAGAGGCGGTAAGAGTTGCTCGCCAGGTACGTTCATGACCTTGATTGCCATGCCGCGCGCGTCTTTTTTGGTGTCGACAAGAGCTGGCACACTGCCATTGGAAAATCGAATCCAGGCTTGGTACTTGCCCGGGGTTTTGAATATCCCATGATTGTAGGTTGCTTGTGATTCGAATACTTCAAAGGTGGCTCTGACACAGCCATGTGGCTTTGAATGTGCGTCGCGTTGATATTGTGGCGTACGTTCCATGGTGACGATCTTACGAATTGATTCGACAATTGCGGCGGTCTCGGTGCGCCGATTTGCTTTACCCAATGGCGTATTGTCGACTAGGGCTGCGTCAGGGTCTCGTAGCGCGGCCGCTAGCATTTGTGCTGCGAATACTGAGACAAATAACAAGGCGTAGCTGAGCACCATAAGTATTAGAAGCTTTATGATTTTTTTTAACATTAGAGTCGGGTTCCGTCGTCGCCAACTTGATTCGAACCGTTTGTTTCAAGCTTAATCGACGCTTCAGCTGGTTTAATCGGTGCAGCGGCTTGATTCGGCCACTGAACGCCGCTGCAATGCGGTTCTGATTCGGGTTGTGGGCGCTCACCGTCGCTATGAATTTTTAGGTATTCGACCAGTGCAAGCCGCTCAGCTTGAGTAAATTGACGGCAGTAGCCGGGTCGATCCGGTAATTCATAGCCTATGACACCATCGCCACATAGGCCATCGTTGAACTCATGACCTAGATTGGAGTTGCCGGTGATCGAGGTATCAAACTTAAACGCGCCTTTAAATTTGCCGACCTCAAGCCCAAGCGTTTCGGGATTATATTCTTTACGGCCTAAGTAAAAAACTGGGTCACGCTCTTCACTCGGTGACAGTAGCTGAAAGATACTGGGTACTGAGCCATTGTGCAAAAAAGGCGCGGTAGCCCAAACGCCTTCGAGTGGGCGAGGGCGATACGCTCGCCAGCTTTGAGGTGTATCACTTTCGCCAAAGCCATTAAGATCGGCGACTTGTTGTTGTTCGCCTGCGACAACGTCATAACCGTTTTCTTCGATCAAGCCCCATTGACGATATTGTTTTGCTCGAACTTCACCTCCGATGAACGCTAAACCTTCAGCGAAGCCGGTCTTGCTTGGGTCTGGAATGCTGGCAGGGTCTGGTAACCGTAGAAATGAACCGTTGGCTCTTAGCTGTTTGATTTGCTCAACTAACGGGCTGATATCGTAGCGATTATTCAGCATGTTACTGGCCGAGGTTGGGTCGGTGCCAATGTGATCTAGCGGTATATGAATTAGCTCCCAATACCAGTCGCGTTTATATTGCAGTTGAAATTCGGCTTCTGACTTGCCAAGCTCTTGATTGTCGCTAATCCTAACCGGAGGGTGATTGCGAGTGTCCTTCAGCTCGATCAATGTACCGTCGTTGTTGGTCATCGTTGGGCCATGACAGGTAGTGCATTCATGGCTCTTGCCTGCATCAGCGTGGTTTATATCACCATTAACGGCTTTTCTCGGGAAAGGACCATGACACGAGGCGCAGGTTTCAGCAAAGATCGTCGCACCTTTGGCCGCTAGCGTTTGATCAACCGGGCCCATTAAGTCTTCAGGCCATTGAGGAGGCTTTAAAAATTGTAGGGTGGTTTCAATGCAATGCAACTCAGGCACCATAACTGAATTGTCATACAGCTCAGCGCCATGTAGCAGATTGATTTTTGCGCGAGTGCCCAGCGATTCGTTAATATTACGCGCCATTGCTTGGCTTACTGTACCCATCCATTGAACCCAGTCAAACGCCCAAATATCCCATAGGTGAGGGTAATTTACCGGCGCGTCGGCGATTCGATAATTATCGGCACTAATGTAGTCGCCAAAGACGGTATTGGCGATTCGCCCTAGAGCATCGGTGCGGCCATAGCCTTCGGTGGTGGGGTATAGCGAGCCGTTGTTTTTGCCATAGACCAATGCCTGCTTGATAGACGACCAAGTCGCTTTGCGTAAGTTCTTCTTCTCGGCCGCATACTCTGACTCGGGGATATATTTTAATACCTTTTTAGCAAAACGGTTGAACTTTAGCGGGTTTAGGTAAGTGGTGCTCAGCGAGACAATGCTATTGGCGATGAATTGAGTTGGCTCTAGCGATGGTAACGCATGGCCTCCCGGACCGCCGTCAATTACCATCGCGGTGCCACGAAAGGTAATCTGAGCCGAATGGCAAGCTGCGCAGCTAACATCCAGCATTTTTGCCTTGGTCTCGGGGTTGTAGTGCCAGGTTAACCCGACTGGCAGATCGTAGGGGTTATTCTCATTGGGCGTCTTTGCCGGGTCGTATATGTAGCCCAGTTGCTGCATATATTTTCGAGTCACTAGTGGCTTTTTGCCAACCGGTCTTTCAAGATTGCTAATCCAGTCGTACTGAAGACCGAAAAATTCTGTTCCTTGCGGTGTGCGGTAATAATGTTGGTGTTGATGATCACACCAACCTTGATAGCTTACTTGCTGCAGATCATTGTTGGTGTCATCGGGATTACCGTTTTGCGGAGCTGGGTTACTGCACACCTTGTCGCTGCTGGGTGTTAAAAAACGGTATTCATTAATCTCGCTGTATGGCGGGATGTTTGGGTAATTAGAGATGGTCCAAAGATAGCTATAAGCGCCTATGAACACTAGCACCAGTAGCAACGCAATCGTTTTTAAAATAGTTTTCCAGTGCAGTCGTCTTTTCATAATAAGCGCCTAGCTCACTGTAACCGGCGGTTTAAAATCACTGCCATTGTGGTTTAACCTTAGGCCGGCAATCGCCGATGGCATCTTTAACAAGTAACCAGCCCCGCCACAGGTTACGAAGGCTGTTTTCATATCCTCACCACCAAAACAAATGTTGGATGGCAGCGGGGCAATTGAACCGTCAGGAATGGCTATCTCTTGGTATTCAACCGCTCCGTCTGGAGAGATGATCGAAATTCCGCCGTTGACCACTGGCGTATTACCTTGCGGCAGCATGGTCGCAAGATACAGATTGCCTTCTACGTCGACAGCCATTGAGTCGAGTATGGCTTGCCCTTCGAGCTGCGCAGTGAGTAGGTATGCGCCGTCAAGTGATGCTGGGTTGCGCTTTATTTTTCCTGCTCCCGATAATTCAAAATACATAACTTTGCGTTCATAAGTAAGTGCAAAGTACAGCCTAGTGCCATCAGGAGAGAGCGCAATCCCGTTGGGAGAGTTTAGTGGGTAGGCCATTTGCGTAATGGTCTTTTGATCGGGGCTTACATAATAAAGGCCGGTTATATCTCGATCACGCTCGCGCGTTTTGCCAAAATCAGAGAACCAAATGCCGCCAGCTTGATCAAAAACTAAATCATCAGGGCCTTTTAAATCGAAAGCCGGGTTCCATGCCGGGTAGGCCGCTCCGCTTGGGTCAGGGTAGCCGCGTTCTGTGCATTCGGTAAATAAAGTAGTGACTTCTCCGCTACTGGTATCAATTTTTTGTAAGGAACCACCCTTATAGGCATCGCCCGTGGGTTGATTGCCTCCAACCCATATTATCTTATCTTTGTTAACCCCGGGAATCGGCATCCATTCAAAGCCGCCGTCATTGCAAATATAGACGCATCCGTTAGGGCCGACTGCCGCACCATTGGGTCCACCCGGCAGCTGTGCAATGGTTGTCGCCGTACCGCAGGGAGCGATTTTACTAAGTCGCTGGCCTTTAATTTCGACTAAAATAATACTGCCATCGTGGCAGTGAATAGGCCCTTCTGGGTACTCTAAGCTTGAACTTATAACTTCTATCTTAGAAGTATCGAGTTTGGCATTATTGTTTGCGGACTTTTCATCTCCTGAATTTTTAGAGCCAGAGTCTTTAGAGCCAGAGTCTTTAGACTTTGAATTTTCAAGGTTAGTGGATTCAAGCTTGGACATGCGATGAGCCTCCAGTGACTGCGTTTAATTATGGTTCTACTTTTTCACTCAGGTTTATAAATCCGTGCTCTTTTAGCCCGCCACAAAAGGCATCTACATCATCCGCGCTCGAGGTTTCTAAGGTCAGCTCGGTGTGGTACAAATCGGCGGTTAGAAAAGGGTTAACTTGCTTTACACTGTTTAATGACTTCTGGGCGCTCTCAATATCGCCCAGTACGCAGAAAGCATTGGCTATCACCAAATGGCTGTGCATCCAGCCAGGTTGCTCGGCTAGACTGAGTTCAGCGTATTCGATTGCTTGCTGTTGATTGCCTAAGCGCTGATCTGCGAGCGCACGAAAATAGTTCCAATACGGTGAAGAAGGGTGTTTTGGCGCTGTGCTGAAGTTTTGTTCTAGTATGTCAATCGCCTCGTGGGCGCCGTTTTTGCCGCCGGTAACCGCCAGAACCAAGGCTAAGTAACCTCTTGCGATTAAGTTTAAAGGTGCAATCTTGATAGCACTGCGAAGTGCCAAGGTGGCACGTCGACCCTCACCAAGGTGCAGCCAAGCAACACCAGCATTTTCCAATACTTCGATGTCCGACGGCGCTAATTGATAGGCCTTTTCGATATGCCGCCGAGCCTCTTTCAGGCATTGACCGTAATCGCCGCTGGTGCCAGCAATTAATTGTTGGGCGCGCAGCATCGCTAAGGCTGCGTGGGCGCGAGCGTAGTTGGGTGAAATTTTAATCGCTTGACGAAGGTAACTACTGGCTTCTTCAACGCCTTTTTGCGAGAAGGCCGTTAACCAAAAGTGATAAGCTTTTTGTACCAATCCCCATGAGTCTAACTGGTGATAAGGGATCTCTTCTGCAAACGCTGTCTGGGCGAATTTAACTTCACCGAGCACGGTGCCGACAATACATCGTGCGATGTCATGTTGTACTTCAAAAACGTCTTCGATGTCGCGCTTATAGGTTCGCGCCCATATTTCTGTTTCGCTATCAATGTCAGTGAGTTCTGCGGTTACTTGAATACGGTCTCCAGCGCGCTGAAGATTACCTGATAAAACGAACTTGGCATTAAGTTGTTCGGCCATTTCTTTAAAGCTTTTACCGCTGCTGTGAGCGCGGTAAGAAGATAAACGAGAACTAACCCGAATGGTTGGCACCGTTGTAACGTGAACGATAATCTCCGACGTAATACCGGCGGCAATAAACTCGTCGTCGGGATTACTCGATAATGAGTCGAAAAGCATTATCGCGATTGAGAAATTTCTATCGTTACTCGGCATTGGTGCATTACGAATAGGCTTATTATCAGGCACAATGTCTTTCAGCGGCTCCAAATTAGCCCTCTTTTGGTTATTGTTAGTCGTCCGTCTAATGTTGGTGGTCCGTCTAAGTAGTGGCGTAAGCACGTAACGTAGCGCTCCGTAGAGAATACCTGCGATAACCGCGATAGCTGCCGTTGCCGATAGCGCAGCCTCATTGTCTGACAGCCATTTGACCAGCAGGTTTAAAGTTTCCAAAGGATAATCCTGTTATATTTGATTGCTGTCGAAGCGCCGGTCAGCCCAAAAGCGAATAATAAAACCAACGCCGAAGGTCAACAAGCGCTCCATTTATATTTTGTATTTCTTCGGTCAATCCTGAGAGGCTTTACTAAGCTGACGTTCTAAGGCTAGAGCCAAGCAACAATGATGCCAGCAGCCAGCAATGGTGTATGCTCAGTTGCGTTTGGTTTGTTCAGTTACCTTAAACAGTCTATTCAAAGCTTAAATTTGAATACGCTTATAAAACCTAACCCTTGCTATGATAAAACCGAGGTTAAAAATAGTACCACGTTGAGAAGATGCTCGGAAGTTTTCCTTTTAAGCGTTAACCGCCCGTTGTCTATGACTTTCGCTGACTAAACATGCAAACTAAACCAACAAAAAATTAGAGACATGAAACTAGAGCTTTCCAATCCATTGACCTTGCCCTGTGGTGTTGAAATACCCAATAGATTAGCCAAGGCCGCGATGACTGAAGGCCTGGCAGAGCCAAGTGGCGAGCCTAATCGCGATCTGGCAAGGCTATATGGAATTTGGTCTGACGGCGGCGCTGGTTTGTTGATATCAGGCAATATCCTAATAGATGGCGACCATTTAGAGCGTCCAGGCAATGTAATCATAGATAAAGAGCCACGCCCGGAAATGATCGCGGCACTGCGAGATTGGTCGAGCGCTGCGACACGTAATGGCAATCAGTTTTGGGCGCAAATTAGCCATGCTGGCCGACAAACTCAAAAGGCCGTAAATCCACGACCGAAGGCACCATCAAGCGTCAAGCTTGGCTTGCCGGGTGGACAATTCGGCGAGCCTGTTGCAATGACTCAAGCTGATATTGATACCGTGATAGAAGGTTTTGTGAGATGCGCTCGTGTGGTTAAAAGTGCTGGTTTTACTGGGGTTCAGGTGCATGCTGCACACGGATATCTTATTTCGCAATTTCTCAGCCCGAGATCAAACCAAAGAAGCGATAGCTATGGCGGTAGCTTAGAGAATCGAGCTAGCTTATTACTTGAGGTAGTCGCCCAGGTGCGTGCCGAGGTCGGTGCCGAGTTCCCGGTCGCGGTTAAGTTAAATAGTGCTGATTTTCAAAAGGGGGGATTTGCTTTTGAAGACAGTATTCGTGTGGCTAAATGGTTGCAACAGGCAGGAGTCGATTTAATTGAGATATCGGGTGGCACTTATGAGCAACCAAAGCTGCTTGGCGTAGAAGGCATTGAAGCAGCAGAGCCGCAGAATGTGGCTGAGTCTAGCTTAATGCGAGAGGCCTATTTCGTTGATTTCGCCTTGGCAATGCAGTCTGAGGTCTCTATCCCGCTGATGGTTACAGGTGGTTTTCGCCAACGTAAAGTAATGCAAGACGCGCTCGATGGCGGCGCGGCTGATATCATTGGATTGGGGCGGCCGATGTGTGTCGATACCGATGCGCCTAATCAATTGTTATCTGGCATCGCTGAGTTACAGCGCTATGAGAACACGGTTCAACTATTACCTAATTGGGCCAGCTTTATTCAGAAAGTATCGTTGATTCGGGCGGTTGCCTCATTCGCAATTCAATATTGGTATTACGCCCAGCTATTGTCTATTGCTCGAACCGAGCAGGCTAACCGCTCGTTATCGGTATTTTCGGCGGTTATAATTTTAACCAAACACGAGAAAAGCTGGCTAAAACAGAGGCGAAAATACCTCAGTCGCTGATCGGTTAACGGCGGCCCTAGACTTGGGCTGCACGATTATAGTCGTCGGCAGCGCGATTAAGAACGAATACGGATAATAAGAAACAACGCTACAAAAAGAGAAAGAAATGTTAAAAAAAATATTCCTAGGGCTTGTCGCCGTGATAGGTGTGGTTACGCTATCAGGCTTCGCATACATAACAATAAACAGTTCACCTCAATTGTTTGAAACCAGTGTGGCGGGGCTCTACCATACGGATAAGCGTATTATCGATAGTAATAGTGAAGTTGCTATCAACACCGGTAAGGTTGTCGGTTTTGCTGATTCTTACAATACCTTTGCCTGGGTGGGTATTCCTTACGCGCAGCCACCGGTTGGTGAGCTAAGATGGAAGGCGCCTCAGGCCGCTAAGCCCTGGGATAACATCTCACCGGCTACCGACTATGGTAAACCTTGCGTTCAATTGGCCGGCCCATTGGCTGGCGTTGAGGGTGAAAGTGGCCAAATAGTTGGTGACGAAGACTGCCTGAGCCTGAATGTCTGGGCGCCTAAAGCAGCTTTATTAAATAACCAAGAGAACGCGAAGAAGTTACCGGTCATGTACTGGATTCACGGTGGCGGTAATGATTCGGGTACTGGAATGCTGTTTCAAGGTCATCATTTAGCTGGCGAGAAAGAGGTTATCGTAGTTACGATTAACTATCGTGTCGGCATACTCGGTTGGTTTAGTCACGATGCGATACGTGCAAGCGCATCAAACCTAGAGGATGCCTCGGGGAATTTCGGCACCTTAGATATTATTCAAGGCTTGAAATGGGTACAGCAAAATATAGCTCAATTTGGCGGTGACCCAGACAACGTAACGATATTTGGTGAATCGGCTGGTGGTCGGAATGTGTATTCGATGCTCGCATCGCCTTTAGCTAAGGGCCTATTTCACCGCGCTATTTCACAAAGCGGAACGCCTGATACAACGCTGTTAACACTGGCTGAAGACTTCGATGACAATAAACTGATTGAGCCAGTTTCAGGTTTAAAAAATAGCTCTAATGGATTGATTTCATTGGTAATTTCTGATCTTGATTCGAGCCTTTCTAAAGAACAAGTTCGTCAAAAAATAACCGCTACAGAGCCACAGGAATTGTTGAAAACCCTGCGTAACACGTCACCAGAAAAGCTAATGACCCTGGCTGTCAATAATGGCTCGTCGGGCTACATACAGATTGCCAGAGTGTTGCGCGATGGTTATGTGTTGCCAAAGGTTTCGACGCTTGAACTGTTCAAGTCAAGCGATAATTACAATAGCGTGCCGCTGATGCTCGGGTCGAACCGCGACGAGCAAAAATTATTTATGGCTCGTAACCCTCGCTATATTGATAATTTCTTGGGTGTGTTTCCTCGGCCGAAAAACAAAGCGTATTATAATCGCGTGTCGCAGTACGTCTCTGATAACTGGAAGGCTGGTGCGGTTGACGAACCCGCCAAGATCATTAGCAACACTGATGCGCCTGAGGTCTTCGCCTATCGCTTTGATTGGGACGAGTCTCCATCAAACCTATTGGTTGATTTGCCAACCCTAATTGGCGCTGCGCATGCTCTTGAAATTAACTTTGTTTTTGGAGATTTCGAAGGTGGTGTGGCCATGGGGCTATTGTTAGATAAGTCTAATGCGCCGGGCCGAAAAGAGTTATCGCTCTCAATGATGGACTATTGGGCGGAATTCGCGCACAACGGAGACCCCGGCAACGGTTTTAGCGGTCAACAAGCTAAATGGTCGGCGTGGAGCCAAACAGGCGACAATGTCATGGTGTTAGACACCAACGCAGACGGTGGCCGGCGCATGCAAGAAGTGCGAAACAATGTCGCCGACATTAAGGCAAAGTTAGCCGTTGATACTATTTTGACAGACCAGAGAGAACGCTGTGAGGGCTATGCCGCTTTATTCTTACACGGTTATCAATCGAGTGATTTTTGGGACCCAGCCGAGTATTCGGCGCTTGGTTGTGATGCGTATCCGGCGGGTGAGTTTAGAGACAGCTAGTCGCCTTTAGCTTGAGGATAAAGGCATAAAACTAAAGGCGTACAACTTGAGGGCACTATTAGTGATGTCTAGCTTGCTAGCGCCAATTGTGATTACTGCGCAGCGACGTTGTCGATGCTAGCAATAATCTGATCGTCACAGTGAATCACGATTGAACGGTATTGTTTGGCAATAGCTGGGACAGAATGCTGCAAAGTCATCGGCGTAATCATCTGTATGTACATGCCGTCGAGTTGTTCTGCTTTTAGATTGAAATGCTGGCTGGGTGTGGCGCTTTTATCGGCCATGCCTGGTTCCAGAACAACTGAATAGCCTGGGCTGGGTAGCTCGATGTCGCCTTTAATGGCCAACATGCTTCTGCCTTGCTCCGATGTTTCAATTTGCGCTGACCAATTGCTAGAACTAATTATTGGGCATTCGGCGGTTTGATTTACCTTCATTGCTGATGATTCCTTTACCTTGATCGTTGATGACTCTTCTATCTTATTTGTTGATGACTCTTCTACCTTATTTGTTGATGACTCTTCTATCTTATTTGTCGATGACTCCTCTAATTGTGGCGTCTCGGTGTTAACTTGAGCGCTAACTTGATCGTTAGCTTGGCAGGCGCTGGTGAGTAATAGCGCACTGGCAAGCATAAAATGGCGTGGGTTTAATGTTTGTAAACTGGCTGATTTGAGTTTCATATTTATTTAATCAGGCCTCAATATAGCTCAGGGGCGAGGGAAAATGCCTGAGTTGTGGCGAGATCTCTGTAGGGTTAGTTTGTTTCATCTAACATAATGTATGTCTTGGATCTTGCCGTGATACCTAACTCTATTGTCACGATCTGTCGCAATCGTTGAGTCTCTATCTTTCGATTGCCGATCATAATCTAACTGCTGGGAGGCTCAGATCCCGAGAATTTTTTCGTAGCTTGAGGTAGCATTGTATTTTCGCCAGCGAGCGCTCCAGTCAGACACCACTAAAGATTGTCACACACCACTAAAGATTTTCACACACCACTAAAGATTTTCACACACCACTAAAGATTTTCACAAACCACTATGAGCGAGATTCATTCCGGCTTTTTGCTAACGCGCTCAAGTGTCAGTCGATATGGCCGCACCGATATCGAGTATTGGCTCGCCAGTGATCTAGGCCCGGTACTATTAACTGTGCCAGACCAGCGGCCATTATTCTTCGTTGAACAAGAGCACGGAATTAAAGCCGAGACCTCGCTAAAAGGGCTGAGTGGAGGCATGAGTGGAGGGCTTGCTAGGGGCAATTTCGAGGTTAAGCCGCTGGCGCTTAAAACCTTCGAAGGCTCAGCTGTGTCGGCCGTTTACACCGCAACTACTAGCGATGCATATCATGTTCGAGATTCGCTCAAGCGCGCCAATGTCGAGGTGTTTGAGGCTGACATCCGACCGCATGACCGATACCTTATGGAGCGCTTTGCTTACGGCAGTATTGCCTTCACTGGTGAGCGCATTGAACGTGACGGTTATTTAGAATTTAAAAATGCCCAGCTCAAGAGTGGTGAGTATCAACCGAGTTTGATCGCCGTTTCTTTGGATATTGAATGTGCTATGGATGGTGAGCTTTTTTCAGTTGGTTTAGCAACTTCTACTGAGGTTAGCCAGGGCGGTATAGACCAAGCTATTGACGATGCTACCGACAAGGCTATATCAGAGGTTCTTATGATTGGCGAGCCGCAGACCGCTTGTGAGACCAATATAGTGTGGTTTAACGACGAGAAAGCGCTATTGCTAGGGCTTTGCCAGCGCATCAACGCCATCGACCCAGACCTGATTATTGGTTGGAATGTGATCAATTTCGATATGCGAATTCTCGTCGAACGCGCTGAACAGCATAAGATAAAGTTGAAGTTGGGCCGAGGCAACCGACCCGCATATTGGCGAAACCAGCAAAATGACCCGAGCAAAGGCTATATCTCTATTCCAGGGCGAGTCGCCATAGACGGTATCGATGCGCTTAAGTCAGCGACCTGGTCGTTTACTAGCTTTTCCTTAGAGAATGTGGCGCAAACCTTGTTAGCCAGAGGTAAGAAAGTTGAACAAGGCGTCGACGATCGAGTGGCCGAGATTGTACATAACTTTCAGCATAATAAAGCCGCACTGGCAGCCTACAATTTAGAAGATTGTCGTTTGGTTCTGGACATATTTGAGCACACTCAGATTATCGACTACCTAATACTTAGGAGTAAGATCACAGGCTTGGAGCTAGATAGGGCCGGCGGATCTGTTGCGGCCTTTACTAACCTCTATTTACCGCAATTGCATCGTGGTGGTTACGTCTCGCCGAACCTGCCAGAAGACGGCGGTGTCGCTAGCCCTGGTGGTTATGTGATGGACTCGATTCCAGGCCTGTACCGCAATGTTTTGGTGCTCGATTTCAAGAGCCTATATCCGTCTATTATCAGAACCTTCAAAATTGACCCTATGGGCTTAATTGAGGGCTTATTATCGCCCGAAGAAGGAATCCCCGGGTTTAGAGGCGGCGTCTTTGATAGGCAAAAGCATTACTTGCCGCAAATAATCACCGACCTTTGGGCGCAACGAGACCAAGCTAAGCGCGATAACGATAAGGTTCGTTCTCAAGCCATCAAGATTATTATGAATTCGTTTTATGGGGTGCTTGGTTCCGGCGGCTGCCGTTTTTATGATACTCGCCTAGCCAGCTCGATCACCATGCGTGGTCATGAAATCATGAAAACCACCGGGAAATGGATAGAAGAGCAAGGCTACAGCGTTATTTATGGCGATACAGACTCTACCTTTGTATCATTAAACGATGACCTTGATGCCGAGCAGTGCCATCAGATTGGCAAGCAATTAGTCGCGCTAATTAATCAAAAGTGGACGAATAAGTTGGCCGATGAATATCAAATTGATTGTCTGCTGGAAATCGAATTCGAAACTCATTTTAGTCGTTTCTTGATGCCGACTATTAGAGGCTCAGAAGCGGGTAGTAAAAAGCGTTACGCAGGCCTAGTTATTGATCAGAAAACACATGCTGAGAAGGTTATTTTCAAAGGTTTAGAAAACGTCAGAACGGATTGGACGCAGCTTGCCAAAGACTTTCAGGCTGAACTTTTTGATTATGTATTTCACGACCGAGACCCGACCGACATTGTAAAAAAGGTGGTTGAAGATACTCGCTCAGGCAAGAGCGATGCTAAGCTTAGCTATCGCAAGCAACTGCGACGCAAATTAGAGCTCTATGTGAAAAACGTGCCACCCCATGTTAGAGCGGCGCGCTTTGCTGATCAACGAAATTTAGAGTTACAGAGATCATTGCTATACCAGAACAAAGGCTGGATTAGTTATGTAATGACTACTAACGGCCCGGAACCGATTGAGTATCAGGCTAGCCAATTAGATTACGATCACTACATCGAGAAACAGATTAAGCCGATTGCCGATGCGGTACTGCCTTTTGTCGGTCTCGACTTTGACACCATTACCAGCGATCAAATCGAGTTATTCTGATTTCTATTCTATTTATTGGCGTTTGACAATTAAATCTTAGCGAAGCTGACCGGCAACGTGGTGCTCGAAAACCAATTGATTGACAAAATAGACAGAAAAACGACTCGCACGCGTTTAATATTAAACTCAAATAATAAGAATACATCGGCAGGTCAATGCACGATGCTCTATTACCATATGATCTCTACGATCTTACTGGGCAGCTTGTTGGCACCACTTTATCGTTGGCGCTAGACATTCAGAGACCTCAGTCAAATAAAATGAGTCAGAAAAATATAATAACTAGGACTTCACAATGAAAACACGTATTACCGAACTGTTTAATATTCAGCACCCGATCATCCAAGGTGGCATGCATTTTGTTGGCTTAGCCGATCTCGCTGCCGCTGTATCAAACGCTGGTGGCTTAGGCATGATTACCGGTCTCACTCTAGGTACGCCAGAGAAGCTAAAAGCTGAAATCGAGCGATGCAAGACCATGACCGACAAGCCATTCGGGGTAAACATGACCTTCTTACCGACACTAACGCCACCCGATTATGGCAGTTTGTTCGAGGTGATTATTGAGAGCGGTGTAACCGTTGTTGAAACGGCCGGTAATAACCCAGCTAAATGGTTACCAATGCTGAAAGAGGGCGGGGTTAAGGTTATTCATAAGTGCACCGCCGTGCGCCACGCGCTAAAAGCTCAATCAATCGGTTGTGATGCGGTATCGGTAGACGGGTTTGAATGTGGCGGTCACCCTGGTGAAGACGATATACCTAACTTTATTCTGCTGCCACGCGCGGCCGACGAACTTGAAATTCCATTTGTCGCCTCAGGTGGTATGGCCGATGCCCGCAGTCTTGTTGGCGCTATCGCGATGGGCGCTGATGGCATTAATATGGGAACTCGATTTATCGCGACCAAAGAAGCGCCTGTGCATCAAAACGTAAAAGACGCGATTGTCGCTGCATCTGAATTAGATACGCGTTTAGTAATGCGCCCCTTACGTAATACTGAACGTGTGTTAAACAACCCAGCGGTTGAGCGTCTATTAGAAAAAGAAGCTCGCTTAGGCGCTGATTTGAAGTTTGAAGACATTATTGATGAAGTTGCCGGTGTTTATCCGAAAATAATGCAAAACGGAGATATGGATGCAGGGGCATGGTCATGCGGAATGGTTGCTGGTTTGATCAATGATATTCCATCTGTAGAAGAACTGATCTCTGGAATAATGAGTGACGCTGAATTGATTATTAAGCAGCGCTTTGCCAATCTTTACGCATAGAGACCTCAACATAAGGAGAGAAATATGATTTTTTATGATTGCCTAACCGCACCTAGCCCACGACGAGCACGTATTTTCTTACACGAAAAACAAGCTCCGCATGAAGTGGTTTATATCGACCTAATGAAAGCTGAGCAGATGTCTGATGAATTCAAGCTGATAAACCCATCTTGCACAGTGCCAGTATTAAAACTTGATGACGGCACCGTTCTTACTGAAAACTCAGGCATTGCCGCCTACCTCGAAAGTGCCTTTCCGAATCCGCCTTTATTGGGTTCGACTGATGCGGAGAAGGGTTTAGTTGCGTCTTGGAATTCGAAAATCGAGTTTGAAGGTCTCTACGCAATCGCTGAAGCCTTACGTAACTCCTCACCGATGATGAAGGGCAGGGCAATAACAGGCGCAATTAACTATGAGCAAATCCCAGAGCTTGCTGAACGAGGCTTGGCTCGGGCTAATGCCTTTTTCGACAAGCTTGATGCCCAACTCGAGGGCCGAGAGTTTGTCGCCATTGATAATTTTTCGATAGCCGACATATCCGCTGTGATCGCGGTTGATTTCGCTCGAGTTGTAAAGATCAGGCCGCAAGAACAGCATCAGAATGTTATTCGCTGGCGTACAAGTTTGGCCGATCGTCCTAGCCTTTTGGTTTAAATGACGCATTGGCTGAGATATTGGCTGAAAAATTGGACAGCACTATGATTGATTTGTATACCGCACCAACTCCGAATGGCCACAAGGCATCATGTACCTTGGAAGCCTTAGGCATGGACTATCAAACGCACTTTGTAAATATCAGCGAAGGCGAACAGCATGCGCCCGATTTCTTGAGTAAAAGTCCTAACGGTCGTATTCCCGCTATCGTTGATCGAGAACTTGATAATTTGGCTATTTTTGAGTCTGGCGCGATCATGATTTACCTGGCTGAGAAAGCAGGGCGCTTATTGCCCACTGATATCAAGGGGCGCGCAAATGTCATTCAATGGCTGATGTTTCAGATGGGAGGCATTGGCCCGATGATGGGTCAAGCGAATGTCTTTCATCGCTATTTTCCTGAAAAAATTCAGCCCGCCATCGACCGCTATCAAAACGAATGCCGACGTTTGTTTACCGTGCTGGATACCCATTTAGCTGAAAATCAATGGTTGGCTGACGATTATTCAATTGCCGATATCGCTAACTGGTGCTGGGTTCGCACTTACAAATGGTCAGGCGTGCCGATAGATGGTTTGGATAATTTAGAGCGTTGGATGATAAGCATGCGCGTTCAGCCTGGCATGCAAGAAGGCATCGTTGTGCCGTTTGATTTAGCCAAGCAATTAAAAAACGAAGCCGAAAAAAAGAAATTCACCGATCGTGCCGGTGACTTGCTACAGAAGTAGCCCAGAATAATAAAAGACGAATAAGAGACTAATAAGAGAGGAACCAAGGTATGTACAATTCGATAAAATATGAGCTTGATGAGTCAATTCTAACCATCACGCTCAACCGCCCCGAGCAGATGAATGCGTTTACCGTCGAAATGGCGAGTGAACTTATTGATGCGTTTAATAAGGCCAGCGCCGACGACCAAGTTCGCGCCATTGTCGTTACCGGAGCCGGTAAAGCATTTTGTGCTGGCATGGATTTACAACAAGCCGACAACGGTTTCGAGTCAGATAATGTGTTCGGATTGAATGAATCATTAAACCCTACACTGCAAGAGCTCGCCGACAATCCTGATTCGACCGAGTTTATCGATGGTGTGCGCGATACCGGTGGCCGAGTTACCCTCGCGATTTACGACTGTGATAAACCGGTGATCGCCGCTATCAACGGTGCCGCTGTCGGTATCGGCGCGACTATGACCTGCGCGATGGATATTCGTATTGCGTCAGAATACGCCAGAATCGGCTTTGTATTCAATAAGATAGGGATAACGCCTGAAGCGTGCTCCACATGGTTTTTGCCAAGAATTGTTGGTATTTCACAAGCCCTCGAGTGGTGCTATAGCGGTGATATCATAAAGCCAGATGAAGCCAAAGACGCTCGTTTCGTCAAATCAGTGGTGCCCGCCGAAGAGCTACTCGAAGCGGCCTATTCAATAGCCCGAAAAATTGCCCAGCACAGCCCGGTTGCAATCGCACTTACTAGACAAATGATGTACAAAAACAGTGCGCTTGAGCATCCGATGGGCGCGCATATTGTAGATTCGCTTTCAATGCTCCATGTCAGTAGGAATGATGGCAAAGAAGGTGTACAGTCCTTCCTCGAAAAAAGGCCGCCGGTGTTTAGCCAACGTGTTTCAGAGCACATGCCCGATTTTTATGCAGCTTGGAAGCAAGACTAATACTCTGTAATCATGGCTAGTAGCCTGCAATAAAGAGTTAGAGAATAGATTTAGAGAGTGATATGACCGACACGCAAAATGAAGAGTTAACACTATTTCGCGACATGATTCAGCGCTTCTTAAAAGAAGAAGTTGAACCAAACTATGAGCAATGGGAACGTGATCACCTTATGCCCAAAGAATTTTGGCGCACCATGGGCGATGCTGGCATTCTGTTAGTCGATATGGACGAACAATACGGCGCGGCGAATACAACCTTAGACGTCTCGATGATGGTTCAAGAGGAGATGTGCGCGGCGGGTTATCACGCTCTTGCTACTGGTTACAACATTCATGCCAATATTGTTGCACCTTACGTCAACAATATTGGCACTCAAGCACAGCGCGATAAATGGTTGCCTGGCATGGTCACTGGTGACGTGGTTACCGCCTTAGCGATGACCGAACCGAGTGCCGGTAGTGATCTCGCGGCGTTGCGCAGTAAGGCAATTAAAGACGGTGACGAGTATGTATTAAATGGCTCTAAAGTCTTTATCACCAACGGCATTCATGCCGACATGGTAATCGTTGCAGCAAAAACTGACCCTAGTGCAGGCGCTAAAGGTGTATCCTTGTTTTTGGTTGATACAAGTTTAGAGGGTTTCTCAAAGGGCAAGAAAATTGAGAAAATGGGTCAGCATAGCAGTGATACCGCCGAGCTATTTTTCTCAGACGTACGTTTGCCTGCTGATGCACTATTGGGTCAAGAGGGTCGTGGTTTTGCTTACATGATGGAAGAGTTGCCGCGCGAACGTTTAGGGTGTGCAATGCAAGCTCTGGGCCATACCAGAGGTGCATTGGAGATAACCGCTGAGTATGTTACCGAGCGTAAAGCCTTTGGTCAGAAGGTAAGTCAATTTCAAAACACGCGCTTCAAATTAGCCGAGGTTAAAATTGAGTTAGAGCTTTGCCAAGCATTGATCGAGAAGTACATGGCTAAGTTTGACCGTGGCGAGATGACAGTTGAAGATGCCGCCGTAGTTAAATATGCGACCACCGAAATGCAACTTCGTGCGGTTAATGAATGCCTGCAACTATTTGGCGGTTATGGCTACACTGATGAGTATCCAATCTCTCGTTTCTATCGCGACGCACGAGTTCAAACTATCTACGCAGGCAGCTCTGAAATTATGAAAGAGATTGTAGCGCGCGGCATAGTCGGGCGCTAATTAAGCAATCAAGGCATTATTAGCTCGGCGTTCTTAATAACGCCGTGCTGTATATCAGCGAGTCTGTAACTTTTAAATTCCTACCTTATGAAATCTCTAGGCTTAGACTTTGGCACAGCCAACTCGTCGATCGCGGTTAGCGATGGTATTAACACTGATGTGCTTATCCTCGATCAAGGCAGCAGTTCGATACCGAGTACCTTCTTTTTCGACTTCGAAGATGACGTCACGTATATCGGTGAAGACGCCTACGACCGTTACTATCTGGGAGATAAAGGTCGATTTTTACGCTCTTTCAAAAGTGCACTCGGCACCAGCACGCTCGAGCATGAAATTCAGATCAAGCGAAACCGCTATAGTGTAAAAGATATTATTCAACAGTATTTAGGTATTGTTGTGAGTCGAGCTGAGCTTGATCTTCAACAGCCTATCGATAATCTAGTCGTCGGTAGACCGGTGCATTTTGTTGACCATGATCCTGACGCAGATAGCCGAGCCGAAGCGTCGCTGCGAGACATCGTTCAAAACCTCGGGGTGAAAAACGTCGAGTTTCAGCTCGAGCCTATCGCCGCCGCACTTAACTATGGCGTTACTGTTGATAGTGAAGAATTAGTGCTGGTTATCGATATTGGTGCCGGTACGTCTGATTTTTCAGTGGTAAAGTTTGCCGCGATAAATCGAGGCCAAGCCGAGGTTATCTCGAATTGTGGCGTTCATATCGGCGGCAATGACTTCGATAAGGTAATTGCGCTGAATCAAGCCATGCCGTTATTTGGTTATACGCAACGGTTTAAGCGCCGAGAGCAACTTGAGGTGCCTAATCATTATTATCAAAATGCCTCTTCATGGCACAAAATTGATTTGCTTTACGACCGAAAAGTAATCAACGCCATGCAGGAAATTAGCCCGCAAGTGTTTGACCCCGAGTTGATAGATCGATTCTTGAAGCTACTCAGTACCAGGCAGGTGCATAATGTGTTGGCTGAAGTCGAGCGCATGAAGAAAGCCTATAGTGATAATCATCATTCGGGACTGGATTCGAGTATAGATTTGAGTTTTCTTGAGCAGGGTCTCGAGGTCAAGATTGATAAAACTAGTTTCCATAATCTGATCGACTCAATGTGTGACGACATCATCAGCAATGCCAAGCAGGCGATTGAATTAGCCGGTTTAGAGGGCCATCAAATCGATACTGTTTATGTTACCGGCGGCAGTATGGGCATAAAGCATTTGCACGATAAGGTAGTTGCCGAGTTTGGCGAAGCAAAAATAGTCGAGGGTGATCGTGCTACATCGGTAGCAAGAGGCCTTGCGTTATATGCTCATCAGATTGGGTTTTAGTTTAGGGGTTTTGAGTAAGGTTCCGGTGGAAACGGTTTTGCAGAGCTTTTCGTATAGGTATTTTCGGGTGCTGTCGCCAGAGGCTAATTTGCCAAAAAGTGCCCTGATCTGTCGTACCCCAAGGGCAGGCTTTGCGCTCTTGAGGGTATATCCCAAGGGACACCTTGACAGAACCAAATACCCTCAAGGGGCATCTGAAAAAAATACCGCTGTCATAACTTATTCGTATCGTCCCTGATACTTACCCTTCGGGCGGCCAATGGCAGTTTAATTACGCTCCAGGCGCAATTATCGTTAGGCCTTTAGGCGGCTCATGGTTCGGGCTAGCTCTTCGAGCGGTGCCACTTGTCGTTACTAGGTGCGCCTTGAGAGTATCTAAAATTCAAATGTAATTGAATAGGCTCCAATCATGCGTTGAGATTTTTCCACTCGCTTCGCTCGGTCAAAATGATGGTAGTTTGGCCTTAGCCGCCGTCCAAAAACGTTAACGAAACCTATATTCGCTGGTAAGCGCAAACTGCGAGCCTCGTCTGACAATGCTACTTTTCGCTTTCATTTAACTCTTTAATCGCATGGTCCAATTTTCTGAAGTTCGGTTTTCTGACAGTTTGACTTGAAATCTCTAGTGCCTCACAAATTTCCTTAGAAATCTCTATTTCATGGGTCTTACTGAACTCCTCAAAGCTACGGCTAAAAATCAGATTCATACTTTTATGCAGTTCATCCTGACCGGCGACAAACACATTCTGTATTCGGCAGAGTGTAGTCACCTCATGTGATATTGCCTCGGGGTACAATTGAGTTGCTAAAAGATATTTCTTTAGTAGGTTTTGCTTTACCAATTTTCGCAACTTATCCTCATCAGAGGAGAGTCCATTCGTAAGTTGCCTAATGTCTTGAATCGTCATCAGCTGCACACTATTTTCAAAATCTTCGGTGCTCGTTGCCGGAGAAGTGAATGAAAATAGAAATAGAAGTGAAAAACAAATAATCGGATTGTGAATTTTCATCGTCAGTCCTTAATTTCGGTTTCAGGCTTGCCTTATACTTTGCTACCAAATGACCGCATTGAGTATGGTATAGCCGTTGCTACAGTCCAACTGACTAAAGTCTCGAAATGACGGCTTTGAGTAGGCGCTGCATCGTACAGTGAATGGTTGGATAGGTCGATTCAACCGGTTGATAGCCTACGAATACATGCATTAAACCGACGACAAAGCAGTCAGTAAGTAGATTGGCCTGCTACGATCTTACTTAAGACGGAATTCTCGAGGTGTCATCCCTGTAAATTGCCTGAAAGCTCGGTTAAAAGGGCCTAGAGAATTAAAGCCGCTATCATAGGCTATCGTCGCTATCGTAAGATGATTGTTATCCGGGTCTTTAAAAATGCGCTTTGCACGATCAATACGGTAGCTGTTTAAAAAATGATTAAAATTGCGATATTTGAGGCGGTTGGTAATACAACGAGTTACTTTATATTCCTGCTCCCCTATCTGTTCAGCAAATTGTGCAACCTTCAGATTAGGTGTGGTCAAAAGGTTCTCATCCTTTATCGCTTCAAGCATGCGCTGTGCAATCCACTTCGATGATTCATCGTCGCTTAAGGCAAGTTGCTTGCTGTCGTACCGCGTTGGTTTTTCGAGCAGGTTGTTAAGGCGGTATTGAATTGCAATGCGGCTTCCTGCCAAGGCAATAAAGGCACATGTGGTTAACAGGGCTGCATTCCAATTTGCCGCAAATGAGTCGTTGCTTGCACCCGACGCCCAGAGGATTGTAATACCGATCAGTAGGCTGAAACCAGACATAAAGGCAACTCTGAAGCGACGCTCAGCAGCCGAACGAATTTCTTTATAGCCGCACAAAATTTCGTACCAAACAAACACGATTGCTGCGATACAGACCATTGAAGCTGCATTGTCAAAAACTCTCCCAGCTTCATTTGCTAACCCATGTCCACCCACGGGAACCATCAGTGCAGAAATGGCTTCGATCGATATCACAACAGGAACTACATAAACTATCTTTGGCCCTAAATCTTTCTTTTTACGGAAGAGTAAACGGCTAAGTAACCAAAACCAAATACACCCACCAGAGCCTACTATCACCAAAGCGTAATACGTAATATTTGATGTTTCGACTGAAGCTCTTGCCATTGATGAGCATGCAATTGACAGAGCAAAACACCACCACACAAGGATTAGTGGATTGACAAGCTTTGTACGATCCACAATTTTTTCGAAGAAAAAATCGAAGCTTAGCGATCTGTTACCGATAACAGGGTTGGTTCTCATAAGCCGAAATAAACTATTGGCGCGCATAATTTATAAAAACTCCTTTGCTGTTGAACATTAAAACTGATCGATTTCCAAAACGGTTAGATATCGATTGTCAAACCCCGATACTGGACCTATCCACCATAGCTATAGAAGCCATCTTAAATAACTATATCACACGCACACCGCATGAGATAAGGGCATAAAGTCGGCAGAAACTATGTTTGAGTATTAGTTTTGTGCCCAACAAATTAAAGCATCGTCACAGAAAAAAGTGACAACAACACAACTCTGAGGGTTAAGAATGACATTACAATCAACCATATCTCCCTGGTGGAAATCACCTTATTTCGCCGAAAAGGCCGTTGATGGAGCCGCCAAATTCTGGTTTTCAACCATATTGATAGGGCAGGCTATTTTCTCATATTATATTGTAGCTTTTTACTATACAGCCATCCTCAGCAATGACATCGCCGGATTTAATAAGGTGATGCCTGCCGGCCATATTGAAGGAGATTACTGGGGAAATATTGCTGTTATGGGGCATATTATTTTCGCAGCTATCATTACTATTGGTGGTTTAATGCAGCTTTTACCATTCATTCGCAGCAAAATCCCTGCGCTGCATAGGTGGACTGGTAGGCTATATGTTTTGATCGCTATTATCATGAGCCTGAGCGGAGCGTTCATGATAATCACCCGATATGACAAGGTGATTGGTGGCTTGATTGGACATACCTCCATCATGATTAATGGCGCTATTATTTTGGTGTGCGCGGTTATGGCATTTAAGTTCGCGCGCCAGAAAAAGTTTGTCAAACACCGAATATGGGCATTGCGACTGTTTATTGCGGTTAGCGGTGTGTGGTTCTTTCGCATTGGATTAATGGCCTGGCTGAGCATTCATGGTAAACCCGTTGGTTTTGATCCGGTCAGTTTCTCTGGGCCATTTTTAACAGTACTTTATATAATGGTATACATCATGCCTTTAGCGCTCCTTGAGGTGTATTTGAGAGTCAAGGCGAGAGGCTCAGTTAGTCAGAAGTTGAGCACATCATTTGGTGTTATTCTGCTTAGTTTCATACTGATCGGTGGGGTCTTTGGAGCTACGATGGGTATGTGGTTGCCTCGAATCTAGGCAGGGGCAGACACTGAAGGTGAAACCAGAGCACAGATCAATAAATTGGAATTATTTTTTGGTCGGTGACTTCTGCCAATGTAAAAGCCTCGAATGAACTACTAAGCCGAACTGCTGGGACAGCAATAACTAATACTTGGGGTCAGGGCATATTGTGCGACAAGCCTGTTTCGACAAAAAAATATAGAAACAGAAAGGTGACACCTTTTATTGCATATATAATTTATTCTGGCCCCATAAAGTTATAAGAAAGTAGCTGTTTTGCTACTTTCTCATAATAGTTGTCAAGATCAACTTTGCATAATCAAACTGGACTTTCAGTTCAATTTCTTATGCTTAGCTCAGATCAACTAGAACGGCCTAAGTTTATAAATAACATTCTCGATTTTGCTAAAACGGTCTGCGTAATAGTCTCTCTCAGTAATTTCTTTTTCAATCTCCCATAAATCGTATCCTTCTTCATAACTGTCGCTAAGAGACTGGCGGGCATGACTATTACCATGAGGATCATCCATTGAGCATTCCTCTAATTCATACTGATCATATGAACTGCTACATACTGATCATATGAACTACTAAGTGTTTCACACACTTCGCTTAACGGAAGGTCAGCTCCCTTTTTTGCATCTAGAAGTGACTCAAGTTGATTGGCAAGTTGATTCGCTTTCGCCTATACAGAGGTGCTAGAAATAAAACCTTGAACATTTCGCTCTACATAAATTGCTACACTTAAAGAACAGCTAAAGCAAAACTATCTGCTAAATAGTATGAGACTACTGCGACAGTCATAACTAATGCTTGTAAATCTTACACTAATCTGAGAATCTAACCACATACAGGGAACAAAGGAGAGCTAGGATGACTCAATGCAGAGAAAGTATTGTGTCAGTTGCCGATACGCCGACTATTATTGTATATCTAGCTGCATTCGGCGGGCCTTTTTATGTGGTTACCCAAACAAATACTAGGACTTGCATATCAACTCTAGCCTCCCCGTTTTTTCACAGAACGGCAGCTAAGTGTCATCCTGTAAAAAAATGGCGAAATTCCAGTAAGCCGAACACTCACAGCGAGGTCTTTTAAATACCATAATGTTGATAGAAATAAAAAAACATGGGCCGTGGAGATGCTTGAGTAACCCTCGGCAACAAGACTGGGTACGTGATCTACCAGAGATCCCCGAACTTTTAGGTAATCTCAAATCTCTCCCTAAAACGCTTAAGGACAATCATCGTAGCTTAGTGCTTTTAGGTGATTTATCAGGCAAACATCTTGTTGCCAAACAACCTAGAGACAAAAATAGACGTTTGTGGGCACGAGTTCTTAGCTATTTTGAACAGACAGAGGCGTCACAAACATTATCAACCCTAGAACGCTTTCACGAGTTAGGCATATCATCAGTACAGCCTCTTTTTGTGTTAGAAAAACGCGTGTTAGGTGCGGTAGTCGATTCTTGGCTGTGTTATGAATATCGAGACGGAACTCCCTGCAACGAATTCTGCGTACCAGGCATTATCGGGATGCTTAGAAAGATGCATCTAGTGGGTTTTCGCCATAACGATCCCAACTTAGGAAATTTCCTAATCGACGAGAATGATGAAATGTTTGTACTTGATTCTCGGGGTAGAAAGCGTTCAGGAAACTTTAGTGATGCAAACGACTTCTTTTTGTTTAAGAAAATAAATAAAACCATAACTGATTTTCAAGTAAGTGATGTTGAACATTTGGACTCAACAACGCTCGGTTATAGGCTCGCTTTTGTGTACACAAAAATAAAGTCTGCTCGCTCTTTTTTGAAAGATAAAGTTCGTAAAACTAGATCTAAAAATACCGAGCAAGACAAAAATAAATACTAAGACATGCATATTGAGTTTTGCAACTAACGCTACAAAGTGCAAATCCATCGGCATAAGGAAATTTCAACGGAGTTAAGGATGACTCAAGCCAGCAGTACCATAGTATCGACTGCCGATACACCGTATTACCATTGCGTTTCTCGTTGTACCCACAGGGCATAAATTACGACGTGCCTACTGTGTGGTTACGATAGAAACTCAAAAACTGATTTTGAGCACCGTAGACAATGGTTAGAAGACAAATTGCACCAAACGGCTGAAGCATTCGCCATCAAGCTCTGTGCCTATGCCGTTATGAGTAATCGCTACCATGTGGTGCTACACTTGCGGCCAGACATGGCTAGCAAGTTGAGCAAAATCGATGTCGTGCGGCGCTGGCATTCTCTTTCCAAAGGAACCTATCTCCAGAAAGGTACAGAAAGGTGTCACCTCTTGAATCTTGAACTAACTTGTAATCATGTGCCTTGTAAGTTTCAATTAGACCGGAACTGAGAGAAGGCAACCAGCTCGGCCAATCGTTTGGTATTACGCAAATGCGAGTACCCGTAACGATGGAATTGTAATGGCCTACAAGAGCGGACGATATACGATGAAAGAAATTGGCGATTCGATTGAGCTAGGTTATTCAATGGTAAGCCGGATCATCAAAAATTCAAGATTCAAGATTCAAGATTCAAGATTCAAGACGTGACACCTTTATCAATACGGGTTTCCCGGTAATCCCGGTACCGTGTTCTGTGTAATATTGTGTAATGTTAAGACTACGCCGCGTAGCCTAAGATGGACTGGTATTTATAAAGATGTATGCTTAATTTCAGCACAAAATCAAAGAGTGACCCTGTGGTTATTTTTTAAGTTTACTTGTTAATAATACACATTAAAGCGAAGTTTCAGTCCTAGAGGGCTAAGATTTACTCATAGAGACCACAGCATAAATCAGAGCCGAAATGAAAATAGGTTGGAATGTCTCCAATAGAGGCGGAAAATCCGGCTATTGGCAAATTTTTCAACGAAAAGTGGAGGCATTACAGACATTTTTATTCGTTCGTCGAGTTATGCAGAGGTCTCTTTTAACAATAAAAACGTGGGATCACAGGTTGTTGCTGGATACCACTTACAAAATAAAGGATATTGCAATGAAAATACCATTTAGGAAGTTATTGTTGACTGGTTTCTTATCGTTATCAGTTGTTCTACTTACCGCGTGTAATACTTCGAGTAGTACAATATCGGAAAGTTCTGTTGGTCAGTCTGCAAATTATACCGCTGGCGTTCCTTCAAATACTTATGATTGCCCTGCCGATCCTAAATGGATTACCAACCCTTCACTGCCGACAGAAGTAAAAAAGAGCGCACCTAATGGCTCTTCAAATTTCTGTGATTTTTATCAGTTTTCGACTCAAACTTATTTATATTTAATGTCGCCTTCGACCGAAAATCCTGAATTGCGTAATTTTCAAGTAGATGCCAATTATCCATTGCTTGAATTCAATAGTGCCGGCACGCCTGCCAATTCTTGCGATGATGTTAGAGATGTGCAAACGTTGCGAACGGCATTACAAAAGTCGGTTAGCCCGATAGGTACTGGTCAAGCTGGTGGTGGCTCTAGTATTTACGACCAAAACAAAAATGTGGTGTATTACGATGTACGCTTTAATAAATCACTGTGTAATATGTCTGCCAATGCAGTTGAGTTGGCAAGCAGCAATATCACTAATTTTATACCCGGCACCACCGAACTTAAATTTGCTTGGAAGGTATTGGCTAATGATGAAATACTTAACACCAGTTATGTCACGGTGCCGCAAAATATTGGTGGTCAAGTTAAAATCTTGGGTTTAGTGGGTATGCATATCGCAGTGGCCACCCATGACCACCCTGAATTTGTATGGGCGACGTACGAGCACAATACCAATACGCCTAACTGTGATGCGCAAGGTAAGCAAGCTGATACCAATTGGTCTTTTGCTAGCGCTTCTTGTACAAATAAACTGCCATTAAGCGCCGATAAAACGGATGCTGAGTGTAAATTTAACCAACCAACGGTTAAAAACGGTCCAGCTACTGGCACTGCCACTAATATCTGTGCTGTGTATCCTTTTGGTACTGCATCGGGTGACCGTGACGCTGGTGAGAACTTAGCCAATATCGCCTCTCAAAATGCATCAATCTACCAAAGCCTCAAAGCAACTCATGCTGCACCATCCATGCAAATTTTAAATAACTATTTTAATGTTGGTGCCATTTGGGTTAGTAATACTGATTTAAACTCTGGTGGTATTGGGGTGCCAAATGAGCGTGGTTCGTTACGTTTGGCCAATACGGTGGCAGAAACAGATTTTCAACATGTGAACTTAAATTACACGGGTAGTTCAGGAGAGTTTGCTAGCAATTGCTTTGGCTGCCATAACTTTACGGGTAAAGATCAGCCTTTGAATAATAACATTACCACTCAAAAATTGAGTCATAGTTTTATTGATGTCATTACAGGTCAAGGTAAAGCTGCGGATGTTAATGCTACTAGCCAAATTGTTTCGAACAGCCAAGCGCAGACAATTTGTGGTGGTGACCCTAGTGCCAAACCTGGCTCTTCAGAAAATAAGGGCACCTGTAAAAACACCAGAAGTTACTTAAGTTGGAATGGAGAATGGACTAATAAAAATACGTCCACTGGCTCGGTTTGTGGTTGTGTATCTGAATAACCTCCTGTCAACACTGGAGCAAGCCCTGATACAGATCAGTTAAATTAAGGGCTTTCTCTATTAAGCATAGCAGCAGAAAGGTGTCACGAAAAAGGTGTCATGTCTTGAATCTTGAACTGTCACGAAAAAGGTGTCACGTCTTGAATCTTGAACTAACTTGTAATCATGTGCCTTGTAAGTTTTAATTAGGCCAATAGCCAAGGAGGGCGCTATGGGAAGACCACTAAGATTAGAGTTTGACGGCGCGCTGTATCATGTGACATCGCGAGGGGACCGGCGCGAAGATATTTACGACGATGATTTTGATCGTCGTAGCTTTCTCGAACTGTTTGCCGATGTGTGCAATCGATACAATTGGGCCTGCCATGCATATTGCCTTATGAGTAATCATTACCACATGATGATCGAAACGCACGATGGCAACTTGTCAAAAGGAATGCGTTAACTAAACGGAGTCTATAGTCAATTATATAATCGACGACATAACCTTAGTGGACACGTCTTTCAGAGTCGCTATTGCGCGATTCTAATTGAGAAATAAGAGCATTTAAAGGAACTTGCTCGGTACATTGTTCTTAACCCCATACGAGCACGAATGGTTGAACGAGTTGATCCGTGGCGATGGAGCAGTTATCACGCAATGACGGCTAAATCCAGAAGGCCGAACTGGCTTGAAACGGATTGGTTATTGAGTACATTTAATTCAAACCGAAAGCAAGCTATTCAGGCCTATGCCGCTTTGTTGCTCAAGGAAAGGGGTTACCTTCACCGTTAGAAGGTAGAAAGAACAAGTTGATATTGGGTCACGATGAGTTTATCAAGACAAATCTGGCCAAGTTAGACTTACCTGAAAACCTTGCCGAGTACTCAAGAGCTGAGAGAAGGCAACCAGCCCGGCCAATCGTTTGGTATTTCGCAAATGCGAGTACCCGTAACGATGGAATTGTAATGGCCTACACGAGCGGACGATATACGATGAAAGAAATTGGCGATTCTATTGAGCTAGGTTATTCAATGGTAAGCCGGATCATCAAAAATTCAAGATTCAAGGCGTGACACCTTTATTTTCTGACACCTTTATTCCTGCTCAAAATGGTCCACTGCTAACGCTGATTAATTCCACAATATAAGTCTTTTGTCGATTTTATATACCGACAGCAAAACGTAGCAGTGAGCCAAAAATTAATTTAGCGTTTAGACCGCCTAAATAATTAAGCCGCCCACTATATAAAATATATTTTGTGGGCGGTGTATCGCATAGGTCTGACCCGCATCTTAAATAATGTCGGTTAAAGTTTACAGGCTTCTGCTTCACCGTTTTGACTAAATAAGGCCCACTGTTGCAGTGCAATCTGCATTTGTAATGAGGTATCTAGGTTCATTAAATTTGCATAATTTCCGCCTGAATAATTTTGTGGGAACTGGATGGTTTGAAAATAATTAACATTTTCCTGACCGTACTGCTCGCACAGACCATCAAACCCAAATATTGAAGGGCTATAGGCACCTCGGTCAAAGGTAAAACCAGCTTCATTAGCAAAAGCACCGCCATGACAGGACAGGCAGGAGCTGAGTTTATTATCTACAGGCCCCGCTAAACGGCCATTACAGCCGAAATGTTCAAAGGCTGATATAGATGTGTTCAGTACACTTTGGCGCGCAGTAATCGACTCTGATTTAGGTACGGCTGGGAATGTCCATTCGTCCATGCCCCACTGTAGACCAACCGGTTGAAGCTTGTCCCATAAGGTTTTACCCTTGCTGCTACTAATGTAGGCAAATGTTCCGTAAACCCAACGGCTTGGCGAGCGTTCGTCAACAACAGCCACATCGACCTGAACAAGGCGTACTTCTTGTACTTTTCGTACACATAAAAACTTGTCATTTTTTTCAATATGGCTATTGGCTTGCCAAACTGGACTGCCTTTTAAATAAGGAACCTCTTTGGGTGTTGCTGTCGTAAATAAAAACTTAACTACCACGGTGCCTTCAACAAATGGCATGCCCTTGGTTGAAGTAATGCCGTTTACGGTTTCTATTATTGGATTACCTTTGTCATCCCATCCCTTTCCAATAGTATAGCCACCAGTGCTGTTATACATTCCTACCGCCCAAGTTTCAAAGCCAGCTTCATCGCCACTGTTTGAATTTGGCAGCGCGTGTAAGCCATCGCGATTTTCACTAAAAAAATCACTTAGAACAGCAGTGCGTTCGTTGGTTAGTCCATGCACAAACTCGCGACCGGTTTTTCTGTCAAATGCCATCCATGGAACATGAAACCACTCGGTCTCACCATCGACGATTACATTAAAACCGGTGTCATTTGAAAATTCTGGAGTTTGACCTCTTTTTATATAATTTAAAATTGCGGTGATGTAATCATTGTATAGCTCATTCCCCCCCCAAGATGGAATGCCTGCTTCGGTGAAGTCTGTTTTCATGGGTAAATCTATGCCTAGCCATGGGCAATCATTCTGGCTACATGCGTTGGGTTTTTGTTTTGGATAGGCATCGCTTAAATTAAAAGTTGGCCCTGACCAAAGCGCAGGCGCTTTGCCCACAGCATCACGGTAGGCTTCTTTTTTTGCTGTCTCGGCGGCTACAGTGAAAGTTGAAATGGTAAATAATAATGATATGGTGAACGCTGTGGTAGTAAACTTCATAAATAAAGCCTCTGGTTACGTATGCCTTAACGGCGTTTAAAGAGCTATAGTTTTCAGGAATTCTGTATATACAGCGTCTGCGTTTGCAGTGAGCGCCACATCTATTTTGTAGCCTTGTTGTTCATCAAAGATAAGCATGCCTGACTTGTCGTTTTCTTCGTCAAGTTCCAGCTCTACTCTCAGTTTAAATACTTCAGTAGATACGAAGTCTGGATTGACCAGTGTGATTGCTGCGAGTGGGTCCCAAAAGTCTAGGAAGCGGCCGATTCCCGGTTTGACTGTGTCACTTTCTAGTACCTGTACTAAGAAGTTGGATACGGTGTTGTTTATTTGTCTTAGTGCGTTGACAAATTCCTCGGTGATGGGCACTTGTGATGTAGCGTTAAGTGCAACCAGTGTAACGGGCAGGCCACCGGCGAAAATTTCTTGTGCGCCAAGGGGGTCGACAAAAATATTCCACTCGGCTACTTTGTTTGTATAATAGGGAAAAGGTTGCATGGTTGGCTGTATGTTGCCTTCTGCTCCGGGGGTTACATAACACGGTAATAAATTTCCTCCCATCATTACGATTCTTTCCACGTTTTTGTCGAGGGCTTGACGTAATTCCGGGTCAGTTTGGGCTTGGACGAATAAGCGTCCCCAGTTTGAGCCCCCACCGATGCACAATATGGTCACGGGGTAAGTAGTGTTGATTAGGTAGTCGCGCAAGAAGCTTAATGCGTTGTCTAATGTAAGTTCTGGATTGGTGGCGGGGAATTCAACTTGGTAATGTTCGTCCGCTGCTTGTCTGTCTGCCCCAGGGAAAGTGTTGCTGTAAATCATCGGGGCTTTAGCTCCGCGTGCTACTGGAATTTTAAGAGCCGTAGGGGCGTTAAGTAGCGTGAGCATATTGTTAACGTTGCTCACGCCTGGGGTAAGGTGTACGTCGCCGGTACCGGTTACAGTGATGCCGTCTACTTGGATGTCGGGGTGCTTTAGTAGATAGAGCATAGCCATGTAATCGTCGAAATCTACGTCTGTGTCTATTAAAACTTTTTTAGGTTGAACTGGAGCACTCATGTTTGGAACCTTCTGGGTAACTGTTTGTTTTATTTCAAAATAGTTTAGCTAAAATGACAGAAACTAATATTACAGATTATTACAGTGCCCTACATCTCAGCATTAACAACTACCGGGACATATATGGAAAACTACTGGGAGAAAACTACTGGGACACCCAAAACTAACACTTGTAAATCGATAGAAAACTACTGGGACACCCAAAACTAACACTTGTAAATCGAGAAACTACTGGGACATTGCTAGATTAACTAAGTTGTTGATTCTCATGCTTCGTAGCATGGGTGTCTAACAAGTAGTCGTAGCAAGTAGTGCTTCGTGCTTGACCAACCTCCAATCTGGGCGTATCTTGCGCGTTCCTTCGACGTTAGGGGGCTATAGCTCAGCTGGGAGACCGCTACACTGGCAGTGTAGAGGTCGACGGTTCGATCCCGTCTAGCGCCACCAGAAGCTAATTCGATTTAATCGAATGCTATAGCCAAACTGACAATAAGTGAAAGTGAAGGAATTGATTTGCTATCCGCCGATCTCAGACGTCCCCATCGTCTAGAGGCCTAGGACACCGCCCTTTCACGGCGGTAACAGGGGTTCGAATCCCCTTGGGGACGCCACTTATTCTACTGGAAAGTGGCTATAAATAACAGTTTATAGCCACTTTTTGGAAGAGTAAAATAAAGCGTATACCACTTCGTATACACATACAGCTTTATTGCCTAGCGCGTATCCAGCTTTGAACCTCATTCAATTACCAAACTAATGTATTAGCACCAAAGCTAACTCTGCTTGGAAATTCTCGCTTGTTTTCAAATCTCCATAAAGTAGTTCGAGACATCCCGTTAATTCCTGCACTTCTCTTGCTCAAATGATTCTGTCCACACCTTGATTGTTAGTTGATGATCTGACACTGTGATCCGTCACTTGGTTCAACACGTATTCTAAAAGTTGGTAGCCAAAAGATTGGAAGTTTTCTGCTGTAATCTTGATGCCGTTTACTTGTTTGTTATTAACTAAGCCTATTAATTCAGCTTCAGGGCACGGTAAAAATGAAGGGCGCTTCATTTTGAGTGAAAACTTTTGATATAACGCAATGCCCATATCATTGGCTATACGTTCAAAGCTTTCGGGGAATGATTGATCCATTTACAGAGATTTTAAATTCGCTTTTATATAGTATAATTTAAGAATGAATGAAGCTCAGAGCCTATTTAACCCAAGAGACGATTCTCTCGCTGAGAAAGTCGATGATTACTATAGTGTATGCTGGGATTATAGTCGTGCTCAATCCAGTTTAAAGCTCACAGGGCAGGGCAAAAACATTGATTACATAGGTGACCACAGCGAAGTCATTCCTGCTTACGAAACTATTAGTCATAGTTTGAGCCAAGCATCGAGAGAAGTCAGTAGTGCCGACCTGCAAGATGCCAAAGAGCGTGGCATCATTAATGAAAATCAGTTGCTTGAAATTGTACGAACACAAGACCACTGAGATATTCAAAAATCCCGCAACCAAAAAAACGATACAGACAAAGAGAGTTCTCCCCTACGTCGTTAATTCTAAAATCAATCCGCTAAAGTTAGTGGATAAGTAAATATTCCAACAATCTTGCTTTTAACAATTATCTCGTTAATATCAAATTTGATTATAGACGACGATAGAAAATAGAAATAACAAAAACTCAATGACTGAAACACAAAAGCAAAAGTTAGAACAACAGCTATGGAAGATAGCGAACGAGTTAAGGGGGAAAATGGATGCGGATGAATTTCGAGACTATATTCTCGGGTTCATATTTTATAAATACCTCTCTGAGAAACAGCATTTACACGCAAACCACCTACTTGAAACGGAGACTGTAAAAGAATATACCCAAGTAACGGATGAGGATGACTTAGAAGCTATCAGAGAAGATTCTCTCGAAAAACTAGGTTACTTCCTTCGCCCTGCAGAATTGTTTTCGCAAATTAGTGAAAAGGGTAATAGTGACACTCAGGATAAAAGTAATTTTATCCTCGAAGATCTGCAATCTATACTCAATAGTGTTGAGCAAAGCACCATGGGAACAGATTCCGAGGATGACTTTAATAAGTTGTTTGAAGACCTTGATCTGAACAGCACGAAACTAGGACGTAGTGTTGAAGCTCGAAATGCCTTAATTGCCAAAGTTTTAGCTCACCTTGATAAAATAGATTTTGAATTAGAAGATGCCGACTCCGATATTTTAGGCGATGCTTACGAATATCTTATAAGTCAATTTGCTTCTGGAGCAGGGAAAAAGGCAGGAGAATTTTATACTCCGCAACAAGTATCCAAGATTCTTGCAAAAATCGTAACCGTGGATAAAACACGAATTAAAAGTGCTTACGACCCAACCTGTGGTTCAGGCTCACTCTTATTACGTATATCTAAAGAAGCAGAAGTTGGTGATTTCTACGGTCAAGAACTGAACCGAACGACCTACAATCTTGCGCGTATGAATATGATTTTGCATGACGTTCATTTCAGTCGATTTGACATACGCCAAGAGGACACCTTAGAACACCCTCAACATTTAGAAGAACGGTTTGAGGCCGTTGTTGCAAATCCGCCTTTTTCTGCAAAATGGAAGGGTAAAGATAACCCTCTCAATGAAACTGATGACCGTTTTAGTCAATACGGACGTATCGCTCCAACGACTAAAGCTGATTTTGCGTTTGTGCAACATATGGTTTATCAGCTAGCAGAGAATGGGACTATGGCTATCGTATTGCCTCATGGTGTGCTTTTTAGAGGAGCAGCAGAAGAAGTCATTCGAAAATATATAATCAAAGATCAAAACTATCTTGATGCTGTAATTGGTTTGCCTGCCAATTTGTTTTACGGCACAAGTATCCCGGCTTGTATTTTGATATTAAAAAAATGCCGAGTTCACGACGATAATATATTGTTCATTGATGCATCAGCACATTTTGAAAAACAAGGTAATCAAAATGTACTTACAGACGTGCATGTTGACAAAATTGTCGACACTTACGAAAACAGGATTGCCGAAGATAAGTACAGTTATGTTGCTAATCTAGAGGAAGTTGTCGAAAACAATTACAACCTAAATATTCCACGTTACGTGGATACATTTGAGGAGGAAGAATCCGTCGATATTGCACAAGTAGCCAAGGATTTAAAAAGCCTTGAGTCTGAGATGCAAAGTACCGATGCTACGATTACAAAATTTTGCAAAAATCTTGGAGTCGAAAGTCCTTTTTAAACCCTTATATTTAAGAAATAGTCCATGGTAAAAAATCAATTAAAGAATGTGCCGAAATTACGGTTTCCTGCGTTTAGTGGTTCCTGGGAAGTTTTGCCTTTAATAAAGTTAGCTCAAGTAAAAACCGGTTCGAAGGACACGCAAAATAGAATACCAAATGGGAAATATCCATTCTATGTACGCTCCGATACGGTGGAAAGAATAGATTCCTATGCATACGATGGAGAAGCCGTTTTGACATCAGGTGATGGTGTTGGAGTGGGTAAAAATATTCATTATGTAAACGGAAAATTTGATTATCATCAACGAGTTTATGCGATATACAAATTTAAAGATCGTTTACTAGGATTGTATTTCTACCAATTTTTCAAAGAAAACTTTTTGCGGCGCGTGATGCGATTAAGTGCCAAAAACTCAGTAGACAGTGTTCGAATGTCGATGATTACCGACATGGATATTCCTATACCGAAGATAGATGAACAAAAGGAAATTGCTTTGTTTCTATCTTCCGTCGATATCAAAATCGAGCAACTCCAGCATAAAAAACTCTTATTAGAACAATATAAGAAAGGATTGATACAAAAAATCTTTAGCCAAGAAGTTCGTTTTAAGGATGGTCGTGGGCACGAATTTCCTGAATGGGAAGAAAAGGCTATGGGTGAAGTTTTCACAATCGGCAGTGGGCGAGATTATAAACACTTAGAAGACGGTGAGGTCCCCGTTTATGGTACGGGTGGGTATATGTGTTCTGTAAATGAATACCTCTATGACGGCGAGAGTGTTTGTATCGGGAGAAAGGGCACTATTGATAGGCCAGTTCTACTAGATGGCAAGTTTTGGACTGTTGATACCCTATTTTTCACGCACTCATTTAAGAATTGCATACCCAAGTTTATTTATGTCATTTTTCAAACCATAAACTGGAAAAAATATAATGAGGCATCAGGAGTACCAAGTTTATCAAAAGCAACTATTGAGAAAATAAAGATCAAGTTACCGTCTCAATCAGAACAGAAATTGATTGCCGATCTTTTCTCTATCGTAGACCAAAAAATTGAACTTATCAGTACTCAGCTTGATCATTCTATGAATTTTAAAAAAGGGCTATTGCAAGCAATGTTTGTTTAATAAAAGCCATGATAGACGCACAGAACATCTTTGACAGATTAGAAGTTTTTTTCCCCAATGTTAAGGCTTTTAAAATCCCACTTTCTGAAGCCTATGACCTTACTGCACCAGCAGGGAAGAAGATCTGTTTAGCCAGTACAATTTATGAATGTATTGGGAAGAATGCCTGGAAGAGGTTGCCAAAAGCACCGCCAGATAGAGACATTGAGAAAGCAAAGCTTACAAAAATATTGAAGGAAGCTAAAACCTTCTTTTGTGATAGCGATATGGATTTTGTGGACGATGTTTATGATGCAATCACAAAGCCAGGCGGTCGTATTCTTGGAAATCGGAGTGAAAGAGGGTCTCTATCTCACGGCCATTTAGCGTCAAAGCCAGAGCTTAGCTTCGCGCAAGCTGAATTATCGCTTAATCTGGCTTTATCATTTGCTGCATATTTTTTCCGTCTAATGGAGGATCGTGATGACAGGCTTAATTATGATGATAATTCAGAAGATAGAGGCTTTAATAAGTGGCTAAATGATAAAGGGGATAAAATTGGTGGAGCATCGTTTAGTTGGTTGTTATACCAGCATGATTACACAGCTTACGAAGACTATTTTGATGAGTTCCAGACTCTTAATTCTTAACCATTACCTATGTCCAAGCAATCAGAACAAACCTTAGAAAATAACCTCATCGCTCAACTGGAGTTGTTGGGTTATGAGAAGGTGCGCATTGACGATGAAGATGCACTATTAGCTAACTTAAAAACTCAGCTCGAAAAACACAACAAGCTGAGTTTATCTGACGGTGAGTTTAAGCAAGTCTTAAATAAAATTGCGCGTGGGAATATTTTTGAGAAAGCTAAGATTCTTAGAGATAAAGTAGATTACCTCCGCGACGACGGAACCACTGGCTATATTGAATTAATCAATCAAATTGCGTGGTGTAAGAACCAATATCAAGTGACTCATCAAGTCACCATGCAGGGTAAGTATACCAATCGCTATGATGTGACTTTGTTGGTCAATGGCTTGCCTTTGGTGCAAATCGAATTGAAGCGCCGTGGGTTAGAATTAAAGGAAGCGTTTAATCAAACCAATCGTTACCATCGTCATTCTTTTGCTGCTGGATATGGCTTGTTCGGATACCTACAATTATTTGTCATCAGCAACGGAGTAAATACCAAGTACTACGCTAACAATCCCGTCGATAAACGGGACTTCAAGCAGACATTTTTTTGGGCAGATAAGCACAACAAAAAAGTCAGCAATTTGAGCGTCTTTGCAGAGGAGTTTTTAGAAAAATGTAGTCTCTCTAAAATGATCACTAAGTACGTTGTGCTTAACGAAAGCGCACAAATGCTAATGGTGCTTCGTCCTTATCAATTTTATGCAGTAGAGGCCATTGTTGAGCAAGTACGCAACACTGAGAAGTATGGGTATATCTGGCATACCACGGGTTCAGGAAAAACGCTAACCTCGTTTAAAACCGCACAGATTCTGACACAGTCACCTTATGTTCATAAGGTCGTGTTTGTGGTCGATAGAAAAGACTTGGATTATCAGACTATTAAGGAATTTAACAGTTTTAGTGATGGGAGCGTGGATGCTACCAATAACACCAAAAAATTGGTTCAGCAGTTCGGTAACGATACGCCTCTGATAGTAACTACGCTTCAAAAACTCAACACAGCTATCAGTAAAGATCGCTATCTAAAAACTATGCAGGACTTACAAGATAAGCGCATGGTATTTATTTTTGATGAATGTCACCGAAGCCAATTTGGAGACACTCACAACCGCATCAAAGACTTTTTTCATAAGGTGCAGATGTTTGGGTTTACGGGAACTCCAATTTTCGTCAAAAACTCGGCTAAAAATGCACTCGGGAAAAGAACAACTAAAGATTTATTCGGCGAGTGTTTACACAAGTATGTAATCACCGATGCAATTCGTGATGAAAATGTGCTGAAATTTTCTATCGAGTATATTCGCACCGTAAAAATAAAAGACGGTGTGCAGGATATTGAAGTAGAGGCCATCGACACAACCGAAGTCATGGAGGCACCAGTTAGACTAAATGCTATTTCCGATTACATTATCAACAACCACAACCGAAAAACTCACAATAGAGAGTTTACGGCTATTTTTTGTGTGTCGAATGTTAAGACTTTAATGGCTTACTACGAACTATTGAATCAGAAGAAAAAAGCAGGCGAGCATAATCTGCGCATAGGTACGATTTTTTCATATCAAGCCAATGAGGAGGATAGTGATGCTGATGGGTTTATAGAAACCGATATTCCAGACAGCTCTGTTCGTGATAGTGCGGTCGGTAAGTATGTTGTGCAGAATAAGCACAGCCGTGAAAAACTCGATGAATACATTGATGATTATAACGGCATGTATGGCACGAATTATTCAACTGACGATTTTTATTTGTATTACAAAGATATTGGTAAACGAGTAAGAAGGAGAGAAGTCGACATATTGCTCGTGGTAAATATGTTTCTAACAGGTTTTGACAGCAAACCGTTGAACACGATTTATGTGGATAAAAATTTAAAATACCATGGCTTAATTCAAGCCTACTCTCGGACTAATCGAACTATGGGGCAAAAGAAATCACAAGGAAATGTGGTGTGCTTTAGAAACCTTAAACCAGCAACAGATCAAGCAATTGAGTTGTTTGCTAATAAAGATGCTCAAGAAGATATTATTTTGCAACCGTACGAGAAATATCTCGAACGTTTTGATCAGGCAGTAAAAAATCTACAAGAAATCACACCGACGCTAGAAAGTGTTGATGATCTACTAACCGAGGAAGATGAGGCTAAATTCATTCAGGCTTTTCGTGAGTTGATGCGGATCAAAAATGTATTGGGATGTTTTACTCAATTTAATTTTTCCGACCTTGCAATGGATGAACAAACATTCGAGGATTTCAAAAGCAAATATCTAGATTTATATGACAAGGTTCGAACTAACAACCAAAAGGAAAAAGTCTCAATTCTGGATGATATTGATTTCGAGCTAGAGTTAATCCATCGCGACGAAATTAATGTCAGCTATATTATATCCCTATTGCGTAGCCTTCAATCTGCGAGCCCTGAGGACGCGAAAAAACAACGTGATGTTATCTTGGGTATCCTCGATACACAAACACAGCTGAGAAGCAAAAAGGAACTTATCGAACGCTTCATATCTGAGCATTTCCCAGATATACCAAAAGGTGGGAATGTCGGTGAAGTATTCGAAACTTTTTGGACAGAAGAAAAGCAAAAGGCAATACAAAAACTTGGAGAAGATGAAGGTTTAGACTCCGAAGGTTTGGAGAAAGTTATTGGTGACTATTTGTTTACCGAAAAAACGCCGTTACGAGACGATGTCATCGCCATAATGCAGACTCGCCCAGGACTGAAAGAACGAGGGACGATTACAGAAAGAGTAATAGATAAAATTAAAGCGTTTGTTGAAACGTTTATTGATGGTGTGGATTAGTTTTCAGGTGCAAATTTGGAATAATTAGAGATAACCGAGACAATACGTAATATAACTAAGGAAATTAAAGCATGGATAGTTTTGAAATCAAACTTGAGAATTGCAACAGCATCGATCAAGCCGAGATAGATATTGAGAAAGGACGATTAAATATCAAATATGGCCCCAATGGCATTGGGAAGAGCACGATTGCTAAGGCTATAGTGAGCTCGTGCCGTAACGACGGTTCAATCGAAGCCCTGACTCCGTTTAAACACCGCGAAAACCCAGGCCAGATACTCCCAAGCGTCTCTGGTGTAGACGATATCGACACGGTCTTAGTCTTTGATGAAGAGTATGTTTCTCAATTTGTTTTTCAACAAGATGAGGTAGTTAAAGATAGTTTTAATATCTTTCTAAATACGGACGAGTATCAAACTGCCCTCGCTGAGATAGAAGGTCTTTTTGCAGGAATTAAGAGCGCTTTTGAGTCAAACGAAGAATTACAGCAAGCGATAAGCAATCTAAAACAAGTGCGAGATGCATTTGGAGTTACTAGAACTGGAGCAATTTCAAAATCCAGCAAGGGATTCAAAGCGTTCGGTACAGGAAATAAAATAGAAAATGTACCTCCTGCTTTGTCATCGTTTACAGATTTCATCCAAAGCGACCAGCCGGCTCCTTGGATTGCTTGGCAGGCAAAGGGAAATCCATTCATGGAATTGTCCGACAATTGTCCTTACTGTTCTTCTAGTTTAGAGGAAGATGGTAAGAAAGAAACGGCTAAATTAGTTGCAACGGAGCTCAATTCTAAATCTATTGAACATCTAAATGCTATTCAGGCTGTACTTGACAATCTAGGGCAATACTTCGAAGAGCAGTGTAGGGCGAATTTAGAGAAAATTACCAAATCTAAAATTGAATTATCCCCAGAGGAAGTGAACTTTTTGGGAGCTCTGCGAGGCGATGTGGACACTCTTATTAGTAAGTTAGGAGCGCTACAAAATATTTCTTTCTTCTCGCTTAAAGATGTAGAAAAAATTGGCGAAGCCGTGCTTGGATTAAAAGTAGAGCTTGATTTGCTTCCGAATCTCGCGTCAGATTCGACAAAGAATATAGTTGATCCAGTGAACGAGAAACTCGACGAACTTGTTAAACAGGTTGGAGATCTAACTGGCAAAGTAAACATGCAGAAGGCGCGAATAGCGAAATCAATCGAAAAAAACCAAACTCAAATCAATGGTTTCCTTAAATCCGCAGGATATAAGTATGGTGTCGAGATACAACCAGAACAAGAAACATATAAAATGAGACTGGTGCATCAAGATTTCGCCGAGCATATAGAAACTGCCGTTGAGCATCTAAGTTACGGTGAAAGAAATGCATTTGCGCTCATTCTTTTTATGCACCAAGTTTTGAGTGAAAAACCTGATCTTGTAATTCTCGATGATCCCGTTTCAAGTTTCGATAAAACCAAAAAATTCGCCATTCTTGAGCAACTTTTTAGAGGATCGGGAAGCCTCAGAGATACAACGGTTTTGATGTTGACACACGATATTGAGCCCGCGATAGATGTTACAAAGAGTGTAAGTCGTCTATTTCAACATAATAAGCCCGCGGCATTTTTCTTAAGCTCAAAGTCAGGAACGGTCGGAGAGGTTAAGCTAGAAGCAAGCGATCTAAAAACCTTTGCTGAAATATGCCGAGAGAATATAGCGAACCTGAATGACGAGATAATAAAATGTATTTATTTAAGAAGGCATTTTGAACTCTTAGGTAATACGGGGTATGCCTACAACCTATTGTCTAGCTTAATTCATGGTAAACAAATTCCGACCATGAGAACTAGTGCTGGGGAATCTGACATGACAGCTGAAGAAATTGAGTTAGCAACAGAATCAATAAAAGAAGAGTTTCAAGATTTCGATTATGATTTAATTTTAGCGAATGTGTGTGACGCTGAAGAGATAAAAACTCGGTTTAATGATTCTGATGTTGGATATGAGAAAATTCAACTCTATCGAATTTTCGCGGAGCTTCATGAAACACCTGATCCTGCAAACCCAAGGGGAGGTAGCTTTAAAAAGTTTATAAATGAATCATTTCACATCGAGAATGAATATGTCATGCAGCTCAATCCACATGAGTACGACATGGTCCCTGAATACGTAGTTCATGAATGCACTAACTATATCTGTGGCGTTCAGAGCTAATCTACCTGTCAATTGAAAATTGATTACTTTAATAGAAAGCAACTTTTAAGATATGAAAAAATCAGCAATTATTTCCGACTGTGGAAACGTAGAAAAGATTTAGATTCTGGAGACTTGGTATTGATACTCCTACCTGCTGTTAATCCACGTCTGCACTTCGCTCAGCTTCCAACCAACGCTAGATTCTCCTAATTGCACCCGCTTTGGGAATGTTCCTTTTTTCTCGTGCCTCCATATTGAGGTGCGAGACAACCCTGTTATATTGTGAACTTCTTTCGCTCTAATAATTCTCTCAGATGTATTTTTAGGTGAGTTTTGTGACGGCTGAGCAGTTGCATGGCTGATTAAGTACGAAACTAACTGATAACCGAAAAATTGAACTTCTCCGGCGGGCAGTTGGATACTCTCTATATCACCAATTTCTGAACAAACTTCGAGCTGTTCTTTCGGGCAACGCAGAAACAGGCTCGCTTCACCTAGAGAAAATTTCTGATATAAGCTCACCCCCATACCATCGGCAATTTCTTTGTAATGGTCTGGAAACGGTTGAGACATGTATGGATTGAATAATTATATTGTTTGGCTTTTCCTAGAGTATAATAGATTCATGCTTGAAAACGCTCATATCTTTAACCCTCTCAACAACTCTTTAGCAGAGAGAGTTAAGGCGTATCGCTCTGTATACAAAGCTTGGTTAAATGTTGAAGCCAGCCTGAAGCAGGCTGATGACCCTGAGTGGTCAAATACTCTAGGGGAATCTCAAGAGCTTGAAGAAGCACATAATATAATCATGGAGAGCATGGTGATGGCGACCAACGCTCTCAGCATCGAAGAGGTCGACCAAGCGACTGATCAAGGGCTTATGAGCAAGGATGAAGCGTCTGAGTTCGTTCAAGAGAGGTTTGATCAGCAAGCGAGCCTGAGAGCCTCTAAGCGAGTTGACAAGTCTTTTAAATTAAAAGGGTAAAAGTACACGATTTTAAATTGTCTTTCTTAAAATGCAGTGCAGGTGAATCAATAAAGACGGTAAAGTAAGATTAATTACTTGTCCTAAGTTGTTATCGAGGTCTATATCTCAAGGGTAAATGAATTTTTCAATAGAATTGTTTTCGAAATCCCTAGCTAGCTCTAACACCTAACGCAAAAATTGAAGCGGGGGTAGTAATAGACCCTTCAGATTTATTTAAGAGTATTTTTAATTTTTTGGTATAATTCTGAGAAATATTGACTCTGATATATAGCAAATTCAATTAATTTCTTAGTTCAAGACTGGACAGTAAATTCGACCCCATTTTGAAAATTAAGAACTCTTATGAGTTCAAACAGCTCATTCTCTTGAATGTATAGCTGTTTTTTTGTGTCTATTTGAAGTTCAATACAGATCATTTTTATAATTTGGATTCTTTTATCCAAATTACCATTTTTCCAGACTGTAGTTAGGTTAGTGAGGAGTTCTATACATTGGAGTGCTGATTTTAAAATATCGTCGCTGATGTACAAAATTCATTCAAGCAAATTACTATATTGAATGCCTTGGTCTAAATAGATTTTTCGCTGGCTATCAAAATCTTCTTGAGATATTTTTTCTTCACACAACAAATTAAGCAAATTAGCTTGCTTGTTTTGAACGACTGATAGTTTTGCTCTGAGTTGGAGGGCATTGTTGTTACTGTCTTTTTGCATTTGCGTAAAGTAAGTCCTCATCATAGAGATGATTTTTGTTTTAAGCTCTGCATCTTTAATGACATATGAGCTGAGCGTTTTTTCAAACGAGCATAGAATAATTTCTTGGTTTATATTAATTCTCTTTCATGGCGCTGAATATCTGGAATTAGTCATATAGTAGATATGGCCTTTCTTCTGATATCCGCTCAAAGTAAAATTATTATCCCAGTGAGCCTTCAAAAATCATTTTAGGGGGAATATGTCCTCACAGACCTTTTCATACTTCTTGTGCCCGCGTGTGGTACGAACATCATTCACGTATTTAGAACTAACGACTAGCTTATGATTATGTTGGAAAGTTCTTCACGCAAAATCATACATGCCATCATGGAATTTATGAAATAGCCATCGCTTTATTGTTTCCCCAGAAACAGGTTTGTTCTGTTTGGTTGCGACTCCATGCTTTTCAAACAAAGTTTCAGCGACTTTTCGGTACGCTAATCAAGTATTTAGTAGTCACAACATTTCTTTCCAAATAAGTTGATTTTCGGGGTGAGGTCTTACACTGGCCGATGCTTTTCAGAGTTTGAAGTTTTGATAGCCAAAGGGAGCGCGTGTAAGTAACCTATTTTCGGTTTCAGCAATGAACATCATCTTGTCTTTGGTCGCTTTAGCCTTCATTTTGTTATCGACTTTTGCCCATTGCATCATATCTTCGAGCAGTTTCACTTCCATTATGCTATTCCCGGAAAATACCATTGCATTGGCAAATACATACTTAAGTTTTCATGTTTCCATGAGATGTACAATTATCGCGGCATCAAGTGTGCTTCGTGATATTCGCGTTGGTTCATCGACCACTAACGCCTGAATTTTATCGGCTTGTATAAGAGCAATAATTTCATTGAATCATTTTCGCGTTCAGTGAGCTTTTGCGCTAGCACTTTCACTGACATTTTTTAATACTTTTAATTTGTGAAGAGCAACGGTTTTGATATTACTTGCATTTTGAGCTGGAAGTGAGGCTTGTTGCATGTCTTCACGATCAGTCGACTTTCTTTCGTAAGTAATTGCTGTAATATTTTCAAAGTTCATTAGATTTATTGTTTAAAAAATAAGGTATACCGGTTTGGGTTTAACCGCACATTGGAGGGAATATTAATAAAGTCTTAAATTTTAAAAAGTTTTGATTTTGTACATAATTTGAATATGTTTTTATGCGAAATATTTTGAAACACTAACCCTTCATTAAAATGATTATTCAAAAAATTACTGATACTAAGTGAGATGATTTACAGGAATTAGTTCAAGAGTTTTTAGAATTTAGGAGAGGTAAGCGTAGTGAAGACTCGCCTGCATAGCCCTCTCGTTTTTGAGCTAAGTAATCATTTGTTTCAGACTCTTTTTGCTAATGACTGTTGTTGGTGGCTGAGGATAAACTGACAAATATCAATATTGAGTTGTCAGTTGCGTATTTTTGCGAACGTGACCGCCTAATTTTGCGTAGCGTGACCACCTGCACCTTGCTTTCAAGCAGTTAGATTATTTTATAGTAAAGTGGCTACACTTTGTTCTTTTCGGCCTGTATTTTTCGC
>JBKEFT010000043.1:0-50908 GCA_046709645.1 Arenicella sp.
TCGCCGCTGAACTGCGCTTCGCGAAAGTCGGCATCGCCGCTGAACTGCGCTTCGCGAAAGTCGGCATCGCCGCTGAACTGCGCTTCGCGAAAGTCGGCATCGCCGCTGAACTGCGCTTCGCGAAAGTCGGCATCGCCGCTGAACTGCGCTTCGCGAAAGTAGGCATAGCCGCTGAACTGCGCTTCGCTAAAGTCGACATAGCCGCTGAACTGCGCTTCGCTAAAGTCGGCATCGCCGCTGAACTGCGCTTCGCGAAAGTCGGCATCGCCGCTGAACTGCGCTTCGCGAAAGTCGGCATAGCCGCTGAACTGCGCTTCGCGAAAGTCGGCATCGCCGCTGAACTGCGCTTCGCGAAAGTCGGCATCGCCGCTGAACTGCGCTTCGCGAAAGTAGGCATAGCCGTTAAAATCAGATTTTTGGAAACTGATCGAACATGGAAAGACAAATCCAATAAATGACACGTCTTCACCAAATTCAGTTTTTGACAAGTCAATAACATACTCTAACGCCTCTCCTTCCTGAATATGATTTTTAAGTTTCGCTGCCCATTTGTTCCAAGCACCTACACCCTTTAAAATACGAGCTAAATGTTCTTGCCTAATCTGTTCTCTTTCTTCATCGAGCTTTGTGTAATTGTACTTTTTTAATCTATCAAAAGCGCTCGATGTGCTTTGCGTCATGATCCATCACCCTTTATTCATCTGGTTCGCTTGAATAATATAGAATATCAATAGAATTAAATATGTAAAACCCGCAGCTTGTTTTCACCGATCAAGAATAAGGCGCTAGAAAAAGTAGGAATGTTCGCTGTTAATTACTAAATCAATACTTCACCTTAAACACTGCACTATCTTTGTGGTGTCGATGACTTTGAATATACGCCTGTGTCGTAGACACGCGCTTATGGCCAAGCGTTTTTTGAATGTCTTGTATGGGCAAACTACCGTCATTTTGACGGGGGACACGAGTGGAAAAATCTCAATGTATGATTAGAGTGTTTTCAATTACGATTGAATTTTTGATGCTCTCAAGGGGCACCTAGTTTCCACAAGTGGCCCAGCTCGTAGAGCTAGCCCAAACCATGAGCCGCCTAAAGGCATAACGATAATTACGTCTGGAGCGTAATTAAACTGCCATCGGCAGCCCGAAGGGTGAGTATCAGGGATGATACGAATAAGTTATGACAGCGGTATGTTTTTCAGATGCCCCTTGAGGGTATTTTTTGCGCCAAAAGAATGGACGTGCGGCGTGCAACGCCCGCCACGGCAGTGGCAAACCACCAGCTAATAGGGATAGATCATGGTTTGCCATGTTAGCTAAGGGCAACTAGGAGGTAGATTTATCAGATCAAGTTGCAGTGCTTAAAATTAAACCTAAGCAAAAGTAAGCCCCTTAACGCCCCCAGCCTTCGACATTTCAACAGTCACTAACTCGCCAGAGTCATCGCATAAGCTCAATTGGTTGCTGTTGCCTTCTGGGGCCTCTATCAGCGTTGATAAGGTAATTTTAGGCGTTCTATCGTGTAGCTGTTCAGGGGCTATTACAGCCGAAGGCCCCCAGCCAGACTCACTTTTAGCGCGATTAAATGCGGTAAGTGCCAAGTTGTAAAATTTTTCAAATTCGACGCGCTCGCCTAGTTCGGGAGAGTTTATCGCTTCAATCAGTAGGGCCAAATCATCTGATGACAGGCTTTCTTTTAGCTTTTGTGCAAACGAGTAAGTGTACGTTGGTCGGTAACTCATTCGAATAGGCGAATATTCGTTAATCGGGCGAGGCGCGGGCTTTACTCGCTCTTTATCTTCGACATAGGCGGCGGCCTTTTCTTCATAGACTTCCTTTGGGTTTTCCTCTATTGCTGTAGCTAACCTAGCGCCCCTAACATCGTTAAATTCTTTCTTCGAAATAGCGGCGGGGCTGACCCCTTGCTCTTGTGCCATATCTGACAGACAGTTTGCGTGACAATGTTGAAAGTAATCTTTAACTCGCGGGTTGAGTGATAAATAGGCTTCTATTTTATCCATCCCCGCTTTACCGGAGTAGCCTGCGCCAAACGGCGGCTTGGCCTCTACGTAGTGTCGTAGAGAGCGAAATGATTCACCACTTTCATCTTTTAGTTTTTTCCAACCTTCTACACGACAAAAACGCCCTAGCGCGTCGGCAAACTCTTCGATTTTGCCTCCCTGCATAATGGTTTGGTGTTGCGAATCAACTGCATCTTCGGATAAAACGTCGTCTTGCTTGCTCATAATTAAGATTAACTCTTGCTCTTACTTTTTTCTTAGCGATAAAAGGCTAAACGCGGCCTAGCCACGTTTAATCTTTTAAGGAATGGTGGTTGTATTGCTCGTTTGCTTTACAAGCGCAAACCAAAGCCTTGCGCGTCGATACCGCCGAAAGCGTCACTCATTGCGGTTATAAAAGCCGACAGTTCGAGAGTCATAATAGAAAACTCGATATCAAATTGTTCTGCCGCGCCGTCGCTGCTGTGGTCGCCGGCTTTGTCGGTGATTTCGCTGCCGTATTTGATTCGCTTGAAGCTGAATTGATCGTCAATTAAGCATTCGATGGTTTCGTTCCAGCTTATCGCGAGCTTGGCTACTTGCAGGCCCGAATCAATGTGTCGGCCAACTTCTTTAATCCATAGATCCTGATGTTTGAATTTAACACTGCGGCCTTCGTCTAATGAGGTCAGCTCACATTCTTCGCCCACTTCAATGCCTTCTGGGATGTCACCACCGGTAAGCCAATCAGTGAGAACATCGCGAGGGGCTTTGATTGGCGTTAGCGGAACGGCCTTGAGTGTTCCTAGGGCTTCACGCAGCGCACTTAGAAGTTCTTCTGCTCGATTTGCTGAGGTTGTATCAACCACAATGAGCTGGTTTTTAGGGTCAATGTAGGCGTAATCATACGACGACTTAACAAATGCTTTGGGCATCAATGAAAAGATGATCTCTTCTTTTAGGCTTTGTTTTTCGGCTCGCCCGACAAATCTAGACTCCTGGTCGGAAATTTCAGCGACTTTTTCATCGAGAACTTCTTTCACGATAGAGCTGGGCAATACCTTTTCTTGACGCTTGGCACACACCATCATATAGCCGTTTGCGGCGTGAACGTAGTCACTGCCGTCTCGGCCAAGTGGCGGGGTCCAGCCGTATTTTAAGGCTTCTAGTTTGCCGCAAGGCTCAAATTCAAATTTGGCCAATGCCTCGTTGAGCTCTTCTGGCGAGTATTTAACACTGTCGGTAAGGCGGTATATGCGTAGATTTTTAAACCACATAGATTCTGTATCTCTGGTGAGTTGGCGGTGTCGCTCCGCCGCTGTTTTTATGTTTTGAAAATGTTTTTTTCTTAGTTACGGGCGTTTTCAGTCGATTTTGACGCAGAAAACTAATAGTCGCCGAGGGTACTTTGATGGCTATGATCTCAAATAATTGATGTCTTTGGCTAAAGAGACCTCAGCATAACTCGACGAACGAATAAAAATGTCTGTAATGCCCCCACTTTTCGTTGAAAATCTTGCCAATAGTAAAGTAAGTTTGTCGGATTTTGCTCGATAAAAAGGGAGCAAATTCTAGCACAGCGAGGGGGAAATATTGGCTCAAGTTTTATTACCAAAGCAAAAGCTGAATAATAAATAGAGCGAGCAGCCGAGTTTAATTCTCGATCACAAGCGACACTGGGCTTAAAACGGTTGAGCCAGCTTTTTTGCCAATACTTTGAAAACCTCAGGTGAGACGCCAAGACCTAGGTGTGTGGCTTTGACTTCTATGTGCTCAGCTTGGAGGTTCAGCCTATCTATACTGGCTTGCCAGCCAACGATGCCATCTTGTTTCGAGTAAATTGAGGTGATTGGTACTGATATCGGTCGCCTCTCTCGTTCCGCGATTCTCGCTTCAATAGCGTCTAGGTTTGCGCCTCTCGCTTTATAGAGCCTTGCAAAGCTGGTGTATTTTGGGCCGCCAACGGCTGGGCTTCCTAAGGTGATGATTTGTTGAATCAGCGCGGGGCTGTCACGAGCGATTTCTCTAGCTAAAACCCCGCCTAGACTCCAGCCAATGATACTTACCTTGGTATTGGTTGGTGCATAGTGGCTGCGAATTTGTTCAGTCACCTGTGGCAGAAGATCGCCTACGTCACCGGTGTTGCGTCCGAGCCCCCAGCCTCTGACATCATAGCCAAGCCATGCAAGATATTTTCGCATGATCAATGTCGATATATCGCTGGTTCCTAGACCGGGCAACACCATTACCGGTTCGCCATTACCTCGCGCTTGCCGGGTTAGGGCCGGGGTAGCCGCAATCAATCTCGCAAATTCAAAGGGGGTTAAAAGCTCTTTAGCGGTAGTGATAAAAGATGGTGGCTTGAGATCGCTTGCAGTCATATTGTCTCCACAATTGCGTGTATCTTAGCGTTAAAACTGTGCAATATCTGTCTTTCGCTATTTAACGGTTTTTACTTACCTAGCATAATGGTGTCGAATCTTGCGGTTCCAAGTAATGAGCCTTTCGATTAAACACAGATAGCTTCTTGGGTAATTGCGATTAAGGCCCACATCGGCAACTTGGTTTGCTCAACTAACAGGCAAAATTGAATACGAGTTTAGGCTGCTGTACACTCAAAAGGTGATTTATTTATGCGGTAGAACCAGCACGTAACACCTTGTTTCGGCCTCATATAATCCTAATTGTATGCATTAACAGGAGCTAGTGTGAGTATTAAAAATAGTGTGATTTTGCTTGTTTTAATCGTGTCGCCTTGTTCTTTTGCGCTTGAAGCAGCTGTTGAAAAGGAATTAAATAATGAGCTAACGTCGATTGTAACGGAATTTTCTATACCTGCTTTAGCGCTAGCCGTTATAGCCTCGGGAAAGCTAGTTTATGCACAGGGGTTTGGTTTTAAGGACGAAGAAAATATTTTACCAGTTACAAACAAAACGCTGTTCAGAATTGCATCGATATCTAAGCTTTTTACAGCGCAAGCCATCATGCAATTAGCGCAAAAAAACAAATTGGGCTTGGACGACAATATTTCAGAGCATCTGCCGCTAATGAAGGGGTCAGAAATCACCGTCAGGCAGTTATTGACTCACTCCTCAGGACTACAAGACGAAATAAAACCGTTAGTTAATGAGCGGTCAATCGAAGAGTATCTAAGCTTGGTTAATACGTCCGTTAGTGCCTCGTTGGGCGACGGCCAACAAACATCGCAATTTAACTATAGTGATACCGGTTTTAACCTATTGGGCGCGATAGTAAGTGTCACAAGTGGTTTGCCTTTCGAGGATTATATAAAGCTTAATATTTTTGATCCGGCGGGGATGAGTGACAGCGGTTATTGGGATGGAAAGCGAGGAGTCGCGGTTGACGTTGCTCCGACCTATAAGGGCTCGACACTTGTCTATGACCAGCAACGCCCATACGACGTTGCCTTCTTTCCAAGCGAAGGTGTTGTATCGAATGTAGCGGATTTGGGCAAGTGGGCCGTCTCAACCCTTACTTATCGACAAGACATCTTGAGCAAACTAAGTTACCAGCAGATGGTTCAGCCCTCGATTAAGACCGATTGGGGAGATATTTACATGGGACTTGGGTGGCAAGTATATAGAGATAAGCAAAACTTAGTTGCCAGGCATCCAGGGAGCATTCGAGGTTATAAGTCTCTTATAGTCACTTATCCTGACAATATGGATGCAATTATATTACTTACCAATGCCAGTGAAACGCCTCGTTTCAAAATAGTCAACGAAATTACAAGCAAACTCAGGCAAGCGGGTGTCTGGCCGTAACGATTATTTTGCCTCAAGCTTCCAAACGCCTGCCCAGTCTGGCCCAGGTGGGTGTTCTTTTAATAAGGCAATACGTTTTAGAAATACCTGCGAGGGGCCATCACCAGGTTGGCAGGCTAAGCAATCGGTAAACAGCTGCGTTGCGGTTTGCCATTGTTGATCACGATATGCGGCAAGGCCAGCGGCAAAAAGTTCGATTAATTCACCTATTTCAGCGGTCAGCTCAGCCGTTGTACAGACCAGCTCATGCACTCGCAGAGGTTCGCTTTTGCCGACTACGGTTATTAGGTCGAGCTCGCGTGTTTTTACTGCGCTTTGAGTCAGTCGAGAGGTCTCGTCACTAACGATGATGCTGGTGCCGAACACTTTATTAACGCCTTCAAGGCGAGACGCGGTATTCACTATGTCGCCGATCACGGTATAAGATTTGCTGATGTCGGAGCCAACCGTGCCCAGCACCACCTCGCCGGTAGCCAGCCCCATACGCACTAGGAATTCAGGTATATCTCTGCGTAAGCCGGTTATCTCGGCAAGCTTGGTGCGGAATTCCGCCAAGGCTTTTTGCTGCGCTAATGCGGCAAGACAGCCATCTGTGGCATGGCAGTCACTGGCCGAAAACGGCTCGGCCCAAAACGCCATTACCGCATCGCCTATGTATTTGTCGACGATGCCGTTATGGCCGCGGATCTCTTGAGTCACGGCGGAGAAATAATTGTTCAGCAGGTTGACCATGGCATTGGCGGTCAGCTGTTCACTGATCCCAGTGAAGCCTTTAATGTCAGAGAAAAACACCGTTGCGGGCCGGCGCTCGGATATCGATTCTTGATCACCTTGACTGGCGATTAATTTGGATACGATACGAGGGTCGATATACTGGCCGAAGGTATGTTTTACTTGTTCTTTCTGATTCAGCTCTGCGACCATATGATTAAACGCATGGCCCAATTGGCCTATCTCATCCTTTGAGGTTATTGACAACTTGATATCCAAATCACCAGTTTCGACGGCGTTGGTACCATCGAGTAATTGTGCTAAGGAACGCTGCAGTCGCCCAGTAAAGATTAAGAATAAGCTTAGACCGATGATTGCTGACATCACAAACAGGGCGATATTTATCGCTAAAATTTCGCTTTGATTGCTCTTAGTTTCACTTACTGAGTCGAAGGTCAGTTGTTCTAGCGTTTTGCGTACGCCTGCTATTTCGGCGCCAAAAACATCTTCGTAGGCGGCAAAGTCGACAATTAAGGTATTAGCCAGTGCGCTGTCGCCCGATTCTATTGCGCTTAGTACCTGATCGCCGGTTTCAAGGAACGGAGCCAAGCGTTTTTCGAGGAAGCTGAAAGAGCCTTGTATCTGCGCTAGCGCAAGTCGGTCGGAGAGGTCGTTGCGAGTATCGACCACCCCGGCTTTGAGCAGAGTGTGAGTTGCCGCTATATCGCTTAATACGGTTTTTTTTATTTCGCTGTGAGTAGCTCTTAACTCGACTACTTTTTCAGTATTAATGGGGTCTTGTGCAACCAAACGGCGAAGCTCGAGTTCATACTCGTAGGTAAGCACGTCAAGATCAGACACTTGCGCGGCTAAGGGCATATGGTATTCAGCGATTCCGTCGATTTCTTCGACCACCAGTTTGACTAAGTAGGTGGACAAGCCAGTAGTAACCGCAAACACCACCAGCAGTAGTGTTGTCATTGCGAGAATTTTTAGGCGAATTGTGTTGCGCATAGGCTGCTCCAATATAGGCCTTCTTATCAAGGCCCTTGCAATAAACGTTAGCTCCTACTTTGAAAATAAAGAGCGCTGGTACAACCTCGTCGGTGAATTGACGCTATCGCATCAGCTGGCATTTTGCAACGACTAGCGTTTCATTCAAGCGATTCAGGGAAACGCCTATTGAACTTTAAAATCTAGACGTTGGGTTCTTCTGTCCCTTATATTAGACGTGACGTAACTCCCAAATAACCATAATGCATCGAGTTGAATTTTGAAAATATTAGCAGTCGTACTAATCCTTGTAAGCGGAAACTCAGCAGCAAGCGGAATATATTTAAGTCGTGATATCTGTGGCATTGAATTTGAAAGCTTGATGAAACATTCTGGGCAAAAAAGAACAAGTATGCGAAAGGATGAGATAAATCAGTTTATATCTGACATTAGAGAGTCCTCTAGCCCTGCCTGTTTAGACCAAAGGAGAGTTCGGAAATTAAATAAACAAGCTAGCCGTGTTAAGCCATATAAGGAAAAATGTTGGGCTATTTCCAATCGCTATTATTCGGATAGTAGTGGCAAGACAATTTACTACCTAAGTAGTTTAGAGATCAAACGTGCAGAAGCAAGGCTCCTAAATAATGACCTACTACCTGATTGCTTGTCCCCATTGCTTATCGAGCAACAATAATTAAACTTGGCCAAGGTGTTAGAAAAAAGGCGGTCGCTAAATAAATAGGACCGCCTTCATAATGTCACCGCGTCGAATTCTTACGACATTAAAGCTAAATTATTTAACTAATGTTACCGTTCTTAATTGAGACTGTTGTGCCGTCAAATTTGGTGACGGTGAAGCCATCAAAATCGGCTTCATTGTAGGTCTTAGTCGTTTCAGCTAACAATGCTAAGCCTTGCTGCTCACCCGCAATCAAGCCTTGTATACCATCTTGGCGATAGTGTACGCCAGCGGCATCACGGCCTATAGCAACGTTATTGGCTAACTTGTTTAACTCGTCGCCGACAGTTAGGTCACCGTTGTAGGTAATCAATGCATCGCCAGTAGCGTCAGCTTGGACATTATTCGACAATACAAAATCTTCGTTGAAAAAGGCTTTAAGAACGGTTACGCAAGCGCCAGCTACAGTAGCATGGCCGGCGACATAAGATGGATGCGTCGGTGAACCTTCAACAAAAGCCATCGGCAACAAATATGTGCCATTTGCGTTGAACACACGGTTAAGCGCCTCAGAGTTGAGAATATCCGAGTGCAACTCATAGCTGCGTTGACCCGTCTTGTGAAAGTGTATACGACCGCCTAGTGCTTCTGGACGCAGAAATCGGTGTGCGCTCCACTTTTGAAACCATGCGCCAGATAATGACAGATTGCCAGCCTTTGACACTAAATCGATAATGTTAGGCCCACCTAAACTGGTGAAAGCGCCTTGATTGTTGATACTGCCATTAAAATAGGGGTTGCCCGGATCAAATTTGCTGGCACCGTTAACATCCGTTCCAGGCACACTGCCCAACATGATTAAAGTAGCATGCAAATAGTATTGATAAAGAGCATCGTTGTGTACAGCCTCAGCCAATGCTCGGTTATTGTAAATGTATTTAGTTTCAGTGGCACCAACTGTCTCAGCTACTGCGCCACGTTGCACATTTAGCCAATTGCCTACATCGACCATAAAGTCGCTACCGGCAACCGGTTTTGTGTAGCTCTGCACAACTGCTACAGGGCCCCAATTAAAAGGGCGGGCAAGAAATTGAGATATATATGGGCCGACCAAATCTCCCGGTGTTTCACCACGGAATAAGTTAGTCGTGCTGGCTACACCGCCTGAACCTGGTGTCGCAGACATAGCGTTAAGGTCGCTAACTGCATCTGCTATTGATGCGTCGCTTGTGTAATTGATAAATGGTACATCGCGAGTAATCGCTTGCCAATACACTTCAGCCTGTTCACCCGCTAGCTCGGCACTGCGGAACTTATGTGATGGCGCAATCCGTGTTGCATGACTATCAAGACTGGCAATTTCAAAACGCAAAGCACCCTGTGGATCAGCTAGCTTACGTGTTGACGCAGGATCAAGCGGAATAGCATCGAAATCACGTTTAGCTCCTGAACGCATAGCGCGAGCTAGCTTACGAAATGCCCGTGGATCTACTTCGCCGAACTGATCATGAGGCAAAGTTTTTGAGAAGCTAGCATAGAAGTTTTCTCGTCGATAGCGACGTTCATCACCATTGGTTTTCTGCTTAGATAATGCTCTGGTTTCGTAATAACGTTCTTTAGCGCTAGATATCTTAATAGCGGCTGCTTCGAACTCTCGATTGCCACCGCCTATCGAGCGATTACTATCGGTTGCCGAATAGTCATCCGCCAGAGCAATGCTAGGTGCTAAGCTGATTGCCGCTCCTGCCGCTAATCCTGCCCCCGAAGTCGCACTTAACTTTAAGAATGTTCGTCTCGATGGTTTGTTTGTTTTTGCCTCATCGAATGCGGCCGTTTTACCGTAACTAATGTCATCCATATTTCCATTCCCTCCCGCGAGAACTTATGCTTTGTATATACTCGAAAATTTTTTTGAGAGTAAATAAATGAGCTTCTTTGCTCAGCGTTTATCCTAAATCGGCTTAACCCTGCCGAAACCATTTAACTATTAAAATCAACGTCAATGTCGATGTCAATTTTAAGCAACTTAATGCAAAATGAAAATAGCATTATATTATTGGGCATTCAAGTTGAACTCGCTCTTTTGATTGGTTTTATCTATATATTCTGCTGATCACCAGTGGAGCTAGAGGTCTGAAACTGAGCTCAGTTTCTTGCAAGAACTGAAGGTATACAAGTCGTCTTACCCGTGGCACCGTAGTTTTAAATTAAGTGTGCGCGATATTTCCGCCTCGCTAATATTTTCCTTGCGAGCATTTTTCTTCTTCGATACGTGGCCTTGGGGTGGCGATAAACGTTGAAGCAAATGAATACGCCAAATAACTAAAACTGGTTGGCATAGGCATGGATACCCAAAGGTTAAGAACCTCGGGTATAGAGATCATATATTGAAAGTGGCATATAGAAAACGATTAGTAATCAGCCGATAAGGAATCTAGTAAATTCAGGATTATCGCACGGTTTGATGGATGACATCATCCCCCAGGGACTGGTGCAAGCAATGGTTAATAATCAACTTTGGCCAGTACCATGTTACTTTGGCCAGTACCATGTTACTTTGGCCAGTACGATGTTACTTTGGGCTGGCATATCGTGTTGGTGCGGCGAATTGCAAGCATTCACCGCATAGTTTTATTCGGCCGGTACGATGCGCCAAGATGTTGGTTCATTCAATCTATGTGCCGAGTAAGTTCAATGTTGCGAGCAGATTTCTAATCGACTAATTAGCTCAAACTTACGAGGCCACTAACTTACCAACTCAACTCAAGTGCTTAGTTTTCTTGAGTTCAGTAATAATCAAAAAAGTAAGCCCCAACATCGGCTGATTTGTCTAAGCTCTATTGTTCTTCGCCCAACAATAGGTTTACAGCTGGTAACACCTTAGTATTGTTGCCGCACACCGGTCGAGGTTCTGGTACATTGGGGCGTTGATCAAGGTAGCTTGGTTCAGTCGCCGAGGTTGCACTGTAGGACGCTATAAAACGTGCTTGGCTGCCAATACAATTACCACTGCCTTGCGCCGATCCTGTCGAGGTTTTACCAGAAATCAAACCATTTACACTGATGATAACTTGGCAAGTGCCACCTAAAGCACTTAAGTTATAGACACCTTCGAAGGTACCATCTTGCTGCACCTCGCTAACGAAGGTCTCATCGCTGACGGTAAAGGTGAGTGTCCTGTCATCCTTAACAACAATCGAGACGTTATCGTTGAGCGGGAGGGTTGCATTTTGAGCGCCATTTACCACCACCAAGCCTTGAGCTGGGCCGGTATAAGTGTGGCTTGCATTGACGGTTGCAGGTGTCTCGGGCTCAACACACACTTCAGGTTCTTCATCTTCAGGTTCATCACCTGTAGGTCGGCCATTAGAGCCACGCGGAACTTCGGTGAAATCGACATTATCCGTTGGCCCTACGCCCCATCGGTATAGCGCCACATTGCTTCGTTCTCGAACGTTGTTATTATCCAAGTTAAAACGAGCTATGCCACTGGTCATGAAACCGTACACTTCGCCATCGGCAGGTTCCCAACGAAAGCCTGACTCAAGAAAAGGTGCTCGTTTGATTTGCTGACCGTTTACCGCTTCAGCAAATTTATTAATTTGCCCAACGCGCATGTATTCGAAGGTTGATGCGTACCATTGGCCTTCTAATTTAACGATTACCCACAAGGATCGATTACAGCAGTCCCCAGCCGTGTTATTAAATGCTTTTGGCCATACATTTCGTTTGCTATCCGTGATTACCAGACTTGAGCCGCTAACATTGGCGGTAACGGTTGCCGTTTGCGACCATGACGATATATCAGGGTCTATCCAGGTAACGTCAGAGAAATCATCTGGAAATGCAGCGTGGCTTTGCTGAACGATAATTGATGATAAAAACAACATCATCAAAATAATAAGTTTATGTCTTAACATAGGGGAGTGACTCTAGCTATTTTGGGATTTATTAACGGCGCTACATGTGTCTTTGTACCACGATGTTATATCACGATTGCGATAAATAGCTAAACCTTGCAATTTTTGTCACATTGAATCTAAGCTTGGTGGCCGTGAGTATAAAAACGCCCCAGCCTATTATGCTCAAACCTACAGCCATTTAAGTTAACTGAGGTCTCTAACTAAGTAAGCTAACGATTGAGTGCCATCAACAGAGTGATAATCATCCAAGAGCCAGAGCCCAAGCGACCGCTACTAAGCCGACACAAGCGAGGGCAAACTTACTTTGCGATGGAATATCGTTATCGGTGCGGCGCAATGCGACCATCCATAACACCGCAGCGATGCAGCCGCTGATGTAGCCGGTGAGGTGCGCCATGATATCGGTTCGTTCGCCGGCTGTACCGAGAAAGCCCAATAATGCAAGCGTTGCCATTAGTGGTGCCCAACGGCGAATGCCCCGCTGTGCATAGGACTGACTGCCGTTTAAAGCAAATATGCCCAACATGCCTAGCGCCGCGAAGACCATGGTAGAGGCGCCAATCGACAAATGCAGTGTTTGATATAAATACGCATTTAGGGCGTTGCCGAACGCACCTGCGAGCAAGATGCTGAACCAAGCTGCTCCGCTGCCAATATATTGTGAGACCAGTACGCCAAGTGCCGCACCAAAGCCAATGTTGCCGACCAAGTGAGCTGCGTCAGCGTGCAAGCTTAAGGCGGTGATCGTTCGCCACCACTCACCATCAGCGATTTTCTCAGAGTTTGCTAGGCCGTTAGCGTGCCAATTAAAACCGAAGGCCTTGGTACTTTTGAAGGCCGCAATAATCAACAATGATAAGCCGTAGAGATAGGCTCCGATAAAGCCCTCAGACATTGGCCTTAGGGGCTTTTCGATGATTTCCTTTTCTGCATTTTCGGCGACGTAGAGTCTTAGTTGCTGATACGCTTGCTGCGCTCGTTGCTCATCAACCAGAAGATGGAAGTGCTCATCCTGATGCACAACCTCACTGTCAAAACCCATTGCTTGCAGCACCAAGTAATACTCTTGGCATTTTTTTGTGCTGTCGGATTGAAAGAGCGCATACGAAGTCATTATTTCTTGATGCGCCCATGTCTTGGCAATTCAATAGTGAAATAGTATTTTTCCGTAACTAGTTTCCACTAACTGGGGAGCGGGTGTTTTCTGATTTCATCTAATTGCGACAAATATTTAGTCAACATTTAATCTGATTTATGCGGAGGTCTCTTATCAGTTCTCTTGATATTGATAACGCTTACTACGAGCCTGAATCAAGCCGCTGATTAGCTGGTTTTTTTTGACTTCCCACGCGTTTGAGTCGCAAACAATAATAAGATGTTGCTTGGCGCGACTAACAGCGGTATTCACGTTCGACAAGCCACCCGACAATGCATTAGTTGAATCGGTAAACCAAGGGCTAGCGCCATTACCAATATCGCAGACGCTGTAGATTACCGTATGCCATTCGCGGCCCTGAGACTTATGCACCGTGAGTAAGCGATCATGATCTAGCAACTCTGGCTTTAATTTTGCCAACAAAGACACCTGATCTCGATAGGGCGTTAGTACCGCAAAATCATTAGTTTCAATAATGCCTTGTTGAATGATTTTTAATACGCATAAGGCTTCACTCATGTTGGCTCGGCGGCCAATGTCTGCTTGATCAAATCGGCGCTGGTTCTGCACATTGAAGATACTCAATTTTGTGTCTGCATCTAAGCCCGAATGAAACCCTTCTTCGACATACACATACTGGTCTAATACTGACGCGAGCTTTTTGCCAAACCGAAAACTGCTAGTCAGCGCACTTCTACTTAACATATTAAAATCGGGTGCGCGCTGTTGTTGATAATCGTCAACAGCATTTTCCTGCGTGGCTGCAGTCCAAACTGATTCACAGTGAATCGCGGATAAATCCCAGACAAAGGCGGCATTGTTATGCGCTGTGCTTAGAATATTGTCGCGATTTAACTCGCACACTGGCGGTAATTGTTTATGGTCCCCTAATAACGTTATCGGCCCTCGGGTGATGAAGGCCGGTAATGTCTTAACTAAACTGGCATAGCCAGCTTCATCAATAAATACGTGATCGACCGTGAATGGTTTGTCTTTAGTGCGGGCGATAAATGAGTCTAAGGTCATGCCAATGACGTTAGCGCTGAGGAGGCGAGCATCGGTTGAGTAGGCCTTTAAGGTCGCAGAGTCAGATTTATATTGCTCGAGTTTAGCGTCCATTTGATGTTCGGCGAACTGCTCGTATTCTTGCGCCATCGAGAATAATCTCGCGCGCTTAGCAAGTGAGTCATGTTTTAATTTAACCACACTGACTAAACTTAAGTCGTCTTCTTTAACGCCCGCTTTGTCTGCCAATTCTTGCAGTTTAATTTCTTTGTTTTGAACAATTTTCCTTAGGCCTTTTACATCGTCATCAATACTGATAAATCGTTGATGATGATCGCTCAATCTTTGTGCTGTTTGCTTTTGACGTATAAGTAATTTTTCTAACGATTCAGACAAAGCGGTGTCTTTAGCAGACTTAGTATTTGACTTAGTATTCAACTTAGTATTCAACTTGGCTGAGGCACTGTTATTCAACGCGCTGCTAGTTAAAGCCTTTTGATGAGCACTGATAGCGTTTTCAATCGCGTCTAAATTCTTCTTTTCTGAATTTATTTTGGCTTTTAGATCAGTCAGCGTTGAGTCGGTAAAATGAACTAGCTTTTGGCGTTTATCAAGCCAAGTTAACTCGACCAACATCGTTTCTAAATTTGGTTTATTGAGACGGTCGATCGTTCGGATAGATTCTAATATCTCAATTTGCCTATCCAGTTGTGCCAGTTTCACATCCAAGCCTTTGTCCTCACAGACTTGACCGTGTTCAGTGGCAAAGTTCTTGGTTGGCGTACCTAATCGCAGTAATTGACGTTTATCAATATTGGCGCGTTCAATAACGTCGATCACGCCTCTAAAGATCTGTTCTAAGGCTAAGTTGGTCGGCGCAAGTATTAACGCCTTTGCGTCGTGTTTAATATAGGTGAGCAAGGCATAGCTTAAAACAAAGCGGGTCTTACCTGTGCCTGGAGCACCCCAGATATAACTTAGTGGTGAGTTAAAACTCAGAGCAATAGCCTTCATTTGCTCTTTGCTTGGCTGTGCGTCGGCGAAGATAACAGACGGATCAAAGGTTAATTTTGATGGTGATCGACCTTGTACAAAAAATAAATCGTCGCCATTATTTTGATACCATTCGATCACTCTTTTGATTAAGAATTTCAGATCGAATACTAATTTCCATGCGTTGGGGTGCTCTATCGTGCTATTGATTAGTTGGGAAACTTCAAGGCTGGTTTTAACAATAACAAAGCGTTGTTCTTGGTCGTAAACCACGATGCTAATTTCATCGTTTTCAAAATAACGGCGTTCGCCATCACTGAGCAAGAAAGTAATTGAGTCTAAATCGAAAATGGTTCTCGATAGTTTGAATTTAAATTCTTGTTCTTCAACATGTTCAATGACATCAACATTTATTTCTTGCGCGCCGCCATTACGTCGCTTCGAGACATAGTCGTAAACGCATTGTGAGCCATGAATGCAGAGCCCACTTAATTGTTTCGCTTCCATTTTGGGCCTGTTTTAGTGGTGCCGACGTCGGCGCTCTCAATGTGGATAAGCCAAACTGTTCTGACGCTTGATTATGATTAGCTGTGTGAGAATATAAGCCCAAATTTTAACATGGGGGTTAATGCAAAGAAGCATCCAAATTAGTCTAAATAAAAAATAGCCACGTCATAGAGTGGCTATTTTTTACTATCGACGTTCACCTCAAAGGTATTTCTCAGGGTTTAAAATACGAGTTGTTTATTTTTTAGGCATTAAGTCCATTGCCGCAATCACCATGGCCTCTGTACCCAGCTTTATTGAAGGCTCAGGCTCGATTTTAAAAAACGGCGAGTGATGTGACGGAGCACCATCCACCTCGTCTTCAGGAGTACCACCAACAGCAAAATACACACCTTTAACGCCCAGCTCTGGAGTTACAAAGTAGGCGAAATCTTCGGCTCCCATTCCTGCTCGAGGTTGGCTATACATAACTCCCTTTGGCAACTTGGCTTCAAACACGTCGGTGATGCGTTGGGCGGTTTCTGTATCGTTGATAGTCGGTGGAGTGGTCTCGGTTTTGGATCGGATCACTTCTGGCATTAAGTCTTGCGGCACGCCCATTGATATGGCGACACCTTTAGCTACACGATCTATTCCATCGAGTAACTCTTCACGAACTTTTGGATCGTCCGAGCGAACCGTTAATTGCATCTCAACTCTGTCGGATATTATATTGTGTTTGAAGCCGCCGTGAATTGCTCCGACCGTAATGACTCCTGGATCAAGTGGCGCGATTGTCCGCGAGACAATGGATTGAAGAGATACGACAATCTGAGCGGCAACAAGAATCGGGTCTATGCCCATGTGAGGTGATGCCCCATGGGCACCTACGCCGTGCACGACAATATCAACGCTGTCAGAACTCGATCCGGAAATCCCCAATGGTAATTCGATACGGCCCGACGGCGTGCCGGACGAAACGTGAAAAGCCAGTGCATAGTCAGGTTTCGGAAAGCGTGTGTAGAGGCCATCTTCAAGCATTGCTCGGGCACCAGAAATGCGCTCTTCCGCTGGTTGGCCAATCAACACCAAGGTGCCTGACCACTGATCCTTTCGAGCCGCCATTTGTCTGGCTGTACCAACCAAAGAAGTAATGTGTACATCATGGCCGCATGCGTGCATGACCGGCTTTTCTATGTTATCGATATCTATTTGCGTGGCAATTGATGAATACGAAAGTCCGCTGTCTTCCTTCACCGGTAAGCCGTCCATATCTGCACGGATCATAACGGTTGGACCCTCGCCGTTTTTCATTACTGCAACGACACCAGTTTCGCCAACCCCTTGAGTGACATCAAAGCCAAATGCGTTGATCTCTTTTGCCAGTCTATCGGCGGTCTTACTTTCTTTAAAGGAAAGTTCCGGATTTTTGTGAAAGTGGATGAATAAATCTTCGAGATTATTTTCATAATCTGCGGCAATATCGTTACGCAGAGATTCGTCTGCCATAGTTGTACTAGCTGTTGTACTAGCTGCTGTATTAGCGGCTGTATTGGCGGCTGTATTGGCGATACTGACGGCCAAAACAAAAAGGCCCAGAGAGAGTGATTTAATGATCATATTTTGCCTCGTTTTTCAGCATGATAGGGGGTGAATCCTACGGCGTAAAGCTTCTCAGCCAAACATCTGGCTTAGAAATGCCGGAAAACGCTAACGCGCCACTTACCGTTAGAACGTATAAAAATTAACGCCTACTGCGACGCCGATATGATCTGTATTCATTGTCTCTGTGGGCTCTCGAGGGGCTAGTCTAGTAAAGAGGGAAGTATAGCCAAATTGAATATTGCTTTAGATTGATGCATGCTTATTCGAGCCGACACCAGGTTCAACAACGCCGTTGTTTGAGACTTGGGTCTACCAGAGTGAACGCTCATTTTCATTGATACCACTACGAAAACTGGTTGATGATTTACCTCTGAGTGTTTACCGGGTTAAGGGCTTCGTACAATTGGACGATGAGCACCAAGAGCAGGCTCAATTACAAATGAAGGGGGGGGGCGAGCATGGCTAAGGCTTGAGACAAAAAAACAGCAAGTTTCAGTGCAAACGACACTGGTATTTATTGCCCAGCGAGATAAAGTTAAAACAGAATCAATTAATACGATGATTGATGACTATCAGCAAAAATACAGCTCAGCGGCGTTACAGAAAAACCAGCAAGTTGTGGAGATAAAAAGCACTCATGCCCTTAGTTTAGTTTTTGGCTAAGGCTAAAGTTAGAGCTAGAGCAAGCCGGGCATTGATATAGCCTGATGCACTGAAAGCCCTATTGGCAGGGGTGTTTGCTCATTACCATGATGTTATTTGAATCCAATCAAACTGTTTTCGCATCTAACGTTTATTAGCCAGCAAGGCTTGTGATCGAATAAAGATGATTACTTTTCAGCGTAATAGGCCCCGGAGGTCTCATGCAAAACAACAAACCTATTAACCTTCAACGCCTTAGCCGATACGTAGGTTGGTCGCTAATAGGCTCAATTATCGTCGGCGTAGTAGCCGCGATGACTATCTCGTCCGGCATCGATATAAACTTGTCGGCCGATATTGCTAAAACATCGGAGAATATGTTGGACGCTGAGAGCCGCTTGCGTGGTAAAGCCTACCTCGCGCTATTTTCATTTATGCTGCAAATTTTTATTAGCATTGGCTTATTTTTGCTATTACGAAAATCTGGCTTGGTATTAGCCACGTGGAGTTTTTTAATTGCTGTGTCGGCCGCCGTGGTCGGTTTGCTCGGCGCTGTTTACGCTATGAATGCGGCTTTAATTGCTGACAATTCGGCTTTTGATATTATTGCCGGCGGCGCGCAACGTTTGCTGCTCACTAGTTTGCAGGTAACCTCGGATTACACCTCCTTTCATCTTTCGCTTGTCCTTAGCAGCGCCGCTAATGCGGGCATTTTCTTGTTGTTCTTCAAGTCTGGCCTAATACCAAAGTTGATCTCAGCGTGGGGTGTTTTTGCTTCTCTGTTTGTTGTTGTTGCATTGGTTGGCCGAGATTTTATTCCGTTACTCGGGCACGGCAGCATTACTGTAGCGTTTATGCTGTCTAATCTAATTGCTATGATAGCGCTTGGCTTGTATTTGGGTATTCGCGGGGTCAAGATTCAAAACCCTTTGGAATAGTTCTCTAGAATAGTCTTTTGGAATGAACGTTTTTTAAGCAAGTATCGGTATACTAGTAATCTAGGCTATCAAGCATGCATCTCTTCGGAAAATGCGTAGGGGGTGTCATGCGCCTCCTTAGCCGCGCTGAGTCGCTTTTAATTTAACTTCTCGATCACCTTATTAGATAGGAATCTTATGAGCAAAGCACACACATTGGGCGTTACCAACGGTAAACTCGCCGACCTGCCACAGAGCCCAAACGCTGTCAGCAGTCAGACCAGCCAGTCGGCTAAACAGGTTGAAGCTTTGCCGCTCAAGGGCAGTGCGGTTGAAACCAAAGCGGCAATTATCGATTGCCTGGCTAAGATGGGCGGTAATAAAATTGCCGAACAGGCCGATGATTACATTCGTGCGGTGTTTACCACACGACTGTTTCGCTTCAAGGATGATGTCGAATTTTATATCGACGCCGACGAAGGGCAGGTGCACTTCCGCTCCGCTTCACGAGTTGGATATAGCGATATGGGCGCAAATCGGAAACGCTATCAAGCATTCAAGGAACTTTACCAATAGGAAGCCCCGGCTAAGTAGCACGCCTAGCCAAGTAACACGCCTACCTAATAAATTTGTATGCGCACGTCGCGGTGCTTGCGAGCATTGTTAATGTACAAATCAATTTTGTTGGTTTTATAAATTTCTTGGAGGGGTTCTCACTAAGAAATTTTAGAATAGTTGTTAGGTATTTTAGCCGCAGCCAAGATGATAATGAAGTTTTATGGCGTCTATGCCATTAGCCCCAGCGCTAAGCTTTTGATTTTAATAGAGCACCCATGATGCTCAACGTGTAAATTGACATTTTGTCAGTCTACTCGCATAATACATTCACTACAACGTTCTAGTTATTTGATGGTATTTGTCTAGGCAGATGACAGCCAACTCGGCTGATGGGTGATTATATCTGCTTAGTAAATTTAAAGAGTTCCCTACTGAATCCGATGGCAGTCATTGCGTCGATTTTATTCTTAAAAAAATGTCATTAATAATAATAAAAAAAAGAAAAGAGGCGGTTAGTGATGAGCGGCGAAAGCATAGCTATAAAAGACCAATGGGTTGTCATGTTCCCAGGGCAAGGTTCTCAATTTATTGGAATGGGTAAAGATTTCTACTCGAAGTCGCAAAGTGCTCGAGAGGTTTACGACTTAGCCAATGAAATTGCTCAGAAAGACATTACTAAGCTTTGCTTTAAGGGGCCTATCAGTAAGTTAAGCAATACTGACAATTTACAAATATTAATCACCGCGACTAACCTCGTTACAGCACAATACTTATTTGCTAATACCGAAATTACCCCGAGCGTTGTCCTCGGTCATTCCGTTGGCGAGTACAGTGCACTCCAGATTGCGGGAAGTTTAACAACAGAAAGTGCACTTAAACTTGCCTTCGAACGCGGCACGTTAATGCAGCGGGAAGCCAAACTCGAAAATGGGCAAATGTATGCCATTAAGAATGTTTTGCCTAAAGACTTGAGCAAGATCCTAAGTAGCATTACCGAAAAAAAATCTATTGTTATTGCAAATGACAATAGTGAGAGCCAGCAAGTTATATCGGGTGAAAAGTCCGCTATGTTTAAGGTCCTCACATACTGTTCTGAAAATAGTATTGAGGCTATTAAATTACCCGTTAATGGTGCTTGGCATAGCAACCTTATGCAAGGATGTGTCGAAGAATTTCGCCATTCCCTTATGGCGACTGAGATGCTCAAGCCAAAAATTAGCTACATCAATAACTTGACGGCTCAACCCTGTTCCAAGTTAACTGAAATTCAAGAAAATTTAGTCAGGCATATTACCGCCACAGTGAGATGGCGCGAATCGATTGAGGGCTTAATTAATCAGGGTCATCGTAAGTTTATAGAAGTGGGGCCGAAGAAAATATTAAGCCGTTTACTTGAATCAATTGCTGGTGACACTGAGGAATTTACAATAGAGCAGGTCGAAACGATTAAAGATATCGTTAGGCTTGGAGATTGATATGGCAGCCATGCCTTATCGAGTTTACTTACTCTTTTCTGTTTTAATTCCTGCCTTAATTTACGCTTCGATCGCGGCTGTGCTGGTGGCTTTATTGTCACTGCGAGTAAATGAAACTGATGTTTTAAGTGTCGCTTTGTTCTTTACAGCATTGTGCTTTACTGCGGCATTTCGCATGACAAAGGATTTGTGGGCCACGTGTCCTTATGCCATCTATGCCAGTAAATTTAGAGTCGATAGTAGCGATAAAAAAAATATTAAGGGTAAAGCCACTTATAGAGGTTATTTAGAGCGACCATTTGGAGTGTCATTCAGTCTGGCTATATTTTCATCTAGCCTTGTTTTCGTCGTGTCTTACTACTTAGTGCCTTATGCATTTAGTCTTCATTTATCTATTCTATGGATAATAGGGTCGTTTATTTTTCCGCTTATATTGTTTTTTTTTCTACTGATAGCGGCTGATATGTTTTATCGCTCCTATGCATTTGAAGAGCCAAATTGTCTGCATTTATCTACCCAGGAATATGTAAATAAATTCTACCTATACCCTGAAGCCCTTTGTTTTTTATTGTTAAATTTTGCCATTATTAGCCCATTAAATTCTATTCAAGAGGCATCGTTTGATGTGGCATGGGTAACGATGTTAGTGACCATCTCGATCACCTCGCTTTTAATGTTGTTGAGTGCGCATTCAAACCCAATGAGCCATGTCATTGGTGGTTTAAATTCAAAGCTAATAAAAATTATTGATCTTAAAGAGATGGAACTCGAGTTTAGTAAAAATGACATAAAAGACAGTTATAAAGTTAAGAAATTTCCTTTATTAGCGTGGTGGCTGTTAATCATCGCAATACAAATAGTGTTAGCCACAGTCTTTATGAAGAGCTATGAGAACTGGTTTTACCTTTTTTTATTAAGCGCACAAATCATTTGGCTTGCTAGCTATATCTACTTACGAAATAGCATGCTGATCAACGCTATAAGGCAAGTTGCCCGATATCATGGCAGAGCAGACTTACAGCAAGGTTACATGGACATAAGCGACTCAGACGCGCTTTTAGTGTGAAGCGCTCATTGTCGACAGACACCGAGCTATCGGTTGCAAACATGCTCACCGAGTTACCGCCACAGGTGAGCCACGGTGTCTATGGTGTGGGTGTTGACATCGCCTCAGTTGAACGAATCAAACTGGCGATAAATCGCAGCGGTAAAAAATTTTTAGATCTTGTTTACAGCAAAAATGAACAAGAGTATTGCGAGAGCGCAGAGAAAAGGTTTGAGCGTTACAGTGCTTGTTGGGCGGCTAAAGAATCGGCCGTAAAAGCATTGGGCACTGGGTTTCGGCATTCAATTTCATTTAAAGATATTGAACTTCAATCCGGTAAAGATGGCCGACCAATGCTGAAACTCTCGGGTAGATTTCATCAGCTTATGCAGGAGAAGAGCGTCAATTATTCTCATGTTTCTATTAGCCACGAAGGCGAGAGTGCGGTCGCCGTGGTGATGTTGTGTCGAATTTAAATTAACGGAGAAATCATGGCAAGGTATGAAGATTTAGAAGGCAAAGTTGCCTTAATTACGGGTGGCAGCGGTGACATCGGCCAAGCGGCAATTAAAGAGTTGGCTGGGCAAGGTTGTCGGGTGTATTTCACCTATAACAGCTCGACAGAGCAGGCGAATCAGATTGTCTCTGAGCTGCAGGAAGACGGTAAAGAAGTTTTTGCCAAGCAATGCAACATTCAAGATAAGCAGCAAGTCAAAGCGTTAATGGAACACATTGTTGAAGCCGAGGGTCGTATTGATATTTTGGTAAACAATGCGGGTATTTACAAAGATAATTTATTTCTAACAATGACAGATGATGAGTTTGAAGAAGTTGTTCAAACAAACTTATTTGGTACCTTTTATTGCACTAAAGCGGCAGTCGACAACATGTATCGCAATCGCTCTGGCGCGGTTATTAACATCTCTTCGATTGCCGGTGTTACCAACTCATTTGGTCAGGCTAATTACAGTTCTTCAAAAGGTGCTGTTATTGCTTTTGGCCGCACTATTGCGGCCGAACTCGCGCCTAAAAAAATTCGCGTTAATACCATTGCACCAGGCTTAATCGAGTCAAGCATGGTTAAACGTATCCCGCGTAACATCATGAAGCAAACCTTATCAGGCATCCCGGTTAACCGTTTGGGGCAGCCAAGCGAGATTGCCAAAGTGATTGCGTTTTTAGCATCAGAAGATTCAAGTTATATCGTTGGCCAAACTATTGTGGTCGACGGTGGCTTAATAATGCGTTAAGGAAAAAGGTAATTTATGACAACAGTAAATCGTAAAAAAAGAGTCGCAAAGGACTTCGTTCTTCTTGAGGCTTTCATGCTGCAAAAGTTAGCCATGTTTCGTCTGCCATTCATGATGGTTGATAAAGTAATTAATTTTAAAAATGGCGATCGACCAAAATTAACCAGTATTAAAGTAGTGGCGGCGAATGAGCCACATTTTGCTGGTCATTTTCCTGGTTTCCCCGTGATGCCCGGTGTTCTAATCGCTGAAACATTCGGCCAAACAAGTGAATACTTGAATGTAATACTTAAATTCATTGACGACTATCAAACCGAAACGGGTGTCGATTTAGACGATTTGCATGAGCTTAAAGCGGCGATTTGTAGCCCCGAAGGCGTGCAGAGAGTGCGGCAAAGTAACGAAAACTTAATGGGGTTCTTAGCATCACAGGATCTTAAGTTTCGTGGTGTCGTTTATCCCGGTGACGTATTAGAAATTACATGTGAAATGTTTTTAGTTGATAGCTCTGGCTTTAATCATTTTAATGTTGAAGCTCGGGTTGGCAAGAAAATAGTATGTTCCGGCCGGATGTCTAACTGGCGACAACATACTAGCGGTTTTGGCATTCCAGAAGATAAATTATCGAAAGAAGAATCTAACTAAGCAATTAACCAGGAGAGAGATCATGCAAGAAGCCCTTAAAAATACTATTGATGAACGCAATGTCGTAATAGACGAAGTTAAAAAAGTTTTAATTGAACGTCTAAATTTATACCAAGAGCCTCAAGATATTGATGAGGATACCCCGCTTTTTGGTAGCGGGCTGAAGCTCGATAGCGTCGATGCAACTGAAGTGGTTGTGATGCTGGATATGAGTTTTGGCATAAAAGTAGAAGAAGGCACAGACCCTTCATTTATGCGCAACATCAACCAATTGGTTGATTTTATTTTAGAGCGCAAACGCGCAACCGAAGCCGCTGCTGCGCAAGCCGCTTAACCAAGAGAATACGATGAACGGATTATTAGCATTACATAAGCAACACGCAAAAGAACTAATTAGCGTTAACGGTATTGAAGTACCCAAGCAATACAACGATCTCGATAAAGAGTACTCCGCACTGCGGCACAATGTCGCGTTGTCAGATTATAGCCATTACAGCAAATTAAAAATTGACGGTGATGAAGCGTTTGACGTGCTTGACTTGGCGGTCGCCGGTGATGTTGCTGAAATACGTGATGAGCAGACACTCTACACGGTGCTACTTGACCAAGACGGAAGCATAATTACTGATGTTTACATCATGAATAATGATGATAGCTATGTGGTGCTATCTGAGCATTTAGACGATGCGGCCCTAATGACCTTATTCAAAGATCGCATGGGTGAGTTTGAAGATGTAGAAATGACATCGTTAACTCAGTCTCATGCAATTATTGCAATGGAAGGTCCTTACAGCTGGGAACTTGCGCAAGAAATCTACGGCATGGATGTTATCGGCATTCCCTTCTTGGGCTTCATTGCTTTAGACGACGACACCTATTTGCTGCGAGCCGGTAAGCATGGCGAGTTTAGCTATAAAGTTATTTTGCCGGTAGAGGGCGCCGAAGCGCTATGGACCGAAATTGAAGAAAAAGGTGTTCGATACGATTTAGTAAAAGCGGGCTTGGCGTTGCATGAACTGACTCGCTTAGAAAACCCATACTTCTCGCCAACTGGTAACGGCCATGTTTCTCGTGACCCGCGTGAATTGCAATTGCAGTGGATGGTGCGTTACGACAAAGATGAATTCTTTGGTCGTGAACGATTACTAGAAAAACGTGATGAAGCGCTTGTTAAAAAAATCATTGGTGTGGTGTTAGCGCAAGAAGGCGAAATAGACGCCGTTTGTGCCGGCGATTCTGTTGTTTGTGGCGGTAAGGAAATTGGCACGCTAGTAGCATGCCGTTACTCGCCCAGTTTGAAGAAAATGATTGCGCAGGCCTTGATCGATGAAGCATATGCGTATGCGGGCATTGATGCTTACGCGATTAAAACCACTGACGGCGTTGAGTTCAAAATTAAAACCACCGCTACACCCTTTATCAACAACTACAGCATGCTGATTAATCCGAATGAAAACAGCTTCGTGAACCCAGATAAGTTCCGCAATATGCTAGCGCAACTTGAAGCAAAACAAGCCGAAGCAAAACAAGCGAACGCATAACGATTACCGCCAGTAGATTAAGGTGATCTGCTGGCTTTAATTGACCATTTTCATCGAGTAAAAATTCAGGTGTGCCATGACCAATATACGCAAACGAGTAGTGATTACAGGAATGGGGGTTTTGTCCTCAATTGGTCGAAATATTCCTGAATTCAAGCAAGGCCTGCTAGATAAGAAAGTAGGCATTAAACCAAGCGAAATCTATAGTGAATATTTTGCAGGTGCCTACGCATCTGAAATTAAAGGCGAGGTCGACTACCCGGGTTTAGATCCTGATTTGACCACTAAGTTAGATAAGGGGGCTTTATGGGGCTATCGTGTTGGGCGCGACGCGCTTGAAGATGGTGGTTTGCTTGACAGCGATTTGAAGAAAAAAATGGGCTTGATGGTAGGTGTTTCGGCAGCGGGAACTGAAGCCTATATACCATTCATTATGAACAAGCCTGAAGAAACCAATGTAGACATGGTTAAGTATTCAGGCAGCTATGCCAGTATTTGCCCGTTAGTCGCCTCGTTGCTGAAACTTGGTGGCGGTTATGAGTTGGTGGCAACCGCATGTACCGCAAGCCCAAATGCCATTGGCTTAGCGTTTGATGCTATCCAAAATAATAAGGGCGATGTGATGATGGCGCTTGGCTCTGAGCCGCTATACATACCCACATTTGCAGGCTTCTATGCACTTAAAGCGATGGCTGATGGCCCTTGCACACCGTATTCTGGGCAGCCGGGCATGTCAATTGGCGAAGGTGCTGGTGCGGTTATTGTTGAAGAGTACGAGCATGCTAAAGCCCGTGGCGCGAAAATTTATGGTGAATTACTCGGTTACGCTACCAGTAGTGATGCCTATCATGAAACGGCACCCGACCCTAAGGCGGTTGGCTCCTCTTGGGTTATGCGCACCGCTATCGAAAACGCCGGTCTTAAACCTGAAGATATTGATTATGTTAATGCACATGGCACTGGCACAGATGCAAATGACCGCTCTGAAACCTTAGCAATTAAGAAATTATTTGGTGAAGGCACTACGCCACCTATTAGCTCAACCAAATCCTATTTCGGTCACAACATTGGCTCGGCTGGTATTTTGGAATTAATAGCCTGCCTAGTGACACTGCCAGAAAAGAAAATACTGCCGACCTTAAATTTTGGTGAAGCACGTACTTATGCCGATATAGATTATGTGCCGAATGATTTTCGTGAAAAAGATGTCAATGTTTTTCTAAAAAACAACTATGCCTTTGGAGGTAATAATTCATGTCTGGTTGTTTCGACTAAACCAGGCACGATCAAACAAACAGAGTTCAGCCCGCAACGTGTTGTTATTACCGGCATCGGTAGCGTTAGTTCAATGGGCACCAGCAATAGTGAATTTGCCTCAGGTTTAACCGACGGCGGTGCGATACCGGTTCCGCGTGAAATGAAGGTCGAGTTAGAAAGTGAAGACGCCAAGCAGTTACCGCTAGATGAAAATAAGATGCTGCATTATCGCTCACATATGGTTAAGCCATTTAATGTACGAAAAATATTACGCAGTATTGATGCAAAGAAACTCAATAATATTTCTCTTTATGCCTTAGTCGCCTTAGAGCAGGCACTTAAATCGGCTGATTACAAAGTGCTGAAAACCGCTCGAGAAGAAGTTGGCATGATCATGGGTATTTCAAAAGGGCCAACCAATACTATTTCCCGTTTGTGTGAAAGCTTAGCGCCGGATCCTAACAATGTTCGCACTAGTGAATTTGCCATGTCACTGATGAATTCCATCGCCACTCAATGTGCTATCGCCAAGGGCATAAAGGGCTATAACACCACACTATCATCGGGTGTTAACGCCGGTCTTGGTGCTGTTTTTCAAGGTTACGAAGTGATCCGCCAAAATTTACAAGATTACATGCTCGCCGGGGCTGCTGATGAAGATGGTCCTGGATTTTCACCTCTGATGTCATTAGGCAATGGCGGCTTCAGTTATGAAAACACCGATGACAGTTACCATGTCTATGCCAAGCATGACAAAGGCTATGTTATGGGTGAGGGAGCGGCTTGTATCTTCTTAGAATCGCATGGTAATGCTACTCAGCGTAGCGCGCACATTTATGCCGAAATCATGGGCTATGGTCGAAGTTGTGATCACATTTATTTTAGTCAAGATAGTTCGCCACAAACCATGGCGGATGCAATCAATATGGCGCTAACAGAAGCCAATTTATCGGCGCAAGATATTGATATGGTGTGCGGTACCACTTGGTCTGGCAAGTATGCTACCAATATGGAGCTCAATGGTATTAAGCTTGCGCTGGGTGATCATAGCCAGTCGGTTCCGCTTACCAACTACAACGGTTACTTTGGGTTCGTTGAAGCATCTGGTGGCTTACTGAATTTAGCCGCGGTGATTCATGGTTTTAACGACAATATGATTTACCCAATATTAAATACCACTGAATTTTCGGTCGCTGGATTAAATTACGTGACTGATAATTCAATTGAAAAAGAGGTTAAATATGCGCTGGTCACGGGCATGTCAGAAGGTGGTAATTGCTATGCACTGATCATACAAAAAGGAGCCTAGTTTGGACTCAAGGGTTGTAGTAACCGGAGCAGGTTGCTTCTCTGATTTTGCACAAACAAGTTCTGACTTGATTATCAAATTGGCTCAAGGCGAATTTGTGCAATTGCAGTCTGTGTTTGAAAATCAAATGATTAAATCCATATTTGGATTTGAGCATGATGTGAAATATGCGCCATTAGAAAATGCGCGCAAAGACCTGATAAAACAATATGACGATATTAGCAATGAAAAAGTAGCGGCGTTAGTCAATGTTACTGAGCAAGTGTTAGCTGATGCAAAGTTAAATGCGGATGTGCTTGCAGAAAAAAATACCCGTGTTTTTTGGGGCTCGTCTGGGAATCAGCCTGACCTAATATCTTTTATTAGAGAGCTGCACAGTAACGAATCACTTGATCTATTATTAAATAAAAAAATAGATGAGTTGCATGCCGACAGCTTTAGGAACGACACACTGACGCAGCCTTATGCTGAGTATTTTCAATTGCAACACCCAATATTGACGGTATCGTCGGCGTGTTCGTCTGCCTTGAATGCGATGATACCCGCTATTGCAATGCTGAAAAGCGGTCAAATTGACCGGGCCTTAGTGCTGTCGTGGCAAGAGGTTTCAAAGTTCGATATATTGTTTATGTCGGGTCTGAATATTATTGCCAAGCAAGCTTCCTTACCGTTTTCAAAAGACAGCGATGGGCTAATGCCCGCGTATGGTGTAGCCGGGATACTGCTCGAGCGTTCAACGAACATCCTCGCAGAGCAAACGCCTTATTTTGCCGTTAGAGCGATGAGTTCTCGGCGCGCGCTCTCCGGTTCTGCGCATTCAGCCAGCATGGATGTATCCTTTCGATCTATTTCTCAGACCATGCAAAATACCTTAGACAAAGCTGGCATCACAGCCGCAGATGTAGACTTAATTTACCCTCACGGAAATGGCATTACCGCCAGCGATCAATCTGAAATTTCGGCCTTGTCTCAACTGTTCTCGTCGCATAAAGCCAAGATTGTAAGTTATACCGAGCAGACTGGTTACATGTTGTCGGCCTCAGGTGGTTTTGATTTGATTTTAGCTAAAGATGCCTTTCAGAATAATCGGATCATTCCGATACAGTCAAAGGGCGATTTAGGCCTAACCCAAGGTCTGAACTTTGTAATTAAAGAATGCCAAGCCGATATTAAGTATATTTTGAAAACCAGTATTGGCATCGATGGTTCGATAGTAAGCTGCCTACTAGAAAGGGTTGCTCATGCAAAGTAGTCCAAGCCACGAGAGTCATCCAGGTCACGAGGGTGATCCAAGCTATCAGAGCCAGCCAATCTCCATAAGCGGCAGTGGCTTAGTTGAAGGCTCTAAAAAACGCCTTTTCGTTCCTCGGCTCAACAATAAATATGAACAATCTCTGTATGAGAAAATTGAAAAAAGATCGGGGGTTCAATACTGGAACGTCAATCAATTTGATAAGGAGACCCAAGGCAGACACTTAGATGCGGTAAGCGAGGCCTTTGAGCAGGCGATGAAAAACGCGGGCTTATATCGAAAAATAAATAAAAAGATGAGCCAAAGAATCGGCATTGTTTATTTTAATATGTATGGCCCAACGTCGTTCATGAATAAAAAATTCCAAGTAAAAGAAATGTATCAATCGGATGTGTTTCCGGCATTTTTACTTAACAATCATAATATTACCGGCTATAGCGTGCGCTTAAGAGGCGAGCGCAATGCTTTATTTCAAGGGCTAGAATTAGCACGTACGCTGATTCAATCTGGGCAGTTAGACATTGTTGTGGTTGGTGGCGTGTTTCAAACCTATAGCTACCTTTATCTAACTGAAATGCAGGCGGCTTTAGACTGGTTGGTCAGCGGAAAAATAAAGATAAATAGGAGCTCATCGGAATACACACTCCGTGATTCGGCCGGGTTTCTGGTGGTAGAGGCAAGTAACCCCGATGAAAAACGCCAAGCCAAATTAAAGCTAGATATCGATGAATTAAACGCTTACAGCGCGTCGAAGGCTAATGGCGTATTTGAGTTGCCGGGCTTAAAAGAAAGTTTAAAAGAAAGCTCAAAGGCAGATACACAGAAGGGCCGTGATATTGAGCAGTGTTACTTCGGTTTAAATGGTCGAGACGAAATTGCGCAGTTAGAAAGCCTATTGCTGAAAGACCGTTACCCTAGCGCTAAACACGTCAATACCTACAAAGAATGGGGCGACTTTGTCAATATTAACGGCATTAAGGTCTTACACGAACACATTCACAACCAAGTCACTCATAAGAGTTTACTCCACAGCATGGACCGAGATGGTAGTGCGTGGAATTTAATTTTCACAGATAGTCATAAAAATAAGGTGTAACAATGGAAATTTCAGAAGGTCAATTGCCACGTGATATTAAAGGCAAAACTGCAATTGTAACTGGTGGCTCTCGTGGTATTGGAGCGGCTATTGTTACCGAGCTTATTGATGATGGCTGTAATGTAATTATTAATCACCGCCGTAATGTCGGTAAGGGGGCGGCTCAGGTCAAACAGCTAATCCAATACGCCGAAGAAAAAGGCGTTTATGCCTGCAGCGTGCTCGGTGACATATCGGTGCGTCGAGATGTTGAAAAGATGTTTAAGGGCTTACAAAGTGAGTTTCAACAGATTGATCACCTAATTCTAAATGCCGGTCAAACGCCATTCAAAGAGTTCCAAGATTTTAATAAACAAGATTGGAAAGTATTACTTGATACAAATCTTGTCGGTAACGTGGGCTGTGTGCAAGGCGTAATTCCGATGATGAAAAAAGGCGGCAGCATTGTCTTTATTACCAGTACCGGCAGCCGACGTGTTATGCCGCATTACCCAATGGGCGTGATAAAAGCCGCACTTGAACATTTGGTTCGCTATTTAGACTATGAATTACACAGCAAAGGCATACGCGTAAACGCGGTATGTGGTGGTTTAGTCAAGACCGATACATTTGAGCAGCTAGAGCAAGTTTGGCCCGGCTTTATGCAAATGCTTGAAACGCGTAAGCGTGATTATGTGCTCGATCCGTCAGAAATTGCCAGTGTTGTTAGTTTCTTGTGTTCTGATAAGTCGCGAGCCATTCAAGGTAGTGTCATCCTTGCCGATCGCGGTATCACCTTGGAGTAAGGGGCGAGATGAAAACACAACGCAAGCGAATCGTAATAACCGGCGTCGGAATTTGTTCCGCCATCGGGCAAAACAAACAAGCTTTTACTGAAGGACTGTTTGATTGTAAAAGCGTGATTGCCAGTAGTGAAGAGTTCAATCGTTTTTTTGAGAACTGCTATGCCGCACATATTAAAGAGTCGATTGAGTACCCTAAATTGGCGGCGGACTTAGTCTCGCAACTCGATAAGGTTACGTTGTGGGGCTATAAGGTCGGCCTAGAGGCATTGCAAGATGCCAATCTGCTGGGTTCTACTAGCTTGCAGTCTATGTCGGCAATGATTGGCGTAAGCGGTGCGGCGACCGAACCCTTAATGCCAGTTATCACCGGCGACGCGGTGCCTATGGATATGCTTGCCAACACCGGAAACTACGGCGCTGCGGCGGCTATCATTACCAATTTATTAGGCTTAGGTGGCGGCTACGATGTGGTGGCAACTGCGTGTACAGCGAGCATCAATGCATTAGGTTTGGGCTTTGATGCGATTCAAAATAATAAAACTGATCAGGTCTTAATTGTAGGCAGCGAGCCGCTGTATTTGCCTACATTTTCAGGTTTCAAAATATTAGACGCTATGGCCGATGGGCCCTGTAGCCCGTTTTCAGCTGAGCCTGGTATGTCGGTAGGCGAGGGCGCAGGTGCCTTAGTGCTTGAAAGCTATGAATCGGCTAAGGCACGTGGCGTGCCTATTTATGCTGAGGTTCTTGGCTATGCGACCTCTTGCGATGCCTACCACGAAACCTCTCCTGAGCCTCGTGGTGAAGGCGCTACCATGGTCATGTCACAGGCACTCAAGAATGCAGACATAGGCGCCGAAAAAATTGAATACATTAATGTCCACGGCACAGGCACGTCAGCCAATGACCGAGCTGAAACGGCCGCGATCAACAAAGTGTTTAGCCAAAGGCCGGTGCCGTTAAGTTCAACTAAGTCATTTTTTGGGCATAACATTAGTGCTGCGGGTGTAATGGAAATGGTTGCTTGCCTAGTCACCTTGCCAGAGAAAAAAATACTCCCCACCTTAAATTTTTCCAAGCCTCGCGAATACGTCGATCTAAATGTCGTTGCTAACGATTTTATCGATCAAGAGGTGAATGTGTTTATGAAAAACAATTACGCATTCGGTGGTAATAATTGCAGCCTTATTAGCTCAATCAAAGTCGCCAGCCAGCCGGCCTCGAGCTATGACAAGAAACAGGTAGTCATAACCGGTATGGGGCAAATTAGTTCATTAGGTATCGGCTATGAAGCGTTCAAGCAAGGTCTGGCGGAGTCACTCGATACATCCAGCGCAATACAGTGCCAGTTGCAAAGCTGTGATGAGCAAGCGCCACTTCACTGGCTAACGCAAAGCGAGAATGTGTTATCGGCGATGCGCAGTCACCTTCCGGCTAATGATGCCGGTGAGCTTAACTTTCGAGTGCATAATGTCGCGCCATTCAATGCGCGAAAAATTTTACGCGGTGTCGATACGCGTAAACTACACCCCATTTCCTTGTACACAATGGCGGCCCTCGAAACCACATTGAATAGCGCGGGTCTAAAAATAGGTAAGCAGAATAGAGATGAATTCGGCATGGTTCTAGGTCTGTCAAAAGGCCCACAAACGGCACTTGATAACTTTTTTGCTAGTATGAACCCAGAGCCCAGCAATGTGCGTACAAGTGAATTCCCCAAGGCGCTTTATAATAGTGTCTCCTCAGGCTGTGCCACCATAAAAGGCATGCGGGGTTACAACACAACACTGGCAACAGGCCATAACGCCTCATTGGGTGCATTAATTCAATCTTACGAAGTGGTGCGACAAAACATTCAACCCTACATGTTTGCCGGCGGGTCCGACGAACAGGCCTTAGGTTTTTCGCTGGTGATGCATGCGGCTAATAACGACGAATCAGTAAATTACCAAGCTGATATTACTTCATTCAAACCCTATGATGAATCGTCTGCCGGCTATGTGATGGCTGAAGCTGCGGCGCTTGTCATGTTTGAAGCAAAAGATAGTGCTCAGCAACGCGGCGCGCATATTTACGCACTAGTCTCAGGTTATGGCCGTGCAAGCGCCAGTGACCGCTTCAACAAAAACGGCCAAACTCGCTCGCAGGCATTGGCAACCGCCATTCAGGCGGCCTTAAAAGAATCACAGCTAGAAGCAAAAGAACTGGATATGATTTGCGGCACCAGCCTCGGTTCTAAAGATGCCGACATTGCTGAATTAAACGGCGTGAAAATGGCGCTAGGTGAGGCTGTGAGTAATATCCCTTACACCAATTTTAATTCATACTTTGGATTCGCTGAATCAGCCAGCGGCTGTTTGAATCTACTCGGGGTTATCGCAGCGATGGAAGACAGTATTATTTACCCGGTTAAAAACAGTCAGCATTGCTTGCTCGATGGCTTTGACTTAGTCACGCAAAGCCCTCGTGAAAAAATAGTTAGTCACGCCTTGGTTATGGGTATGAATGAAGCCGGGAATTGTTATGCGATTGTTGTTTCGAGGTCTTAGTACTAAGATTAGTACCGAAATATAAGCATCTAAGCATTAGTCTCCAAATTTTAGAGATTATTGATTAGTCGGCCGTCGACCGTTTAAGGTTCTAGTCGCTTGGCCGTAGCAGGCTTATTCTCTCTTTAGCCAAAGCTATTACTTCGGAGGGGGCCCCCTCAATATTAATCGCCGCAGTATAATCGGCGATAGCCCCGTCAGTATCATTCAACATGCCTTTTCTAATTCCTCGAAATAAGAGCGCTAGAGCGACCAGTTCGGAGGGGGCATCCTTCATGTTAACCGCCGTAGTATAATCGTCGATTTCCCCGTCAGTATCATTCAGCGTGCCTTTTCTAAACCCTCGATTGTAGAGCGCTTTAGCGACCTGTTCGGAGGGGGCATCAGCCATGTTAATCACCGTGGTGTAATCGTCGATAGCCCCGTTAGTATCATTGAGCATACCTTTACTAAACCCTCGATTGACGAGCGCTTTCGCGACCAGTTCGGAGGGGGCATCCTCCATGTTAACCGCCGTAGTATAATCGTCGATTTCCCCGTCAGTGTCATTTAGCGTGCCTTTTCTAACACCTCGATTGAAGAGCGCTTTAGCGATCTGTTCGGAGGGAGCATCCCCCATGTTAATCACCGTGGTACAATCGTCGATTTCCCCGTCAGTATCATTCAGCGTACTTTTTCTAAGTCCTCGATTGACGAGCGCTTTAGCGACCAGTTCGGAGGGGGCATGTTGCATGTTAATCACCCTGGTATAATCGTCGATTTCCCCGTCAGTATCATTCAGCGTGCCTTTTGTAATTCCTCGGTCGTAGAGCGCTTGTGCGACCAAAGGCGCGACCTGTTTAAGCTCTGGATTTTTCAAAACATCAGTTTCAAAGACTAAAAGGCCGTCTTCCTTGAGCAGAGAGTCAGTGCAGTCTAATACAAATTTAGTAGGGCGATTTACTATCGAGGTATCTAAGCTCGTAGCCCAATGACCTAGCATAAGAAGCGGCTGTATAAACGCTGGCGTAGAAAAGTTTTCGATTTTGCTAGCAAGGTCCCAAATTAACCGTTCTGCTTGTTGTTTATAGGCATGATGGTAGTCATTAAGCAATAGCTTATTGGTCGCTGAATGCCGAGTGTCATGCCCGTAAAATGGGAATGCCTCTTTTTCAAATAAAAACTGTTGTGTCAGCTCGTCTATTAAGGCGGCATCACACTCGCCGAGAATAGTGTCTTGAAATAAGGACCATAGCTCATTGTTAAGCCTTGGAAATAAAGTAACCCTTATGGCGAACTTGCGTTGCTCAGTGCCGAGCTCTCGAATTAATACCGGCAGCTCGCGGTATCGGTAATCATTCGCCTCATCAGCTAATTCTTGATACTGGCCTTGGTCATCAAATTTCGAGGGTCTTGTTGCTTGGTTTTCCCATCTCTCGAGCACCGATGGGTAGCAATCAATCATATCAAGTAGTAGATTCGACTCGATATTGCGGGATCCAGGGATAGTATGATTAATGTACGTTACCAGCCTTTCCTTTTCCGCTTGATCTAGGTGCATTAAGGGTAATTCATAGCTCGTAAACCGGTCTCGTTTACTCCAATCTTGCATGCATCGGTAAATCGCATTTGCCAATTGATTGGTTTCATCCACTTCGGGTTTTCTGATGCCAAGATAAAAATGGCAGGGCGGCCATTCGGCGGTATTATCTAAAAACCGATCAAGTAGATTATATTCAGAACTAAAGCTGGTATTGGATTTCTCCCAAGCATCCAATATAAGCACCAATGGTTTTTGAGTAATCTCAAATAACAATAATGCGAGTTCCTTAACTCTATTATGATCTAACTTAGGAACCCTCAGCCCGCCGTCTTTAAGGTCTTCATTTAATTTCCCAAGGCTACTAAACGCCTCACTGATTAGTTTGCCGATACCGCTAACCCCTGGCAGGTTTAGGTTCTCAAAAAGGGGTGCGAATACGTTAGTTAAGCCAGATGAATAGCTCCCTTTATTTTGCTTGAATACAACTTCAGCTTGCTGACGATAGCTACTGCTAGTGGTGAGCCAGCGAGTGTAAGCATCCAATAATACGTAGAGTATAATGTTGTTTTCCGCCCCGCCTGCTTGATAATAGCCGACCAGATGCCTCTCACTATCAAGGCGACGAGCAACTTCGTTCAAGGTCCATGTTTTGCCCATCTTGGGTCTTGCCAAGATCGCGGTAACCCCACTTTCTAGAGCGCAGCCACTTAGATGTTTTACATCCGGTTCACGGCCAAATAATTTATACCGTCTGTCTTTTAAGTCTGATACTTTCATTAACGATTATTTTCCCTATCTAACTTAACTTTACACCGTGACTTTCAATTTAACCAGACTTGATTATTTATTTATCTTTTAGCAATAAATCATTATTCGACAGGCCCATCAAGCACAGAGGTAACATCCAGTAAGCGAGTTTATTCAACCTTAGTTCCAACCTTAGTTCCAACCTTAGTTCCAATCTTAGCTTCAATCTTAGCTTCAATCTTAGCTTCAATCTTAGCCCGGATAAAATTCGAGAATAGAAAGAAAAAACCGTTAATTATCATAAAGAAGTGTCATGGTGCGCAAAATCATTGTTATCCCAGCAGCGATAAACTATAAAAAATGGGACTTGTTTCAGACTGCATCTATTGCAGAGACACGCAATAGGGAGCTGAATTAAAGGACGCAAAGATGCAACATTGATTAACTTACCCATCATTCTAATTTGAAGGATTATCCATGAAATCATCACTTACTTTTTTGTCCAGCGCAATTGCACTGGCTCTTTCCAGCACCGTATCAGCCAGCGGTAATGCCCCTGATTTTGGCACTAACGCGGATCTGAGCAATGTCCAGAATCGTTGTATCGTCACTTTGCGAGACGACGTCAGCAATGTCCGAGGTCTTGCTAATGCTATGTCGGCTCGCGCTAACGCGAGTCTTAAGCATGTCTACCAACACTCCATCAAGGGCTTCACCCTAAATATGCCCTGTTCTGCGGCCGCACATGCATTCGGCGGAGACGCTAATATTGCCGGCCTTGAGCAAGACAGCGTTATGTTCGCTTCCATGGGTAAACCCGGCGGTGGCGGCGGCGGTAACGATCCGGCTCAAGATAACAATCTGTACGGTGTTGCCCGTGTCGGTGGTTCCAGCGATGGAACCGGCATGACGGCTTGGGTTATTGATAGCGGAGTAGATTTAGATCACAATGATTTGAACGTCGATACTGTGCGCGCCGCTAATTTTGTCAGCGGTAAAGACACCGGTGGCGATGATTTGAATGGTCATGGTACGCATGTGGCCGGCACTATCGGCGCATTGGATAATGCCATCGGTGTGGTCGGCGTCGCTGCCAACGCGACCATAGTACCAGTACGAGTACTCGACCGAAGTGGCTCTGGATCTACCTCTGGCGTTATAGCCGGAATAGACTACGTAGCGGCGAATGCGTCACCTGGGGATTGCGCTAACATGAGTTTAGGCGGTGGCGTAAGCGCTGCGCTAGATAATGCTGTTATTGCTGCGGCAAGCAGTTCGGGCGCATTCTTTGCACTGGCGGCTGGTAACGATGGTGATGATGCTGATAACCATTCTCCTGCGCGAGCTGAAGGTAATGGGATTTTTACAATCTCCGCAATTGACGCCAATGATAATATGCCGTCTTGGTCAAACTTTGGCTCACACGTCGATTTCGCCGCACCGGGTGTGGGCATTAAATCTACTTGGACGAGTGGTGGTTACAACACTATTTCGGGTACGTCAATGGCCGCGCCACACGCCTGCGCTGTGCTGATGCTTACGGGCGGTAACCCTAGAACCTCAGGGTCGGCCAATAATGATCCGGATAACAATCCTGATCCTATTATTTCACAGTAAAACCAGTTACGGGTTCCTTACCGTTACTGGAATCCGGCTTGGTGCTCTGAACCACATCTCGGTGTTACTGGGGTGTGGTTTTTTAGTTTAAAGCATATTTAGAACAATGACATATCGAGCGTTGTCAATATGCTAAACACATTTCGAATTTGCTATGAAAACTTAAATCGACATGTGTAAATAATTTACTAATGTCTAGTAAGGCATCAGCCAAGACCATTTAAGGTTATACACAATACCTCAGGGAAGTTTATGAAATCACTTATTTTTATCTGTTTGATTTTAGTTAATAGCGTTAGTTTTGCGGCGACTAACTCGCTGCCAGAAAATTGTAAATATGGCCGTTCTAAAAACTATGACGTAGATGCTGGCGATGTAGCCTCGGCAGTCAAAGATGGCTTCGATGTTTATGGCGATCCTTACAATATCAATGAATGGCTTGAGTTCGCTGACTCTATCGGCTCCCTTCTTGATAGCTTCGATTACTTACGCTACGAAGGCTCAAAACATGTTTTACAAGGCCAGTCATTTCGTGCCAAGGGTAATTTGTTTGATATTTATGCTTACGTTCATTTCCATAACTCTGAAAAAGGATTTATTGGTAAAGATAAATCTAATTTAGACGCAAACTCGTATCATAATATGTCGTTCGACACCACTTACGGATACGGGCTCGCCTGGGTGTCACGCGGGTCTTTGTGCTCAGCTGAGGGCGTTTGGGTACAAAAAAGCCCGAAAATATTAAGTGCTAATAAATGGTCCACTTATGAAACTATTAATGCCGAAGTTGATTATCTTATTGATGCTTATGCGCGTGCGACTAAGGATAGCTCTGTGCCAGTGCGTATTACATTGAACGCCAGAAGCGATCTTTTTGGCACTAGCCAGTCTTATTCTGTCACCACAAATCAACTCAGTGGTTTGAAGACTGTATCGTTCCAACCGAACGCTGGTGGCGGTGCCTACTATTTGAGAGCGACGGTAAGCGATGGCACATTCAGCACTACCTACAATCTTGGCGAAATATGGGTTCCAGGCACAGCCGTACCGCCGTGTCCGAATTGTCAGCCTCTTTAAGTAAAGGGTTAATACGAAGGTAAGATGCCTGTGACGTCTGCGGAAACTAGCTGTGGGGAGTTAATGCTACCTCTAAGCTGATGGCGGATTAGAGTTTATATAAGTTAGCAGCTCAGCGATGAGTGGCAAAAGCAGGTTTTTGTATCGTCCATAAAAAAGAGCTAAGGTCTTTGACTCTTAGCTCTTTTTTAAGTTTCGCTTTTTCTTGCGAACGTTTTGCGCTTTTTGATTTTAAGTGAATTCCACCTTTGCGCATAAGTGGGTTCATTGCTTCCCGATTTCTCGGTTTAATTGGCTTCATAGCCATAATAACCTCCTACGATTATAACAATTGCACTGTTCTAAACGGCACTTAAGCGGATGACTTAAGTTACTTGACAGTACCTACTACGGCCATAATTTTAGCATGATTAATGGTAATCAGGCCACCTCAGATACCCAAGGCGGCCCAATATTAGTACCGAACGCGATAATTAATCGCAGACGGCGCCCGTGACGGCAGGCACATCGGCGCTACCGTACTGCCAAGATACCTGCCAGCCGTTAATTGCGGTCGAGCCGAGATAAAGTAATCCTTTACAAATTTAAGATTATTTTTCAACTCGTCCATCTGTCCAGCTGAGATAAAGGCGGCACCATAGTCGACCGCGCCCCAAGCCAGCATGGTCGCCGAATCGGTCATTGGAAAGCCGAACTTAACGTGGTCGCCAGCGTTGAACCAGCCGCCGGATAAGTTAAGGCCGACATCTTCACCATCGTTTAATACCGAGTCGCCGCGCCACGGAACTCGATTCCAATTGGATAGCGCGCCAGCTTGCTGAGCTTCGTAGAAGTAAATCGATTTTTGTAGCGCCTCGCCATATTTAAAGTCAGCGGCTTGGGCTGAATTGCCGAACAGTAGGCTAGCGAATAACACGCCAATTATTTTTATTATGTTCATTTCTGCATGTCTCCAAAGTGAGGGCGTAATTCAATTTCGTTTACTGAATTACGCATAGCGTAATCATTCAAAGCTTTTTTTTCAGGCACCAGTCTAATCCGCCGGAACTCTATCAATCACATCGCCACCGTGGTAATGCGCACGGCTTGAATGACCTCGTAAAGCGAATGCCTAGCAAAATCGAAAATAAGTAAAAATGGGGAGTGCTCGAACTGGAGTAGGGTTGCTGAGTAGGGCAGACTAAATCCAACGAGCACGCAATTTTCGCGTAGCTTCGGCAAATTTCATCCTCTCATTTCGCGCGTCGATCATGCCTATTTCATCGTTGAACTTGATGCCCACGTATTAACGGGATTGTTCGTGTGGTCGGCGTGATCAAACCTGCGACCTCACAAGCATGCTAACCAAGTAATGGCCATATATTAACTAGACATATATCCATTTTTTGTTCTAGGCGGTCCTGGTGGGAAGCTGCAAGAATCAGTAAAAATTCACGGTGATTTAGAACTATTGAGTCGACAGAAATTGTGAAAGAGCGCTCTAAACTTATGCGACTGATTATTATGTAAAGTGGATTTTTCATAGGAAAAACCGATAAATACAGAGCCTTCAACTCCTTGACAGCTTGTACACCTAGGGGTACCTTAATTGGGCCTTATCCAAATAAAAACGGTTGGAAGTGGTCGCTGAAACTTAATTAGTGAACATAACAATGCCGCAATATATATTAGTTTGGTAGGGCCAAAGGTAGTTCGCGACAGAAAGGTATATGTCGCTTTCGAATTGATTCGATATTGCTTACTAGCGTGAATTGCAGAACTACGTTAACAAAAATGTTGACCTAACCAATGGAGTTTTTAATATGAATATCAGTAAATTGAACACAGGCTCAGTAAATAAAATAGCCCCAGCAAAAAAACAAGCAGTGATGGAATGTAATTGGTTTTACCGTGTATTTGGTCTTTAATTAGACGGACCAGCTGTGCGGGAATTCAGCGCTTAAATAATTATTATGCGTAATTAATGAAAACTCGTATAGCTTTTAATTTGACAACACTACGGCTCTTTTAACACTCCTAATTTGGTCGCACTTCTAATTTTGAAATAGGGTCAACTACCAAAAGCGTCGTCGAAGAAAAGTCTGAGATAAACAACTTTCGAGCTAAACAACAAGGAAGAAATAATCGTGATTCGAGTCATTCGAGGCCGCAGACAACAGCTGAATAACTATTTTTATGAACGCCTTAATACCAGTCGCAATTGTCTATGGTTAATTAAGGCTAAACATACGACGTCTAGCTGGGAGCCACTGTGTGATCTGTTTGACCAAGTAGCGCAAAAAATTGGATCGCAGCCGGTTGAGCAAATATTATCAGATGATTTAGCCGCAGCAAGTTTTGCCTATGAAGACCGAATTGCTCAATTGAGTAGTGAGCAGAAATCACAAAGACTCTATTACAGCACACGTTACTCATCCCATTTAAGCCATAACTGGTATTTACACCGGCCTCTTTTTGAAGCCTGGGCGAGGATGTTATATCGAGTTCTGACGCTGCCAGGCGTTAAAGGGCAACCGCTGATAGTGCCGCGTTCAAGTGATATGGTTGGCCCGGTCAAGACCATCCTCAAAACCATTAGTCGCTTATACCCTGATTCTAAAAGTGACTTTACGATTGTGATTGGCTTTGAGAGTGAAGTGGAGCCACCCCAGCACGATGAAAACGGAATAAATTGGAATTTAAGTTCGGCTAATCCAAGATTCGCAGGTGGTCTTTTACAGGTCGCAGATGTAGTCGAAAATCTGCCCGAGGACTCAAATGAGCTACTTGATCACGTGCAGAGGCCGCCGCGAGACGGCGGTTTACCGACCTTTTCTGAAAACATTGCATATCGGGCCTTAGAAAACTCAAAATCTCTAGACAGTGCACAGGTGTCTCAGCTAATCCAAGCGATGGAGCTAGCCTATCAAGGGCTCGGATTTCAAAACACACTGGAGCTAGGGCTAAAGCTAATCGCATGTAAACCTGTCTTGAGTTCACCCCAGAAAGCCAAGGTCCATGGATTGATGGCTCTAGCAGCACACAATCGACAGTTTTCTGCTACCGATACGCGCTTACATGAATTTCTCCTTTACCATTTTACTCAAGCATACAAACATGAAGTTGAACCGAGTATGCGTAGCGCTCTGTGCTATCGAATTGCGGTTACCTATGGTCGTCGGATGAAACAAGCTGAGGTTGGATTAGAATGGGCTGAAAAAGCACTTTCTGAAGCAAGTTCGCCGCAACTAACCACAACTGAGCAAGTGTATTATCATAATTGGGGCATTAACATCAAAGCGTTCTTGCTGATGAGAACGCGTCAATTAGAGCTGGCGTATCAGGTAGGTGAAAGCGTTTTTAATACCGTTCATCAACATTTCCAGGGTCTGCTTGAAAACCCTGTTACAGAACAAAATGCTAGCAACAAACTATGGCAGCGAGAGTTCTTTGCTACGATGCAAGTATTGCGTCAGAACATGTTTGCACTATGTTATTACACCGCAAAGCTGCCGCAGTTTCGTTATTGGCTAGATAAAATGGAAGAAATTACGCCGCCTGGGCCGGAACTTCGCAGGGCGACATACGTGGAGTGGGCTGAGTATTACAGCGCTCTTTTACAGCACGATAAGGTGCTAGAGGTAGTTGCTATTGGTCTTGGGCACTTGCGCCAAGAACCAGAAACTGAACTGTTCTTACATTATAGTAAGCACGCTACTTCGGCTAATTACCGAGTTGGAAACTTGTCTGAGTCGCATGATCATCTGGAGCAATATAGAAAGGCGTTGGATAATATTGGCATGCCATGGTTCTTTGAATTTGACCTTGTTAAATATGCACCCATTTATCTTCGTAGTGGGATTGAATCGAGCTTGATGCGTGTTATCGAGCTATCTAAGGATGATATTCAGACTCACAAGGACGACAACCCAAAGTGTGTCGAGTATTTATTACTGCGGGGGCAAGCCTATGCTAGGCAGCAAAACCGAGAAGCCGCCGAGCAAACCATTAACGAGGCTATTGAGATTGCCGTGGCGTTTGGTGAGCGAAACTTGATGATGAAGGTGGCGAGAATCGCTGGTTGTTGTAACGATATTATGAATTCCTCGGATGAAGCGCTCGAAGCGTTTCATCAAGCATTGGAATTGAGCCGTCATGAAAGCGATATTCCGCCTTGGCCTGAAGAACTATTCTTGACGCACATTGCTATTCAGAATAAGCAAGGGCCAAACTTGCAGTCTATGGAGCAGGCGTTACGCATACTGCCAGAAGCGCTTGAACAGATGGACACCTGGTGGGAGTTGCGCTCGACGTTATTGTTATTGATTGATTTGTCAGAAAAAGACCAACAAGCTTACAAAGAGCTTATTAGCCGCCAATCTTTACAGCCATTGATTCAGGCCGCAAGCCAAAGAGATGATTGCGCTGATGCACTCGAGGCGCTGTTTTCTATTGATCATAATCAACAAGCTTACGCTAAGGTTTCTTAAGCTCGCCGGAAAAACTTGAGGCTGAAATAATAGCCCAGCCCAGTTTTTATAGCTCAGCTCAATCAAGTTGAGCTAAGCCTATAAGTCTTACATTCTACGCCCAAATTACAGTGTCGGGTGCTTCATGCCAATCTAAATACTGGCGGCCAAAGGCTTTATCTAGCTCGGTTCTTTTTACTTTAAGAGTGGGCGTCAGAAAACCGTTTTGATCGCTCCACGTTTCGTTGTGTATCACCAGTGTCGATACATGTTCGAATTTCGCTCGGGTAGCGTTTAGTTGAGTAACCGTGTTAAGCAATGAATCTGCTATTTCAGTTTTTGAATGACCCTTGGCGGCTTCTCCTAAATTGATAAGGGCAATGGGCTGAGCAATACCCAGCCCGACCACACACACTTGCTCAACAAATTCATTTTCCGAGATTGCTTCTTCTAGTGGATTAGGGGTAACGAAGCTTCCTTTTGATGTTTTAAACGCATCTTTTACTCGGCCAGTTACCCTTAGAAAACCCTGCTCATCTATTTCACCGCAATCACCACTGTGAAGCCAACCATCAGTCAGAACTTCAGCGGTTTTATCCGGTTTATTATAGTAGCCCGCCATCATGTAGGGGGTACGCATCATGATTTCGTCGGTTTTCTCATCAATGCGTATCTCGGCACCCGGTATTGCTCGACCCACTGAATCACTCGGCGAATCGGCATCTGGGGTGTTGGTGATCGAGCCGCAGGTCTCGGTCATGCCGTAGGCTTCTATTAAATGAATATCCAACTTAGCGAAAAAATTCTTAATAAAAGCCGGTGTGATCGCTGCGCCAGTTGCCGCTATTTCTATGTCACGCAGGCCAATAGCCGTGCGTAGTTTTTTCTTGACAATGCCCGATACGATAGGGATCTTAAGATAAAAATCGAGTTTCTTTTCGGGAATTTGAGCGGTAACACCTTGGTAGAACTTAGTCCAGATGCGCGGCACCGCAAAAAGCATGCTCGGTTGAGTGTCTTTGATATTATTTGCAAACGAAGCCAAATTCTGAGCAAATGATATTGATCCTCCTACTATTATGGCGGGCACTTCTACCGCCATGCGTTCACCTACATGGTTAAGTGGCAAAAATGAAAAAAATCGTTTCTCGCGCATATGAAATATGCCAATCCAATTTGATTCGCGCTCATTATGCAGCATCAATATGGGGTTTTTGTGGGTGTGCATTACACCTTTGGGTGTGCCGGTGGTACCAGAGGTGAACTTTATCGTCCAATTGCTGTCTAGCTTAGGGGCAAAGTTTTCTTCTAGTACTGGGTTCGATGCAAGCAAATCATCCCAGCTATCGCCGACATTAACGTCAGGGTCTCCGTCATAGTGAGGGAAACGAATGACCTGGAGCTGATCAGAAAGAGCCTGATCTCGATCGCCCCATTTGTCTAAGCGCCCGATAAACAGCGCCTTAATATCACTTAACTCGATAACTTCCTTGAGTTGGTCTTTTGGCAAACTTGCGTAATACGGCACAGACACCATGCCAGCCATCATGATGGCTAAATCAGCCAGCACCCAATGCATGCAATTCTTCGAATAAAGTCCCACATGGTCACCGGCTTTCAAACCCTTAGCTTTGAGTGCCGAGGCAATTTTTCTCGCCTCCTGGCCTGCTTCACGATAGCTAGTGACAGTCCATTTGTCGCCGAACGGCTGACGCAAAAATTCATTATCAGGGGTTTCTGATTCCCACTTATAAAAATGCTCGATAATACTGCTCAGGGATTCGGTCATAGATTTTTATGAGTTATGTTAGCTAGCTGTAAAATTAGCACAGCGGATTGACGGTTAGTAGTCAAAATGTGCGTAATCCTAACGGCCGTTATAGGTGTTTGTCTTGTCAGCGACCCACGATCAACTATCTGTTAATGAGTAACTAGGTAAGTTAGTATTATTCATCTCAATATTTAAGCACAGTAAACGTTCTATGGACACTTCAAAACTTTTCTCCCTCGAAGGCAAAATTGCATTAGTCACTGGTGGCTCGCGCGGCATTGGCAAGATGATTGCCGAAGGCTTTATTGCCCAAGGCGCAACGGTGTATATTTCGTCTCGCAAAGCAGATGTATGTGATGCCGTAGCGGCTGAACTCGGGCCCAAGTGTTTCTCTCTGCCACAGGATATTAGCTCGGTAGAAGGCTGTAAAAACCTAGCCTCGAACTTCGCTAAGGCCGAATCCAGGTTAGATATCTTGGTTAATAATGCCGGTGCCGCTTGGGGTATGCCGTTTGAAGAATTCTCTGAGGTTGGATGGGATAAAGTGATGGACCTAAACCTGAAGTCGCCTTTTTTCTTGTTACAAGCCCTGCACCAATCATTATTGGCAGGTGCCAGCGCAGCTCAGCCGGCCAAGGTAATCAATATTACGTCTATTGACGGCCAGCGCTTAAACCCTTGGGACACCTATAGTTACCATGCTTCCAAATCCGCCCTTATTTATTTAACTAAGCGGCTGGCCGCTCGATTAGTGGGCGAACATATAAATGTAACCTCGATTGCCCCTGGCGCGTTTCCATCCGAAATGAATCGTGCTGCGCGCGACCATGCAGACGAAGTGGCCGTAGGCATTCCTTCTGGGCGCATTGGGGCGGCAGAAGACATGGCCGGCACGGCAATATATTTAGCCAGCCGAGCTGGCGACTATGTGGTTGGTGATACGATTTCTGTTGATGGCGGCATTGTTAATGCCTCGCTCGGGCAAAGTATCGACGCTTAACGCAGTCACGTCATATTCGTACCGCACTTAGCGACCGGCTTGCGCTACCCATTGAGCGATAGATAGAACGATGGGTAGAACGGTAGATAGAACGGTAGATAGAACCATGGGTAGTGCAACGGCTAGCGCAAAAATTCGATAAAAAATTAGTTTCACTTATCTTTGAATTATCTAGTTATGATTGCCGTTAAACCGATTTATTTTTACTGAGATCTAAATGTCTGATAATCAAATTAACTATTTTAATCGATCAACCCAAAGCATGGAGACTGAGTTTGTCTACGGTGACAGTGCAATTAAATTTATTTATGACAATTCGTTTGGTCAACTATTTGCCCCGGTTATTGCCTCTAAGCCAATTAGTCAGCTGTATGGCTGCTACCAAGATTTGTCGGTATCAAAGAATAAAGTGCCACCATTTGTTGAAAAATTTAATATCGATTTATCAATCTATAAGGCAGGCTCTGTTACCGCAGAGAAAAAAGAGAACTCCTACAAGAGCTTCAATGAATTTTTTATAAGAGAGTTTGAAGCGAATCAAAGAGACTTTGTTGACGATGAAAATACCATGCCGGCTTTTTGTGAAGCACGCTATTTTGGGCACCAAGAAATTAACAACGACGTTAAAATTCCAGTAAAAGGCAAGCTGTTAAATTCCAAAGACCTTCTCGGAGGGTCAAAGTGGTCACAAACCTTTGAAGGCGGGCCACTTTTAATCGCCAGACTGTGCCCTGTTGATTACCATCGTTATCATTATCCATTGTCGGGAGAGACCTTAGACAGCTTCCAAATTAAAGGGCGTTACCACTCGGTCAATCCGCTGGCATTAAAGTCAAAACCCGAAATTTTTATAGTTAACGAAAGAAGAGCCTCAATCCTCGATACCGAGAAATTTGGAAAACTGGCGTATATAGAAGTGGGTGCCGCGATGGTGGGCAAAATCATTCAAAGCCATGATGAAGCCACGCCTCACAGCAAAGGCGATGAAAAGGGCTACTTCTTATTCGGAGGGTCAACTGTAATTCTACTAGGTGAGAAGGGAAAGTGGACCCCATCTGAAGACATACTCGCTAACACTAACGTTGGCGTTGAAACCTATCTGCATTTAGGTGAAGAAGTCGCCTTATTGGAGAATCAGTAAATTAAGTTTAAGAGTTAAACAATAGACCCAACTAGTGAGGCTGCTGATGAAAATGGTCAAAAATATTTTTCTACTAATACTACTTAGCGCGTTAGGGTTGAGCCTAGCCAACGCCGATAGCACATTTTATTTAGTGCGCCACGCTGAAAAACAAGACGATGGAACAAAAGACCCGCACCTATCTGACCAAGGGCAAAAGCGAGCCGAATACTTAGCGCAACAACTCTCATTGGCAAACATCACCAAGATCTACTCAACCGAGTATCACCGCACACAAGAAACAGCCAAACCGTTGTCTGATCTATTAGGGGTGTCGGTAGAACCCTACAACCCAGAAAATTTAGAAGAGTTTGCCGAAACCTTAAAAACAGAAACGGGAAGCATCGTTATCGTCGGCCACAGCAATACAACGCCAAGCTTAGCCGCACTGTTAAGCGGCGAAGAGGTCGATGACATGGATGAAAGCGAGTACGAAAACCTATATCAGGTTGTTTTAATCGACGGCAAGACTCAGCTGAATCGATTTAAGATATTTCCAATAGCAACGGTACCCGCAATTGAGGAGTAACAAGGCAAGCTTAGATGTAAGGTATAGACAGAAAATCCAATGAACTGACGGCAACACCAAGCTAAGATAGTTTCGGTGTTGGGGTATTCCCGAACTGGAATAGATAATCAAAATCAATGCGTTTGCAATAAAATAAACCCGATCGGGTTTATTTCACCTTAGCATCGATGTAAACTAGCAAAATGATCCCGAGCGGTAATAAAAATTCACATGTACTGAATTCTCCAGCGCAATTGGGCCAAGTAGTGCGTCAACAACGTAAGCGCCAAGGCTTAACCCAAAAAGAACTGGCAGGGCTGTCAGGTGTCGGGGTTCGTTTTCTCAGTGAGTTAGAGCGGGGTAAAGAAAGCTGCGAGCTTGGCAAGGCGCTGCTGGTGGTAAAAATGTTAGGGATATCACTTTTAGTGAACGAGGCTGATTATGAGTAAACATCTAAATGTCTTCTTGCATGATCGCTTGGTTGGCAGACTAAGTGATGTACCATTTACCGTAATTCACCCACATGATATTCGCCGCGTACTCAGCCAAGCTGAAATAAATGAAATACTCCAGCTGACGGAACAGCTGGCCGCTTAACCATTAGGAGAGAATAATGGCCTTAATACCAAATAGCATAGCGCTTTACACCTCAGACGACGGAACCACTTATTTACAAGTTTCATTAGAGCAAGACACCGTGTGGCTAACGCAGGCCCAGATGATTGACCTATTTGAGCGTGATCAATCGGTCATTTCTCGTCATATCAATAACGTTTTTAAAGACCAGGAGCTGGAAAAGGAAAGCAATATGCAAAAAATGCATATTGCTAATTCAGACAAACCCGTTGCACTCTACTCTCTCGACGTGATTATTTCAGTCGGCTACCGAGTCAAATCTCAACGCGGCGTTAAATTTCGCCAATGGGCCACCCGAGTACTAAACCAGTACCTAGTAGATGGCTACACACTCAATCAACGTCGCCTGCAAGAACGCGGCATAGAATTTGAACAAGCGCTTAAACTGCTCTCGCAAACGCTGACCAACCAGCAACTCATCAACAGCCAAGGCGAAGAGGTAATCAGTGTGATTAACGACTACGCCCGGAGTTGGAGCCTATTACAAGGCTACGATGAACAAAGCCTCGCGGCGCAAGGCAGCAAACAAGGCGATATGCAGTCATTAAATTTGCAAGACGCACTGCAAGCCATGGGCCAGCTAAAGCGACAACTCATCAGCAAAGGAGAGGCCAGCGAATTATTTGGCCAGTTACGTGGCGATGGTTTAGCCTCGGCACTTGGCACCATTGAACAAGGTTTTGCTGACGAATTGTTTTACCCAAACATCGCCAGCCGAGCCGCTAACTTGCTCTATTTCGTGATTAAAAATCACCCATTAGCCGATGGCAATAAACGCACCGGCTCGTTTTTGTTTCTTTGGTATTTGCGCATTAACCAACACTTGCTAGCCAAACCAGTAGAACAACTGATTAACGACAACACACTCGTGGCCTTAGCGTTATTAATAGCCGAAAGCAAAGCCGACCAAAAAGAATTGATGATTCGTTTAGTTGAGCATTTTATTTTGCTTAAACCTAGAAACCTCAGTTGATCGCGAAAAAGATGTGCAACTAATTGATGTGGATAAGCAATTCAGAAAATGTGAAGTCACCTTGTTGGTGATGAACACTTTTATGGATTTCTTAGGCATATTAAAGAGTTGTGCAGACTTTCGTGTTTCGACTGAGGTTTCTAGGTTATAACCTAAACAAAGCCACACCAGCATACCGAGAAACTCAGGAAAAGCTGGCTCCATATAAATCAGCGCGTTAACGCTATTGTTAATATCGATCGCCCTATAAGAACTTCATTCTTTCACTGTTCATTAAAAAAGTGCTTAAGTTATTGGTTATGCGATGAATTGCTTTTGGCTTTAGATGGATGATGAGATGGATACCTCGGTTTACGGCATCAATGTGCCAGAATGAGGTTTCAGAAACTCTACATTCAACGAGGTATCCACCATGAGTAAGAATATAATTATTGGCATTGATTTGGCAAAGACAGTTTTCCAAATAGCTACGATGTCTGACAATAAAATTAAGTCGAATAAACGAGTTAATAGAAAAGAACTCCGGCTGTTTATGACGAACCACCCGGTAGCAACCGTCGCGATGGAAGCATGTTACTCATCACACTATTGGGCTCGTGAATTTGAACGAATGGGGCATTCTGTATTGTTAGTTCCCGCACAGCACGTCAAGCCTTTCGTGAGAGGCAACAAAACAGATGCAAACGATGCCGTGGCCATTATCGAAGCCTCGCAACGACCAGACTTAACCTTCGTGCCGATGAAAACAACCCATCAGCAAGACATCCAGTGCTTGCACCGTATTCGCGATCGCTTAGTTAGAAATCGTACTGGCCTAAGCAATCAAACGCGAGGCTTACTCACCGACTACGGCATCGTAATGGCCAAGGGCAAGAAAGGTTTTTTATTAGGCATAGAACAAGCGATGAACGACGCCGAGATTTCTGGCTTACTCAAGAGCGAGCTTGAATGTGCGCTGCAAGAATATGAACTTATCTCTGAGCATATCGCCGGAATCGAAAGCCAACTCAGGCATCAAGTTGAACAAGACCATAACGCTAAAATACTGCATTCCTTGCCAGGAATCGGAGTCATCAATGCCACTGCTCTGACCTGTAAATATGGCAATGGGTCACAATTCACTAACTCACGAGGTCTTCCAGTGAGCCTTGGGCTGACGCCCAAGCTCAGTGCTAGCGGACACAGAGTTCAGATGCAAGGCATTAGCAAGCGCGGTGATCCGTATTTACGAAAACAACTGATTCACGGTGCGCGTGCGTTACTGATGTTTTGTGATAAGCGACCAGACGACGCGCTCTGTCGTTGGGCATCGCGGCTGAAGAAACGCCGTGGCCAAAACATCGCTGTTGTTGCTGTTGCGAATCGTTTAGCGAGGCTTGCTTGGGTATTGCTTAACAAGCAAGAAATGTATCGAGCAATGCCGAACTGATAAATTCTAACCGATTTTAACAACAAGAATTAGCTTCCATGGAGTTGCCAATAGCATTATGAGTTAACGGGTTTATCCCACCTAGACACAGTCTGTGCTGGACAAGGTTTTTAAAACCGCCTGGGTGTTTAGACGGTTTAGGTGCGGATCTTCATCAAGGTGCGGGCCGCAGGGTTCGGGAGGAAAAACTCTTCCCCATAGTGAAACCGAATATATGTCAGTGCAACCCAATCATCTTTGATAAAGGCGGCTCCGTAGTTTGCTAATAATATTAATTTAAGTCAGCGCGTTAGCGCTGACTTAGGCTTCACTCGGCTTGCTATTAGAGAGGTATCCATATATGTCC
>JBKEFT010000044.1:0-45437 GCA_046709645.1 Arenicella sp.
TATCTGACGCGCTAACAAAGAGCTCTGATTGAGTAGTGAAAGGCTTTTGCATGTCTTATTTTAGCAAATTGGTGAACTAAGCGGGGAGTTATGCAGAGGTCTCTATATCAAACCTCGTTTAATTTTATTGGTTCACGCAATATATCAGTCCATTGTAAATGATTTCAACGACAACAATTGACTTACTTGATTAAATCTAAAATCATCTAATGTGGAGTTATATATAGTCGCCTTTATAAATTCAGCTTATCCATTTGCTTCAATTCGAGCGAAGCAGTTCAAAAACAGAACCATCTATCGAGTCCGTCACGGGCTTATTTAGCCTGAGAAAGGTTTCCAATGGCATCATCACAACTTGGTCTTTGCCTGCCCCATTGATGGTAATTGGGGTATCTTCTTGGCATACCTGTCGCATGGTCTTTGCCAGTTTAGACTGCACTTCTAAGTAATCTATTTTTTGCATAGTGTTTGTCTGTTTCCTTAGAATGATTGAAAGCGTCTGAAGCTACCGATTACCACTCCGCAAATGACCAGCTCAGCTTCTGATTCTAAATTAATCTCGGGGTAGGCTGGATTCTCTGGAAGTAGTTTAACTAAGCCCCCACGGTGGTAAAGGCGCTTAACGGTTAGCTCTCCGTCTATTGCCGCGATCACGATTTTTCTATGGCTAGCTTTTAACGAACGATCTACTACTAATATGTCGTCAGGCATAATGCCGACATTCTTCATCGACTCACCTTCGACACGGAGCATAAAAGTGCTGTCAGGTCGCTGAACCATGTACTCGTTTAGATCCAGTGTATCTTCGACATGGTCTTCGGCTGGCGATGGATAGCCAGCGGCCACAGTTGAGCTGAATAGTGGTATTTCTAAACGAGTAAGATTATCTAGGCTGGTATTATCTAAGCTTGTATTGTCTAAGTTGGAGTTAGCGAAAGAGCCTATTTCAGTGACATCTGGGTAGCTCGCCAGAAATTCTTTGATGTAGGTGATGCTGCCTTCAGGAACACGAATTGCCTTGGTCGCCTCTTTATACTTGCCACTGCCCTTAGGGCGACCGGCACCGCTTCTTGCGCCGCCATGGCTTTTATCGAGCTTGCTTTTCGCCTTGTCGGTGTTATTTAGTGTTCTATTAATAGTGCTCATTTGATTAGTGTACAACTAATCAAATGAGCTTGTCTAGCTATTCGGTGATTGAAAATACGGTGTTACCGTTGATCACTGTTTTAAGCACTTGGGTCTTTAATATGTCTTGTGCTGGTACCGTCATAATATCGTTTGAGAGCACCACGAAGTCGGCAAATTTGCCCACCGTAATTGAGCCAAGCTGGTTTTCTTGAAAGGCCGAATACGCGGCGCCCAGAGTAAAACCATGCAATGCTTGCTCTCTAGTGAGTTTCTCTTGTGGATACCAGCCATCTTCTGGCCAGCCTTTTTCATCTTGTCGAGAGACGGCCGCATAGAAACCTAATAAAGGTTCTGGTTTCTCTACTGGAAAGTCCGAGCCTAAGGCTAAGGGAATGCCTAGCTCGGAAAATTTTTGCCATGCATAAGCCCCCTTTATTCGTTCCGAGCCAACACGTTGTTCAGCCCAATACATATCACTGGTTGCATGGGTCGGCTGTACCGAGGCGATAAGGTTTAAGTCTTTAAAGCGTTGAAAGTCTTGAGCCGCGATAACTTGCGAGTGTTCAATTCTATGCCGGCCAGGGTTGTTGGCTGCAGAATTATTGGCACTAGAGTCTCCATCGTTAGCGGCTTCGAGCACGTCGAGAGTAACTCGATTGCCGCGGTCGCCAATCGCGTGAATGTTTACCTGCAGCCCACAGTTGACCGCTCTAGTCGAATGCTTAGTCAGTGTCTCTTTGCTTTCGATTAACAAGCCAAGATTTCCAGCATCGTCGCTATACTCGCTTAAAAGGGCTGCGCCTCTTGAGCCTAATGCGCCATCGCTATATAACTTGATTGAGCGCGAGCTTAGCATCGCAGTTGGGTCGATGACTGCGCCGTTATCACAGAGGTGGTCCAGCATTTGATTGGCACCATTGGCCATGGCATATACCCGCACTCCTAAAGACTGATCCTGCTTTAGTTGCTCAAGTAAGTTCCATACTCTCAAGCTAGTGCCTGCGTCATGCATGCCGGTGAGGCCGACGCTGGCGGTTTTTTCCATTGCCAGTCTGAGTGCGTGGGTTAGTTCTGCATCAGTTTCATCCGGCACATAGGTTTGGATTAAGTTGACAGCATTGTCAACAAATACGCCGGTTGCCTTACCATTTTGGTCTCGAGTAATTTCACCACCCTCGGGCTGCCATGATCCATCTAGGTCTTTGTTTGCTACTGCCATAGCGTTGCTATTACCCCAGTTTGCATGACCGTCAACACGTTCTAGCCAAACCGGTCGGTCGGCAAACGCGCTATCTAAGTCGGCGGCGGTTGGTAGCTCAATTACGTCCCAGTCATTCTGATCCCATCCGCGGCCCAGTAACCATTGACCTGGCAGCATAGATTCGGCTCTTGATTTAAGCACTTCAACGATCTCGCGTTTGCTTTTAGTGCCTCTTAGGTCGACGTTAACCAAGCTTTGGCCTAGGCCGAGAAGATGGCCGTGTGCATCGATAATTCCGGGTATGACGGTTGCTCCCATCATGTCTAAATTTTGTGCCCCAGGGTATTTTTTCTGTAAACCCTCGGTCGAGCCGGTGTCGATAAATTTGTTACCCTGGTAGGCGAATGCTTCTACTTTCGGTGAGCTTATATCAGACGTATAAATAGTGGCATTGTGGACAATTGAAACATCGCTGAACTGTTCAGTGGTAGCCGCTGTTGGAGTGTTGCTTGAATGCGTGGCGGGTTGCTCTTGGCAGGCACTAAAGGCGAGCGAAAGAGTCAGTATCGTTAGTAGCTTTTTCATACTGCTACTATATCGCTTAGTGTCTAAATGGGCAATTTTAACTATTAATAGTGTTGCTATGCCATGGCTGGCTTTTGTTGCCTATTTAAATGAATAGTTAAATCGCTAAAGGTAAACCCTGGCCGCTAATGATGATGTTTAGCCGCGCAGTTGTTGTCTTCGCAGGTAGCGTCTTGGCACGCTCGGTAATTCAAGTAGTGCGATATTGCAAGCACTAACCCCCCAACCGAGGTTGCTACCTTTTCACCAATAATGCCAAACCAGTCATGGCCAAAAAATGCCACGGCGACCAATATACAGATACCAACGATACCTGGAGCGGCAATCATAAATTGCTTATGTTTGCGGCAGCCGAGGAACAGTGCGATTACGCTAGTGGGCAGGACGGCCCAGAGCATTAACTGATGAAATAAAATATCTTCGACCAATGACGATGACGATAAGATCGGTAGCAAGGTTATTAATACAGGCGTCAACAAGCAATGCACCAAACAGACGCCTGATAGCAAGATGGCAAATTTATCTAAGGTGTTTGGTTTGAGCATTGTCTGATACGGGGCGTTGACCATGTTATGTAATAATATAACAATTCTATAGATAGGCAAAGCGCGTTGTGAATTAATTTGAAATAGTTAATTTCCCATCGCGTCGGTGATGCTGTTTGGGATTTTCTGTTTTGGCGCTAGCACGTTATCCTGAGCTAGCGCGCCATGCTGATAACGACGTTTCTAACAACGTTGCTAACAGCGTTACTTTGGTGACGGTCAGTACTATTTGAGCGACACCTATCGTAAGCCCTCATTGATAGACTTTAAAGCAGCGCCGCTTGGGCATAAGACATCTTGTTTCAACTCATTCAAAGGGGTCTTGGATACGTTCAACATCTCATGAAAATTTTCTGACTCAGGCTCAATGTAAATCAAACCGGTCATTAACTTATCTTGAGCTTTGTGGTCTAACAAGGTGCGAATCGCATTGTGTCGATCAGTCGGGTCGTATTTGTCGCTTGGCTTACTTAAGCGCACTGAGTCACCGTTATGAAGAGCAACTTTTTGGGTTGAGCCCTTAATTTGATCAAGCGTGATTTCTTGAGCCATCGGTACAAAGTCGAGAACGGCTCCTGCTTGCACATGCTCACGAGTGTAATCATAGCTTTTGGTCGAGCCTGCATGATTGTTGAAGGTTACGCATGGCGATATCACGTCGATTAAGGCAAAGCCTTTGTGCGACATAGCCGCCTTCATTAGAGGCACTAGCTGGTCTTTATCACCTGAGAAGCTTCGAGCGACAAAGGTGGCACCTAAGTCTAGAGCTAGGGCGACTAAGTCTATCGCTTCAAATGGGTTGGCTCGGCCTTTTTTGTTCTTCGACCCTTCATCGGCCGTTGCTGAGTCTTGCCCTTTGGTTAATCCATAGCAGCCATTGTTTTCGACCACATACATCATATTTAGGTTGCGACGGATTACGTGAGTGAACTGACCCATTCCAATCGACGCGGTATCGCCATCGCCAGATACGCCGATATACATTAAGTCTCTGTTAGCAACGTTGGCGCCCGTGGTCACTGATGGCATACGGCCGTGCACCGAATTAAAACCGTGAGCTTTGCCCAAAAAATAGTTCGGGGATTTTGAAGAGCAGCCGATACCAGACATCTTTGCTACGCGATGTGGTTCGATATTCAAGCCCCATACGGCCTGAATCATAGCGGCGCTAATCGAGTCATGGCCGCAACCCGCGCACAATGTTGATACGCCACCTTCATAGGCTTTGGTGGTAAGCCCGAGCTCATTACTTGGGGCACTTGGGTGGCGAAAACTTGGTTTGTAGAAACTCATAATACTCTCTGTTAAATTCGGTCTCTTAAGCTACGTTGGCTGACGTGTCTTGGTTTTCTAGTATGTCAGTAATACCTGCAACGATCTTGCGCGCACTGATCGGGTCACCGTTGTAGTGTAGAACTGACTTCAGGCTTTTCGGCGCGATCTCTAACTCGTTGACGATTAATGTTTTAAGCTGAGCATCACGGTTTTGTTCAACGATGAATACATGCTTGTGGCGTTCAATAAACGCTTCGACTTCAGCGTGAAATGGGAATGCTAAAACACGTAAGTCATTCGCTGTATGGCCTTGGGCGCTTAGCTCGTCAATCGCTTCGTGAGTGGCGGCTAAACTAGTACCATAGTGAATGATGCCAATTGCGTTGGTGGCATTGCGTTCGGTAATAATTGGCTTTGGTAGGTGTTTTGGTGCGCTGGCCCACTTGACTTCTAAACGCTCCATATTGCGTTGATAGTCAGTACCGTTCTCGGTGTAAACCGCATACTCATTGCGTGAGGTGCCACGATTAAAGTAAGCCCCTTTTTCAGCGTGGGTGCCGGGGATGGTTCTGTAGGGAATACCGTCTCCGTCAACATCTAGGTATCGGCCCCATTTTTCTGTTGCATTATCTAAGTCTTCAGCGGTCATGATTTTGCCAAGATCATAGAGTCGGTTGTCGTCCCACACTAGCTCGTCACAAATATGCTCGTTCATGCCTAGGTCTAAATCGGTAAGCATGATGACTGGAGTTTGTAATCGATCGGCGATGTCAAAAGCATCGGCAGTCAATTCGAAACACTCTTTAGGCGTTGCCGGGAACAGTAAAACTTGTTTAGTATCACCGTGTGAGGCGTAGGCCGAAATCAAGACGTCAGATTGCTGAGTGCGTGTCGGCATTCCGGTTGATGGGCCAGTTCGTTGCACGTCGATGAGCACCGCTGGTACTTCTGCGAAATAAGCTAAGCCTAATAACTCTTGCATTAATGACACGCCGGGACCGCTAGTAGCGGTAAACGAGCGTGCGCCATTCCAGTTAGCGCCAATTACCATGCCAATTGCCGAGAGTTCATCTTCAGCCTGAATCACAGCAAAATTATTTTCACCAGTTGTCGCATCAACTCGAAATTGCTTGGCGTACTTTTCGAAACCCTCAGCGACCGAGGTTGATGGTGTAATCGGGTACCAAGCGCAAACAGTAGCACCCGCATAAACCGCACCTAGGCCACAGGCAGCGTTGCCCTCTAGTAATACTTTACCGTCGTTCTTATTGCTACGTTTGAGTTGCAACGGCAGTGGATTTGCAAAGGCTTTCTTGGCTTCATCAAAACCTAATTGCAATGCATCGACGTTTGGTTGAACCAGCTTTGGCTTTTTAGCAAAGGTATCGATGACAATGCTTTCAAGTGCTGAAAATTCGATACCAATCAAATACGCAAGCGAACCGACATAGATAATATTCTTGAAAAGCTGCTGTAAGCGCGGATCTTCAAAGTTGCTGTTGGTGATTTTGGTAAGTGGTAAGCCGATGTAATGAATGTCATCCCGAATCAGATTGAAATCGAGCGGGTAAGTGTTGTCATAAAAGAAGTAACCACCTGGGCAAACCTCTCCAACGTCCTGAGTCATGCTCTGCGGGTTTACCGAGATCATTAATTCAACCTGACCTCCTCGGCAGCCAAGATAGCCTTTGTCACTGACTCGAACTTCATACCAAGTTGGTGCGCCTTGGATATTTGACGGAAATATATTGCGAGGGCTTACCGGGATGCCCATGCGAAAAATCGCTTTGGCAAACATGCTATTGGCGCTGGCTGAGCCTGAGCCGTTGACGTTGGCAAACTTAACCACGAAATCATTTATCACGGGCTCTAGTACAGGAGCCCGATTTATTTGATTTGAAGGGTTTACTGGACTCATGCTGCTTGCTCCTGCTTTTTACCGCCCATTTGTTCAACTAAAATTGGGGCAGGCTCGTTACCGGCTTTTGTGACTGTGTATAAAAATTGCTGCATGTCCCACGCTGACGTTGGGCAGCGTTCGGCGCACAGGCCGCAATGCAAGCACATGTCTTCGTCTTTAACCATGACTCGGCCAGTCGGCAGGTCGGTCGAGACATATAAGTCTTGCTCTTTATTGACGCTAGGCGCGTTTAGTTTGTCACGTAAACTGCCTTCTTCATCATTATTAATAAAGGTGATGCAGTTGGTCGGGCAGATATCGGTGCAGCCATCACACTCGATGCATTTTTTCTCGAAAAACACGGTCTGCACATCGCAGTTTAAACAGCGTTCGGCTTCGATAAAAGCGGCGTCTAAATCAAAACCAATCTCGGATTCTATTTTGCGGCTCGACAACGCCTGCTCAACGGGTATGTGGGCCGACGCTTGACGGTCATCGTCGATCACCGCGCTGTCGTAAGACCATTGATGAATACCCATCTTAGAGCTAACTAAGTTAGTGCCTGGAGCTGGGCGGGTTTCTTTTACAGAGCTGCCGTTCAAAAATAGGTCGATGGAAATCGCCGCTTGATGACCATGCGCTACCGCGGTAATCACATTTTCAGGTCCAAAGGCGGCATCGCCACCAAAAAATATTTTCTCATTGCTTGATTGGAAAGATACTTTGTCGACAACGGGCATGTCCCACTCGCCAAATTCGATACCAATGTCGCGTTCAATCCAAGGGAAGGCGTTATCTTGGCCAATTGCCATAATTGCGTCAGTACATTCGATGGTAATGATTTCGCCAGTTTCTTTAATCGTGCGCTTGCCGTTTTCGTCGTAGCTCGATGCAACTACGTTGAATGTCATCGCTACCAGCTTGCCATTTTCTAAAATGAATTCGCGCGGGCTGTGGTTGGGTAAAATTGGAATACCTTCGGCTAAGGTATCGTCCTTCTCCCACGGTGAGGCTTTCATCGTTTCGAAGGTAGAGCGAACCGTCACGCTGACTTCTTTACCACCGATACGTTTCGCGGTGCGACAGCAATCCATTGCGGTATTGCCGCCACCAACAATAATTACCTTTTTGCTAATGCTGTCTAGGTGTTCAAACGCGACACTTTCTAGCCAATTAATGCCAAGGTGAATATTATCCTTAGCTTCATCCCGCCCTGGGATCATTAAGTCTTTGGCTTTCGGAGCGCCGGTGCCAACAAAAATTGCGTCATAACCTTTGTCGAGTATGCTTCTCATGCTCTCGACGCGAGTATTGAAGTGTCGTGTTACGCCCATGTCTAGTACGTAGTCCACTTCTTGATCGAGTACCTCTTCAGGCAGCCTAAATGACGGTATTTGGCTGCGCATGAAACCGCCGCCCTTAGCATTTTCGTCGTATAAATCAACTTCGTAGCCGAGCGGCATTAAGTCACGGGCGACGGTTAGAGAGGCTGGGCCAGCGCCAATCAGAGCGATTTTTTTACCGTTCTTTTGGCTAGGGATAAGCGGCATTCGAGCAGCAACGTCGGCGTCGTCTTTGTTATCAGCCGCGACTCGTTTAAGTCGGCAGATAGCCACTGGTTCTTCATCGACTCGTCCACGCCTGCAGGCGGGTTCGCACGGTCGGTCGCAGGTGCGTCCAAGGATGCCTGGAAAGACATTTGACTCCCAGTTGACCATGTAAGCGTCGCTATAACGTCGCTGACCAATTAATCGAATATATTCGGGAACGGGGGTATGCGCGGGGCACGCATATTGGCAATCGACTACTTTATGAAAGTATTCTGGATTGCTGATATCGGTAGCTTTCATGGAGCTATTTTTCTCAGGTATCAGAGCTTGATTTAAGCGTAAATCGCGAGATTTTCGCTCTCAAATTTGTTTGGTAAATTTTAATAAAGAAGGTTCAATCCTTGCAATAATAGACTTAACCGACTGATTGTTTTGGTGATGTTAGCATGGCGTTTTAGGGCCGTATACCGAATTTTTGCAATTCGGCTTTAGTCAAATATATTTACTATTTATTTGCTTGATGAGATCTTTTCACGCGACAAGAGCGGTTAGATTATAGCGGTGATCTACCACCAATATTTTCCCCACATTTGCGGGTTTGCCCAATTGTCCGAATTTAGCCAATCTGGTGTTTTTTTATAGTCGTTAATATTGTACTTAAACAGGCCGTATTCGACACCATCTTGACGATATGAAGCTACCTTACTAAGGGCAAAGCTAAATAGGTCGGTTAATTGCCATTCGCTGGCATTGCCGGATTTATTCAACGGCAAACAAATGCAATATTGAGGGCTTAAGACATCGCGTAAGCGAGACAGTACTTGCATGCCTTTGGCTTTATCGAGATGTTCAAGCAGGTTTACCACTATCGCTACATCGTATCGATGTTGTTGTCGCCAAAACTGATCAAGTTTGGCGTTAGCCAGATGCGTGATTTTAGACTCTTGGTTCAGTAGCGCTTTTTGTGCTGCATAATCATCGAGAAAACTAGACTGGCAATCGCCAAGTATCAAGATTTTTCGAGCCTGCGCAACATTTACCAGGGTCTCGATGTCAAAGAAAACGTCGGCGGGGTAGGTCATATAAAGTGTCGGAATTTGGGTGTTGCCAGAATTAATATTAGCCATTGTAGTCAATCATCAGGGATTGGTCAGAGTTTTTCACCAAGAGGCCAACTTTTTTCACCGATTATGGTTTTTAACGTTGCCCAAGTTGGTGGCTTTGAGTAGTCTTGTTTTTTGATTTTCTTAATGCATTTTGGGACGAAAAAATAATCAATGAACGACCATACCGAGCAGCAACCTTTAGCTGAATTTGCTGAACAAGCGTACTTGAATTATTCAATGTACGTGATTCTAGACCGAGCCCTGCCATTTGTCGGCGACGGATTGAAACCAGTACAACGGCGGATCGTTTACGCGATGTCGGAGCTGGGTTTGCATAACGCCGCTAAATATAAAAAATCAGCGCGTACTGTTGGTGACGTGTTGGGTAAATTTCACCCGCATGGCGACAGCGCTTGTTATGAAGCGATGGTATTGATGGCTCAGCCGTTTAGCTATCGCTATCCTTTAGTTGATGGTCAAGGCAACTGGGGCTCGACCGATGATCCTAAGTCGTTCGCCGCCATGCGTTATACCGAGTCCCGTTTGGCTCCGTATGCGCAAAGCTTATTATCTGAATTGGGTCAGGGCACCAGCGACTGGCAGCCAAATTTTGACGGCACAATGCAGGAGCCAACTAATTTACCCGCGCGTTTGCCGAACATATTATTGAACGGCGGCTCTGGCATTGCCGTTGGTATGGCCACCAGCATTCCATCACATAACATAAGAGAGGTGGTCGATGCCTGTGTGCATTTGTTAGATAACCCTAAAGCGACCGTCGACGACTTATGTGAATTCGTGCAGGGCCCTGATTTTGCTACCGAGGCTGAAATTGTCACGCCTAAGGCGCAAATCTTGGATATCTATAATACTGGCAATGGCTCGATCCGCCAGCGTGCTGTGTACTCTAAGGAAGATGGCAACATCATCGTCCAAGCATTGCCCTTTCAAGCATCTGGTTCAAAGGTGTTAGAGCAAGTTGCGGCACAGATGCAGGCCAAGAAATTGCCGATGGTCAGCGACTTGCGCGATGAGTCTGATCAAGATAACCCAATACGTTTGGTTATTGTGCCTCGCTCCAATCGCGTTGATATTGACGCGGTGATGGGGCATTTGTTTGCGACCACTGACTTGGAAAAAAGCTACGGTGTAAATATGAACATGATTGGCCTTGATGGCCGTCCACATGTTTATAATTTACGTGAAACGCTTAAAGAGTGGCTTACATTTCGAATTCAAACAGTACGTCGCCGGCTGCAATATCGCTACGATAAAGTTACCGATCGATTGCACATCTTAGAGGGCCTTTTAGCGGCGTTTCTAAACATCGATGAAGTAATCGCAATAATCCGCGCTGAAGACAAGCCAAAGCCGGTGCTAATGCAGCGTTTTGATATATCTGACCGTCAAGCCGAAGCCATCCTTGAGTTGAAGTTACGCCACTTGGCAAAACTTGAAGAGATGAAAATTCGTGGTGAGCAAGACGAATTGGAGAAAGAGCGCGAGCGACTAGAGTTATTGCTAGGGTCTGACGTTCGCTTGAAAACACTGGTTAAAAAGGAATTACGTGAAGACGCTGAAGCATTTGGCGATCATCGTCGTTCGCCGCTGGTTCAGCGTGATGCGGCAAAGGCGATCAACCAAAGCGAGTTGGTGCCGAGTGAGTCAATTACTGTTGTGCTGTCGGCGCAAGGTTGGGTTCGTGCCGCTAAAGGCCATGAACTTAATCCGCGAGACTTAAACTATAAATCAGGCGATAGCTATTTCAGCTCCGCCAAGGGTAAATCTAACCAAATGTTGGTAGCGCTGGACTCGACCGGTCGAACTTACGCCCTGCCGTCACATAAATTGCCATCGGCTCGTGGTCAAGGCGAACCGCTTACTAGCAGCGTTAGCCCACCTATTGGGGCGACCTTCAAAGCCGTGATGATGGGCGCCGATACAGATCAGTTTGTGATGTTAAGTGATGCTGGCTATGGCTTTGTTTGCAACATTGAAAACATGCTGACCAAGAACAAGAAAGGTAAGGCCACGTTAAGCGTCCCAAAAGGCGCTGAAGCGTTGCCTTCGTTACCGATTAACAGTATGCAGCAAAACTATTTGGCCGTGGTTACTACCGCAGGCTATCTAGCCATCTATCCTGTGACCGAGTTGCCTGAGCTTGGCAAAGGCAAGGGTGTTAAACTGATCAATGTGCCAAGTGCCTTACTTAAATCCCGATCTGAATATGTGCTGGGCGCAACGACCTTTAAAAAGGGTCAGCATGTACTGGTGCATGCCGGTAAACGTTACTTACGTTTAAAGGGTCAAGACTTAGATCAATACATGGGCGAGCGCGGTAAACGCGGGCGTAAATTGCCAAAAGGCTTCCAAGCGGTTAAAGCGATTACTACCGAAAAAGCCTCGGCCACACAAGACGACATTTTAATTGATAGTTGAACCGCTTTTTAGCGCATTAAAACTATCTAATCTACCTAGAGTGAGATTTTTCCAATGAACAAGTTACAACAACTGCGCGATATGACGGTGGTAGTTGCCGACACCGGTGATTTATCGGCTATTGCTGAGTACACGCCACAAGACGCTACCACTAACCCCTCGTTGCTATTAAAAGTTGCACAAGATTCGACGTATGCCGAAATCATAGACAGAGCGGTTGCCAGTGCTAATCGTAGTTTAAGTGACGCGGTTGATATTTTTGCGGTTGATATTGGCTGTGAAATTTTAAACATTATTCCCGGTCGAGTCTCGACAGAAGTAGATGCACGTTTGTCGTTCGACACTGAGGCAACTGTTAGTAAGGCGAAAAAGTTGATCGCCTTGTATAAAGAGCGCGGCATTGAGAAAGACCGCATTTTGATTAAAATCGCAGCAACATGGGAAGGTATTAAAGCCGCTGAGCAGCTTGAGAAAGAAGGTATTAACTGCAACCTGACGTTGTTGTTTAGTTTTGCTCAAGCGGTTGCCTGTGCCGAGGCCGGTGTGTTTTTAATCTCGCCATTTGTTGGCCGAATTATGGATTGGTACAAGGCTAATGGCGGCCAAGAAAGCTACCAACCAATGCAAGATCCTGGTGTAATTTCGGTGACTCAAATCTACAACTACTATAAACAACATGGTTACAATACCATTGTAATGGGAGCTAGCTTTCGCAATACCGGCGAGATTGAAGCGCTTGCTGGTTGTGATTATCTAACCATTGGCCCTAACTATTTAGAACAATTACGTAATGACGACGGCGAGTTGCTTAAACGCTTGTCAGCCGATAATACCGGCGAAGCGCAACCCAAGTTATCACTTGATGAACAAGCTTTTCGCTGGATGCAAAACGACGATGCGATGGCGACTGAGAAGTTAGGCCAAGGTATCCGAGCTTTCGCTGTAGACCAAGTTAAATTGGAAGAACTAATTGCGCCGAAGCTCTAAGTGTTTAGCTGTTAACTATGATATTTAGCTGTTAACTATGATATTTGGCTGTTAACTATGATATTCAGCTGTTAACTATGAATAGGGGCTTACGAATAACGCTCCCGAATGAATCCGGGAGCCACCTACTTAACTCAAATGACACCTCTCTTAATCAACAGGGCTATAACGTTAGTTGCAAAATTTCACTGGCCGATCACGGTGATGGTATTGACGCTAATCACGTTGCTATCGTTAACGCCACTTCCTCATTTGCCTGACGCGCCTGGCTCTGATAAATCCCACCATCTAATCGCTTATGCGGCTTTATCATTCCCAATCGCCGTTAGAGGCGGGCCAAAATGGATGCTTTTGTTACCCTTTTTTATTCTCTGGGGTGGTGCCATCGAGCTGCTTCAACCGTATGTAAACCGAAATGGCGAATGGCTCGATTTTGCGGCTAATTCGCTTGGTGTCGTGTTTGGTGTCTGTGTTGGAATGCTGGCACGTCGTCTTTGATTTTAGATTGATTTGCTTGAACCTACGAAGCAGTTCAGACTATAAGCGCCTGTCGGATAATCAATTTCACTAGTACGAAAGCGCCACTTTGGTCTATTTTCGATTTATTTTCGAGCAATGGAACAGTCTCAAGCAAACCAAAAAATAGCCTCCCCGAAGGGCGAGCTAGCGAGTTGTACGACTTTCTTCTGATGCAAATCATTATCCGACAGGCCTATAAATATTGTTTCCTTCACCCATTTGAGGCTTTATTAAACTATGTCTGTGCACATAATAAACCGCGAATCTTACACATTGGTGAACACGCGAGCGATCAACTGCCCAATGTCTTGGTTAGTATCAATTGTAATCGGCCACTAACTAATAATTACCGACAAAATGATGCTCGAGCTTGGTTATGTTAGCAAGCTTGAGAGCCTTTTAGCCGAGCATGGAATTGTCAGTGATGTGTATGCTGATACGGTGCCTGAGCCAACCGCTGCGTCGATTCAAGCCGCGGTCGAGAAAGTGATTAATGGCAATTATGATTGCTTAGTCGCGATTGGTGGTGGTAGCCCGATTGATAGTGCCAAGGCGATTGGCGAGCTGGCTAAATTTGGTGGCTAAATGTCGGACTACAAGGTTCCTAGAGTCGTCGACCAGCCGGGCTTGCCGGTTATAGCCATCCCGACAACCGCGGGCACAGGTTCTGAAGTATCCCGTGCGACGGTGATCACTAATGAGCTAAGTGATGAAAAAATGCGTTGCATGGGTAATGGCTTTGTACCGGTAGCCGCCTTAGTTGATTATGAGTTAACGCTGACGGTACCGCCGAGAACCACCGCCGACACCGCAATTGATTCGCTTACCCATGCTATCGAAGCCTATGTTAGCCGTAAAGCGAGCCCGTTTACCGATGCGCAAGCGATACAAGCAATGGGGCTTATCGCGCCTAATTTACGCCGTGTGTTTGATCAGCCAGAAAACCGAGACGCTCGGGAGGCGGTGATGTTAGGGGCTACCCTAGCGGGCATCGCTTTTTCTAATGCATCGGTTGCTTTGGTACACGGTATGAGTCGACCGATAGGTGCGTTTTTTCATGTGCCGCATGGCTTGTCTAATGCCATGTTGCTGCCCGCTGTTACTCGATATTCCATTGTCGGTAACGAGCGGCGTTACGCTGGGTGCGCGCGGGCCATGGCGGTTGCTGGAGCTACTGACTCTGATCATCAGGCTACGCAAAAACTATTGTTAGAGTTAGACGCAATAAACAATGATCTAAGGGTGCCAACATTGGCTGAATTTGGTGTCTCCAAAGCGTCTTTTGACGATGCGCTGGAGCTGATGGTCCAACAGGCATTAGCCTCTGGGTCACCGTCTAATAATCCTCGAATACCTAGTGCCGATGAAATTAGGCAGATTTATCTACAGCTCTGGGCATGAATTTGCACGGGATACGGGTAGTCAAGTTGAAGTTCTGGCTCGTTTACGTTAAGTTGTAAGAGCAATTATTCCATAGCGTTTAGTCAAAAACGGGTCTCATTTACAACATTTTATGATTTCATAATGTTGTTATGCTGATTAGGCTGTGTTGTATCCCTCTTATCGTTCTTTGATTTGTGGCACTTTATTTTAGCTGATTTTTCCTAATTTAGGTCCATTCTCATTGAGTTATAAGGAAAGAGGGTTCGATAGAAGGTAAATTTAAAGAGGAGATTGAACTTGAAGAAAACTAAACTAGTTAGTTCTATAGCGCTAGCAATTGGGGCAAGCGTGCTCGCTACGTCAGCAAATGCACAATTAGAAGAAATCGTCGTAACCGCGACCAAACGTGCTGAAAGCGCGCAAGACATCCCGGTAGCGATTCAGGCCATTAGCAGTGAAGCTCTGGACGAATTGGGCGTTAACACGTTTGATGAGTACGTAAAATACCTGCCGAACGTCGTTCAGCAAGGTCGCGGCCCTGGTCGAAACGAAATTTATATTCGTGGCGTGGCGACAGAACAATCAAGTAATACCGTATCGTCGGTACAAGGTTCGGCGCCAGCAGTGGCGCTTTATCTCGATGACCAAGCGGTGTCTTTCGGCGGACGAAATTTAGATATTTATGCGGCCGACTTACAACGAGTCGAGGTTTTACCTGGGCCTCAAGGCACCCTATTCGGCGCTAGCTCACAGTCTGGCACGGTGCGCTTGATCACTAATAAGCCGTCGACACAAGGCTTTGAGGCCAGTGTTAAAGCTGGCTATAGCAGCACCAGTGGAGGTGACCCTAGTACTAACCTCGAGGCCGCGTTCAACTTCCCATTATCAGACACGATGGCCGCTCGCGCGGTGGTGTACTCTGATACACAAGGTGGTTGGATCGATAATGTCGCTGCTGCGTTTAATCCCAATAAGCAAGACCTAATTAATGTTATTAATCGTAACCAGATTAGCTCTGCCGCGGCTATTCTGCCTGGTTCTCCTGTAGCACAAACAACCAATGGGAACCTAATTCAAGACAATTGGAATGACGCACAATATCAAGGTGTCCGATTAGGGTTTTCCTGGGATATTAATCAAGATTGGAGCGCCTTGGTACAACATACTAGCCAAGATTTAGAAACTGAAGGTGTGTTCGAGTATGCACCAACAACAGGCTCGACAAATCAGTCTCAAAGCTTTTCTCCAGACCGAAATAACGATAACTTTGGCCTTACGACCTTAACAGTTGAAGGTCGTGTTGGTGGCCTAGATGTTATTTACACCGGTGGTTTCTTAGATCGCGACGTAAGTTCAGTAATTGATTACACCGTCTATAGTTTTGGTGGTGGTTATCAGGTTTATTACATCACCACTGGGGGTTATTCAACCGCTTCAGAAGTATTTGATCTGCGTAAACAATATGTTGATGACACTGAAAGTGAGCGCACCAGCCATGAATTTCGCATACAAGGCGAGATTGGCGAGCGTTTTCAATACACAGTAGGCGCGTTCTTCGACGATGTAGAAACCAAATCATTGGGTCAATTCCAATATTTTGGTGCACTCGATGCTGGTCTCAACACCGCCGTTCGCCCAGCCGATTTCGCCCGAGGTAGTAATAGTCGTATAGGCTTACCAGAGCAGACGACCTTCGCCAACGATTTCACTCGTGAAGAAGAGCAAACAGCATTCTTCGCAGATGTATCGTTTGAGCTTACTGATTCACTAACGGTGAGTGCTGGTGTTCGTGCGTATGACATCGATTATGCTTTAACCGGTGCAACCGGTGGTTCATTTGGCTGTAAGGGTAAAGACCCAGCTAGTCTACAAAATGGCGATGGTGTGGTTCCATCCGGTCGTGACATTAGCTATGCAGTAACTCGTGCTGATGGAACAATAGGTTGTTCAGACAATTCAGGTAACAACGTAACTCAGCGATTAATTAACCTAGGTACCTTTGGTGCTTTATCTGAAGGCGGCACTCCTGTCTCTGGCTTAGAAAACTTGGGCGCTGATGGTGTTGCAAATCAGGATGATACTATTTTCCGTTTTACCGCTGATTGGAAAGCAACTGACGATATACTTTTATTCGCGACTGTTTCTGAGGGTTTCCGACCGCAAACGGTAAATCGTAATGCGGGTTCGCCTTCAGCCAACCAAACGGGGCCGTTTGAGGGCTTTGTTGTACCAGCCGTGGCAAAAACCGATGAGTTGACCAATTTCGAGATTGGCATCAAAGGTGATTTCTTAAGTAACCGTCTGCGCTTGAATGCTACGTATTTTAATTCCGAAATAACCGACCTTCAAACAACTCGATTTGACCCATCTAATGTGGCGTTCTTGGTGTTCATTGAAAACGTAGGTGATGCGGACATTCAAGGTATCGATGCTGATTTTACTTGGGTACCGACAGATAACCTGACCATTGCCGGTGCAGCTTCTTGGGTTGATTCTGAAATTACTCGTTTGAACGCGCAGTTAGAAGGTCTCGCGGCACCGGTTGGTAGCGAATTACCGTTTACGGCTGAATTTGGCTTCAACGTGCGCGGTCGATATGAATTTGAAATGGACAACTTTGGCGGTGATGCATTCGTACAAGCAGGCCTTGTCTACACGGGTGATAGCCTGTCGGGTATCGTTGGTAATGCCAACTTCGTCGAAGACACCACACGTCGTATCTATGGCCGTGGTTCTGGTTTGCAGATTCGCAACGAAGGTGGCACTTTTGGTGCCAGTGGTGTTGCCACAGAGGTTCCCGGCTCTACTGGCTTAACCGCTGATGGGCAGTTCTTCGCTAACGGTCGTTATGTACAAGAGTCTTACTCAATTGTTAACGTTTCAACGGGTGTAAATAAGGATAACTGGGGCGTAGAGCTCTTCGTTAATAACTTGTTTGATGAAGACGGTATTATCAATATTAATACCGCCGACTATACCCCCCGAGTATCAGTAACTCGCCCTCGTACGGTTGGTCTACGGTTCCGTTGGGATTACCAATAAGCGTAAGCTTTAACGGTAATTTATTAGCCGTGCTTGCACTTACTAAGCACAGTTAATGAGTCGATAAAAAGGCGAGCCTATGGCTCGCCTTTTTTATATATTTTGTTTTCGCGCAATCAGATATGCGCAACAAAGATGTTGTACTATCAAATAAATAATTAAGAACTCTACTTATAATGTCATCTCAAACTCCATCGCAATCCTTAACCTTAAACGCAACAGAGCTTGTTAAACAGGGCAAGTTTCAAGCTGCTTTAGATTTTATTGGCAGTAATCAAGATGAGCTAAGTACAAACGCCGAAGCGCATTATCTACGTGCTGTTTGCCTTCGTCGTCTTAAGCGACATGACGATGCTATTACCGCTCTAGATGCGGCACTTAACCTTGACTCTAATTATGTTCGCGCTTATCAAGAGCTCGGCCACAATCTTAACGATCAAGGCAAAGTGTCAGCAGCGATTAAGGCCTATGAGACTGCGGTCACTGCTGATAATGCATTGATTGCAAGTTGGAAGGCGTTGGTAAATTTGTACACCAAGACCGCTAATAAAGCAGCGCTTGAACGAGCTAAGCATGAGGTTAGTCAGCTGAATGTGCTCCACCCCGCTCTTCAGGCGGTGAGGAGTCAACTAAATCGAGATAACGTGAGTATGGCCGATCAAATTTGTCGCGACTATATGCTCAACAATAAGCAAGATATCGAAGGTATGCGCTTATTAGCCGATATTGCCGTGCGCTCTAAAATTCTAGAAGATGCTGAATTCATCTTGGAAAGTGCGGTAGTTTTTTCGCCAAGCCATATTGGTGCTCGATTTGATTATGCCAATTTACTAATTAAGCGGCAGAAATTTGGTAAAGCGCATGAGATTGCAACGGCCTTAAACCGGCAGAGCCCGCAACAAGTCCAGTTTCAAGTATTATTGGCGGCGACACTGGCGGGTGTTGGCGATACGCAAGCAAGCGCCAAGTTATACCGAGAAATTATCAAGCATAATCCCAGCATGCGGAGTTTGTTTCTATTGCTTGGGCATGCTGAAAAAACATCCGGCAACTTGGATGCTGCGATTGATGCTTATCAGCAGTTGTATAGACATACGCCCGATTTTGGCGATGCGTTTTGGAGCTTAGCCAATACTAAAACTTATCAATTTACTGAACATGAAATTGAGCATATGGAGGACTATAGGGCGCGCTCGGAAACAAGTGTGATCGATAAAGTTCATCTAAATTTCGCTTTGGGTAAAGCACTTGAAGATAGGCAAGATTATGATACGGCGTTTCTCGCCTATCAACAGGGTAACCAGCTTAATAAGGACTTTCTTAAGTATGACATTCCCGAAATTAGTAAGCGTGTTCAACGCCAGATAAGCACCTGTAATGCTGAGTTATTCAATCGTCTGAGAGGTGTCGGCTGTGAAGACCCCGCGCCGATATTTATCGTAGGCTTACCTAGAGCCGGTTCTACGCTACTAGAACAAATTTTAGCGTCACATTCACAGGTTGATGGAACAATGGAATTACCTAACATTATGAGTGTTAGCCGCCGTTTACTCGGGCGTGAAAAGGTCGCAGCGGGTGATGAGCCGAACTACCCGAAAATATTGACTGAATTAGAGCATGGCTACTTTCGCCAATTTGGTGAGCAGTATATTAACGATACCAAGGTGTTCAGGCAGGGCGCAGCACTGTTTATCGATAAAATGCCGAACAACTTTTTACACATTGGTTTGATCAAATTGATGTTGCCCAACGCTAAAATAATAGATGCTAGACGCCATCCAATGGCGTGTTGTTTTAGTGGCTTTAAGCAACTATTCGCCGAAGGACAAGAGTTCACTTATGGCTTACATGAAATTGGCGACTACTATAAAAACTATGTTGAATTGATGGATCATTGGGACACAGTGTTACCTGGTTTTGTTTTGCGAGTGCAGCACGAAGATGTGGTTCATGACCTTGAAACCCAAGTTCATCGAATTTTAGATTTCTGTGATTTACCGTTTGAAGAAAGCTGTATAGAGTTTTATAAAACTAAACGTAATGTTAGAACACCGAGTTCTGAACAGGTACGTCAGCCTATTTATACGACGGGCTTAGAACAGTGGCGTAATTTTGAACAACACCTGCAACCATTGATCGATTCTTTGGGGCCAGAGGTTCTTCAGCGTTATCCGATTGCCTGAGGTCTCATAGACGTGTACTCATTCTCACTGTCTAAAACCTCGCTTTCTGGCTGAAAATTGGATTAATTATTTTCTATGATTATCTCGCATAAGCACCGTTATATATTCTTCGCTACACCAAAAACTGCCACTCATGCTGTACGTGAAGCCTTACACCATCATTCATCAGCAGATGACTGGGAGCAACAGGCACTTTTTGGCAGGCAAGCTATTCCGATACCTGAGATTGCCGAAATCAAACATGGTCATATTAGTGTTCAACAGTTAAGGCCCGCTCTGGATCAAGGGCGGTGGAATGACTATTTTCGATTTTCTTTTGTACGAAATCCTTTCGACCGATTTGTCTCGACCTGCGCATTCTTAAACCGGCCGAACCCAAGCTTTGAAGATAATCCTATATCATGGATGAAGCTGGCCTTAGAGCGACCGGCTTTTCGGGCACGCATTTTGGTGGTGCCGCAAAGTAATTTGTTGACCGATGTCAAGGGAGACCTGGGTGTGAATTTCCTTGGCCGCTACGAGACGTTACAGGAATCGTTAGACACAATTTTCGATCAGTTGGGTTTGCCAGCGGTTCAATTGAAGTTAAGGAACCGCTCCGAGCATGCTCACTACCGAGAGTATTATGATGATCATCTGCGCAGTTTGGTTGCGGAGTTGTATCAGACCGACTTGCAGAACTTTGACTACACGTTTTAGTCATCGAGTTTAGGCGCTAATGTTTTCGGCGCTGGTCAGGAACTCTGCCAGTAAATCTGGATTGAGCGCTGCTCGAATAATGCGTTGCATGATAATTGGGTTGACGCCAAGCTGATTGCTCATTGTTACTAAAGCACGGGGGTCGGGATTCAATTTCTGAACAGCGCGTTGTAAAACCTCTTGATACACGCTTACCCCAGCGTATTGGTAGCCATAGAGAAGCCAGGCTTCTCGCCAGTCTTTTGCTAAGTCACTGAGCAAGTGGGTGTAATGTTTCACCAAGTCTTGATTGTTACCAGGGTATGCAGAAAAATCAGCTACCAAGGCGTCTGCGATTGCCTCTAATTCGCCGGGTGCCATCACCGGAGCTATATTAAATCGCTCGGTGCGTAGTTTTGGTTTTGCATGGGGCTGGTATTCGACTAGTTGAGTTTGTTTAACGATGTCAGCATCGGCTAGGCTTTGCATGCGTCGCAGCATTTTCCAAAAGCGCGACGAACCTGATGTGTCGACAACTAAGTGAACTCTATGTTCGGAGCTGTTATTGACCACCTTGTGGCGTCGCCAAGAATCAAAGATCCAGCATTCTCCGGCCTGCATATTTATTTTTTCATCGCCACAGTAGAACAACACATCAGGGTTAGTGGTGATTGGAATATGAATTCGAACACGGCTATACCAGTGGTAATTGAAATCGACATGCTCTGAAACCTCAGATTTAGCGGCCAAGCGCATCAAGCGCGAGCGAGCTAACACCTCGCCAAACGACGCCATAACCTGTTGCAAATAGTCACAGCGTTGCAGATGAGCCGTCATTTTCATATGACCTATAAACTCATCGTTGTTCTCACCATTTTGTGACACCAACGGGATGGCCGCATTACCATGCATTCGATTCGGGTGCGCCATCCAGTGTTGTGCATCAAACTGATCCAGCTCGCTTTTTAGGCGGTCTACGTCAAAGCAAAACGGTAAGCGTATAAAGGGTTGGTCGAGTTTCATCAAGACATGCTATCTAGATTGGTCGCTTATTTATCATCCCAAGTACCGCGCTGACTCCAAGGGTCATGCTCTGGAAACCCATCTAGATCGATCTCAGGGTCGGGTACTGATGACTGGCGATGCAAGTCATACTTGGCGGTCTTATAAATTGATATACATAGCATCACCGAGATAACCACCAGTGGCGCACCGGCAACAATGCTGGCCGTTTGCAAGGTCTTTAAATCGCCGAGGAATAGCAGTGTAATAGGCAAAAAGCTCAGTGTGCCTGCCCAAAACAATCGATTCCAACGCATAGGTTCGTCTTTAACTTCTTTCTGTACCACTGACGCCAAGATGTAAGAGATTGAGTCAAAGGTGGTTGCCAAGAATACGATTGCTAGCACCGTATAAAGCGCAATAACAATCGATTTAAATGGCAAACTGCCTAAAATAGCGAACACCGCTGCCGGTTGAGAGTCAGTATTAAGAATGTTGACAACATCGAGCGTGCCGCTGAGTTGCAGGTGCAAACCGTAGTTGCCCAGAACCATGAAAAATAGCGCACAGCCAACCGAGCCATAGAATAGTGAGCCAAGCACCATGCTGCCCATTGTTCTGCCGTAAGAGATACGGGCTATAAATAGTCCAATGGTTGGTGCGTATGCCAGCCACCAAGCCCAGTAAAAAATTGTCCAATCTTGCGGGAAAGAAGTGTCGGCATAACCATTCATTCCACCAAAGGGCTCTAAATAGGTGGCCATTGAGAAGAAGTTATCAAACAGCACCCCTAATGACGAAAGTGATGCCTCAGCTATAAAAGCGGTAGGACCAACGACAATCACAAAAACCAGCAAGATCACGGCTAATAATAGATTGAAATTGGACAGCGTTTGAATGCCTTTTTTGATCCCAGAATAGGCGCTGGCACCAAAAATGGCGGTAGCCACAATTAGCACGATTATCTGCATCGTCATGTTTTTTTCAAAACCGAACAATATATGCAAGCCCTCGTTCAATAATGGAGCGCCCAAGCCTAAACTCGTAGCGCCGCCACCGAGCATGCCGAACACAAATAGTATGTCGATTAGCTTACCCCAAAAGCCGCGAACATTGCGGTTGCCAATCAGCGGTGCCACGGCTTCTGATAGTTTTAGCTTACGGTTTTTGCGTACGTGATAGAAATAGGCAATTGGCAGCGCCGGCACTAAGTAAATAGACCAGGCAATCGGCCCCCAATGGAAGATGCCATAGACCGTCGCCCATTTCATTGCTTCGGAGGTGCCTCCTTCGAGTAAGAAGGGGGGGGATTGGTAGTAGTAGGCCCATTCTATCGGCGCCCACACCATAATGCCGACACCAATACCAGCACAAAATAGCATCGAGGCCCATGAGGCTGTTTTGAATTCTGGTTCTGAGCCCGGGTCACCCAATTTGATGCGCCCAATGTCACTAAAGACCACGTAAAGCATGAACAGAAATGCGCCTAATCCTAGCATTAAGTAAGCAGAACCGAAGTTATCCACTACAAAATCACGCGAAATTAAGACATATTTAGCCCCTTCTACGGGCCAAATTATTAACGGTATGGTCACCATTAGTAACAGTGCTAATGAGCCAAAAAAAGTAGGCTTATCAATTAACTTCATTGACTCCTTCATATTAATAATTCTCCCAGGGTGGTGTTCGTTTTATTATTATTTAACTCAGACTAAGCCACCAAAAAATATACGATAATCTTTTTTACGGTGGCTTACTGCGTCAATTGCTCGGCTAGCATTCGAATGCGGCTATTAATTTCATTGTGCTCTATGTAAAAGCCACGTAAATGACGCGCGCCCGAGCTCGGATCAAATGCCGCCCGGCCGTGCAATACTCGCTTATTATCGAATACCAGCATTTCGCCGTTTTTTAAGACGTATTCTATGTTGTAACTCGCTTCTCTGATACGACACATCAATTCTCGATAGGCGGCATAGAAAGGGTACAGTAAATCAGAGTCAAAATCAGCAATGTCTGCCAAGTGAGCGTTAAAGGTTAGGGCATCGAAATCGCCATGTCGGTTTAGGCCAATAACGGGCCGGTGATATCGAACATCGTCTTTGTCATCTAAGAAATGCCAGGGCACATCAAGAGCACACAAAGTAGCATAGTGCTCAGGATAATCTCGCTCAAGATCTTCAACGATTGACATCGCGTCAGCAAAAATTGAGCCGCCACCGCTGGCGTCGTTACGATAACAGTGCAAGAACTGATTGCCGGGCACAAACTCTTGATTTGATAGATCCGTATGTAACGGCAGGGCTAATGAGGTGTAGGCTAAGTTATTTGGACGCGGTCTACTCTGAACCTCAAACATAACGCCATAGTTAGTTTCTCGTTTAAAACCAATTAAGTCGCCGAAGTTTTTTCCGGCGTTTAAATCATCGTCTAAGTTATGGATCAGGATAATGCCAGTTTGCTTTAGCGTTGTTAGCGCATCACACAAAACGCTAGCGGAAGCCTTGCATTCTATGGCGCAAAATCGAGGTAATGATTTCATGGTTTTCGCGGCCCAGCTTTTGCGCTCGATAGCAGCGGGATCATAGCGCGCGTGACCAGGCCTATGTTCATATAACCATTGCGCGGTGTAATGCGATACAGTTTCCTTTTCTGGCCAGCGGATATTAATGCGGGATGAGCTCGGTCGGTCACTCAGTTCTAAGTTAAAGTCTTGCGGGGCGATGTCTAGTGCTACGGTGGTGAGGTCAAACGTGCGCTCACCCGTCTGCGGGTGCAATTCGGCTTGGTCGTTATCACGTAACCAGATATAGGGTAGTTCAGAGGTCGATCCGTCGTCCCACGTAACGCAAAAGCAATTCTTTTTGGGGTGCACTTTGCTGAAATTCATAAGCAATTGACTTAGCATTATTTTTGGACTGGTATTATCAGTGTGGCGCAATCCTTATTTAACTGCAACGGCTCACCCCCAATTAGCGTGTCGCGAACTAACCGCCTTGCGTCGTATTCAGACAACCGTAGAAAATAACGAACTAGAACGATTGCTATCCATCGTAAAACCCTGATTATGTAATAGAAATCGTTGCGAGGATCAAAAGATCAAAGAAAACAGGTGCTCGCACAAGACCATTGCCGCGAGCCATAGTCGTTCTATGGTGAGTGGCAATAGTCGAGCAAGCTCTTGTTTTCAAATATATTTTGGGCCGCAGTAGAGTTCTATTGCATAATCAGGGTCTAACCCAATAAATTGCACGCGAACGCTTGTTAGTAAAGCCTCAGAACAAACTCAAACCGGAAAGTAGTTTATGAAGTACGATTATATCATTGTAGGGGCTGGCTCAGCTGGCTGCGTTTTGGCCAACCGTTTAAGCGAAGATGCCTCGGTCAGCGTGCTGTTATTGGAAGCCGGTGGCAAGGATCCGTTTTGGGAATGGCAAATACATATGCCCGCCGCGCTGGCGTACCCGATGAACGGCACCCGCTACAACTGGGATTACCACACCGAACCCGAACCATTTCTAGGCGACCGAGTAATGCATTGCCCGAGAGGCAAAGTATACGGTGGATCTTCGTCGATTAATGGTATGTGCTACATCCGTGGTAACGCGCTTGATTACAATCGTTGGGCTAAAGAAGACGAGTCTCTCAGCCATTGGAGCTATACGCATTGCTTACCGTATTTTCGTAAGGCCGGTAATCGAGATGTTGGCGCAGATGATTATCACGGCGACTCGGGGCCGTTAAGCATTACCAAAGGCGGCAGTGATAACCCTTTGTTCAAGGCATGGACAGACGCTGGCCAGCAAGCAGGCTACCCCTACACCGAAGACATGAATGGCTATCAGCAAGAGGGTTTCGGGCCAATGGACCGAACCACTCGAAACGGCAATCGTGGCTCGACGGCGGTCGGCTATTTACGGCCAGTGATGGCGCGCTCAAACCTAACGGTTATTAAGCGTGCACATGCTAAGCAATTGTTGATGGACGGCAAAAAAGTGATCGGTGTAGAGTTCGCCAAAGGTAATAGCAAGCGGCCTAAAACACAGCAGGTTTTCGCTGATAAAGAAGTGATTCTTAGCGGTGGACCGATTAATAACCCTCAACTGCTGATGCTCTCTGGTATTGGCCCTGCCGGGCAGCTTAAGCAGCACGGTATTGAATTAAAGCATGAGTTAAAAGGTGTCGGTGAAAATTTACAAGACCATCTCGAAATTTATTTGCAGATGGAATGCACCCAGCCAGTCTCTTTATTTAAGTATTACAATCTTTTCGGCAAGGCGATTACCGGTGCGCAATGGCTATTCACTCGAACAGGGTTGGGCGCTACTAACCATTTTGAAGCCGGTGGTTTTATTCGCAGTAAAAAGGGCGTTGAGCATCCAGATTTGCAATATCACTTTTTCCCTATGGCGGTTCGCTATGACGGCAAAAGTGCCAATGGTGGTCATGGTTTCCAAGCGCATGTTGGCTCCATGCGCTCGCAAAGCAAAGGGTCGGTTACACTGCGTTCAGGCGACTACCGAGACAAACCGAAAATCATCTTTAACTACATGTCCAAGCCAGAAGACTGGCAAGAGTTTCGCGCCGCGGTAAGGCTAACACGCGAAATATTTCAGCAGCCAGCATTTAAGCCTTTTGCCGGCGAAGAAATATCTCCTGGAGCCGATGTTCAAACTGACGAGCAACTCGACGCATTTCTAAAAGATGCGGTTGAATCGGCCTATCATCCATCGTGTACCTGCAAGATGGGCAGTGATGACATGTCGGTAGTCGATGGTGACTGCAAGGTTCGCGGCCTAGAGGGCTTACGGATTGTTGACTCATCGATAATGCCGTCAATCGTAAGTGGCAATTTAAACGCTCCAACGGTGATGATTGCTGAAAAAGCCGCTGATATTATTAAAGGTAACAGTGCACTGCCGTTGAGTGACGCGCCAGTTTACCGGGCTGAGAATTATAGGCAGAGTCAGCGCTAAAGGCATTCACGTAAACAACGCAAGCTACTGTCATTTTGACCGAACGAAGTGAGTGGAAAAATCTCACTGCGTGACCGTGTTTTTTTTGATTTTTGTTGCATCTGAGATATCCACAAGGGGCACTTGGTACGCTCAAGAGGCACTTGGTCGTTCGACTGCGTTTAAGATGACGGAAACGGGCAAACATTTTGCAGAATGCTTCTAATAGCGCTGTGGTGTAACATAGGCCATGCAGGCAAGCCGTACACGCTCATCCAATAACGCTTGGCTTTTGAAGCGACTTTCCCCAAAATGCCCTGTGCACTTGTCCTCGAGATTGGCGCGTCGCGGAATGGATTCATTCACAACTTTCATCAACCACGACAATCTAGAGAGCCGCTTTCGCCATACTTCGATGTCTTTTTCCAAGACTTTAAGCTGAGCGGCTAATAGCGGATTACCAGCCTCGTAACATTGTGAGAGATATGTGCCTTTGAAGAGAATGCCAACGCCGCACAAGCTCCATTTCACTCAACTTGCTAGCCATGTCTGGCCGCAAATGAAGTGCCACATGGTAGTGATTGCACATCACGGTGTAGGCACAGGGCTTGATGGAAAAAGCCTTAGCGGGCGTTTGCTGAATGGGCTAAGGCGCTAATGTGATGCTATTACCTGATTTCGTTCGCCTGCAGTAGTCAACTTGTTAGCACCTTACAATGCTACTGTTCTCCTAGATATTCAAACAGGTTTGGTAGGTGTCTGCTGTTATGGGAAACACGATCAATATAAATAACATCGCCAACAACACGGTAAAACGCGTTGTACCCACTGAAATTTATGATTGGTACAGACTGCAACCCCTCGATGAAGTCGAAATAGGGCGCGTGCCCCATTTGCGGGAACTCGGCCAACATGGTGTATGTTTCTTCTAGCTTATCAAGAAATCGTATTGCAGCATTTTGATTGTCTTGCGCTATATATAAAGCAATATCGAGAGCATCTTGTTTGGATTGCTCGCTCGGATCAACGATCATACACGCTGCTTTATTTCAGCTTTTAGTTCTGCAACCATTTCTTGCGGTGATTGCCCACAACTAGGAGACTCCAACCCTTTTTTGATGAAGGAACTAAATTCAGCTTGAGCTTTTGCTCGCAACACGTCTTGACGGATCAAGTGCCGCACATATTCTGTCGCGTTACTAAAACGACCATCCTTAGCTTGCTGTAAAGCATCTTGCTTAAGCGACTCCGATAGGGAGATATGTAAGGAAGTGTTTGCCATATCCATAAAACCTTTGGTTGGTGAATTACATCCTCATTAAAGCATAATCATAAATAATGTCAATGTTTGACATGGAGCACTAAAGTCGCTGCTGCCAAGTGACATCTGCATCCGGGAGTGTCAAACATGTATAGGGCAGAGTGTCTAATGTGACACCCTGATTTTCGTTATAAGGTGTGTCGTTAGTTGGCACTATGATACTTCTAGCTTGAGTCATTCTTAACTCGTTGAAATTTCATTGAGGGGATAGATTTTTAATTTTGTGGCGTTATTTACAAGACTTGATATGCGTGTTCTCGTATTTGCTTTTACTTATCGAAAAAATTTGAAAGTGACGGTGGAACAATAAACATAAACCCTGATTTTGAGTTATTTATAGATGAGACAGATATTCATACGTTAAAGGTTAGTTCCAGTACTTTGTTTCGAATGAACAAACTAGTTTGAATTTAAATTCAAAAAATAATACGCGAAAATTAAAAAGATAGGTTTTGTTGATATCGCATTGTGATATCATTAAATTGTGAACAATAAGCACTCGAAGACACTTGATTCGATATTTTTTACGCCAGTTAAAAAGAATATTAAATGGTCTTCTGTAGAGAAGTTAGTTAGTGCTGTTGGCGGTGTGGTTCAGCAAGGTGATGGCTCTCGAATACGAATAGATATTTTAGATCAGTCTTTGAATATACATACACCTCACCCGCAAAAAGAGCTTAAACCGTATCAAGTTAGAGCATTAAAAAAACTATTTAGTGACGTAGGTATTCAACCATGAAATATAAAGGCTATGAGGCAGTAATTAAATACAGCGACGAAGATGAAACGTTTGTTGGCGAAGTTATAAACACTCAAGATATTCTGGTGTTTGATGGTAGTGATGTAGAAGAAATCACTAAATCTTTTTATAGCGTTGTTGACGAATATCTAAGCGATTGCGCGCTTGCCAAGAAAGACCCTAACAAACCATTCTCTGGTCAGTTTCTAGTGCGCGGAAGCCCTGAATTGCATCGAGCGTTGGCGATTAAAGCTAAAAAATCAGGGAAGAGTTTAAACAGTTTCGTGACTGATAAATTGGCTTCGGCGGTAAGTTAACACCCGAAACCTAGAGAGGTTAAGAAATGAAAGAACAAACAATCACGGCTGAAGACAGAGACGCTCTTGACGTGAAAGTGAAGGAATATACCGATTGAGGATATGAGGTTTTAGACGATCAAAAATTTTGTGAGGATTTAGCAACTGGCAAAATTCGTTGGGATATTAACGTTGGGGTTGAAGACTCTGAGTAACAGAAGACGTGGCGGAAATCAAAAACGTATATTAGGATAGTCATATTAAGAAAAGAAAAGCAGGGAGTTTGTCATTGATCGAGCCTCGCTTGAACCCCGAGTGCAGCTACTCTTCATGCCACCGGCGTCTGTGTTCGTAGTCTTTCCCTAAGTAGTGGTCTTGGCCACATAAAAAGGCTCGCCGTAGTTTATGCCCTTTGGGTATAGCGAGATACACAATGATAGTACGGCGTGTCGGCAACCGACACGGTAGTTTCTTTTGATTGAGTCATCCGAACTCTCTTTATTCCTTTAAGTGATTAGATACTCAGATTAGTGTAAGATTTACAAGTGTCAGTTCTGGGTGCCCCAGTAGTACTTTCCTGCTTTGCCGGTCAGCGACACGCCGGTCTATCGGGCTGAGGATTATATGCAGAGGCAGCGCTAAACGAGTTCAGGTAAACAACGCAAACTACTGACATCTTGAGCGAACGAAGTGAGTGGAAAAATCTCAATCAATGACCGTGGGCTTTTTGATTTTTGTTGCATCTTCGATATCGTCAAGGGGCACCTAGCACCCTCAAGTGGCGCAGCTCGTAGAGCTAGCTCGAACCATGAGCCGCCTAAAGGCATAACGAAGTTATGGCAGCAGTCATATTAAGAAAAGAAAATCACCAATATTTTAAATCCTTTTCTTGCCTGTTCCCCCAATCCGCGAAACAGGCAAGCATAATAGTCTAAATCGTATCCCTTCTAATATAGCTGCGGTATATCACCCAAATTAGCGTAAATGGTCTTCAACTGGGTGTAATATTCAATCGCTTGTAAACCGTTTTCGCGGCCGATACCGGATTGCTTATAGCCACCAAATGGAATTTCAGCCGGTGTTACATTGTATTCGTTAATCCACACCATGCCTGCCTGAATTTTGTTGGCGACACGATGGGCGCGGCTGAAGTCTTGAGTGAATACCGCGCCAGATAAGCCAAAATCTGTATCGTTCGCGCGCCTTAAAACATCGCCTTCGTCGGTGAATGGCAAAATGGATAATAGTGGGCCGAATACTTCTTCTTCAACAAACGCCATGTCATCGGTGCAATCTGCGAAAATCGCCGGGGTAATATAGAAGCCGCCTTTTAATTCAGGCTTATCAGGTACATCGCCGCCGCAAATATGTCTCGCAGCACTATCTTTAGCGATCTGCATATAGGCTTTAACTTTTTCATAGTGCTCGGCTGATACCAGTGGTCCCATGTCGGTCGAGGGATCAAATGGATTGCCTATTTTCATGCCGTTGGCTCGTTTGGTTAATTTTGAAATCAGTTCTTCATAGATATCTTGATGCACAAATACGCGGGTGCCATTTGAGCAAATCTGGCCGGTTGAGTAGAAGTTAGCTGCAAGAATTCCGTTAATGGCGTTGTCAATTTTGGCATCGTCAAACACGATTATGGGTGACTTTCCACCGAGCTCTAGGGTTACTTTCTTCAAGTCCTTGGCGCTGTGAGCCATCACCACTTTACCGGTTTCTACTGAGCCGGTTAGCGTTACTTTGGAGACGTCTTTGTGACTGATCAGTGCCGAACCGGCATCACGTGCACCTTGCACCACATTGAAGACGCCGTCTGGTAAGCCGGCTTCGGTATAAATCTCGGCTAGCTTTAAGGCGGTGAGTGGCGTTTGCTCAGCGGGTTTAAATACCATTGTATTGCCACAGGCTAAGGCTGGGGCCGATTTCCACATGGCGATCTGAATAGGGTAGTTCCATGCGCCGATTCCAGCACACACACCGATCGGTTCGCGGCGTAACATGGCGAAGGCATCGGGTGGCAAATCAATGTGTTGGCCATGCAGGGTTTGAGCAACCCCGGCGTAGTATTCCATCACCTCAGCTCCAGAAACAATATCGACACAACTCGTTTCGGCTATCGCCTTGCCGGTATCCAATGTTTCTAGTTCGGCTAATTCTTGATTACGCTCGCGTAGGATCTCTGCGGCACGGCGAAGAATGTTTCCGCGTTCGGCGGCAGGCATTGTTGACCATGTTTCAAATGCTTGTTTAGCGGCGCTTACGGCGGCATCGATTTCAGCGGGGCCGGCTATTTCCACGTCGCAAATTTTTTGGCCAGTGCCTGGGTAGCAAGTGCTGAATGTCTCACCGCTTTGATTCGATACATATTTGCCGCCAATGTAGCTGCGTTGAGTGTCGAGTTTGCTGTCTGGGCCAAAATGCGCTTTATAGGTCATAGATTAATTTCTCCGCCATGTGCTGAGGTCTCATTCGGTCACATGGCTTTATTTTATAATTGTTCAGAGTTACTGATGATTTGCTAACTTTCAGCCAATGCTTTTTCAGCGGCAAGCTGGGCTGCTGCGGCATATTGATCGGGGTCGAGAAAAAGCAGTCGCACGGTCGCCAAGCCAGGGCCTAACTGGCGAAAACTGGCTACCATGACATTAAATTGCCCGTCGGCTTCTTTAACAATGCCCGGGATATTGAACATGGTGTCGCCTTGCTCGCTGTTCATAGGATTAAGCGGAGCATCGGCCTGCAAACGTTCTTTAATAGCAACCATCATCATGGCGAGCGAATTTCGGAATTTGCTGAAGTTGAGCTTACCAACATACAGTGATGTGTCGAGCGATAACTCACAGAAAACATCACCTGATTCGCCAGTGTCGATTTTCATAAACGGCGAGGGTTCGCCCTTTAAAATAGCTTGGAACATTATTTTAGCCGATTCGCGAGACTCACCAAAAAAGTGATGATCTAGATTTTGGATTACCGCTGCGAGTAATAGCTTGGGCGGCAAAGATACTTGCTGATGGCTCATAAGGCTTTCTTATCGATGGGTTATCTGACGTTCAAAGTATACAACGGATTGCTCAACAGTCGACGTCACATCTACTCGATGTTGATGGCGCGAACTGTTTACCTAAGAACTTATTTGGTTGAGCTAAAAATTAAAGATTTGATTAGAGAAATCAGCATTAACATCATCACAAATGAAAATGGCAGCGCACCAATAATCATTGCAGACCTTAGTGTGGCTAGGCCACCAGCGGCTAACAACGATGCAATAACGGCGGTAAAAATCACTCCCCAAATAATAATATGTTGGGTGCTTTTTTGACCTTGATTACCCCCTGAGGCGAGTGTAGTGACAATCAATATGGCCGAGTCGACAGAGGTAATTAGGTAGGTTAGCAGTAGCACCACGATCACGGCCGACATCACTGCGGCCAGTTCCGGCGACAGTATTAGATTAATAGTTTGGTAGAGCTGCGCTGATATGTTGGCGTTAACAATACTGCCTTGAGCTACTCCACTGAGCTCAAGGTTAATCGCGGTGCCACCGATTAGGGCAAACCAAGTTAGGCAAGTTAACGATGGAACAATCATTGCCCCCAATACGTATTCTCGAATAGTCCGTCCACGTGATACTCGGGCCAGAAATAAGCCGACAAACGGTGCAAATGCAATCCACCACGCCCAGTAGAAGATAGACCACGCACCCTGCCATTCGGCCAGTTCCTTATCTTCTTTAATGTCCCAAACCGTAAACGACATTTCCACTAAATTGACCAGATAGTCCCATATCGCAAAACCAAAGGCGTTAATCGCAAAGCCTAATGATCCAAAGATTACAAAAAATACCAATAGAAAAAAAGATAAGCCCATATTGATATTCGAAAGCCATTTAATGCCTTTGTTGACACCCGACATTGCCGATAAGGTTGACGCACCAAGCACAACTAACAGCGCCACAAATTGAGCGGCGAAGCTGGGGGAGCCGTCTGTGTTCATCAACCATTGCGCGCCACTAATATTGAACACGCCGGAGGCGAACTGGGAGACGCCGTAGCCGATCGTTACGCCAACACCAATAATGGTGGCTAAAATTGCCGCGATATCTACCACATGGCCGAGCCAACCTTGCACCGCTTTGCCGAACAACGGTTGTAGCGAGGATCTAATGGTTAGCGGTAAGCCTTTGTTATAGCTAAAATAGCCGAGAGCGATGCCGATAATCGCATACGAACCCCAGGGTGTTAGCGCATAATGAAAAAAGCCCCATTTAAACGCATTGCGCACATTATCGGCATCTAGGCTGGTGCTTAAGCCTTGAATTGTATCTGGGTTAGTGGCGAAGTGAAAAATCGGTTCGGCGGTCGAGTAGGTCAGCATTCCGATGCCAATACCGGCACCAAACATCATTGAGAACCAAGAAAATAAAGAGAACTCAGGTTTATCATTTTTCAGACCGAGCTTGATTCGTCCCGTTGCTGGAATAATCGCCAGAAGCATGACGGCTAGCATGAAAATTGCCGCGCTAAACATATACCAAGAACCAAAGTAAGAGGTGGTCCAATGTTGCATGTCTAATAATGTTTCCTTTGCGTGCTTGGGAAGCAGCACCGCCCACGCGATTAAGCATAGAACCAAGACCTTTGGCGTGATAGAAACTATTTTATTAAAGCCTTGATAAAAACCTGATTGAGCGGTGTTAACGTAAACGTTAGCTGGCATCCTTTATCCTATTTTTGATTCATTCGCTAACAGCATAGCTAGTTTAGTGGATGGGTGCCAGCTCGTCGGTCAGAGAGTCTGATTCATGCGTGGCGAGATTGTTGAAACTCACGGTTGAAACTCTTTTGAAACTCACGGTTGAAACTCTATTGAAACCCACGGTTGAAACTCTATTGAAACCCACGGTTGAAACTCTATTTAGAGCGCTAGATGATTAAAGCGCCCGAGTTCTATTTACTGGGCTTAAAAAGTCGACTATTTAGGATTCTATTTTTTGGCGTTGTTAAAAAGATAGTGCGCAACCATCCATTGTCGGCCTTGGTCTAAACCGAATAGCTCCGCGCATGACATATAGAAAATACGCCAGCGATGGAACCAAATCTCAGCATCTTGCTGGCTGTAGTCTTGCCGAAAAGCGGCAATGATTCGGTCTTTATTTTGGTCGGTTTTCTCGAGCCAATGATTGCAGGTTTTTTCATAGTGTTGACCATTAACCAGCCAGCGACTCTCTAATGATAATTGCTCTTGAAAATGCAGTAGTGTGTCGATTGATGGCATTAGTCCGCCGGTGAAGAAATACTTGGACATCCAATCGTTTTCGCTCTTCACATCAAATGGGTACATCACATTGCGGTGTGCAAATATATGTACGAATAGTTTGCCATCGGGCTTTAGCCAATTTGAAATGCGCGCTAAGAGTTGCCGGTAGTTGCGCATGTGTTCAAACATTTCGATGGAGATCACTCTATCAAACTGATCGGCATCAAGTTCCAAGGCATTGACGTCGGCGGTTATCACCGTGACATTGTCGAAACCCGCCTGCTGGCATTGCTGGTCTATGTGCGCTTTTTGCGTACTTGAGTTGGAAACGGCGGTGATTTGGCTATCTGGGTAGTGTTCAGCCATCCAAAGAGTGAGTGACCCCCAACCGCAACCAAGCTCCAAAATATTCTGCTGCTTTGCCAACTCAGCGCGTTCAGAATACAGCGCGAGCATGTGCTCTTCGGCTTGGTCTAAGGTGGTATCGGCTTGTGGGTAATAGGCGCAGCTGTATTTTAGGCGCTTGCCTAAAGAGGCAAGGTAGAAGTCAGTAGCGACTTCGTAGTGTTGCTCGTTGGCCGCATCGGTCTCGATGGCTATAGGGCTTTGACGCAGCTCTTCAATTAGTTTTTGAAAGCGTTGTTGTTGTTGCTCAGGGTGGTCTATCAGTTCGTCTTTAAGCCGTTGTTTGCATAGGCGGCGTATACCATAGCGTACCGCTAGGTCAGGCAGCTTACCTTGTTCCGCGAGCTCAATTAGCTTAGCTGAGAACGGTAGGGTGATCGCTACTTTAGATGGGTTGTTGGTCATTCAAATTCTCTGTTTACGCTATGTCAATTTAATTCGAGGCGGCCTCAATTTGTCTAAGTCTGATTTCTAAGCCATATTTCTAAACCATATTTCTAAACTACATCGCCTTGTTTGCGGAAAAGTATTTGCCCAACACTAATCGCGCGTTCATCGAAGGCTCCTTCGCAATAACAGAAATAAAATTCCCACATGCGCTGAAAACCAGAGTCGTAGCCTTGTTCGTTGACTTGATCAATCTTGTCGTAGAAGCGCTTGCGCCAATCCCGTAAGGTTTGTGCGTAGCTAAGGCCCATATCGTGCAAGTCTTCGAGCATCAAACGATTACGACTGGCATAGTCTGTGATCACGCTATAGCAGGGCATAAACCCGCCGGGGAATATATATTTTTTGATGTAGTCGACTTGCTTTAATGCATTCTGGTATTGGTTGTCGTCAATAACAATCGCTTGAATTAGCGCTTTACCATTCGGTTTTAGCAACGTATTCAGCTTTCTAAAATAGGTATCAAGGTATTGGTGACCGATAGCCTCGATCATCTCGATTGAGACTAGCTTATCGTAATGCCCCTCTATCTGGCGATAATCTTGAAGCTTTACCGTTACCAAGTCGCTTAAGCCCTCACGTGAAATACGCTCTTGCGTTTCGTTGAATTGCTCTTGAGAAATGGTCACGGTGGTAACTTTGCAGCCAACAGTGCTAGCCGCGAAACAAGCGAAGCCACCCCAACCAGAGCCAATCTCAACCAAGTGGTCTCCTTTTTTCAATTCCAGAGCACAACAAATACGTTGAAGCTTTCGGTCGGATGCTTTACTTAGATCGTCACCCGCTTCGTACAACGCAGATGAATACATCATTCGCTGGTCGAGAAACAGACGAAAAAATTGATTGCCCAAATCATAATGTGCAGCGATGTTTTTCTTCGAACCGCTTATCGTATTGCGTTTAAATTTATTCCACAGCCTAAACGACATTTGCGCTAACTTAGCTAGCCCGGACTCCATTTGGTTCAACACCGATCGATTTTTGACAAAAATTCTAATCAACTTGCTTAGATCGTCAGCGCTCCACAAACCGTCGATGTAAGCCTGTGCCGAGCCATTACTGCCACTTAAGGCTATTTGGGTGTAGCTGCTGAGGTCATGAATTACTAAGGAGCAATGCAGCTCAGCATCAGGATTACCTAGGCTGGTGGTGCCAAACGAGTCGATAAGGTGAATGCAGCCGCCATCAAGTTTTTGAAATAACTCAATGAACTTAGTGCGAAAGAAACGGTCGACCATTGAGCCGTTGCTGACAGTTTGAAGTTGCTGACCGACAGTTGAAAAAATTGACGGAATACTTTCAGGCTCAGAAAACTGGCTTGCGTTTACGATGATCTGATTGCTTGGTACAGAGTTGTTCATATATCTGGTCGAGGTCGGTTAGTTTGGGTGTGAAAAGATCGGTACTCGTTTAAACCATAGGCGCAGCGCTTGCCAATAAATAGCAGCAACAACTTTGATGCAAATTAATGGAAAGCGAAACGGAAGTCTATTGGCTTGCTTGCGGCTGAGCGGCTCGCCGTCGAGCTGCATAGAGACATTAAAAATAGACTCGCTGTTCTGCAGCAAAATCATGTTAATAGAAAAGCGGCTGTTGTCGATTTTGTATTTCCAACGGTATTGTAGATCCATGGGCATGAAGGGAGAGACATGAAACTCTTTATCAAAGTTCGCCACATGAAAGCCGTTTGCGTCTGGTTCGCCTTGGGCTGAATTAGTGTCGTGCACGTAAATGAAGCGCTCGTTCCAGGGTGTGTTGTGTACTTCGCTCACCAGATAGCACAACTCGTCATCTTTATAGCAGGCGATGAACACCACTGGGTTAAAGCAAATACCCCAATAGCTTAAATTGGCTAGTAGATAAGCCTCTCCGTCGAACTCATTACCGGAGTGCTGTTTAATCGTGGCACAGATTTCTTGGTATAAGCCTTGCTCGCTAGGAAGGTAGTTTTGTCGCTTAAATTGAACTAGATTGAAGCCGGTTGACGACCACCAACGGCTGACTTGATCCAGCGCGCTTATTTGTTTCACATCGACCCATACTTGAAACATGCGATAACGAAAGCTATGTTCAATTGGTTTTGAGCGGCTATGGCTTACCCAGCCTTGGAATAATTTCAGACCGTTCATATCAGCTGAGAGCGAATAAGCTGGCTCACTTCAGCGGCGCTTTTAGCACCATCTTCGTGAAAGCCCCAACCCCAAAAGGCTCCGGTGTAATAGGTTGACTGCTTACCATCGATTAAATGCTTTTTCTTTTGCGCTGCGACACTCTTCGCGGTAAAGACTGGGTGGTAGTAGACCCGTTCAAGTAATATTTTAGTCGGGTCGATTTTAGCTTGGCTATTCAGCGAGGTGAAAACGTTTGATTCTAGCGTTAGCCCTTGAAGCGAATTCATCCAGTAATTAGCCGTACAAACTCGTTGGGTATTCGAATCGAAATCATTTGGCACTTCAGTGTTCCAACTCGCCCAGGATAAGGTGTTTGGATGCATGATGCTGTCATCGGCATGCACTACAACGTGATTCCTCTCGAACGGTATCGCGGCCAGCACCTGTTGCTCGTCTTCGCTTGCTTGGTCTAAGATTGCTAAAGCGCTGTCGGCGTGCAATGCCATCACCACGGCATCAAAGGTGGCTTCATGACCGTCTTCAGTATGCACCGTCACATGATCTTCTCGCGACACTTTGGTAACCGCTGAACCGGACTTCCAATTCACCTTTAGTTGTTGGCGTAAGGCTTTCACATAGCTGTTAGATCCATTTTTAACAACCTGCCACTTAGGGCGGTTGAGTATCTGCATCAGGCCATGGCGTGAGAAGAAATCGACCAAGTGATGAATTGGAAACTGTGCAACCCGCTCAGGGGGCGCCGACCAAAGCGCACTGATCATCGGTAGTAAGTGATTATCTACAAAGGCTTTACTGTATTTTTTTTGCGTCAAATACTCGGCAACCGTGGTTTCAGTATCGTTACTTTTAAGAACTTTGTGCGCCGTGTTGTAGAAACGCAAAATGTCGAAAATCATGCGATAAAAACGTAGGCTGAGTAGATTGCGGCGTTGGCAAAAAAGCTTGTTAGGGTTGGTCGCATTATAAACCACATTCGATTTTCGATTATAAGCTGAGAAGCTCATATCGGTGGCTTGCGACTCAACGCCAAGTTGCTCTAACATGCTGCAAAAGTTTGGATAGAATTCAGGGCAGAAAATTATAAAGCCACTATCTACGTTCACCATTTGGCCGTCGATAGTCAGCTCATGCGTATCAGTGTGGCCACCAAAATAGTCTTCTTTTTCGAAGACGGTTATCTGGTATTCCTTATGCAGATGGTAAGCCGTGCTCAGACCGGAGATGCCGGATCCTATAATCGCCAGGCGTTTTTTATTTGCCATACAGGTTTAGGTTTGCTTTTCAGGTAGTTGCTTAGCCGCACGCCCTTGTTTGAAGTTTCAATGCGTTGCGCTATGTCTTTGTGTGTAGAGCTACTATAACCTGTCTCTGCGATGATTTTGTCAATCGATGTTAGGTCTATTTTTTTGTCTTGTAACTGACTCTTTTAAAGCGTCTTTCAGCGACGGGTGTAAAAAAGGCCGAGTTGCAAGCAAGTCGGCCTTTCAGAACAATATTGAGCGAATTCTAAACTATCGCTTTCATATCCTTCATGTAGCCACGTAATTTTTGACCCACGATTTCTACCGGGTGCTCACGAATCGCTTTGTTGACTTCGACCAAGCGTGTGTTATCAACACCATTGTCATCCAAGCCTAGGCCCTTACCAATAACGTCAGTGCCAATGTTTGGCATAAACTTCTCAGCCAACAGAGGGCGAGCCGCTTGGTCGAATAGGTAGCAACCATATTCAGCGGTATCGGAGATTACCACGTTCATTTCATATAATTTCTTACGCGCAATAGTGTTGGCGATAAGCGGTGTCTCATGCAGTGACTCGTAGTAAGCCGAGTCTTCGATGATACCCGCGTCTACCATGGTTTCGAAAGCAAGTTCGACGCCAGCGCGTACGAAGGCAACAAGTAGGATGCCGTTGTCGAAATACTCTTGTTCTGAGATTTCGGCCGATGTGATTGCTTGCTTTTCGAAATTAGTTTCCGCCGTTTCAGCGCGCCATTTATGCAGGTTTACGTCGTCTGCATCCCAGTCAGCCATCATGGTGCTAGAGAACTGACCAGAAATGATGTCATCCTGATGCTTTTGGAATAGCGGCCGAAGCAGGTCTTTCAATTCTTCAGAGAGATCAAACGCTTTAATTTTTGCCGGGTTGTTTAAGCGATCCATCATGTTGGTAACGCCGCCGTGCTTTAGCGCCTCGGTGACTGTTTCCCAACCGTATTGGATTAGCTTAGCCGCGTAGCCAGGCTCAACGCCTTGTTCGACCATTTTATCGAATCCAAGAACGGCACCGGTTTGCAGTACACCGCATAGAATCGTTTGCTCGCCCATCAAGTCTGACTTCACTTCAGCAATTGGCGATGACTCTAAAACACCAGCTTTATGGCCGCCAGTGCCTACTGCCAGCGCTTTGGCTATTTCAAGGCCGTCGCCGCGAGGATCGTTTTCACGATGAACCGCTATCAAAGTTGGCACACCAAAGCCACGTACAAATTCTTGACGAACTTCTGAGCCTGGGCATTTCGGACACATCATTACTACGGTGATATCTTTGTTGATTTGCATGCCTTCTTCAACCAAGTTGAAGCCATGTGCATAGTCAAGCGTTGAGCCCGCTTTCATTAGCGGCATAACCGCTTTAACCACCGGGCTATGTTGCTTGTCAGGCGTCAAGTTCATGACGATATCAGCGTTCGGGATCAATTCTTCATAAGTACCTACGGTAAAACCATTTTCGACCGCATTTTTATAAGATTGACGTTTTTCCGAAATTGCTTCGGGGCGCAGTGCATAGCTAACGTCTAGGCCAGAGTCCTTCAAACACAAGCCTTGATTTAAGCCTTGCGCCCCACAACCTATAATGACGATTTTTTTGTCGCGGATGATGTCGACGCCGTTTTCGAATTCGCTACGGTCCATAAAACGGCACTTGCCGAGTTCTTCTAACTGCACTCTCAATGGCAGCGTATTAAAATAATTGATGCGCACAAGGCACTCCTGCTAGGTGGTTCCAGAATTAGGCCCGATATGATAAATGAACTTATTGCGCAAACCTAATGGATACAGCGAATTATCGTTATTTTTGGGTGCCCTGGACGTTAATTGTGCTGTCTTTAGACCAACTTTTAGAGCAATCTGCAGATCATTGTCCTGGGTGCTGCAATTGCGCCATTAGCGAGTTTTGACATTCGAATGACCCTATCGCTCGGTTGCTTGTATTTATAGCTATTCAGTGACGATTTTTTGGTGCTATGATCGTTCGGTTACGATCTTTATCGATGCCGTAACAAATACTATAAACGGGGCTACTGTTCAAACAAAAGCCCTTTTCGAGCTTATGTATAAGCTTGCAGCATAGGCAGCGGATGCCTTATCGCACCTGAGGATAAGTTGTTATGAGAGTTGTTGAACCTAAGCCCGTTCGTTACGGTTTCCTATTATTACCCAATTATTCAATGATTTCCGTCAGCTCCGCAGTCGAAGTATTGCGAATGGCGAATCAACTTGGCCGTCAAGAGTTGTATCAATGGCCGACTTACACCATGGATGGCACGTCAGTACTCGCCTCCAATGGCTTGGAAATTCTGCCGGGTAATAAAATGGCCGACGCGGGTCACTTAGACGTGCTTTTTGTCTGTAGCAGTCTACGAGTGCAAGAACAGTGGGCCAGTGACATTAGCCGTCAGCTGCACAAATTTAAGTCTCGTCACACGGTGCTTGGTGGTCTTTGTACCGGCACCTATATTTTGGCTAAGGCTGGTTTATTAGACGGTTATCGCTGCACCATTCATTGGGAAAATATAGCCAGTTTGAGAGAGATATCGCCCGAAGTCATCACCTCAGAAAAATTGTTTGAAATCGACCGAGATCGATACACCGCGGCGGGTGGTACGGCACCGCTGGATATGATGTTGCAAATAGTCAAAAAAGAGCACGGCAATCAATTGGCGGTGTCTATCTCTGAACAATTTATGTGCGATCGTATGCGCGGTAGCTACGACAATCAACGCATCCCATTAAGGCTATTGGTCGGCACTAATCAGCCAAAGCTAACCGAAGCAGTGGCACTAATGGAAGCCAACCTAGAAGAGCTTATCGTACTAGACGACCTAGCCTCACTGGTCGGTATCTCACGCAGGCAATTAGAGCGGCTGTTTAAAAAATATCTAGATTGTGTGCCACGGCGCTATTATCTTGACTTACGCCTGAAGAAAGCACGTCAACTACTACTGCAAACGGATAAATCAATTGCCGAAGTGGCGATTGCCTGCGGCTTTGTCTCGGCACCTCATTTTAGTAAATCGTATCGCGACCGCTATAATGTCTCGCCGCGTGATGAGCGTCAGCTGCGGCGCGATAAATTGTCGTAAGAAGGCCAATTGAAGGCTGAGCGTTAGCCAACTTACAAGTAAGTGTTTAAACCTAATAGTGAGTTACTGTCATTTTGACCGAGCGAAGCGAGTGGAAAAATCTCAATGCATGACCGAGGTCTTTTAGATTACGACTGTCTTTTAGTTACCCTCAAGGGGCACCTGGTCTTTCGGCTGCGCTCAAGAGCGCAGCGCCTGCCCTTGGGGTATGACATTACTGAGCAACTTTCTGCCTTTTCGCTTACAGATGATTGATTAAGTGAAAAGGCTGTAGAATACTCAAAACGGACATTTGAACGATGTTGAACGCAGTTAAGGGAGGGAGTATGAATAATCAAAATATTTTGAATATTGCATTTGGTAACAAGTTGTTGGGTCAATTAGCCGATGATTAAAATTAAATCTGATTCAGCTCCAATTTTGGCAGCAAGTTTAAGTAGATGTTTTTCAAATACGGCTAGAGTCAGTGACCTTCTCGGAGTCTACAAGGATACTAAGAACCAAGATGTTTTGAGGATGTGTGTCTCCTTTCTGCATGCTACAGTTGAAGACTGTATGAGGAACTTAGTGTATTTTAGACTTACTAGAAGTAAGTCTAAAAGTGTACTTAATCAAGTACCTTTAATAGGCACGTCTAACACAGGTAGGTCAGAGAAATTCCTACTTGGTGAGCTCATCAGGTTTGAAAATGAGTCTGTAGATTCAATAATCGAAAAATCGATTTGTGAATATGTAAATCGACTAACGTTTAACAATACTAATGATATTATGGCTTACGTTAGCCAGTTCAACCTAGATGGAAAAGACATTGTTCCATTATTAAGCGACCTTGATAGCTTGATTACTCGTAGACACAATATTGTCCACAACTCTGATTTTGCCACAAATCGTAGTTTACTGAATATAGAAGCTGAAGTGCAGTTGGGAACTAAAGATTCATATGAACTGGAACCGATAGATAGTGAGACAGTGGAATTATGGTTATCAACAACAAGCAAATTTTTTATGCAGATCATTCCTTTGTTTTTACCGGATGGTGAAAGCATTAGCCTACAAAATATGTAGGTAGTTAGAGATCGCCTGTGTTGGCGGCGTTTAGATTACTTAGAGATATGATCGATTTACACGAATATTTAATGCCACTATTTGCTGTTACACTTATTGACGGTAAGCTAAGTGATACTAGTAAAGCTAGATATCTAGGTGTTTGTTTTCATGTGAATGATCAAGGAGTAATTGCAACTTGTAAACATGTAGTCGAGTTGCTTCAAGAGGGGGAGACTCTACTAGCTCACGAAGCAACTGAAGGTAGATCCTCATTTATTGTTACAGATATAAAACGGCACCCGAAGTTCGATTTTGCTATTGGTAGGGTAAGTAGAAAAAAGTATCAGCATGTACCAATTAGCAGCAGTAAGTTTAGGTATATTGGTGAAGATGTATCTGCTTACGGATTCACCTCCTCAGGTATCTCGGGAGGTAAACTATCAGTTCCATCAAGGCTTTTCAAAGGTCATTTAGTTCGTGTTCGCGATAGTTCATTTTAGCCCGATGCGAGATCAACATGTGAGGTTTCGTTTCCATCTATAAAGGGGTTTAGTGGAACACCGCTATTTTTGACTCAACAAGAGACTTGTATTGTCGGAATGTTATTTAGTAATCATGAGTCAACAATAGCAATCAGTAATTTTTCCGAAGTTGAAGAAAATGGAAAAATATTCTCTGAGCAAATTCATAAAGTATACGAGCTAGGTCTTGCTCATACGGCTTACGATATTCGTCATTTTCTGGATGATTTAGGGGTAAACCGAATACCACTAGATAGACAAGATGCAGACGACATTGAAAATTAACAGAGCCAAAACTAGCTTGCACTGGGGCGGCGATAAAGCGCACAGGGCGTTATACGTCAAGGCGCTACATTGTATTTAAAGTTAATATTGAGGGAAATAAATGAGTTTAAAAAAACTATATAAAGATGTCGATTTAAGGAGGAAGGGGGAAGTATTTGAAAAGAAGCCCTTGATTATGGACCCCGATTATATTGATCAATTCCATAAGGACTTAGTCGCCGTAAAAAACATAGATATTGAGGAAAAATATAGAGTGGATGTTAGAGAATTCCTTACGTCAACTCTACCTGATTCTAACGTAACTCAAGAAGAATTAGATAAATTGGATAGGCTCTTGCTAAAACTCCAAGAGGACTTGTGAGAAAATTACGATACCAAGAAAAGGAATAAGTGGGGGCCGCGACTTGCCTTTTGCCAATGACTGAATCCGCAACTTTCTGCCTTTTTGCTTACAGTTGTTTGATTAAGTAAAAAGGCTGTAGAATACTCAGGCTGTGTAAAAACTCCGTTTTAAAAATTGCCTAGAGTGCGCGTCAGAATGGCACTTTAATGTAACTGAATTTAGCCACTGATGGTCGAAGCGATCATAGTAATGCAAGTATGTAGAACTGCTTTAAACTTTTCCTAAAACTCGAATAAGAAGGCCGTTTTTGAGTTTTCACACAGTCTGTACTCAAAGCAGTCGTTCGGTTTTCATAAAGCGTTGATGGTTAGTATGTCTGATAGCAAACAGTTTAGGGTAACTCACTATGTTTTATAGTTTTGACAAAACAATGTTAATCGCGGCCCTACTACTTGTAACGGTCATGCTAATGACTTCGATTGTATTTCCTCCGCAGTTTTTTGAGTTTTCTTTTTCTCAACGGCTTTTGGGTTTTTTCTTACGCGTTGTTGAGATTGTGTTTATTTTATTTCTTATTCGGCATATCAGAGGGAATGAATTCAAAATAAAAGTTGATTCCAACCGACCCGAAAAACTCTCAATTTGGTCTTATTTTTGGCGAGCGGCAGTTGTCCATGGGATTGCCACTCTTTCCTTCGCTATCGCTCGTTTGCTTTTTGTTGGCGTTCAAGTCGAAATTCCTTCAGTACCAGAGGCAGTTTTGATAGCGGTACTAATATCCTTGTTATCGATTTTTTATGTTTGGCTTATGTTTTCAAAAGATAGGCGCGGCCAATTAGTCTGGTTAATGCAATTAGTTAGATAGGAGTACAGTCCTAAGAATTAGGACAGTCATCTTAAGAAAAGAAAAAGTCTTATTGATATCAGTATCAGAAAAATATTGTTTTTTCTCAGGCTAGTTAATTCAGAAGTGAACTTGGCTAGTTCTTGTCTTTAAACGTGAATTTTAGACATAAGAGAACCTCGCCTGCGGCGATTAGGTGTTGTTTGAGGTTTTTGCTAGCCGATTAGCCGACGATGGTGATCGGTCGACGGAATACGTTGATAGTGTTTGTCTGAATAGACTTGCCGAACGATGGGTTCAGAGCCTACCCAGTTTCCAAAATGCCGTTCAAATTGAGTGGTGAGTTGCTCCCAGGCTTCTTGGTTTAAGGCAAGCCGCTTTAGAATAGGTGGCAATGTTTGCGTTATTGCGCCAGCCTTGTCCTTTCGAATGATTCTCCCTGTCCAGTCAAGCAACTCAAGATAGTCGCGCAGAACAAAGGGAAGGCCTTTGGCATTTGGGGTCGAGCCGACGAAGTTTTCAATAGACCGCTTTGGCTGGGTGTTTGACTCAAGACTATCAATTCTAGACTTAACACAGGTGTGATCTGATGTTTCCGGTGAGTCGACCATGTTGGCGCGAATGGGGTTGAGGTCAACATAAGCCATGCAGGCTAAAAGCGCACGCTCATCCAATAACGCTTGGCTTTTGAAGCGACTTTCCCAAAAATGCCCTGTGCACTTGTCCTCGAGATTGGCGCGTCGCGCGATGGATTCATTCACAACTTTCATGAACCACGACAAGCTCGAGAGTCGCTCTCGCCATATTTCGATATCTTTCGCCACAACTTTAAGCTGAGCGGCCAATAGCGGAGTACCAGCCTCGTAACATTGCGAGAGATAGGTGCCTTTGAAGAGAGAATGCCAACGCCGCACCACCTCCATTTTATTCAATTTACTAGCGATGTC
>JBKEFT010000045.1:0-45258 GCA_046709645.1 Arenicella sp.
GCTTAATTCTTAGCCCACTACTAGCGGTAACGTCAGTGATTATCAAGCTCGAGTCGCCAGGCCCAGTGTTTTTCAAACAACGTCGCTATGGCCTTGATGGTCAAGAGATATTGGTCTGGAAATTTCGTTCTATGTCAGTGTGTGAAGATGGCAACAATGTTATTCAAGCGGTCGCCAATGATGCGCGAGTCACTCGTTTTGGGTCATTCATTCGAAAGTATTCGATTGACGAACTGCCTCAATTGATTAACGTACTCAACGGCACTATGTCGCTGGTCGGGCCTCGCCCGCATGCAGTAGCGCACAACGAGTATTATCGAGATAAAGTACATGGCTATATGGGGCGGCATAAGATTCGGCCCGGCATAACTGGTTGGGCACAAATCAACGGATGCCGCGGAGAGACTGAAGCGATTGAAACGATGCAGAGACGCATACGTTATGATTTGGAGTACATTCAGAATTGGTCAATTGCCTTAGATATCCGCATTCTAATTAAGACCTTGTACACAGTATTGCGAGACAAAAACGCTTACTGAAACATTTGATTTGATGCTTCAATTCAAACTACGTGGTAGACATACCAATCAAAAGTCAGTTATTGTGGCTTTTTTGATCACAACAGATTAAGGGGACTACTATGACCAGCATCGTTAAACAAAGCTTAGAAGACAACATGGACGCAATTCTGGAGAATCTACCAAAGGAATTTCATGCGGACTTAAAATCCAGTGTCGCTGCCGCTGCTCCTGAGCCTGTTTTGTCCGCAGACGAAGCAAAAGCCTAAGCCATAGCATGCATTAAGGAAAACCCATCAATCGAAAACGAAGATGAAGCCATTGCATTGGTGAATAGCGATCCACTGATCGGTCAAGCGATACCACAACCGCCTGCTGCCGAATTACAAATCCAACAACAGCACGCCTTGGCTGAAGTACAAGCAAGCTTAGCCGAGTAATTTACTGCCGATTTATACAACCCGCTATAGACGTAAACGCCTTATGGATCTTCAAACGCTTTCACTGCCTAATGGTTTACACGTTAGGCCTTCAGGCAGTTCCGACGAACCGTTCATTAGCCAGTTGTATAAATCCACTCGCACCGACTTAGACTTAGTTAACGCTGAACAGGACTTCATTGAACACTTAAAGGAATCATAATTTCAAGCGCAAACGGCCAGCTACAGCGAAACATATCCCAACGCTATGACATTCATCATCGAGTATTATGATGAAAAAGTTGGTCGCATCATTCTGGACTTTGGCCCAAATGAAATCTTGGTTGTAGATATCTCTTTAATTCCTAAAGCCAGAGGTAAGCTACTTGGCTCTGGTGTCGTTAAGTCATTCACCTATTGTGCAGATCAGATCAAAGAGCCACTGAAACTCTGTGTCCTCAACGATAATATGCATGCCAAGCACGTTTACGCTAAGCTTGGCTTTGTTCTTGATGAGCAAATTCCTCCACGAGACTACTTAGTTTACTACCCGCGCGCACAAGACATCCGGGTTGGTGTCTAGAAATAGGGTTTGTACTCGTTTTCCTTCAAAACGGTTATTCAATGTAGTTATGCCCCGGTTAAATTTATTTAGAAAACCACCAACGCTACAAACATACATTACCATCGTATCTGGATTGTCGCGCTCAGGCACTTCAATGATGATGCAAATGCTCGAAGCTGGCGGAATACGCCCAGCAACGGATCATGTTCGCCCTAAGAAACACAATGACCGGCGGCTAAAACAGCTATATACCAGCGATTTAGCTAAAACAAGAAGCTGGCTACTGCAGCAAAAACATATCGACCTACTGTACGTCGATTATGCAGACATCGTAGATCGCCCTAAAGGGCCGCTGAGAATCATTGCGGGCTTCCTTGGTCTCAAACTCAACACTAAAAGAATTTCATCCATCATTGACCAGTCCATGCGCCACCACAACGTTAATGGAGCGCCAGATAGTTAACGACTCTTAGGGTACTTGAAAAAGAAATTTTCGGTCAATCGACGATTTTCTGAAGGGCCATCAAAATCAGCTTCGTTATAAATTGCTTTATGAATAGCAAAAGCAGGATAGAGAATCGAACGATTGTATTTCATTGGCACTACCTGGCGTAACTCCCAATGCTCGTTGCTGCTTGATAGATGGTAGCGATTCCCATTTGTCTTAAACGGGATACATTTAATGAATTCGTCATAACTCTTATAGTCGCTTTCATTATATGCGCGGTACGGTCGGTATTTGCCCAATGCGTTTACTACTGAATCTGGCACACGATGATCATTAAACCACGCTGATGATGGCGGTTTTTCTTCGGCACCCGGTGCCCGGTAACGATAAAACCCGGTTCCGCCTTTACAGAATTCATCGGCAGTTAAGTACAATACCCCAGCAATAAAAAACATCCCATCGGAGTGTGGATCTTCGCGTCGTATTGGCAGGTCTGCTCCTGAATGAATGGTCGAGTTTGTAGGGTAGAATCATTGTGAGCCTTGAGTTGTTGCACCCATTGGGCAATGGTGCGATTGGTCTCAAACCGTTGTGCAGCCAAGGCTTATAGCTTTTTATTAATTCCTATCTGGGGATCTGGGGAATTAATCTACCTTGTCTCAAAATCTCAGTGTAGGTATGCTCAGGCTATTCATTATACTTAACCTCGTCAGTCAAATATTGCAACGAATATGGAAACATACCCTTCTATTAATGTTAATTTCAAAGCTGACATCTTTGTTGAAGAACTCGGTGACGAAGCCGTCATTCTTAACTCAGAGAATGAGCATTATTATGGCTTAGACAGCACTGGCTTGAGGTTCTGGCAATTGTTGACCAAACACGGCAGTACCCAAGACACAGTAACCGAGTTCGTCAGCGAGTACGATTTAGACCGGCAAACTGCGCCTAGAGACCTTGCGAAGTTAATTGTAGGTCTAGAGAAAGCAGGTCTTTTAGAAATCTGCCACGCCTAATGCCACCAATTTCCGTATTACGGAAGCTGGGTCTTTATATTGACGAACAGTTTCTACCAAGTAATGAGTGCGAAAAACTGTGCTCGGAAATGCAAGAGGCTGATAAAAACACTGGCAACGTCTATTCAGAAGAGTCCAAACATGAATTTGCGGACCTACAACTGCGAAAAACGCAGACTTGTCTAGTAAGCCAACAGTCTCAAGACGCGATTGCATCACGCATATTAGCCATCAAACCCCATTTACAAGAAGTGTTCCAAGAACAATACGCTGACGTCTGGGAAGAACCCAAATTTCTAGAATATAAAACAGGGGATTACTTCCTTCCACACACAGATGATCGGGCGCATCGCCGCTTGAATAACTCGATCTATTTAAACAGCCAGTCCAGCTCAGCGAAAGAAACAGGATATTGCGGAGGAGAATTGACTCTGTATGGCTAATTAAATCGCCTGGCTGGCAAAATCGAGGTATTACAGTACCTGGTGTTCAGGGCATGCTCGTCGCATACCCAGTTAATATACAACACCAAGTAACAACGGTTGATAGTGGTTCTCGGTATGCCATTGTCAGCCGGTTTTTATCGCCTTCAATTCGACCATGAAGCTATCTAAACTATGTGTCATGACGAGCATTCAAGCAATGATTCCACTGGTTGCTCTAATGATTAGAGTCGCCGGTATTGAACGAACGGCGCGATGGCTAACAAGTACCGTCGAAGTCGATTATGCCCCAAAATACAACTATTTAGAGAACGCAATGCGCCTGTTTCAGACACAGAGAAAAGCTGTTGCGAACTCATTTTGGCATGGCAATTGCCTTTCGCGTTCACTGGTGCTGCACTGGCTGTTACATAAAAACGGAGTGAACTCTGTGTTTCGTTTAGGCGTTCGCTCCCAACCATCATTTAAAGCACACGCATGGATTACGTTTCAAGAAAGGCCTCTAAATGCCAGCCGTCAAGCATTGTCTGACTATCAACTAATTAGTGATTTCAAATTACTCGAGCCGTCGAAATTCGAATGAGTGGAATAGCCGCATTACGACACACCGGCGATAAGCCTATTGACGAATCGCTAATACGCCTCATGGCCGGTTCAATGGCGCTCCGTGGACCAGATGACCAAGCTTATCGATATAGCCGCAAAGTCGCTCTGGCTCAGACCAAATTAGGTAATCAAACTGGCAAAAAAGCTTAATCAGAGGGCGCCCGCTGGCCTCCTTAACGATGAAGAAATAATCCTAGATGCTTATCGTCAATGGGGAGTAAATTGCTTAGACCACTTAATTGGCGACTTCGCGTTCATTCTCGGGGACCCTCACAATAAAAGACTATTTTGTGCAACAGACCATTTTGGAGTAGCACCTCTTTTTTACGCCAAAACCTCGGTCGGCTTATGCCTTAGCAATAGCCTAAATACGATTCGCTTACACCCAGACATCAGCGACGAGTTGAATGAAGCCTCCATCTCTGATTATTTAGTGTTGCGGGTAAACCACACTCACAACGCCACCCTATTCAAATCGATCAATCGCCTACCTGCTGCCCACAAGTTGCTTTTTCAAAATGGTAATTTGCGCATAGAACCGTACTGGTCACCGGAACCTCGCACGCCAATTCAATTCAAAAAGCCGAGAGACACCATAGATGAATTCAGTCATTTATTATGTACGGCGGTTAACGACAGGTTACTCACACACACTATAGGTACAGACCTAAACGGAGGAATGGATTCAACCAGCGTCACCGCTCTAGCTCATGACCTATTAACTAAAGCGGGACAGCCATTTAATTTACACGCGTATACACTAGGCTCCAATGGTTTACTTGATGATTTGGAAAGTCCTCTAGCCGCTGAAATGGCTCAGTCACGGAATATCGAACACCACCTTTATACCCCAGATAAAAATCGACTTACTCCTGACTATATTGAGGCGCATCTAATTTCACCAGAGCTCGGCTTTATGCGCCGTTCCAACAATCAAGTTACCAAGTTAGAACATATCCGTCGCTACCGCTGAACATTGCTAACGGGTTTTGGTGGAGACCCGTTATTGCATGGCCGCTCTATCGATAAGCATGACATCAAATCGCCTATTGATATTTTTTCTTTCATACAACACGTTATTTATCATTACCAAGAATTTCGGCAACTACCTTCTCTGGGCCTAATCCATAGGCCAAAGCCCCGACACCTAAATGTTGCCGAGTCACTCCCCAAATGGCTATATAGCGAAGCACACAACCCAGCCACTGGCGCTACATGCTGGTTTTCAGCTGATGGTGAAAACGTACAACGACCATTAGAAGGCAAGCAAGTGCCTTCGCCGACAGCGGCGATCGATGCCCGTTATTGGAATTCACCCAGTGAGGTATCCAGCCACGGATGCGGCAATTGCCACGATAATGACCCCTTTATGCATTCACCCTTTATTGGTCAAGTTTGGCAGAATGTACCAGAGAACCCAATGGGTGCCTACTATCATGTAGCACCTGAACTCGGCTTCTCGACGTGGCCGACCACGATGATGAATTTTCGCGACAACAGCTGCTTGGGGTGCCATCGTATTGGCATAGAGACAACCTGCCCAGTCTCACCAACTCATTGACCGGATTTGACATACCCGAAGGTGCCGATCAAGAAGCTTCGAGCTTTCCATTAAGCCAAGGCATGCCGCCCAACCATAGTTTAACCAAAATCGAATGGACAGGATCTATGCGCAAAGTGTCAGTAATATCCGTTCTTGTTGCGAAGTTCATTCGCTAACCATGTGCACGTTCTCGCCTATTCCAGCTCATCCCTAAGAAAAGTGGTATGGGCTTAGAAACTATTACCAATTGGCTTTTAACGCTGACCATGTACGCTCACCCAGATAAAGACACTCCATTGGCTGCATAAAAATCATTACAACGACCTTTATCTTCGCCGATTCTAAAAAAGCGTATATATAAATGGGGCAACGGCGGAGCCCTGAGCAAATACCAATAAGGTTCCCAATAATACCATTACAATAATGATCGGCAATAACCAAAATTTCTTTCGAACTTTCATGAAGGCATACAAATCTAAAAATAATTCAAGCATATTAAAATGGGTTCTCTAGAGACGATTTGTCAAGTGGCGTGCTGCGAAGCACTCTATAACTGTTTAGACCAGTGGGCTTATTACGCTTTAACGGATCATAGCGTAACAATCTCAAAATCAATCCAATCGGAATAAACAAAACGACATATATGATGATAAGAATAAGGAGCGTATTAATCTTTGCCAAGACAGCGCCGATTGCCATCCAAACATTAAAAACGGGGGTTAGCAATATCGGCCATACTAAACCAATTGCCGCGAAGGTAAAAGACAGCAACCAAGGGTAAATGCCGGTATTCCAAGCGATCAACCAAGGCAGAAACATGCCAAAGACCAGCATGATAAATACGGACATAATCAAGCCAAACGATCTCATCTCACGTTTACTTGATGGTCTCAATAATTTATCTAGTATTTTCAATCTAGTTCAAACTCTTGTCGCCAGTTATCATCATTTTGACGCTCGGGTTGATCTCGCTTACTAATTACCAAATTGCCGATCACTAAATAATCAATATTGCTACGCATGAAGCATGTATAGGCTTGCTCTGGTGTGTTTACGATGGGTTCCCCACGAACATTAAATGAGGTATTGATCAATAACGGGCACCCCGTCAATCTGTCGAATTCAGTTAATAATGCATGAAATTTAGGGTTTGTATTGGTGTGTACGGTTTGTAGCCTAGCCGAATAGTCAACATGCGTTATCGCTGGAAATTTTGACCTTAAAATACCCAGCTTTTGTAGGCCTTCTGCGCTTGTGGATGTATTCTCCGGGGTGACTCTTTTAGATATTTGAATCTTTGCCACCGCCAACATATAGGAACTTTTACCGTCAAATTCAAATACCTCGTTTACACGCTCAGCTAATATAGACGGAGCAAAGGGCCGAAATGATTCACGAAATTTTATTTTTAAATTCATATTCGACTGCATATTTATATCCCGCGGATCGCCAAGAATAGACCTATTACCAAGGGCTCTGGGGCCAAACTCCATACGACCTTGATACCAAGCGACTACATTTCCTTGGCCCAGAAGGCCAGCTGTGGTCGAATACAAATCGCCATCCGAATAGCGTTGGTATACCGCCCCAAGGCTATCAAGAGTCTCGCTAGCTTGATTGTCGGTGAATTGTGGCCCGAGATAGCTGCCTTGCATATTGTCGCTAGAGCCGTCAACCAAACGTTCACTATCATGATATTGATAACTCGCTTGAAGAGCCGCTCCTAACGCCCCACCCGCATCACCCGCCGCTGGTTGAATCCAGATACTGCTAAACTTAGACTCACTAATCAAGCGGCCATTGGCAACACAATTAAGCGCAACGCCGCCCGCTAAACAGAGATTAGAATTGCCCGTCTCAAGGTAAATTGTGTTAGCGATTTTAAGCACAACCTCCTCAGTTACTTGCTGAATCGAACGAGCTAAGTCCATCTCTTTTTGAGTTATGTCAGACTCAGGCTTTCTTGGCCTTCCACCGAATAATCTATGAAACTCGGGGCTCGTCATTACCAATCCAACCGGATAACTAAAGTAATCCATGTTTAGCCAAAAGGTACCGTCTTCTTTGACATCAATCAAATGTCGGTAAATATCATCAACATACTTTGGCTCACCATAAGGTGCCAAGCCCATCAGTTTGTATTCTCCTGAATTGACTTTAAAACCGCAATAATAGGTGAAAGCGCTGTACAGTAACCCTAGTGAGTGTGGGAAATTAAGCTCCCACAAGGGCGCCAACTTACGGCCCTGCCCTTGCCACACTGATGTTGTCGCCCACTCACCAACACCATCTAGGCATAACACCGCAGCCTTTTCAAACGGTGATGGAAAGAATGCCGAGGCGGCGTGAGATTGATGGTGCTCAGTGAAGAGTAACTTCGGCAACTCATTAACATGGCAATTGGCCAGTGCTTTAAGTTCTTTTCTTAACAACGACTTTAATAACAACTTTTCTTTTAACCAGACTGGCATCGCCATTGAAAAAGAGCGAAAGCCTTTAGGTGCATAACTAAGATAAGTTTCCAATAGACGCTCAAATTTAAGCAATGGCTTGTCGTAAAAGACAATCGAACTAAGATCGGTCAACTCCACGCCCGCTTCTAGCAAGCAATACTTTATGGCATTTTCGGGAAAACTCGAATCATGCTTTTTTCGAGAAAAACGCTCTTCTTGAGCCGCCGCGACAACCTGCCCATTAACGACTATCGACGCGGCGCTATCATGGTAATAAGCCGACACCCCGAGAACCACAGTCATTTTGTTAGTCGTTTTGTTAGTCGTTTTATTAGTCGCCGGCATGAAGGTAGTTTATTTTATCGTCGCACTTTATATTTAGGGTTAGGTGAACTGTCTTGCTCGACATATAGACTGAGGCTCTCGAAATACTATGGTTCTACAATCGAATAGTTCTAGAATAGAATCCTTAAACGGTAAAACCAGAAAATGTCGAGCCTCAGATCAATACGCCTATATTAACGCTTAATGAAATTTATTAACAAACACTCAATAATAGAGTCTGGGTGAATATACACTGTTCTAACGACCAAATTATTTACTTATTCGTTGGTTAATTGTTTCCGCGATAACGTTGTACCCCTTTGCATTGGGGTGGACATCATGTCCGCTTGAATAAAGCTCGATCGATCGTGCCTTTTTCCGCATGGCTGACAATACATCGATTACAACATATCCTCTTTTTTGACAAAAAGACGTTACCTGTTGGCGGATAAAACCTTCGAAGTTCACTTGTTGCATGACTAACGACTTTTCAACATCTGAAAGCGCTTGCATCGCGGCTTCTAAATACACTGACGGCTTAGTTGGAATGACCACAAATGAACATTCAAATTCGCTTTCATCGCAAACCCTCATAATCTTATCTAAGTTTGAAAGCGCTTCCGCCATATTGCTCAAAGTGTCAGCTTCGTTTAAAAACTCGCCGATAGTCATCAGCTCTAAAACAGTCTGTATATGCTTTGCCTCAAGCATAATTGTCATCTTTTTTGTTGATTTTTTCTCAAGCAATCGAGCACTAGACGATAGCCGTTTAAGGTTATGCTTAGTTACTTGATACAGCATACTTTTCCGCGATAGGTAATCACGCAGAATCAATATCTGACTGTTTTTCTTTATGGCCTTAGCCTTGCTCTCAAGCGGATTAGTTTGTTTTGCGCCACTGGCTCCAGTTAAATCGTTTCCGAGGTAGATACCAATTAGAACGAGTTTTGGCTTAAGAGCACTCGCTTTATTTCGTAATAGCCATTCATAATCACCTAGGCCATAACCACCTAACGATAAGTTATAGATATTGCGCCCAGACATTGACGCGAGCCAAGCAGGCCAAGAGTGAGCTGATGTGGCGGAAACACCATAAGTCATGGAATCACCAATCGCCACAACATCCGCCGGACTAGGTAGCGACTGATTGCGAAACCCCCATGCATCATGACCCGAACTATAGGGCGCGACGGTGTAGCGTAAATCGTTGTGCGGGACCAACTCAGGTCTCAAATAGTCAATTTCGTCAAATACCCGGCGCATAGTAAATTCACCCATCGCCAGCATGCTAATTGACGACACGGTAACAATAAGTAAGTTAATAACAATATTTTTTACTGATGACATAGGTTATGTGGCCGCTGAGCATTAGTATCGATTGTAATGGATCTTTAAGTACGACGCTTAATGAAATCCCCTATTTCGCTGGAGAGTACTTACTAGTGTAAAACTAACTGCAACATCGATAATCATCTACAAAAGCAAGACCAATTTGAATTTCGCTTACCAATGAGAGAGTTCAACGTTTTTTATCATCAGAGACCTCAGCCTAACTCGACTAACGGATCAAAATATCCGTAATGCGGTCACTTTTCGTTGAAAATACCCCAAGGGCACATAGACTGGCCAATAGCTCGACCATTGCTCTAAGTAAGTTGCTTCCCTACAACGATCGCTATTAAGGGCGTTTGCCGCCCCAATTGACGACATTCAAAACTATGTTTATCTCGTCCCTGAGTTAGGCTGAGGTCCCGATCAGAAACTTAAGAACTAGTGTACTCAACGATGTAAAGTAGCGGCTCATTCGACAACAAAAACCTAAGACCTATATTACGTATGCAACTTCGGCAAGACATACAATCACTAAGAGGCCTCGCGGTATTGTTGGTGGTGCTCTATCATGCTGGAATTTTCAACATCCCTGGCGGTTATCTCGGGGTTGATATTTTTTTTGTCATTTCAGGTTTTCTTATAACCGGGCAAGTACATCGACAGTTAGTTGACAATCAATTTTCATTTAAAGTATTTTACTTAAGACGTGCGTGGCGAATATTACCGGCCGCTTATGTTGTATTTGCCTTATGTGTTTGCGCCGCGCCTTGGTTGCTCACCGCCAGTGAACTTGTTGATTTCAGAGATCAGTTAATCGGTGCCGTGACCCTGACTAGCAATATTGTTTTATGGGCGCAGACCGACTACTTCAAGGATGCAGCCGAATTAAAACCCTTACTCCATACCTGGTCTTTATCGATTGAAGAGCAGTATTATTTAATATTGCCCGTCCTCTTAGCCTACACTCCGGTTCGCAAGCATTTGCCAATTGCGAGTCTAATTACGATTAGCAGCCTCGGTCTTCTAAGCTTTTTAAGCGGTCCGTCGCCGGATGCTAGTTTTTTCCTCACTCCGACTCGAATATGGGAACTTGGTGCTGGTTCAATTCTGGCTTTAACAACAGACCGAATGCATTTCAAAAAGCCTTCACTCTCATATATAGCGCTATTAGTCATCGCGTTAATAGGCTGCATTCAACTACTGCCACCTTGGCCAATCCAAGAAATTAACAATATTGCGATTGTACTTGCAACAATGCTTCTCATTATAAATCCGGTACCAATCCTCAATTCAGGGCATGTTGCACGTTGCTTAGCCTGGTTGGGGGGCATTTCGTACTCTCTATACTTAGTTCACTGGCCAGTTTTTGCATTTTTGAAGACAGTATCTATCGACAACAACCTGTCACTCGAACAAACACTCCTAGCGCTTATTAGCTCAATATTACTGGCGGTTATCGTTAACCGCTTTGTAGAACAAAGGTTGCGTATTAAACGGCTAGATCATGGGCGTACATTTATGCCATTACTTTTATGCTCAGTATTACTAATCGTCGCTAGCTATTCAATAACACACTCAGCGAACAAGCAAGATTCAAATGATATATTTGCCGCCAACAAGGGTTTATCGCCCGACTGTGGCTTAGAGGGAGCACACTCAATCCCAGCATGCCGCACTCATGGAAAACCTGAGATGTTACTCTGGGGAGATTCATTTGCGATGCATTTAGTACCTGCGCTTAATGCCGACGTATCGGCAAAATTCGTTCAGGCGACTTTATCTGAATGCGTTCCAATTGACGCTACTGGCCATTACAAACCATTCAGGCCGACTAAATCCTCTAAGGCCGACGGGCTAACGTGCGCTAAGTTTAATCGGCAGACTCTGTTATTCGCTCTAAACGAAGACAGTATCGATACAGTGGTACTGGCGTCAGCGTGGACTCATATTCTCTCGACAAAATCCATCGTCATTTATCAACCCTTAGGTTACAGCGCAAGACGCTCCTCAAGCGCAGAGTTCAAAGAACGTTTTTTAAAGACAATTGCACAGCTTAAAGCAGCCGGAAAAAAGGTAGTGGTTATTAGCCCTCCGCCACAGGGGAATTTTAATGTTGCCAAATGCTTTGAACCAATGTTAACTAAGGATTTACAATTAGATGGCTGCGAAATTGAGCGTGATAAAAACAATCAACGACATAGATCGGTAAAGAGACTAATGCTCGAATTAGAAAATAGCGGAATTCCGATTTATAGATTTGATGACAACTTGTGCGATCAGCAGCGCTGTCGCACCCTGATCGATGGTGAAGTTTTGTATCGAGACATGGTACACTTGAGCGTCAAAGGATCTGCTCTCTATGGCGAAAAATATAACCTTTATGGCACTCTACTTAAGATGGCCCGTTAGCTCTACCGGCATTTTTTGGATCACCTGAGCGGGATCTCACTATAGAGCGTCGAAATACACACGCAATGCCGGGGCACCTTTAATTTGACTATTATTAGAGCGCGCACCCTGCGGATTGACAATGCCCAGTAAACAAAACCTTATCCTTCTTTTTAGTTCACTGATGTTATGTGTTTATTTATTTGAGGGCTTCTTATGGGCATCAAGGGTCGGTTGGTATGCCGAGAGTTCGGCAAACCGCTCAATTAGAATGAACGCCGCCATTAAACAAGGGATTGATTTCGATACCCGTTCACGATTGGAGTTTATTCAAGACAGCCAATCTGCCGCAAACAACCAGGTATTACGCATTTCACCTATTGGCTTTGCCAACTCAAATGGCTTGGCGTCTGACACAGAGAACCTTTATCCATTAGCCGGCTTCTCAAACAAAGCAACGGTTTACTGCAATATCTATGGTGAGTACTTAATCTTTGATAGCGATCGATGGGGTTTCCGAAACCCGTTACATTCCCATCAGAAGAGCTCGACTGACGTCACTATCATCGGAGACTCCTTTGCAATGGGTCATTGCGAGGAGAACGACATCGCCTCACTTTTACGACAAGGTGGCTATACGGTTTCAAACCTATCCTATAGTGGCAATGGTCCGTTGATCGAGCTGGCGAGCTTGCGTGAGTATGGCGGTGCAATCAAATCTAAGACTGTACTATGGCTGTATTACGAAGGTAATGACCTATCAAATCTAGCTAAAGAACGTAATTCGGCTTTACTCAAGCGGTATTTAGATAAAAGCTATACTCAAAATTTAATCGGCAAGCAGAGTGAAATAAATACGCTATTGATAAGCTATTCAGAAAACGAACAGAAAAAAAAGGAATCGGCAAAAAAGAAACTCTATCACTGGCGCTCACCGCTTAGCCTCGCTGGCACCTTTGATTTGCTAAAGAAAAGCGTAAGGCAGTTGATTCCAAGAAAAAAGGTCTCCAATGCTCCTCAATTACCTCTTTTTAAAGAAACGATACAACGAGCGCAAGCCGACACAAGCAGCTGGGGCGGGCAGATGTATTTCGTGTACCTGCCAGAATGGGGCCGTTTAGCCGACGCACGGCTCTCAAGTACGGCTCAGCAAAGAGAAGCAGTCTTGGGCATCGTCAGACAGCTCAACATTCCGGTGATAGACATAAGCGATGACATGGCCTCAGCTAAAGACCCTTTATCGTTTTTTCCGTTTAGAGTAAATGGCCACTACAATGCTGCCGGCTACTCTTTGCTAGCCGATCGAATTAAGCAAACATTATCTATAGAATCACCGGCCAATGAAAAATAAATTACAGCAGCATACAAACGCCCTTACGCCTCGCGCAAAGTGATTCGCTGTGATACGTGCTCAATTGTGTTTTCATTATGCGCGATTATTATGATCGTCATCTTACCGTTGAGCTTAATAAGCGCATCTCTAATATTAATCTCACTTTCGTAGTCCAACGCGCTCGTGGCCTCATCAAGAATTAAAAGATCTGGGTTGGAGAGTATCGCTCTTGCCAGCGCTAGACGCTGTCGCTGGCCGCCAGAAAGCTTAACCCCTCGATCACCCACCAGAGTATTCAAGCCTTCAGGTAATTTTTTAACGAACTCGCTCGCGTGTGCTTGATCAAGCGCGCGCCAAAGGTCTTGATCAGTCAGTTTGCCGTCACCCAAATCAATCGAATCACAAACCCAACTAAGATTATCGCGGACGCTCTGGTGGAATAAAAAGACCTCTTGGGTGACGTAGGCGACGTGCTTTCGCCATTGCATACAATTAAATTCGGTAATACCCACGCCATCAACCAATAGCTCACCGGATGTAGGCTTAATAAGCCCTGATATGATGTCAGCCAAGGTTGATTTTCCAACGCCAGAGGAACCAATAATAGCCACCGTATCATTGGCTGTAATGGATACGCTGAGATTATCAATAGTAAGGCGAGTATCGCCATCATGTTGATAACATACGTTAACAAGTTCAAGGCTTTCAAAAAGAGCGAATCCTTTACCTTCAACATCTGATCCGTTGCCTTGCCTAAGCTCAGTTCGTTTTTGCAAATCAAACAAAGCCTCATTAAGGTCTAGCAAAAGCGGCGACTTATGGATTAAATTTTGATACATTTTTTGGATATTTGAAACCTGCGGCATCAAACGCGAAAAAATAAATAACAAAATAAGTAAGTTGGCTAAAGGAAGTTTAAGCCATTCAATTGCCGCGTAGAATAATATGGCAAAAACAAACGCCCCCCCTACAAGGTTAAGCCAACGGGTCCACGCATTGTACTTTGCAATTCGTACCTTTTGCAGTTCGAGCAACCTGCTATTTTCATGCAAATGTCGTAAATAGAGTTCTTCTGACGAAAAACTCTTGATCATTTTCAAGCTACTGGTATTTTCAAACACACTTCGCTGAAAACGCTTATAGGACCTCAGGCTCAGCACGCCGCTGGCTAATATACGGCTATTCAACGGGAGTAATAAAACGCCTAAAAACGCCGCTAAAATCAACGCTATCAGGGTCAACTTTAGTGAAACAAAAAACGCAAAAATCAAATAGATGACGGTAAGCACCAGACCACTGACGAGATTTAGTAACGACACCAAACTCTCCCCGGCTTGGTTAACTTGGCCGGTTAACACTCTCATATAGTCTGACATATGCTGCTTATTCAAATGTCGCCATTGAGTATAAAACAGCGACCGACTCAGTCGCTGGCGCAGATCAATAACAAAGACCTGCTTAATAGACATAATCATTACCGAGTTAAAAAAACTAAAACTCGCCACCGCCACAATCAACAACAGATAGAGGAGCAATACAGAATGCAATTGCGACTCTAGACTAAGAACCGGCATCCACACGCCAATAGAATCGGTGATATTTGAAGATAAAGGTGAGCGGCCAACATCAATGCCCATTGATGCCAACAGCGGTACGATAAGCAAAATACCAACGCCAGATGTGACGCTACTCAATAGCATCAACAGCATCGCGCCAACAACCTTCAACGGCGCATACTTAAGACAATGTTCTACCAATGATTTGATTGCTACAAAAGAAGTGGCGTTCATTGTGTGTGATAAACTCGTGTGTGATATTTTTGAAAATTACATAAGTGATTAAGACATTTGCTGATAATTTGTCTTTTTATTGGAACAGACTAACGGCAGTAAAAAACCTCTGGGGGAATATTCTTTGTTTAGCTTTTTGGTGTTGGCGTCGGGGCGCTCTGGTTCGACCATGCTAGTAAACTACTTATCGAGTCACCCGAAAATTCGTTGCCATCATGAGCCATTCAGAAAGCGCGGCTGGCACCCAGACCTAAGGGCGTATGATAAAGCACTTGATGCATTGAATCATATTCAATTTCAGGGGTTAAGCACATCAACTTATCATAAGACCGTATCCAGCCTGCAGTCGATTTTAAGAAAAAGTACCGGCAACACCCTAGTATCACCTTGGAAAGTATTACCCGAAGACAGCGTTGAAGGTTTTAAAATAACCTGGGCCCAAGCCGATACTATGCCAAGCGAATTTAGGCAGTGGCTTATTCAACAAAAACACCTCAAAGTAATCGTGTTGAGTCGAGTAAACTCACTGGCTAGATATGTATCCTATGAACTTGCCAAACGCACCGGTGTGTGGCACTCGTCATCGGCTCGAAACACGTTGAATCAGCTGTACGTCGACCCACGAAAGTTCAAAGTATTCTGCCAACAAGAAGTCGCCCAAAAAACCGCAATAGAAGCACTTATGTCGCAAACTGAATGCGAATTGATGCGGGTTAACTACGAGCAACTACTTGCCACTCCCGACAGCACGATGAAGACGATCTTCGAATTCTTAGGATCAGTTTCGACGGCTAAATTAATCCAAGAAACACAAAAATTAGCCAGCTCACCGATTCAAGATATAATCACAAACTACAGTGAACTGGAACAGCAAGGTTTGGTTTAATACACTAAAAAACTATGAAAAAAGCCGATTTTCTTTTAGTCACCCTGTCTTTGGCATTTAGTATTTATGTTGCCGAGTCGATACTCTACATCACTAAGATTCAACCTTACACCGATTTTAGGCTTGGAAGTAAAGGTGATCAGCCATTTAAAGATAAGCGCACTAAAGCAAAACTTATACGTGATTCTCGAGACCAAGGAATTCATATGGCTCCTGACATTCCGCCGCATACTTTTATAAAGTCAAACGGACTCTCATACAATCTAGATCGCGTATTTCCTTTAGCCGGCATTGCCAATCGTCCAACGGCCTACTGCAATGTATACGGCGAACGCTTGGTCTACCAAAGTGATCAGTATGGTTTTCGAAACCCAAACTCAATTTACCTTGAAGAAAAAATCGATGTTTTGATTGTTGGCGATTCTTTTTCGGCCGGTCATTGCGAAAACAATGACATAGGTACGCTGCTACGGAAAAAGCGCCTCAACACATTGAATATTGCTTATGGAGGCAATGGCCCTCTTATTGAATTAGCCGCTTTACGCGAATACGGTGTCGGCACTAAAGCGGATGTCTTACTTTGGATTTATTTTGAGGGCAACGATTTAAAGAACTTACGACAAGAGTCTGATTCAAGCCTTTTAATGAACTACCTTGACCCCAATTTCAGCCAATCACTAAGGAGTAAGCAAGCCGCTATTGACCAAATATTAAACCAGCATGCTGATAAACAACTTAATATCCAACTAAAAAAGGAAAGCTCTAAATTCGACATTAAAAATCTTATTCAATTAAAAGGGCTTCGTTTCAATATTCGCCGATTGAAACGAAGAGCTACGCGCACGTTTTACCCGCTCGAAGGGTTTGACGCTTATTTACCCTTGATGAGTAGAGTTCTTGACCGTGCAAAAAAAGACGTTAACGCCTGGGGCGGAGAAATAGTTTTTGTTTACCTACCTCAACGAGAGCGCTACGGTGGCCCCGTTAATGAGCTGAGGTTATACACCTATAAATCTCAGATATTAGACATTGTCGGTAAACTCGATATTGCTGTTATCAATTTTGGTGACATTCTTGATACTAGCGCCGACCCTCGGAGTTACTTTCCTTACGGTATAAAAGGTCACTACAATCAAAAAGGTTACGATCGGCTCGCCGAACAAATAGATGCTCGCCTAAAACAGATGAATGCGTTCGGCCACACAAAATGATTAAAGTCAGCATTGTTGATAGAACCCCTCACACCCGTCTCAATGGTGTCGCGCGTTATATGCTCGGCATTACCAGCCTAAATGATGAGAATGTTGACCTGCGCGTTCTCTACTGGGGAAGACAACAGAAAGCCATTAACTGGCATCGGAAATTCAACCCTCGCGACTTTCATTCGAAGCTTAATCACTTTAATCGACGTTTTCTTCGCCCCTTAGGGCAACACATTTTTAAGCCTGATATCGTCCATTACCCCTACCACTACTTACCGCCAAACTGGGCCGAAGGGCCTGGTAAAAAAGTGGTCACCGTGCATGGCGCATCGGCTTTTTCTAAAGACTTGTTTGACCTTGAGCGAGGTGAGTCGATTAAACATAGCTTGCAAGCTAACCTCACCTCACTAGATCGTATCATCACTGTTTCTGAGTGGTCAAAAGCCGAACTGATTAAGTATTTTGAATTGCCCGAATCACGCATTACAGTGATCCCTAATGGCGTTAACCTTGAAGATTTTTCACCTAAAAACAACGCCGAAACAGCACAAATTATTAAGCAACAGTATGGGTTGAAAGAGCCTTACATTTTAAATCTCGGTCCAGGTCAGCCTCGCAAAAACATTATTCGAACCGTCAAAGGATTTGCGCATCTAAAAAACAAGTTGCGGCACAAGCCTATTACTAAAAATGATCTTAGTGATCTTAAATTAGTCATCTCAGGGCTACCTGGACAAGACACCAAAAAAGCGAAAAAACTAAGCTACGACCTTGGCATAGATAAAGATGTTATATGGCTCAACAACGTCAAGGACAGATATTTACCATACCTTTACAGTGGTGCATCGCTATTTTTGTTTCCATCATTGTATGAAGGTTTTGGTATTCCGCTACTCGAATCAATGGCGTGTAATACCCCCGTAGTCACCTCTAATACTAGTGCTATTCCTGAGGTTGTTGGCAACGCAGCAACACTAATTGACCCTCTCAGAGAGCATGATATCGGCAATGCGTGTTACCAACTACTCGAAGATGACACCCTGTATCGATCGATGCAGAAAAAAGGACTGTCGCGGGTCAGAGGTTATACGTGGGAGAGATGTGCACAGCGCCACATGGCCTTATACCGGGAAGTCGCTTCCGCTTGAGCAAAAGTTCTATATTCAAACCAAGCCGCAGCTTAACAAAAATAAGCGTGCTTGAAAGGCCGTTTAAAAGCGCCATCGCCACAAACAATTTCTTTACGCTATTCCTGTTTCCTCAAAAAAGAGTTGTTTACGCTCACGATCAATAATTTCGATAAATTCATCTCGGCCTAATTTTTCTCCCTTCCACAAATAACATTCATCTTTAAGTTGGTTTGGGTAAAGCTTATCTAAAAACGAAACCATTCTGGCCATGGTTCGAGTATCACCGTCTTTCACATTTGTTGGTCGCGCATGAAGGGTGATATTTTGATCCATAAAAACGGTTTGTCCGTCTTGCCAATTATGAGTGTAAATGTTCTCGGGTTTATTTAATTTCGACCATAAATGACGCTTAAATTTATCGCTTTCTTCTTCACTCAGCCCTCGAAATTTGTGAAAGCTATGGCTCGGAAACTTAATACCTTTACGGCCGTTCGCCGTTTGATCGAGTAATGCACACTCCATACCATCAACGGGAACCATATTGTATCGAATAATTTCCATTTGTGAGGGAATCAAATCTTTAGACATAGAACCGCCATCCCATTTATAAACACTGATCAATTCGTCAACCATGGTTCTATCATCATGATTGAGCGACTCATAGACACGCGCACTGCAAAGAAAGCTTGTTTGGCTATTTACTGAGCCGAATAAACTGGTTAAACCAATAATGCGTTGCTGTTGCTCGCAAGACTGCTGATCGCAATGCCAATTAAGCTCACCATTAGTAAAAATGCCGGTCGGCTTACCGCGCTTATTTTTAGCGTAACTGACTCGAGACATCCCATCTTGAAAACCTTCAGCCGCGGAAGATATGTAACTCAGGTTCAATAGTAGCTCTCGCCAATGGCTTCCTTGCAATTTTTGCTCACTAACCGCTTCATGCATAAGTGATCTCGATGGCGAACCCCACAGCGTTTGAATTTCATACAAGCGCTTCTCATCCAGAGGTTGATCCAAAAAAATCACGCACTTGTCAGCAACAATAACACCAAGCTCTCTACATGCATCGTCATCATTGATGTCTAAGTCTTGTACTTTATAAGCATTATTCAACTCAAGTAATTTCATTCTCTTAACTCACTCTTTAGACTAAAAATATTTTTTCGGTGCCAAATCAAGCTACTTTTGATTTGATAAAATCAATAAGTTGACCGACCGTTTCAAGATCCCCAATTTCATGCTCTGCGATCGATATCGTAAATCTTTTCTCTATCACTATGATCATATCCATAATATCCAGAGAATCCATCTCTAAATCGGTTAAAAATCGAGCATCTTCGATCACTCGATCACTCTCAATCAACAATTCAGAAGACAAAATTTCTTGCACGATTTTCAGGTATTGTTTCACGTTATTCTCTTTTTAAAATTCAAAGTTGATCAACCAAAAAACAGGTTGGCTTTCTTCATTTTACGGCCATGGCCGTCATTAATTCACTATGCATCTGTATAAAACAGTGCTTGCTTTTTACCCGTATCAAAATAAAACACACAACAGTAATACTCGACTTGAAAACATGTTTCGCTTAAGGGTAACAGCACAATAGGTTCGATTTAAATTCTTTGTATTCTGTTATCACTCCCTATTCGGCCTTTTAGTTCTATGCAAACGCGCTGTTTTAGTTCTAAGCAAACGTGCTGTTTTAGTTACCACTGCAGAGACTAAATTGGTATCGCCTTCAGCACGCCAATATCGCCTAATATAGTTAACTAAAGACATTAACCGAATTAGTATATTCTGATGGCTTTGATGTTGACGATTATAGAGGCCAATAATGCTCGGCAAGCGACCCAGTGCTCGGCGAGGGTGAGTCTTTATTTGATGCTCTCGTTCTTCATCACTCTTAACATCAATCGAATCAAGCGCCTCCAAGACAAAATCAGGTATTGGCGAGTGAAGGTTGTCGGCCAAGTAATGCAGGGCTTTTCTAAGCGTTAATGATAGTCGTTTGCTATCGGCTCTTTCGACCAATAAAGACCAATTTAAATTGGATGAACGGGTGATTATCATGTGTGCATCGGCGACCCAACGTATAGACGATAATGAATTCCATCGCACACCATGGATACAACAGTGAAATAAATGGTCCGCATCAGCCAAGGTTTTAGTGTGTCCACCATAGGCATTAAATGGTGTTGATGACTGCCAAAAAATTTGGTCGTCATCAACCGCTAGACACTCATGTAGGGCGTGCCAATGAAGATCGACTTCGCATTTCCCTACTTGCTTTAAGGCCACACCATTATGGTTTCTGAGGTAGTCCTCCGACAAACCAATATAATTCTTTGTGGTGACTTTCCAGCCATTTTCAGCTAAATAATCAAGCGCATTTTGGGCTTGCTCTATTGGCACCATAATGTCTAAATCGGCCATTGGCCTAAGCGCTGGACTATCATAATAAAGCAACGAGTAAGCGGCACCCTTCAATAACAAAGTCTCTATTGCAGCGCTACTTAACCCCCCCAGGACCTCACCACCCGTTTGTGATATCAAGCTACTACGCACCCAAGATTGACGAAATAGGCCTTGAAAACGGCCGGACAATGGATGCTCAATTTTCAGCTGTTGAAGATTGTGATTCAGCAATGGAATCAACCTTTCAGATGCATGGTCCATGTTCTCGAAATCAATATTCCTCGACCATTTAACCCAAGCCTCGTGTGCAAGATTTCCGTCAAGTAGTGCGGCTTGTAATAGCCATTTTTGCAATTGAGTCGGCCAACAACCACCGGCCTGAATTTCTTCTACATTAACCATTTAGCGAGTACTAACCTTTTTACTCAGCGCAATGCCGAGCTAGCACAGATTGATTGTCATCGAGCCAACCTTGAGTGAATTGATTATTAAACATTTGGTGAATAAGCTGTATCTCTGTTTGGAATAACATGTGTAATTGTATCTTAAGATGATCCGGTATCGATGGGTATTGTCTGTGATTCACTTTTTGCGCCAGCTTATCATCAAATACGTCACAGTGAGGAACGCCGAGAAAACGATAAACAGACTCTAACAACGCTTGCGGCTGGCTTGATATCTGCTCAAAGAAAGCAATTAACATTTGATCTTCAGCATAATAACGACGCCAGAGTTTAATCGTTTTGTGGTATTCAGCGCTGCGTCGATGAATCCCTGAGTCAAACATTTTTATAATATCGGTTTCAGATACATTTTCGATCCCGTTATAGCCATACTTACTGAAATACATCGCCAGATTTGACCAAAAACGCTCAACCGGGTTGCGTAATATTAAAACGACTTTTAAATGTGGCATCAGGCGGTGAATGTGAGCTACCTGGGGCTCCTCTAGACGACAATATGCTGGCGTAATTTCGCCGGCAACTTGACCTCTTGTGGGCGTAAAAAGCGTCCCATACCAAGCGTCAGAACGAGTTAAGCAGAAATAACGTAGATACCAGCGGATATTAGAGTTACCCGCTCTAATATCGCTAATGCTCTGCTTTGCCGCACGACGAAGATTGTGTTGAATCCCTTTATCGAAACGATAATAAAGCGCCCACGGCGCGGTACCTAAACAATCAAAGTGATGCAGTTCTTTAATCGGCGGCAACCATAACGCCGGATGGCACCTCAGTTGGTGGTCAAGCCAGGTTGTACCTGATTTGGGTGTGCCGATGCAAAGAAAGTCTGGATACATAATAGTTCGGTCTTTTTACTGCGCCAGTTGCTGTTTAGTAGCAATAACTCGAGTACCAATGCCCCGGGTGCATAATTTGACTCGATATATTGATGTCTGAGCGGTGATATATAAATAGTTTAAGTCAGATCCTCCCCAAGCACAATTCGAGGGCTTCTCAGGCAAGGTGATGATACCTAAATGAGTGCCATGCGAGTTAAACACCCAGATGCCACCTTGCGCTGCGCAATAGACGTTGCCCTGAGTATCAACCTTCAAACCATCGGGGCCACTCTCCGCCGAAGAGTCAAGTCGAGCGAACACACGGCCACCACTCAAATGGCCAGAAGAATCAACATCAAACATCCGAATATGGCGTTTATATGATGAATCGACAATGTACAAACAATGTTCATTCGGCGAAAAGGCTAAGCCATTCGGGCCGATAATGTCGTCGATTTCGCGAGTCAAAACACCGCTGTTTGCGTCTATTCTATAAACACCTTGCACAGGCTGCTCTTGCTGTTCTGGTGAAATACCGTAAGCGGGGTCGCTAAAATACAGATGACCGGCTCGACTCACTACCACATCATTGGGGCTGTTAAGAGCCATCCCCTCGTATTCATCTGCTAACACCGTAAGCCTGTCGGACCTATCGGTAACAGTGACCCTGCGATGACTGTGTTCACAGCAAATCAAATTCCCGCTGACGTCGAGAGTTTGTCCATTAGCATGACCTGAAGGGTAACGAAACACAGTGATGTTAGGTTTAAACCATGACCCTTTTCCACAGGCTTCCGCCGGAAGCCTGTAACGCAAAATTTGATTGGCAGGAATATCAGTAAATAAAAGGCAGTGCTCATCCGCTATCCAGACTGGCCCTTCAACAAACCTAAAGCCGGTAGCCAAACGCATCACTCTGCTTGATTTTGGTACTAAAACGTTAAAATCATCGTACAATGACACCCTAGCCAAAGACCGACAAGGCGATAACCGTGCTCGGTAGTGAGACAAACCAAGCCTAATATTATTTTTCGCACGGGATACAGCAGAACGCGTATACCTAAGTAAACTACGCATAGATTAATACACTATGGGTAAGCAAATTAAACGTCATTTGAAGTTTCGGGCTCAATCAAGCAAGAACCTTGCCGTAACGAGTCAAAAACAATGTCGTATTGTGCTGGGTCAAGAGGCAAGCTAATGGTACGTTTTTCAATGGCCGACATAATCACTGCATTAATCAGCTGCAGCGTTTCTCGAGCATCTTCACCACTTACCAATGGCGTATGTTGATTAATAATAGACGAGATGAAATCGTCCATTAACTTCCCATGCCCTGAAGTCTTAGGGAGCTCAGCTGAATGCCGTTTACGTAAAAAGTGAAACAACCGTCTCAAGCCTGGGATATTGGTAATAACGCGCTTAAGCCAAGAATATTTAGCGGGCAAACCAGCGGCCCGCCGTTGCTGATTAGTCGCGACAGTAATGTCAGGCTGCGCATGGTCGTCTTCAAGAGTGTCCATACTGACTTTCAATGGTGGGTAGAGATGATAATCAATATTATCGCTAGGATTAGTCGCCGAGCGGCCAGACTGCTTAATAAATACTGCGCCTCGCTCACCAATAATCTGCTTTACACAATAGGCATGGGGCTGGTTGATGCCAGCCTGTAATGTAACTATGACGCCGTTGCAAAAGCGAATACTTATACTCGCGATATCTTCCAATTCGCAGCGTCTAAATTGGTTCGAAAGTAAGGCCGATACCTCTTGAGGCTCACCAAAAAACCAACGCATCAAATCCAATTCATGGCTAATTTGATTCATTGACAGGCCGCCACCCGCACCCTGCCAACTGGCCCGCCAAGCATTTCGCGAATAATACGATAACGGTCTAAATTCAAACCAAGTCCATAAAGCTCTGGTGACATTCCCAAGTACGCCACTATCAATCATACGTTTAAAACGCCTCGGTGTGCTAAACGTTCGGTGCTGATACGCGACCGCTATGGTGGCGCCGTTTGCTTTGGCTAAATCAAGCAAAACATCCGCTTCTGATAAACGCATAGCAAACGGTTTTTCAATAAACGTATGCAAACCTTCTCGCAAACAAGCTGCTGCAATCTTGCATAAAAAAGCGTGCGGGGTACAAATAGAAACGGCATCAACTCGGCCGTTCTGTACGTCCGTAAGCATATCGGCATGAGATTGGTAACAATAAACTCCAGTCGGATCTAAACCAATATCTTTAATCGCGGATTCGATCGCACCGCCATCCGGGTCGACCAACGCGACAATCTCGACATTAGGATGACGATGAGCAAAGCGCAGGTGGTGCTTGCCCACTCCGGCAACGCCTATAATTGCGTATCTAAGCTTACGGGCAGACGACATGATGATTAAATTTCATATTCTATGTCTACTCTATGATTAAACAACGACATAGCACTATCAATGGTCAACGACGCGCCGCTGGTCTGTGGCGAACACGTTTCCGAACTTAAAAAAACCGCCGCGCGAGCAATTGACTGTGGAGATACAGATTGCTGCCTAAGTAAAGAATATCGCGAGCGACGCGGCTGCTGGTGCTCATCTAACGCAACCCACCCTGGGGCGATGCTATTTACTCTCACGCCCTTCGGGCCTAATTCAACCGCAAGTTCCTTTATCAACATACCTAACGCCGCTTTAGAACTGCTATAACTTGGCCAGCCCACTACCTCAGTTTGATGGATGGAGCTAATGAATAAAACAGACTGTAAGCCAATCGCTGCCTGAATTTTTGGATTTTTTGTAGACTGACATTTCAACAAACGTTCAGTCAAATAAGCAGGGCCTATGACATTAGACGCAAACGTTTCATCCCACTGGTGAGGCTCCATGGGGTCACCAGCAGACCGCTCATATTGAATGCCCGCCGCATGAATTAATATATCAACGTTCACCGCCTTTCCGTCTGGTGCAATGAGATGCGCCAAACGATCGCAAAGGCCATCTATTTGCCTATTTTTCGAAACATCACAGACAATAAACGCCAGCACTTGCTGGCCAAGCTTGAGCAATAACTTATTGCCGCTATCGGGCTTACTATCAAGCAATATTAAATTTGCTCCCTGGGCAGCTATTTCTTCGGCAATGCTGCCACCAACTTGGCCTGCAGCGCCGGTAATTAATACGGTTTTATTTTTCAATAGCTCACCGACTACCTGAATCGTTGTAACAACAGATTTATTGCCAGAAGATTGAGGGTTCAGCTTATTCGCTAGCCTTAAAAGCCAAAACGCTATTTTTTTTCGAATCATTATATTGACACCGTATTTCGTTTAGGAGGCTATATTTGATCTAGAAAATGCATTTGCTGTGATGATTCTAACATTGCCACCACTTCTTCATAGTTTTCTATTTGTTCAACTAAGTTATTAGAGCCTAAACGTTTTAATGAACTTTTGACGGTAACCGAGTCTAAGCCTAAATAATCAAATATACGTTCAGCGGTTTTTTGATGCTGATCACAGCCGCGTAAATCATGTTCATAGACGAGCTCAAGAAATGGCAAGCCAGACAGCGCCAATTGCTCTTGCTTTCGGTAAATCTGACGCTTATTCAACCAACGGAGTAAGGCGCTACAATCAAGAGTGTATTTATGCTCTACTCCATCACTATTGAGATGCTCAGTCTGACTGCTTTTCCACAGTCGCCGCTGAACCGCCAGCATCGATGATACTGATTGTCGTAGGTAATTATTACGCCTTAAATATATTATTTTCCAGTCCTGTTGATGTAGATAGCTTAAAAATTCCGCAACATTCTTGCCTTGTACATCTCTAATCTGCTTTATTTGCACGTGGCAGCCATATACGCGCGTGTTATACGAGCTACTGAGCCCCAGTAACGCACGTCTCGGAAACTGAATAGGCCATTGCAACACTTCTTTATCAGCATGAACTCTAGGGTGGCTGTTGAGTAAATCCCGCAACAACCAGCTGCCGGTTCGACCTTGAGCAAACACCATGAATTTTTGATCAGAACGACACCGAATAAAAGATTGAAGATACGCATTCCAGGTTTGAATTCGAAATTGCTGTTTTTCAGTTAACATATTTTAAGTCAATTATATCGCAGGTTTTTGTCACCAGGGACTTACTCGCAAGACACTTAATTGATCCGACTCCAACGACTGAAATAACGCTATCAATTCTCTGGAAGTTTCGGCTACTCGTTGATCTACGAAGCGGCAACCCGAGACCGGGCATGCTGGCAAGCCTTGGCCTGTAGTTTGGCCTGTAGTTTGGCCTGTAGTTTGGCCTGTAGTTTGGCCTGTAGTTTGGCCTGTAGTTTGGCCTGGTGCTTGAGTAAGGTTTAACAACAACGCTCGAAAATAGTGATTTACCAAGCGCTTACGGGTCTTTTTTTGCTCAGAAGCACCACTCGCAGATAGAGGCTTAACCTGATCGCGATCTAACGCTCTATTGATTAATCGGATCTTTATTTTACTCATAGGTATCAACTCAATAAGCGATTCAAGCAAGGGCGACACTCTACGCTGACGTTGTAAGTTAATGCGACTCACTCCCCCTATGTGCCTTAGCGGTGTGTCGGCAAGGGCTACAACCTGCTCACCATTAGACAGTAACAAGGCATTGACCAACCGCGCGGTATCGTATTTTCCTCGCTTAACGTCAGTAGCATCCAACCTTGCTCGTATATCTAGCGGTATAGACTGCCACTGATATTTATCGAAGTGAATGCCTGTGTCACTGCGTAATGCGCTTATCGATTGATTATCGTAGTGCATAAAATAGCTACAACCAAGACGGTTTTGGTGAAGGCTTTGAACCTCACTTGATAGTCGAAAACTGGCCGCCACCGGAATAAATTGGCAGGCCACAATACTGTTCTGATCATCACGGCCGGATGGCCAGAATTCGGCAATCGCGAAAATATCTGAGTCTATAAAACCAAAACCATGATACGCATTCTGATCTTGCAAAATATTCAGCGCAGCGCCATGCGACAAAACGGTGGTTGACCCAAGTGCGAGGTAGTGCAAACGTTTATTGTTATCGCAAAACCTCTTTAAGGTATTTTTCTCAGCGCGATCACAGGCATTAGACACCAAGGTGAACTCAGCATCGGACCATCGCAACAAACTGAAAACAAACCCAACTAACAAGCCAACCGTTCCTCGTGTGTAAACGATATAAAAGTGCGCCCTCGATGTTTTCATGATTTTTTATCCAACATTATCTGGTAATACTCAAATCAACGCTCGTAAATTAGCAAACATTGATATCAATAAACCGACTAATTAGAAAGCCCAACAACGATTATATCAGTCGCAGCGACTTTATCAGCTATTCGGAAACATCTAGTCAACTAAATAGAGTCCGACAAGATGAGCATGTATACTTATTTTCATTTACTAGCTGCATCAACACTTACGCTATCATCGACTACATGCCACATTCCCCCGCCAAAGACTTTTTCGATTTAATTGATCAATCGTATCAGATCACAAAAAAAGCCGGTAGTCGTGTTTACCAACGTGACTATCTACTTGGGAAAACCTTATTGCGGCTCGAGTTTATAGGGTCCTCAATGATCGCACCAATGACGCAGGCTATTGAGCATTTACGTGTTCCACAGTCAGAGAGAGAAAGCCTCAGGCATCCAGACCTCACCATAGGTCTTTGGGATTCAAACTCCACAGGGGCTCTGATGCCGAGCCCACCATGGACTGAAGATGATTATATCGTGCGCGCCGAAATTAAAGGCTACAACGATAAACGCTTCCATACCGCCTACGACGTCTGGGGTGGCGGCTTACGGCTATTAGATAAACACCGAAATTTAGCTTTCTTTTGGACCAAAGACGCTAGCGCTCTACCGAGTTACGAACGCGGTGCGCCGCTGAGAATGATACTGAACTGGTGGCTTCGAGATCGCGACTACCAGTTTGTACATGCGGCCGCTGTCGGCCGAAACAACGGCGGCGTTTTATTAGCCGGAAAAGGTGGTTCCGGCAAGTCGACGTCATCGCTTTGCTGCTTAGGGTCATCATTAAAATTTGCCAGCGATGATTATTGTTTACTCAATCTGAATGACGCCGCCGGGGCACACAAAACGCCGCAAGTCTTAAGCCTTTACAGCTCAGCGAAGCTAGAATTGCAAAATATTAATCATTCTTTGCCGCAACTAACCCAGCACATAAGTAATCGGCATGAACTTGGCAGTGAAAAGGCCCTATTATTCCTGGCCGAAAACCTAGCCGAAAAATTGATCCTCAATTTCCCATTAAAAGCGATTTTGCTACCAACGGTATCGGGTAATAACGATACGCGGTTAAAGCAAGCCTCATCGATTAGCGCTCTGAAAGCGCTCGCGCCCAGTACGCTGTTTCAGTTGTCTGGTGCAGGCAAAACTGAATTCGCCAACATGACTAAGCTGGTTAAATCGGTACCATGCTATACAATATCGTTAGGCACTGATTTATCACAAATCCCAAAGGCGATCGAAGACTTACTAGATCGCTCATTGTGACCAAAAAATCGCCTAACGTCAGCGTAATCTTGCCAGTTTTTAATGGAGAACGCTTTATCCATGAAGCACTGACTAGCCTGTCCGAGCAAAACTTCCCGGGCCTGGAACTTATTTTAGTTGATGATGGCTCCACTGACAGTACCGCTGAAATAGCCAAGCGCTTTTTTACTCAGCACCATGGCATCGAGTTTAAATATCATTATCAAAAGCAGTGCGGCGTCGCCTCCGCTCGAAACCTTGGGTTAAAAGAGGCCAGCAATGAATTAATAGCGTTCCTAGATGTTGATGACCTATGGCCTCTCGGCAAACTTGAAGCCCATCTAAAACGCTTCGCTGAAAACCCTGAACTATTAGCGGTGCTCGGGCATACGCATTTCGTAAAAATCGATTTTCCAAGCGAACAACATTCCAGCATCACACGTTGCCCACAAATGTTGTTAGGTGCCGGATTATACAAACGCCTCTTATTCGAAAAAATTGGCTCGTTTGATACATCGCTGTTGCACGGCGAAGACTGGGATTGGTTTCTACGTTGTCGTGAAGCCTGTGTGGCAATCAAAGTGTTTTCAGACGACAGCCTGGTCTACCGAAGACATGGCAGTAACTTAAGCCTTCAAAAAGATCAAAGCCAACGCGATTTCCTGCGCTTATTAAAGCAGTCTCTCGATCGTCGCCGTGCCACTGAAAACATCAACAGCGATGAACTTAGAAAATCAGTTAACGGCATGAAGCCTTGGTCGGACATACTAAACTGACCTCGCCCTTACTTAGATCTAGGGTGCAATTAATATACGGTGCAACCGATACAAGCCCAACTTAGCTCGCTCGGGTTTATTCGCCGCCGGTCCTCCCTGCCTCACCGAATTAGCGGTTACCATATTGATTGGTTGTGATATCAATATAGGGATTACGTCCACACTCAGCGCACCATCAGACGAATCTAAACCGCCGTCGGCAATGGGTTTAATCAACCATTGAGCTTGGTCATACTGCTGTCGTGTCGGCGAATCGGGTTGGCTGTAGCCCAATAACGCCTGTACATTATTATCTCCCATAAAATAGTCAAACACAATGTCATCATCGCCAACAATAGAGCGAACCTTACGACTAAAAATCAACTCATTATCTCCCGCAGCAGCGTACTCCGAAACAGGCTCATTGAGGCCGGCGACGCCTCGGCCAACAAGCAGAGCAAACGCCGCAATGACCAGTACAAAAGTAGCCTTTTTCACATTGGCCTGTGACCCAAAACGAGTCAGATTGACTAACACATAAGCGGCCAGCATAGCGGCGGCTGGGAAGGCCGGCAACAAATAGCGGTCGCGTAGCACCGTTGGAAAGACAAACATAAGCAACACTAAACTGATCCAAATTATAGCCGCTGATCCAGGATCTGCTCGCCATTTACTGGCCGGCACCAAGATAAACCACATCAAAAACAATAATGACCAAGGCTTAAATTGCCTAAGAAAGTGCGTTAAAACATCCCAAGGCTTCTGGTAGAGCTCGGCCCATTTGCGTTTATGTTTAGCTTTGTAATAACGTAATTGATACCAGTCTATATCCATAACATTAACACCAAGATTAATATCCTTATTGACCGAATTAGTGCTTTTTGCATTCTCACTATAGGCTAAGTCTGACTCAGAAGGTATCAAGTTCACGCCAGCAATTCGGTTAACGAATTCATACCCTAAGAGCTGAGTTCTAACATGCTTGGGCGATTCAACATAGGCACCTGCAAGCCAACTCAAAAAAACACCCACTGACAGTATAATACCCCAGCGCCACCCCGTACTGTTGGCCTGCCTTAGACTTCCATACAAGCATTTCGAGTACACAAAAATATACACGAATACCAGTATCGCCGCAGGCCCTTTGGTTAATGCCGCGGCCGCGACACAAAGCCAAAGAGCCAATTGCTTTACTAAGCGATGAGGGCACGTAGGCGTGCGCAGTAGATGAGTGCTTAATAGCCATGCAGCCGTCAAAAACGCGCACAACAACATATCTGGGCGCGCATAGTACGACACTTTAGTCACCAGCGGGGTGGTGCTCCAGATGAGTCCAGCCGCCAGCGCAAACCACGCAACATAGTTGCCTTTGGGCGTAACGATATCGGAAGCATACGCGCTCAATTGCTGGTGGGGAATAAACAACCGTGCGGAGAAAATAATCATCAATAGTATTGATAAGCCAGCCATAATTGACGGCAGCTTAAAAACAAAAACACTTTCGCCTAATAAGGCAGCTAAGGTTGCTCCAAGCCAATTATACAATGGCGGTTTAGTTGCTAGACCAAGTGTATCCTGGGGTAGCAGCCAACGACCGTTTTCGACAATATCAACCGTATACGCCACGGTTGCAGGCTGCGAATATCGATGTAGATCACTGGGCTGAACGCTAATAAAGGTAATCGCTACAAAGAAAGCGACTATTGGCAGTACGATATGAGCCCAACGCGTGGTCAAAAACATGTTAGCTATTAAGCTTACGGTTTTTACGCCGAATTAAATGTAGATTCCTCAAATAGACAAAACTACCAAAGCTTTGACCTAGTATGAAAACAACATCCTCACGGTAAATGGCGTAGCTCAGAAGTAATCCACAGCCAACAAGGCTGAACCACCAGAATGATTCAGGCACGACACTCTCACCGCGTCGTTCAGAGGCAATCCATTGAAACAAAAAACGAGCAAAAAAACACGCCTGACCGAGCAAGCCAATCAACAACCAGAAATGCCAAGAGCTAATCATCATGAACGCTAAGTGGTTGCTTATCTCGAAGCTCTGATTTTTCTGAAAGAGTAGAACTTGCTGTGTGACTTTGCATTTTCAAATGAGAAAAGCAATATCGTCGAAACCATAGCATGGCGACGCAATCGACCAACCCCTTCCATAAACGATTACCAATACCATACTTACTGCGGCCACTTTTACGTTCACGCTGCTGGATAAAGACCTGCCTAACCACATGGCCTTGCATGTGCAGCATCGACGGTAAGAAACGGTGCATGCCATTAAAATAAGGCAAACCACACAAGGCGTCTCTGCGTATTACTTTTAACCCGCAGCCAGCATCAATAATTGGGTCGTTTAATAACCAACGTCTGGCTCTGTTAGCTACCTGAGAGGAAAAAACTTTCAATCGTGAATCATGCCTTACCGAGCGCACCCCATTTACACAGGCCGTGCGAGGACACAACTGAGCTAATAAAATAGCAATATCCTGAGCAACATTTTGGCCATCGCCATCCATCGTGACGATAATTTCACCATCAGACGCTGAAATACCACTAGCAATAGCGGCGCTTTGCCCCAATCTTTGCGGGTGGCGAATAACCACGATATTATCCGACGTCGATTGAATGCTGTTTAATACCTTAGGTGTCTGATCAGTACTTAAATCATCAACAATAACAATCTCAACCTTGTACGCTGGCGGCAAAGTCAGCTCACAGAGTTCTTGGTAGACATTCAAAATATTGTCTGCCTCGTCATATACGGGAATAATGATTGAAAGTTTCACTGCGTGATATATTTAAAGTACTCTTTTACGAAACAACATCATAACTGAATAATCATTGGCATAAACCGATAAAAAGTAATACGGTAGTGGCCTACTCTTTAGTTATGATATCCTTTGAACTCACACTGCAGACTGGGTCAGTGATTTGAATATTCTATATTGGACCGAACGCTTTTGGCCTCATATCGGTGGTGTCGAGGTACTAAGCCTTGAGTTGGTACCCGAACTGTCTAAGCTCAATTACGATGTGAACGTGGTGACTTCACACAGTGCGGCCAAGCTTCCTAATGCCGACTCAATAAATGGAATCCAAATAACGCGGTTTGATTTCTTAACCTCATTAAGCAATAAAGACTTAGCAACAATACTAAGCGCTCGTAAACGATTATCCGATTTTAAAAGGAAAACCCAACCCGACCTAATACACATTCATTTCAGTGGACCAAGCGCATTGTTTCATTGGCAAACAGAGCAGGCATTTCACGCCCCGACGTTAGTAACAATCCATTCGTTGCCGCCATCATTCGTGAATGACGGTATTTCCGAAAACTCATTACTAATAAGCACCCTAAGGAAAGCCGATTGGGTTAACACCGTTTCAGCCGCTAAACTGAACGACATCCGCAAGGTGTTGCCTGAGTTAGCGGAGAAGTCGTCATTAATTTACAACGGCAGATCAATGCCCGACACCGTTCCATCAGAACTGCCAATAGAGTCGCCAACGTTGCTTTGTCTAGGCCGCTTAGTCCGCTGGAAAGGCTTTGATATTGCCATCGATGCTTTTTCTCAAGTGGCCAACCAATACCCATCAATGACACTGAAGATTGCCGGAGATGGCCCCGAGCTTGATCGCTTAAAGCAACAGGTGGAGACATTAGGCCTGCAACACAGGGTTTTATTTACAGGTTGGATAGAGCCAGAAAAAATCCCTGATTTACTAAACCAGGTGACGGCGGTGCTACTCCCATCACGTGAAGAAGAAACATTACCGGTGGTCGCTTTGCAGGCCGCACAAATGGCCCGTCCAATCATTGCATCAAACTTAGCCGGATTTCCCGAAGTCATTGAAAATAACCTAACAGGCTTATTATTTGAAGCAGGCTCAGCAAGTGCACTCGCAACGGCAATTCGCAAAACGATAGACTCGCCGGTTGAAGCCAGATTGATGGGCATCAACGCAAGAGAACAAGCCGCTAAACGTTTCGGCCTGGACCATTGGGTAAACCAGTACGATAAATTGTATAAGCGTCTCATCCATGAGTTTAAGCAAGCTAAAGACAATGAGCAATAAACCCATACCAAGCGTCAGTGTCGTTATTCCAGTACATAACGGCCAAGCCTACTTAGCCGAAGCAATCAATAGTGTCATTCATCAGCAAGGCTTGAATGATCTAGAGGTGATTATTATTGATGATGGTTCGATCGATGACTCTGCTCACATTGCTAAGAACTTTGAGCACGTACAATATCACTATCAAGCGCCACAAGGAGTAGCGGCGGCACGTAATGCGGGGGCGGCCTTTGCGGGTGGCGACTACCTAGCGTTTTTAGACGCCGATGATATCTGGGTGCCCAATAAATTGGCGATGCAAATCAAAAGGCTATTAACACAAGAACACCTCGACATGGTGTTTTGCATGGTTCAACAATTTATAAGCCCCGACTTAAACGATCAACAACGAGCCCGCATTGCTTGCCCTTCACCGGCAATGCGCGGTTATATTCCGTCGGCTTTACTGCTTAAAAAAAGCACTTTTGAGCACATTGGAGCATTTCAAACACAGTGGCGTATAGGCGAGTTTATAGACTGGTATAGCCGCGCTAAGGAGCTTGGGTGTCAAAGCGATATTGTTGTAGAAACATTATTAAAACGCCGCTTACACCTGAGCAATACCGGGGTTACCGAGCGTGATTCTAGGCAAGAGTTTGCTCGAATATTAAAGGCATCACTCGATCGAAAGCGTCGCTCTCAACCTTAGGGTCCATTTGTTAGGGCTGATCCAGTCGCGCAGCCAAGTCAATCACAGATTGCTGGGTATAAAACTGCCAATACTTACCGTTTGATTCAAGTAAGCGTTGTGCGAGCATGGCACTTAATGTTCGATCGTTATACGCGCCATTGTTGCAGACAAGAACCTCGTTAAAACACCCAGCTTGCGTTACGAAGTTTGAAAGTACGCCACCGTTCGAACGTATTAAATCTTCGTAGCGAACCACTTGCTCTGGCTTTAGCCATTGTTCATATTGCTCATAAAACCATGAAAGAAGTGCCAACTGACGTTGGTATCGATCAGGGTGCTCTGCCAAACGTGTAGCCAGCTCAGAATTGATTTTCTCGGTGGCATACATATGCCCATCACGCGGACCAAAATCAATACTATTCCATGAACACAATATCGCCAACGGGTTACGAACTATGGCACAAACGGCATATCGCCTGATAAGGCTCGGCAACATCCCGGTAAATTGGCCATTGTGTTTTATACACAGGGTGAAGTCTGCGTTTAACGGTTTATCAAATGTCACTCGACCGTGTTCAACAATACTTCGACGCAGGCCAAAGCCACCCAAATTAAGTTTTTCTAACCCACTACGGCTGAACGACAAACGCTGCAAAGTCGTTAACAAAAGGGAGTGAGCACTTTTGGGGTTATCGGGTATGTGACCATGATGCTGCTTAGAAATAGCCGTTTTATCCGCCAGCAAAGACCGCCGAGACATCGCAAAATAATCATCTACAAGACCGTCAATTGTTTGTTCGGCGCTCGGCAACCACTCAGGGCTTCTAATTGGTTCGTGTAAGGCTACAACATTTGGCAGTTTATTCAGCAAGTGGCAGGTCAGAGTCGTTCCTGAACGAGGAATGCCGGTTATGATAACGTTATGATTGCTAATCATCTAACGCCGCTCGAGACCACACTTAGATTGTCACAAAAAGCAGTCACTATTGAATTGGTAACCGCTTAGGTATTAAATCATCGTCATTAAGTTTCTTATATATCTGGTCAGCCAAAATAGCGTAACCCTCATCAGTGTAATGGCCTCTGAACCCGTAAGGAAAATAAGCCTTAGGGTCTTCGGCTGAAGCCAAAACCTCGGTAATATCGACAGTCGGTATCTTCAGCTTACTAACTAAACTCAAGACATCACTTCTATATCGTAATAAATTTTTAGATTCACCTGTCTCAGCAAAACGTGTCCATTCGGGTAAGTAGACAAAATACATCTGCCCACCCCACGATGATATATCAGTTTGAGCTCGGATTAGAATTTTCTCAAACAGCACTAAATCAATTCCTGAGTGCATTCGACGCTTGTCCAAACCGAATAGTTTTGTAGCGCTTTTTTTCAGCAAGAATCTCGTTGCCAACAGCCTAGCGACCGCCGACCAGTTTGTTGACTTAAGTTTTTTAACTCGCGTACGTTCAATATAGCGTTCTAACAGAAGATCGACTTGAGGCTGTCTATCAGACAATCTTTGCGAGAAACCAGGTTTTAAATAGCTCATTAATAAGCTTGATTTCATCTCAGAGCCTAGATCCCATAGATCATTGCCTTCGTAATAAAGCCATAAAACAACCTTTGGAGATAGCTGCGGCCCGTATTCACGAAGAGTAGCCAACTCCAATAAAGGGCCATTACCACTATAGGCGACACTCACTGTGTTCATTCCTCGCAGCCGTAATAATGATGCAATATCGTTGTCAACACAGTGTCCCATCGAAAAAGAGTCACCGACAATGAGAGCATCTAGCGGGTTATTTTGATGTGCTAGCGCCGGGTTTCTAAGCCCCCATTTGTCACTGTCGAACAGCAGGAACTCACCATAATTATTGCAGTACACCGTCGCACTGTTGGACACGCCGCCCAGAGGAAATAATCGGCCATTGGACGCTTTCAATCCGTTCGATTTATTGAACTCTTTAGGGGGTACTCGAGGTGACAACATCCTGCCTACTAAGCTATTGTCACGGATAAACTGAAGATGGGTACGGGTATCAAAGTCTTCACCTTGAGCTAACGCCGCTTGAATTCGTTTTTTAGACGCTAGAGAGTGCTCTGAGTACCAAAACGTTTTGCTGGCGTACAGTACCAGTTCGAAAGAGTACAAACAAAAAACAACTGAAAACCCAAGCAGAATTAAGTTGCCTTTATTAAACACCGCTATGACGAACCGTTTTTGGGATTTGGCCAGCCACTTTCATCGACGTCATGAATTGGATCGAGTAGAAGTAGGTCTTGCATGTCCGAGTACTTATATAAAGCCGGTATCGAGAATGCCTCACGTGGCTCTGTATCTGGTTTTTGATCAGTAAACTCACGTACATCATTACTGCTACCTTTATGAATCAAGCCTTCGCTGAGTAATTCATTAACGAAGTTTTCAACCAGACCACCCAACTGCTCAACCGAGCTACAATCATATTTACATTGACAGGCGCTGACACAGCTGTCAACACTGTTGCCTTGCATCACCAGTTGCCATACGAACGCACCCGTTGCGGCCGTACTATAATATGCGCCATCGCTTAAGTTCACTATCATCGCCTCACCATCAATGGTCTCGTGGATAATTTGATCGTTTGAAATTATGTACATAAAACTAATGACTCATCATTATCTGGTTTAGCTTTTATCTACCAGAGATTATACGTTATGAGTTAATTTTTTGTTAGTTCTCAACCTGCATCGGCGGGAGATCATCGATCACGCCAACTCTGATAATCAACAGTAGCCCGGTTAACATCACTCCGAGTTAAAAACTCCTTATGTCGAGGTACGTCAGAGCCGCCTTAATCAGAGCGCTGCATGATATTGCGCAACCACATTGGTATGACCCTGCGAAAACTGATTATAATGAGATCGATTTTTCTAAAACCTTAATTGCAAACTCATATGCCACGAAAAACTCTTATCCACATTGGATACCAGAAAACCGGTTCAACGTGGCTACAAACTCAATTCTTCAACCACCCAGGACTGCGGTTTAACATGCCTTTTGAAAGATCTGAAATTAAGGACAAGGTGTTATTTCCACACATATTTAATTTCGATGAAAAGACCACAAGAAAGCAGTTTGAAGCAATATTATCCACGGTAAACGACGATGATACTGCGGTAGTTTCGATTGAAAGTATTTCGGGCTCTTTCTTTAGCGATGGCTCAGATGGAATAGCGCGCGCCGACAGAATCAAGGCCGTTTTCCCAAACGCGGCGATATTGATTAGTATCCGCGAACAACGTGCAATGCTTCGATCTAGCTATAAACATTATATCAAAGCACTTGGAACCCTCTCACTATCAGAATGGTTAAACGCATCGCAGCTTGACACCAAAGGCCGACTGCCTATATTTAATCCTATCCGTTATCAGTATCACCACCTCATTACCTATTATCAGTCTTTGTTTGGAGACCATAATGTACTGGTTTTGCCTTACGAACAGTTGCGGCAATCACCAGAATGCTATGTCAATAGAATCGCTGAATTTGCTGGAATAGAGTTACCAAACGAGGTACGTAACAACCTCAACTATAGGCATAAGTCGAATCGGGGGCTATCGGCGTTCACGGCCAATTTAAAACGCCATTTTAATCGTTTTTTCATGCGTGAAATCGTATTGAACCCAAAACCACTCATTGCCTTTAAGCTTGACAATAATACGCTAAAAAAGTGGGCCTATCGTATAGACCGGCGGGTCTCGGAGCGCTTTAAACTGCGCTACGAAAAAAAATTAATTACCGAAATTGACCGCTGGGCGAATACTCAATTTCAACAAAGTAATGCCATTACAGCTAGATTGACGGGCCTCGACTTAAGCACGTACGGCTATGACTTAGCCAATCCAACCTCTATCGAACAATAAAACACCTTGCGTCACTCATTGCCTAACCCTTTATCGTGCATGAATTTATGGTATTTACCGAGGAATGCATGGATACCTTCACGGTTAGAATTGGAAATAGACAAACGGAGCGTCATTTGACGGTGTTGCCGCAATGATTATTGCAAAGTAAACACCTAACACTAAGCCATAGAGTGATGGCCTCATATTATCGGCAATTTCAATTAGGTCAACCTTCCAAGAAAGCCAATGAAACATAAAAAAGACAGCCCAAATAACTAATGCAAAACTCGGTAAAGACTCCGCTCCCTGGCTGCTAAGGGTCAATAAAATAGTGGCCATATCAATACCCGTATCGAGGTCTTGCGCGCGAAAAAACAACCCTGAAAAGCAAAACCATAGGTAAGTAATGGCTATTGAGAGCACCACTAGTATCGAATTAGGATTATTTCGGCTGATCTTCAAGCGCTTTTTGATCGATTTATAAAAGCGAAAGAGCAAAATAGCGCCACCTTGCATAATCCCGAAAAGAATAAAATTCCAGCCGGCACCGTGCCATAAACCAGAGAGTAGAAATGTCACCATCAAACTGACATCGGCTCTTAACCGGCTTCTCTTAGTGCCTATTAACGGGCTATAAACGTAATCCCTAAACCATGACGATAACGATATGTGCCATCGACTCCACAATACGGCTGAGTTTCTGGCGAAGAACGGCCAAGCAAAGTTTATCGGAAAATTAAACCCTAATAATTTAGCCAGAGCGATCGCCATGTCAGAATAACCAGAAAAATCACAATACATCTGAATACTGAATAAAAATACCGCTACCACAACCGAGTAAGCATCGTATTGGGTGGGGTCCGCAAAGACCGCATCGACAAAAGGCGCACAATTATCGGCAACCACAACCTTTTTAAATAAACCAAGTGCAAAAAGTGCAACCGCCCCTTTCCAAGGTACATCTTGCAAGCGTCGCTTCAGCGCTAATTGCGGCAGAAAAACCGATGCTCGCACGATTGGTCCTGCCGTCAATTGAGGAAAAAACGCGATGAAAACCGCTAAGTTCAGAACAGACTTTTCAGGCTGAATCTTTCTTCTATAAACATCGATGGTGTAACTCATCGTTTGAAAGGTATAAAAACTTATACCTAGCGGTAGAATAACATTCAAGTAAAGAGGGTCTGCCTCTATCGAAAAGAATGAAAGCAGTTGAATAAAGCTAGCGGTAAAAAAATCGAAATATTTGAAGGCGAACAAAACACCGAGATTTCCGAATACAGAGACAAATAGTAGCCACTTTCTTTGCTTAACTTGATTTACTCTTGCCAACATTATGCCGACGGTATAGTCGAGTGCGGTCGAGAAAAAAATCAGCCCCAAAAATCGATAATCCCATGCAGCATAAAAGATATAGCTGGTAATGAGTAATACTAATTTTCGATACACCGGTCGCGAAATCGACCAATACAGAAAGAAAACTACAATAAAGAAAAGAATGAATTTGAGTGAAAAAAATAACATTGAAATATTAGATTAACGGCTGTTCAGTACACATTTGCTCAAACAGCATTGATGTAAACAATGTCGCACCCTGCTTGCTGAAATGTTCGTGGTCGTACCATAGATCAAGCTCTTGAAATTTTTCAATTTGATCATTCGCAGCCAAATTACGCATATTTGGGAACTCTTCTTGGTAATACAATCGCTCCGGAAAGGCATCAAGCTCAGGAAAGTGAACGACTATAGGTTCCGCATCTAATGACCGTATTTTATTAATATATAATGATAAAAGCATTTCCGCACTAGCATTAAATCGAATGCCTTCAACGCTCAAATCGAACGATGGTTCAAGGATTACTTGCTGCCTCAGTCGTGAAATCAATGCGTCAGATGCTTCACGGCTATTTATGAATTTTAATCGACGCCGATGATTCAAACCGTACCTAGGGTCGTCGTCCAACGAAAGGTAACCATCAAGAGACTGCGCCACGGTAAAGGATGCTATCGGTATCCTAGGCTTATCTATTTTATAAAATAAGCCTCGAGAAAATTTACTTTTGTTTACCGCTCGTTGCAGCATACTTAAATGCAAATTTAGATATGCCCTAAGGCTTTGGCTCTGAGCGCTGAGGCTCAGCATATTAATACGCCACATCCGAATCAACGCATTGTTCCGCCTCCGCTGGCTAAGCAGGCTGGTTTTACTTCTGAACACACTGGGCATGAACACAATATAGCGCGGATTGAAATTTGGGTTAGATTCGACGGCATCGAGATAATTCATAAATTCCACTGAACTCATCCCTGGAATACTGCCGTTATAAAATTGCAGACCGCATTCGGCCTCAGCAGACCGCTTATTCAATAACGAGGTATCGATACCTCTAAAAGACTTACTGGACCCCAGAATCAGAACATTGGTATTCTTGCTATCCACATTTCTCAAATAGCCGTTCTTAAATCGCTCCCAATTACTATAAATATCATGATTCGCTAGGCTATGCTCAATAATGACATTGGCAATAAAAAAACTAATACCCCCCGCCAACAAGCAGACTAAAACACCGGAATTCTTTATTGAATTTAGAACACTCGACATCAGTGATGACCTTCCTCCCATAATACCGCCCACAGATTTATTGTTATCGTTTACAGATAGCCTAGCGAGCACTCGATATATCAAGTTTAACGAGCAAAATTGCTATCTTTGGTCGTATTCTAAGCCTTTATCATACGGTCGATTAATCGCTTGTCGCTTCGATACCCCCGCATTAAAAATGAGCGCTTAAAGAAAGTCTGACTCACACCCCCACAGTACCAGTTATCAAAAACAGCAATGCTTTTTTTCCAGCCAAGACATCACCGGCAACAGTAGATTGTGAACGCCGCCATAGCCTGATGATGCAATGTAAAGGCGTTGCTTACTTGGATAATGTGTAAGGACTTCATGTTGATCGTTTCAACGACCATGTCATTACCTCTAGATCTCACATTTATAAAGTCAAAACCGAGGTCGTTTTCACCGCAACAAGCTATAAATCACTATCCTATTTAACTAATGTCAAATATCGGCAAAAAAAACACCTCCATTATGGTATCATTTGAATGCGTTTAGCATTTAATATAATAAGCCCAAATACGGATATAGAACTCCAAGGCGGTTAAAATACTCCTGAAATAGTTCAATACGACGATTTTCAGTGTCACTGCGACAAAGTTGACAACCGCAGGGCGGCGAGCGTGTTTTTTTGGGGGAAATGCTACTTTTTGGGCATGCCTCGGCCTCCAGTTGTACCGGATGATTCTGTTGTGTCGCCTAATAATGTTTAAGCGGGAATGCCCGAATGCGAGAGAGTATTTCGGCGAGTAACTGAACACCCGATTGCGTTAGCTTGAGGGTGACTGAGCGTCCATGGCGGACCACCTTCCAAGGATGCTCCAATTGGACATTTCAAGATATTTGTCCAATTCAATAATCGCTTTGGCTGTTTGTAGTGGTCAAGTAATTTTGGACATTGGATAGTTACTTCGGGTGCCCTAATATTTAAAATATCCAGACGTTTTGTCGGTTAATAAAACTGTTATATGTATTAGATTATGAAATTCAAAAAAATTAAGTTACATGATTCAATTTTGAACTCGGTTGAAACTAATCCGCTGAGAGAACCGTAGACATTAACGGAGTAACATTGGGTGCTGGTAGCTCGCAATTCAAGCTACAGTTTATAGGGGTCTCATCTACTGAATTTCCTCAGGAAGAGGAATATATAAAACCTAATTCTGTAGAACAACTTATGACAGACGATGAAAATGAAAACGTGTTTATTATTCAAATGAAAAATGACGTTTTCATTTTCATAACAGCGGAAAAGTTCATCTTTGAACCAAACATAAAGCAAGATCAAAATCTTACGCCCGAGAAACAGGGATCAAGTCTTTGACTTATGATGAAGTTAGAGAAGTTTACGCTAACCCGCCCGACTTCCCCGCACCAGTGTTCTTGGCCCCTACTCCAAAAGGCCGAGCACCGAAACGGTGGAAGCGAAAAGATCTTTACGAACATTTCGGATTAAAAGATTAAAAAGCGGTAGGATGCTCCAATTGGACATTTCAAGATATTTGTCCAATTAAGTAATCGCTTTGGCTGTTACAACTCGAAGCGGTCGTTCAAGGCCTGTTTGATAAGGGCTTTGACCCCTTTAATTATCATCGCGGGAAAAAGCATGCTAAACAGCCTTAACTTAGTGCCATTCGGCTTTGACCCCTTTAATTCCTTTATATTCATTGACCATTACTAATCTGGCATCATCAACACCGCCGTTCTCGCACGTCATTCTTCCTTGCTTCAACATCGGACCTCCATAACTCCAATGCGTCAATATCGGCTAAGAGCTCATTCGGATGGGGTGTTGGAATTTGTGCAGCAAGAGCCGGATCATGAGCAAATTTCGAACTTTTTGTCATACCTGCATCTATTGTACTGTAATCTGAATCTCGAACCTCGACATAGCTGAGCTTCTTAGTCGATACTCCTTCGCCGAAGCGAGTAACAGCACTTTGAAGCAGTACTTCTTCTACGGCTCGCTCCCAAGCAATTCTCAAATGGTAATAAGTTTTTCTAACGATTGAGGTAGTTTGAGCTTCGCCTCCAAGCTTATGCAACTTAGCTGCCTCTTGCTGCATCAGCCTTAACTCTTTGACCCTTTTTTTCGTTGGCATAGCATCAAATGGTAATCTATTTGTCTGAACTCCAAAGCCACTAACATCCTTTCGAATGCACTGGGCTAGGAGTTTAACACCAATGCTATTTGCCTCTTGTTGGAGTATGCACAGAAAATATATATCGTGTGTTAACACGATTACTTGCCGTTTCTTTGATTCTTCTGCTAAACGCTTAGCCACGTGCCAACGACGACGATGATCAAGAGAAGACATCGGGTCATCAAATACAACTCCACCCAATTGTTTGCCTAAATTAACCTCGGCTAAAAATGAGGCGATAGCGATTGCTCTCTGCTCTCCTTCACTTAGAATATCCTTAGCGGCAACCTTTCCTTTTACTTCCAGCACCAATTTGAAACGCGTCTTACCTCCAGAAGAGGTAGGCTGCATAATCACTTTTAACTCATGAACATTGAGCTCTTCAAGCTCTGCATTAAGTGCATCTGCAACCTCCTGTGTTGCCATTGTTTTTGAGAGTTCTGTCGACTTACGAGATATCCCATTTGTACCTGTCGAATTTGCGCAAGCTGATAATTTTTCTACTAAACAATATTGCTCTATGGCTTCTAGAACTGCTATTTTAAAGTCGCCCAACTTCACACGCGCCTCTAGTTCCTGTTTTTCGCTTAATAAAGCCGGCTTTGCTTTTTCATCCATAGATGCTTCAAGCGCTTTGACTTCTCCAAATATTTTCTGAATTTCAATCTTAAGAGAGTCTTCATGCCCCACAGAGAGTGAAGAAACTATTTTCCAATCACTTTCTGGTTTACAGGCCTCCAAAATCAATTTTTTTCTCGAATCCAACTCGACTTGTAATGACAAACAATTAGCGGCTAAACCTACATCTATTTCTTCAAGCTCTTTTGTTAAAGCACCATCGATCAGCAGATTGATTCCTACTTCTCTTAATTCTGTGAATGCAGCGACCGCTACTTCGCGTGCTTCTTTGTCTGCTTTCTCTGCAGCTTGTTGATAAAATTCTTCGAACTTCTCGAGTCGCCTAGCCCCCTCATCTTGGAGTTTATTTTGACAAAGAGGACAATTCGCATCAGCACCTAGATTTGGAAAAATCATGCTCGGATGAGAATCAATCGCAAATTTTCGCGCCGCATCAAATAGCTCCTTCCAAATTTCTCCACCAGTACCAGGTAATAAGTCAGGAGTATCTCTAAATTTTTGGCTTGCTAAGAGGGCTGCTTTTTTAGCTAAAGCCGACTTATCAATTAGAGCTTTTAGGCCAGCTACTTTCTCATCTCCAATTGCAATTTTCGCTTTTTCAATTCTCTCTAATAGGCTCGTTAGACGGGCACTCTGTAATTTTAAAGCTTGAGCCTTTTGCTTTGGGTCAGTTTCTGCAAGAGCATCTACAACGCTCTTAAATCTTAATTGCTCAATTTCACTTAAATTGCAAAGCTCATCTAATTCTTCTGATTTTGTCTTTGCCGATAATGCGGAGAGAAACTTACCAACCTTTGTTTGCGAAGCAGCCAGTGAAGCAAACGTTTCTATTCGAGGTTTATTACGATTAAGTTCGGAAACAGCCATTTGTTTAACATTTGTACAAACACTCGCAAGACCTTCTAGGATGTCCAAGCCATAAGGTACATACGCAAAATCACCTTGGTTATCTACATAAGCGCGGGCACAATGAGCATCAAATATCGCAATCGAAGATAGCTCTTCAGGCGCAGCCACATCAGACTCCCATACGACTTCAAGAGGTTCTCCATCTACTAACAATTCAAATTCTGCTTTAGAAGGCCCATGGGTTTGAGGGTCGGCATTCACGTTTGGAAGTATTGGCTCTCTCTGGTCACGTGCTCGACACGCTTTTTTAAACACTCTAGAGTAGCCGGATTTTCCTGTACCATTTTCACCATAAATTACGCTCAAGCCCGTCTCACCAATCGGTATTCGTTGATTTTCAGCTAACGCATTTACATTTTTTAGATTTTTAATAGCAACCAATTGAACCGACTTATCGTCTGTATGAGGGACAGCTACTTCTTCTTCATCCAATAAATTGGGAACACGCCCTTGATCATCTTCTATACCGTTTTCACTTTTTAATAATGCATAGATATCGTTCAGGTCGTGGTCTGATATTTCATTTTTTTGATAAAACCTAGCTATTGCATCCTGTTGCCATTTCGGAAGGTCTTTTGACCACTTAAATATCTCTTGTAGTATTGTCATTTACTCGGCTCCATGTGAATGAATTAATTAACAAAGTTATATTCTGGGTAGTCACTTCGACTAAAAATAACAATTTAGCCAACATCGCTAACCATCATTATTCTAGTAAAGATGGCGTCAGTCTACGTTTTTTCTTGTATAAGATATCGGATCATTTTATATATCACCAATACTCAACTAATAAATGTGGTGAGTCTTACTGGGACACCCATCCCAAATAATACGCTAACACTCTGATTTATATACAACACAGTTATGGGTGATGAGATGGATACCTCGATTTACGGCATCAGTGTGCCAGAATGAGGTTTCAGAAACTCTACATTCA
>JBKEFT010000046.1:0-38150 GCA_046709645.1 Arenicella sp.
AAATAGCGAATGGTCTAGATCCTCTCAACTCTTTCGACCAACAGGGCGATCCTGATGGTGATGGCTTTACTAATTTGCAAGAGTTTCGCTTCGGTACTGATCCCAATGTAGCCGATTTAGATGAAAACAATAATGGTGTACCAGATTCCGTTGACCTACGCAGAATGCGCACAATCGTGCCCTACATAGTGTTGCCGCTATTACTGGAAGGCGGCGTTATAAGTGACGATTTTAATGACTAGCACAATTTTTGAAGAGCAGAGTAAAAATATGAAACAAGTAAAGGGTCGACAAGCTGGCCGCAGAAAACTTATAACAGCGATAGGCATTGGGTCTATAGCGTCTTTGGTCGCACCTTCTAAATGGAGTAAGCCTATTGTTGATGCAGTAATACTGCCAGCACATACGCAAACAAGCATGATGTGTGTTACTGATACCACGGTAGGCGGGCCGCTGATCGGCAACGCCTCTGGTGCTACCAGCTGTCAAGCTGCTTGTGAAGCCGAAGCCACGGCCCAAAGTGCTCGGCTTTGTGCGGTAACCGAAACCTTAGACTCAGGGGGCGCAACTATCTGTGGTTGTGATCTAGATCTTCCTTAAGCCGAAGGCGCTTTACCAAATCGATTTAGTGTCTGTAGCTTGGCGCTCGCCTACATCAAGGGCAATATATTTCACCTACCAGATTCAAAATAAGGACTAGTAACAATCGAGCTTTAAGTTGAAGCTTGAAAAAAAAGCTTCTTGTTCTCTAACAAGGCATTGAGCTTGCGCTACGGTAATTGCCTGAAACTTGAATTGGGTTGCTGGGCCTTTCTGCGCAAGCAAGCCTAGATCTATGCTTGCTATCGTTGCTATTTTTGGGTAGCCGCCGGTAGTAGGGCAATCGGTCATCAGCACGACAGGGTTGCCTGAAGCCGGAATCTGAACACTTCCAGCAACGGTTGGATCAGAAATTATATTGCCATCGCCTGCATGTTCAATAATGTTGTTTTCTAATCGGTAGCCCATACGATCTGAATTAGTTGATATGCTAAACCACTCTGAGTAAAACCTGTCTATTCCATGCTCGCTAAAGTGATCTTCTTGGGGCCCGGCAATTACTCTGATAATGTCCCGGTCTTTACGACGTAAGGAGGCGCGGAAATAGTATTCCTTCGCTTTGACTGCAAAATCATTACTTACTGGAAGAGTCGAGCCGAGGTTTAGCGCAAAATCAAAACCACCAAGACTAGAGCGAAGGTGCGTTGAATAACTACCTAGCTCCTGCTTGGCAATAAAACCACCCTGAACAGCAAGATAACCGCGAATTCCACCAATAGCAGCACCGATGGTTAACTTATCTCCATACTCAAGACTTACGCTGCAAAAATTGTTTTTAGGCTCACCATTTACACTCAATGGAAAATCGCCCACGAAGGCAATCCGCATACTCTTAGCGGTTATCAGAAACTCGCCGCCGGCTAAAGTGAATTCAAGACAAGCCGTACCTTGCAAATTTCCTACTAACAGGTTGGCGACACGCATTGAGTATGGGTCGATGGCACCACAGTGCGTTACGCCAAAAGCCTTGTAGCCGAAGCGACCTAGATCTTGCAACTGACAAAGTGGTGTAAGCTGCTTTACCAATAACCCTTTGGCACTGCCTTTATCTCTTGTCGGTGATGTCTTCATTGATTGTTGGTGATGTCTTGCGCAATTAATTCACCCCGCTCGGCCGCCTGTTGCATACGCTCATACTCAGCTGCGTTTATTTGGTAGAACTCAATCAGATCACCGGCGCTGATAATAAACGGTGGGTCGCGGTCTGGCACATAGCTCTTGACTGGTGTTTGTCCTAACAGCCTCCAACCACTGGGCATCGGTAAGGCACCAATCATGCCTTGCTGACCCCCAATTGATATACATCCGGCAGGTACTTGTAATCTAGGAGAGTCTAACCTTGGCGTATGTAGCATTGGATTCAAGCCTCCGAGATAGCACCAACCAGGTGCAAATCCAACCATATAAACCTGAAAATTAGACTCTTTATGTAGGCGTATGACCTCGTTTGTTGTCAATCCATGGATTCTTGCCACTTCATCTAAATCCACCGCGCCATGCCCGTGGTAGAACACAGGTATTCTCCAGCGCTTACCACTATTTACTTGATGCTCACTAGAAGCGAGCAACCGACCTACCCCTGCTTCTAAATCAGCCAAGCTAATGACTAAGCAGTTATAGTGAATTAGCAGGGATCGAAAGCTAGCAACGGTTTCTATGATTCCTGTTATCTCAGTGTCATCTAATAGATGCTTGAGGCTGAGCACCTTTGCGTTTGTAAGCGCGTCGATATGGTTCTCAAACTCGACCAGCAACGCTGAGTCCCCTACTGCTACCAAGCTCGGAAATTTCAACAATTTAAACTACAGTTTGTGTGAACGGAGCAATTTGAATCCCATCCTTATCCAAACGAGCTCGAATTTTCTCCGCCATGTTTATCGCAGTAGGCGTATCCCCATGCACCACCACAGTGTCGAACTCCATAGGCACTTTGTGATTATTTATTGAATAGATAAAGCCTTCGTTCAAGGCTTGAATAATCCTGTCTGCGGCAAGATCAGAATTATGAATTATTGCTCCAGCTAATTTTCGCGAAACCAGTGAGCCATCATCATTGTAAGCTCGATCTGCAAAAACCTGTCGCACTACACTCAAGCCCAACTCAGTTGCCGCAGCCTCCGCTGCCGAATTTGGCAGGGTCATCAGACTCATATTAGAATCGATTGCTTTGATAGTCGCGGCTAGAACATTTGCCATTTCTGGTTTTGCATCTGACATGTTGCCCAAAGATCCATGCGCACGAACGTGGGTTAACCGACAACCTCTGACACCGGCAATCGCTTGTAAAGCGCCAATCTGATAAGTAATCAGGTTACTCAACTCAGCGGCAGGTATTCCATGAACCTCTCTGCGACCGAATCCATGCAAGTCTCGAAAGCTCGGGTGCGCACCAATCGCCAAACCACGTACTTTCGCTTTATCAACCGTGTTGGCCATAATACAAGGGTCACCCGCATGAAAGCCACAAGCCAAATTTATCGACGATACAATTTCTAACATTGCATCATCATCACCTAATTTATACTGACCAAACCCTTCGCCTAGATCAGCGTTAAGGTCGATAAAATCTACCATTTTCAAAAACCTTTATTTATTTTTCTGTATCTGCGCTTGATAAAAATCAACCGACACTCTTACCGGATCTATGTCTGCTGTGTTGCTCAAATCGGTGATTAACATATGACCTGGTGAGTGGGTAACATAAAAATCTGGTTTGGCATTCATAAGCGCGACCTGTGTGGTGACACCGCAGGCCCAAAACACGGGTATCTCGCCTTCTTTTATATCTGGAGCCTCGCCGTATTGAGGTTTATTAAGGTCGCTGATGCCAATGCTGGCTGGGTCGCCAGCATGAATTGGTGTGCCATGCGCAAACGGATAATTGGAACAGATACTATACACGTCGTTTAGAAATTCTTTCTTAATCGGCCGCATTGTCACCACAAGCTGACCATAGAAAATACCCCCAGGTATGGTATCAATATTAGTATCGAACATTGGTACGTTTTGTTGTAGGTCAATATGACGAATAGGATACCCGGCCGCTTGTAAAGCATGTTCGAACGAAAACGAGCAGCCAAGGATAAACGTGACTAAATCATCTCGCCAAATATCAACCATATTGTTCAGTTCTTGCATAGATTGATTGCGTTGATTCACCCGGTACTTGGGCATATCCAAAGTAATGTCTATACCGTTGCCGAGGCAGTCTAGGCTGCGACTACCGGCATTGGAAATACCGAGTAAAGGGCAGGACTTTGGATTATTGAGACAGTATTGCATAAAGTCTAATGCATATGACTCAGGGAGAATCACGACATTTCCTTGTATAAAACCCGGAGCCATTCCGGAAGTCGTAGACTCATGATACAAATTATTTCTGATAAGCTCGCGACATTCCCTCGGAGAGCCAAGCCCAATTTTTTTTAACGTATTCACTTAATTTACCCCGCTGAGAACAGATTAGCTAACTCTATTTGAGTTAGCCAAAAACTAGCCGTACGCGTCTGTTCAAAACCACGCACAGCATAGGTAGTATTATAAAAGTATGCTCAAAACCCAACGCCGAATTTTACGTATACTCGGCTACCGCGCGGGTCATGAATCTTTGAATCAAAGTTTCCCGCGATAGCGATTAATGGTGGATCTTCATCCGTCACATTCACCATACCAATAGTGACAGTGGAGTCTGACCCTTGTCGTAGCCATTCGCCTAAAGAATAACTATATTGAACATCAAGGCTGGTAAAACTATCCACCGGCGTAGTGGTTTGGTCGTCCTCGTAACTGCTTATATGACGCACTGCAAGGAATGCACTCTGGTTTTGTTTTGCCCAGCCAAGCGTAAAATTAGCTCTAAAGTCGGGAGTGGAGTTGCCAAAATTTCTCGCATTGCGTGACCCGACCCCATCAATCGTATTGCCATTCGAATCGGTAAGATCATAAGAATCAATAATCGTTCCATCTAGCTTAGGTGTGAACACGCCTAGGCTAGTGTCATGAGTGTATGCAATGGAAAAATCTAGGCCGCTTGTGTCTATAGCATTCGCGTTAAAGAATTCTGTATTCACCAGTACTACTGTTCCTGCTGACGATCTGACGACACGAGAATCAAACGGATTGGCGTCAACAATCCCTTGTGCATTTACCCTAGAAAGAACATCTTCAAAACTGAAATCCCAATAGTCTAGATCCACTCTCCAGTTGTCAGACGGCAGCCACGATACGCCAAGGTTATAGGCAGTTGACGTTTCTGGGGTTAAATTTTGATCACCAAAGGTTCTGATTCCAGCAAAGGTAGCACTGCCATTAGCATCACGAATATTCTGAAATGTTGTTTGAACACCCTGAGTCTGGAAAACCGTCGGCGCTCTAAAGCTGGTGCTGTAAGATCCGCGCAAGGAAACTGTATTGGATGGCGTCCACAAAATAGACACTTTTGGGTCTGTAGTATCGCCCACGGCACCACCATAGTCCTCAAACCTAAGGGCGACATTCAGTTCTATATCATCAGAAACCGGCACAACAACTTCTCCGTAAATACCGGTCACATCAATGTCTCCGGAAAAATCCTGACCGCCAATAATAAATCCAAACGCATTGTTGTTTGATAGGCCGTCATAAACATAGGACAATTCTTCTTCACGGCGTTGCACACCAACGGCAAACCCGACTGAACCAGATTTCATCTCAAAAAGAGAGCCGGTGATATTGAATTCAAGCGCATTCAATGTCGATTCTCCGCTACCTAATGACTCAGCGACTAGAAAATTTCTTAAGCTAGGGTCGTTGGCAAGAGCACTTCCAGCTGGTGCATTGAAGTTGCTTGCGAAAGGATTGAAAAATTGGCATTCATCTAAACCGGCAACGCCAACCCCACGGTCACAGTTTGGGCCACCAAAGCCCTCAAGCGCATCTTGAAAACGACTTACCACTACGTCACGGAGATTTAATTCAGCATCATTTTGAGCGCTTACAAATGATATATCCCAAGACAGGTTATCGTTAAAACTGCCATCCGCACCCAGAGCAAATCTGTTAGTTGTTTGTAAGAAAAAATTATCTTCTGGTTTTTCTTCAAAACCAGGCCAATAGGCACGTCCGAGAAAATTTGCTTCCTGAGCAAATGGATTGCCTGGATTGTCTACCGGGATAACAGTTGGAATGAGAACAGGGGACGTTGTCGAGACTGCGCGTTGAATATCGTTGCGGGTGTAGCCAAATTCGCCCCATAAGCTCGTGGAATCACTCCAATCCCAGCTTGCGCGGGTAAATACTTGAAGTCTCTGTTCTTTTGGAACATAGGTTAGGTGTGGTCCAAAATCCCTGCGACAAAATGCTGAGCCAGAATTAAAAAAGCCGCCAAATTCAAGGCATTGAGGGTCCGGCTGAACCGAGCCATCGGCTAACCTAAATGTTGCCGGATTACCAAATCCGCTTGAGTTATCAACCGGATCTAAAAAACCCAATTCTGCACCGGTTAATAGGGTTCTATCTAAATAACTGGCGGCGGCTAGAAAGTGACCACTACGGTTCTCACCAAACGACCCACCAATAACACCATCTACGTTGATATCTCTTTGATCGCCATCCCCTGTTTTCTCACGTAACTCTACTTCAAATTCTGAGCCCTCAAATTTATCCCGAGTAATCATGTTGAAAACTCCAGCCACTGCATCCGAGCCGTAGATGGCCGACGCGCCATCTTTGAGTACCTCTACACGCTCGACCGCTAAGGCTGGAAGCAAGGATGCAATATCGACGAAACTAGAGCCGTCATTAGTTTGCGTCGCAGATAACACTTGTCTGCGCCCATTTAAAAGAACCAGTGTGGAAGACACACCTAAACCGCGCAAATTCACATTTGCTGTTCCAGCGGTAAAATTTTGAGTCAGTAAGTCGGCGTTATTTTCGGAGCCGGCATTGATAGGCAGTAATGAGACAATATCTCGTGCGTCTTTGGCTCCAGAAAGTTTAAATTCCTCGTTTCCTAAAATAGATATTGGAGTTGCCGAATTAGCTTGCACCTTGCGCTTAATTCGTGAACCCGTGACCACGATTTCCTCGACTGATGCCGTCGTACTTTCCTTTGCTGAGACCGACGGTGCTGCTACAGTAATTAGCGATGCAAATAAACCATATGCCATTATCTTTTTTTTTGTACTCACTGTTCCCTCCTGTAAAATTGGTTTTTATTTTTGTTGTTGATCAACTAAACGTTTTTCATGCAATGAAGCAGGCACTAACGTTAGTCGTGATCTTTCCTGAATAAATATTGACATTACGTTGATCTATTGTCAATATATTTTCTATGTCATGGCTTTATTGAAGAAGCTAAAATCAGCTTCGGCTAAATATTTGCTGCAAACATCGCAGCGTGAAACAATCAAAAGCCAAATCTGTATATTCAGCTATTTGCGGCTGAGTAACTTCCCAGATGCCAATTTTTATATTCAATGACGGTTGACCATAACTAGAACAATTGTTCAATTGCTTTATATGCGAATACACTAAAAGAAAGAGAGCAACCTAAACAGCATTAAAAATTTAAAAACAACAATGAAAGGAGATTAATAATGTTTAGCCGTTTAAAAAATATGGGTCCAGGGGTTCTCGTCACCGCGGCCTTTATCGGCCCTGGAACCGTTACCGCTTGCACCTTGGCCGGTGCAAACTATGGCTACACTCTATTGTGGGCTCTAGTTTTTGCTACGTTTGCAACCATAGTGTTGCAGGAAATGAGTGCTCGCCTTGGAACGATAACGCAGAAGGGTTTGGGTGAAACATTAATTAATGAACTACAAACATCGATCTTTAAGTGGCCGCTTATTGGTCTATTACTTGCCGCGTTGTATGCCGGAAACGCGGCGTATGAAGCAGGGAACTTGGCTGGCGGGGCGTTGGGCATTGAAGCCATATTCGGCGACTCACCGATGGTATCTAAATTATCAGTTATCACCATAGCCGGTTTTGGGGGCTTAGTTCTTCTGCGTGGGTCATACAAAGATATTGAGCATGTGTTGATCGGCTTAGTGCTGCTGATGGGAATTTCTTTTACCCTCACCTTTTTTGTTGTTCAACCAAGCCTACTAGGAATGCTCGGAGGTATGTCAAAACCAACAATACCGAGTGACGGGCTGTTAACTGTTGTTGCCCTGATTGGAACTACCGTTGTTCCGTATAATTTGTTTTTACATGCATCCGCAGCAAAGGCCCGATGGCAGGGCGAAGAAAATCTGGCTGCTGCCCGCAGCGACACTGTTATCTCGATTGGCTTAGGTGGAGTAGTGGCAATATTGATTGTCTCTACAGCTTCAGCCAGCATCTATGCCAATGCGCTGAGCGTGAATAGTGCCGCCGATATGGCTGTGCAATTCGAACCCCTATTCGGCTCACTGTCTAAATATTTATTGGGCATGGGCTTATTTGCAGCTGGCTTGAGTAGTGCGATTACCGCTCCGTTGGCGACCGGATTTGCGGTATCAGAACTAATGAAACTTAAGGGTGGTGAGCGATCACCGGCCTTTAAAGCGATCAGTATCAGTGTTTTGTTAGTCGGTGCCGCCCTAGCACTTCTGGGTATTAAACCGATTAAACTTATTCTCCTTGCACAATTTGCCAATGGCTTGTTACTACCCATCGTCGCTTGTTTCTTACTCTTCGTCATGAATAGAAAAAATGTTCTTGGGCCTTACGTAAACGGTGTTGTAGCAAACCTACTTGGCGTTGTTGTTATTGTCCTAACCGCCACGTTGGGAGCGCGCTTGGTGTTAAAGTCATTTGGGTTTCTTTAGTTGTAAATACTATTCATTGATTTATTATTAAGATAATGTTTTCAGAAATTTCTTATAACACACAATAAATAGCCTTAATTATGACTCCGAAACCACCAAGAATAGCGTCAAGTAAACACCTTTCAACACCAGAAACGTTGCCTTTGTCTGAGTTGGAGTTTGCTCTAACGATTTTACATAACGCCTTTAATAAATGGATAGTCCGCTGTTCTGGTGCCATCTGTAGCTACGATTTGAATGCGATTGAGGTACTAACTTTGCACAATATTCATCAAAGAGAAACGCAACAACGACGCATAGACATTTGTTTTATGCTGAATATTGAGGACACACACACGGTCAACTATGCCCTTAAAAAACTTAGCAAACACGGGCTTATTGTTGGTTCTAAACGCGGTAAAGAAATATTTTATTCCACCACCGACGAAGGCCATAATGTCTGTGAACAATACCGAGAAGTCCGAGACGCTTGTCTCATACCAGGGTTAAATGTCATCGATGGTGGAACCGAAATATTATCTGATATCGCTCTGACTATGAGAACACTCTCTGGGTTGTACGACCAGGCCGCTAGGTCTGCTGCGTCCATGTCTTAAGTCTGATTTAAAATAAAGCTTAGTACGTAAATCGCAGAGGGAAATTGCGATGCTTTATCTTTAGCAATAAGAGCTCAATATGAGGGTCACCCATTAGAAAGATCCGGTCAAGCAGATAAAGGGAATCCCCCTCGATGTTTTCATCAAGTACTGACGCTACATCAGCCCTATCTCTTTGTTTACCTCAATGCGCCTAAAAATCTCATGGTGTGGCATCAACTTATATGCACCAGTCACCCATCTGAATTAAGGCGATTGCCGGTAGCTAAAATAGATACCGGCGGCCCTTGGCATTTTGCCTCAGAAATTAGTTAGTACCGTAAAGCGTCCAAGTCCTCAAAGGGCAGCATCGCTGCCGGCTTTCTATGACAAGTCTGTGGTTTATACCATTAGTATATCCAGACCCTAGTGGCTCACTGCACGGGCATATCAGCATAAAACAAACAGATAGAACCTCAAAATAGGATGATTAGGAGGGGGCTTAATCAAATCTAATGGTTTTACCAACCCCAAATTACGAACTCACCCTCCTAATCAAATTTCTAAATCTTCATATTGACTAATCAAATGCCTTATTAACGTCAAATTCAACCTGGTCACGCAGTACATAAAAACAAGCTCTCGCAAGTTTGTGAGCCACCGTTTTTCGGGCAACAATCACGTTCGTTTTTGCTAGTTTTCGTTGATAGTACCGCTTAACGGTATCGTTATAGCGAATCGCAAAATTAGCCGCTTCGACAAATGCCCACGCCAAATACTTATTGCCATTCTTGCTGTTCGTTTTACCTTTGCGTTTGCCGTTACTGTATCGTGCGCCACTAACGCAGCGGCAGTAGGAAGCATATTGACCGACCCTTTGAAAACGAGCGATTTCGACTGTCTCCAAGATAATGGTCAGCGCGAGTGTTAAGCCAATGCCGTCAATACTGGTGAGGTTCACAAACGCATCTCTGAGTTTTAGCCGTTGTTTCAGGGATCTTTCGATCAAACCGATTTGCTCTGCCAGGCAGTTAAGAATAATCAGACTGCCGTTCACGGCCATGCGAACATTAACATCAGAATAATCAACAACAAGCTGTTCCTCGGTTAGCTGCTTGACCTTATTACCGCTGAGCCGTTTATTCAGATGCCGATCGTACAGACCTTGTATGGACAACAGGTTGCTAGTTTTTTGCTGCACCAACTGAAGGCGTTTACGCAGCAGGTCTCGCAACATCCGTTCTTCTTTGGGACAGATATAACCTTCAGGCAGAATCCCAAGGCGTAACATGTTCGCGAGCCAATTGGCATCGCTGTCGTCGTCTGCGTGCTTTAAACCTGAGTATTGTTGTATCGCGGTGGTGTTCGCCAGATGGACTTTATAACCTGCCTCCATCAACCCATCGACAAGCCAATACCAGTTATAAGTAGACTCAACCACTAATCCGGCCAAGGCATCACGATGAGGATCCAGCAGATCCAAAATCGTCTCGAGGCTATTTCGTAATCGTTTTTTGAGAACAACATGGCCCTCTTCATCTACCAAGTTGAAAACACTATTATTTGAATGCAAATCAATTCCACCATATAGTTTCATGCTGAGCTCCTCTGCGTAGCAGATTAGTTTTGGTTGTAGGAACCTAAAACTTTACCGCTTTCTCGGAGGAGTTTTCTATATGATTATCAAGTCTTGCCTTTTGCCTTTCCCACAATTCGACTTATACGAGCGTAGTGTAAATCAAAGTGATGTCCGAGTTCTTTTTGAGTATACCCGCCGCTTTGATACGCCATCACTATGGCTCCGTTTCGATCATCTGAAAGCACCTCATACTCAATAATAGCCAACGGCTTTGCTTTTCTCTGAGAAATAGGGACCTCTGAAAGCTCTTTATCTCTATCGATCAGACCTTGCATTTGATCCACGAAATCTTGGCTTCCTAAATACACTTGATTTCGCAAATCCTTCCAGGGAGATGGCTGACCCTTGCCTGCAGATACGAATTCGCCATAACGCTCTATGGCACTTTGCTTTCGCTTAGAAAATATCGAAAGTATCCATTGTGTAGTTAACCACTCAGGCTTCTTAGCAAGCCCCGTAGTCGCGTTATAACTACTCCAAGGCCATTGTCCTGCTGAGCGCACCATCTCAGCTCGTACCGGGTTCAACACAACATAACGAACCAACTCAAGGAGATAGATTTCCGGATCAACATGGATTGCCTTATAGCGCCCTTGAAAACAGTGGCCAACTCGTTTGTGAAAATAGTTAAACTTTTGCGCGTAGATGCCATTGAGCTGTCGCATGCCTTTCGACAAATTTGCATCAGGTGTTTCAACAACTAGATGATAGTGATTGTCCATCAAACGGTAATCATGACAAGACCAATTGCAGGTCACACATACGTCACCAACACCTCTAAAAATGTGATTCTATCTTCGGTACTTTCATAAATATTTTCTCGCCGATCTCCGCGAGACGTCACATGATACAACGCACCCGCGAACTCTAACCTTAGTGGTCTAGACATTCTGTAAACTCCTTTTTACAGTTAACTTAGATCGTTAGTATAGCCCCTCTAACGACAAAGGCAAAAGGCAAGACTTGACCCCAAGTTTTGTGACCCCAAGTTTTGCTATCTCTACAGGTATCCAGATTTAACATCTCATGTGTTATTTCTATACGACATGATGGAAACAGTTATATCTGATGATTTAGTTAAAGAGGTAACATATATAATTAAGTACGACTTAGTTAAGGCTATTATCGAAGAGCTATATGATTTACCTAATAAAAATCTAGATCTTCTAATTAGATTGGCGATACAGAACGACGGGAAAATTGCTGTCGGCAAGCGTAAAAGGTTTCATGGTTGGATACCAGAAAATGCTCTTATTCGACTAGAGCAACTGATATCTAAGGCATTGAAGGAGATCAAGCCTGAGTAAGAGAGCGCTAAGTAGATCTAGTTTATTTTCAGATTATCTAGATATCCGAAGCTTTTACGCCCAATGATTAGAATACCCATTGAAGGCAAACCGTTGTAACAGATGATTGGCTACTAAAGCAGTTTTATTACGTGACCTATTCGTGACTCAATCGAGTCTTAATAGATTTTAAGTCTTTAAAGTTATGGGTCCGCCTGGACTCGAATGCGTTGAGCACCAGCAGGGACCAATGGATTATGAGTCACTGTACTAGAAAGTTTAAATTGGTGGGCCTAGATGGACAAAGCTCGAACCAATTATTTGACACCTTAAAGGACTGGAACGACATTCTCAATACCCTTCCTAACCTCCCGGAGATGGAGCCATGAGGTCGGGTAAAGTAGCGAAAGCTCGGCTTTCATCATCCTTTAGCGCGGCCTCTCATACCAAGCCGCAGCGGGAATATGCAGCAGAAACGAAACCGTTTTGCATACGCCTTACAGATGAAGAAAAAACGCACCTTAAAAAACAAGCCGCGAATGAAAGCCTCAGCACTTGGGCGCGTGAGCAATTGCTCGGCGTAAAAGCACATAAACGCCGAGTTGTGCGTCAGCCTAAAGTCGATGATAAAAACCTAGCGATGGTACTGTCATTGTTTGGCGATCAACGCATCGCTTCAAATCTCAACCAATTGGCAAGACACGCCAATATGGGAACGCTGGACTTTGACGATAATATATTAGAGCAAATCCAAGAAGCGTGCGCCGCAATGGTGGCTATCCGCGATTATTTGTTGAGCGAATAGCGTTTGCTGTTAAAGGGCAATCAACGCGGCGGGGCGCGAGACCTCGCTTTGCATCTTCTGAAAGATGAGAACGATCATGTAGAAATATATGAGCTGCGTGGGTTTATGTCCGATGATCTGGTGTCGGCGCTTAAAGAAATTTACCTTATAGGCAAATCGACACGCGCTAAAAAAATTCTGTATTCCATGAGCATCAACCCGCCCGAAAACAAACAAGTATCAACAGAAGATTTTTTGAACGCCATTGAACGCGCCGAGAAAAAGCTGGGCCTAAAAGGCCAAGCCCGCGCCATTGTCTTCCATGAAAAAGAAGGCAGACGGCACGCGCATTGCGTGTGGTCACGCATCGACGCAAGGCAGATGAAAGCCATTCATATTTCACACGACAAATTAAAATTGTTTGAACTGTCGCGAGAACTATTCTTAGAGCGCGGCTGGGAACTGCCGCCCGGCATGATTGATAGAAGTGAGCGTGACCCCCTGCAATACACGATGGCGCAGCTCCAACAAGCCAAACGTATTGAAAAACGTCCTCATCAAATCAAAACCGATTTACAAAGCTGTTGGGCAAGTAGTGATAACAAAAGCAGTTTCGAGCAAGCCCTAAAAGAGCGCGGCTACTATCTCGCACGAGGTGACCGCCGTGGTTTTGTCGCGCTCGATCATTTTTGCGAGATCTATTCACTCGGTAAAAAATGGCTCGGCGTTTCGGTTAAAGATATCCGCGCCCGCATCGGCGATGAAAGCAAACTGCGCTCAGTCGAAGAAACCCGCACCCTCATCGCTCAGGAAATGCGTGCCCATTTGTCAAACGCACAAGACGAACAAGGCAGCGCTATTGAAGCTCGCAAATCACTCATCAAAGACCAACTCAAACTCCTGGTGAGCAAGCAGCGCCGTGAACGCCGCGAACTCACACAAGCGCAAGATCAACGTTTCACAAATGAAACCCACCACCGCCAAGCCAGATTTAAAACCGGGCTGAAAGGTATTCTTGCGCGAGCCACAGGCCAGCATCGCCGCACTATGCAACAAAACGCGCGAGATACGGCGTTAGCAAAGCAACGTGATCAATTCGAAAAAGACGAACTGGTATTCAATCATATTGAGCAGCGCCGGGGGCTTAAAACCCGTTTGCAGCGTTTAGATAAGCTCGAAAAAACCAACGCTGACAATCTCGCTAAAGACAGCAACCAGTATGAGGAAATTGAGCGCGGCCTGCGCGATATTTTCAAGCGCCGACAAGATAAAACACCATTAATCACCGACCCGCTGCAATCGCTGATTATTCCCGTTGACGAGGCTGAACGGGGGCTGGCTCAACGTATAAAGCACTCACCGAATGTAATTTTAGGTGTTCTGAGCGACAAACAAGAAAGCTTTACCTATAACGAGATCGTAAACGGGTTAAAGAAATACATTGAAGATCCGGTTGCAGTGAATGCCGCTATCAAACAGGTGCTTGCCTCAAAAGAATTAGTCGAACTCGAAAAGCCGCCAAAGGCGCTGTATTCGACCAATGAAATGCAAAACATCAAAGCCGCATTGCTACATGACGCGGGCTTGATGAATAAAGCCAGAGGTCACGGCGTTATAGCGAAATATCAGGATAGCGCCATAGACAAACACAATCAGCTATTACGGCGAAAAGTGGGTGCAAATTTAAGCGATGAACAGAGCAACGCTGTTCGCCATGTTTTGAATGACAAGCAAATTAGCATCGCAATTGGCCTTGCCGGAACAGGCAAAAGCACGATGTTAGCCGCCGCAAATGACGCATGGCGATCACAAGATCGCCGCGTGTTTGGCGCGGCACTTTCAGGCAAAGCCGCCGATGGTTTGCAAGAAGCATCGGGCATTCAAAGCCGCACTTTAGCCTCATGGCAAGCAAGCTGGAAGCATGGCTATCACGAACTCAAAAGAGGTGATGTATTGGTGATTGATGAAGCGGGCATGATTGGCAACCGTCAGATGCTTACGTTTATTGAACACGCACATCAGTGCGGCGCAAAGCTGGTGCTAGTGGGCGACCCGGAACAACTACAGCCGATCAATGCAGGAACGCCTTTAAGAGAGATTGCTAAGAAAATCGGCCACGCTGACCTCACCGAAGTACGCAGACAAAAAGAAATTTGGCAAAAACAGGCATCGCTCGATTTTGCACAAAAACGAACTGACAAAGCTATTCAAGCCTATGCCGAGCATGGTGCAGTGTATGAAAGCAAAGACAAAAACGCTGCCGTTACAACGTTGGTTGAAGATTATATGAGCAATCTTGAAACTCATGATAAAAACGCATCACGTATTGCGCTGGCCTATCGCCGTAAAGATGTACATAAGATCAACCAATACATTCGCGCAGCGAGGCACGAGAAAGGCCATCTATCAGACGAGCGGGAATTCAAAACGGATCATGGCATCCGCAAATTCTCCAATGATGACCGGATTGTTTTTACCAAAAATGATAAAGAGTTAGATGTGCGTAATGGAATGCTCGGCACGGTCAGAGCCGTAACCAGTAACAAGGTCACAGTGGAGTTCGACGCTGACGGTAGTACCAAGCCCCGCCGCCTCACATTCAGCCCAAGCGAATATTCAGCCTTCGATCATGGCTATGCCACAACCATTCATAAAAGCCAAGGTGTGACCGTTGATCATTCCTTTGTGCTATCCGCCGGACAAATGGATAGACATTTAACCTATGTCGCCATGACCCGGCATAAGGACAGCGCAAAGCTCTATGTTGATAAATCCAGAAATAAAAATACTGACCGCAACACTGACGACACTATGCAACAACGCGATATGTTCAAAGACATTGAGCGAACCAACAATCCACGCGGCCCTTCGCGGGGGCGATAATGGTATTTTCATTGCAACGGTCCAGTTTAAATGAATTCCTCAAACGCTCACATACTCAAATCGGTCATTTCGAGACTTTAGTCCAGTTGAACTCATGCAAAGACAGGAACATACTGTGAGTTCATTCGGTGTGAGCTGAGATAGTTGGTACTCGATAAAAAATCATATTTGAACAGGGGGTGAAAGTTGGTTAAAGAAATTGTTGTAGGAATTCTGGCGGCTGTTGGCACAGCACTTACTTTTTGGTTTTCAGGTGTACTTACCAAGATACCAGCATCACTATCAATCCCGTCTGGCGCTGTTGTCGCATTCAACGCGGAGGCTTGCCCAGAAAATGGGTGGAGAGAATATAAGTTAGCCCATGGACGATTTATTCGGGGTATAGATAAAAGCGGCGATAATATTGACCCCCTTGGTAAACGTACTGCGGGCAGTTTGCAAAGCGATACATTCGCAAGGCATAGCCATAAAACAAGGCTCATGATTCATGATAACAATGTAGATGGTGTGGACAGTGCTACCACGAGAAGCAGCGAACACCACAATCAAACTAAACCTACCGAGACCGCCGGAGGGGCAGAAACCAGACCTAAGAATGTTGCCTTACTCTATTGTGAGAAAGTCTAGGAATAGGAAATTTCAGTGCTCATATTAAAACGACAACCATTGTGTGCAATCGCTGTATGATATTTTAACTCGGAAAGTTTATAGAAAAGTGGAGGTCTTTGATAGATGACTGAAAAAGAGGATGGGCTTGAGAAACGCATTAACGAACTCGAAAAAACGTTGCACGGCATAAAAATGGCGATGTGGGGTATCGGTATCGCTACCCTTGCGTATTTTGGAGTTTCTTGGACAACACTAACGAGTAAAGTTGATGACGCATTAGGGGATGAATTGCTCAGTATGATTGCGACTAGTGTGGACGAGAATATCTCGAACACAATTAAATCCGACAAATTCTTAGACAAACTACCGGGTCGCAAATTTGGGGAGAGATCGCTTAAATCATCTAATGAAGTTCATCAAGCGTTGACCGATGGGTTTGTTTACGTGGTTAGTGGTGGTCAAATTGCTGGACGAAAGGCATCAGTTAAGATAGGCGGTTCTATAGATAACTTACGGCCAAGGTGTCGGACCCACAGCACAGCGAGCTATGACGGGATGGTCTGCCCAATAGCTCAGAACGAATATTGGATGGTTGATTACAAGGATGGAACATTTCAAATCGAATGGATGCCGATCGTCCTGCAATAATTATAAAGTCGTGATTAAAATAAAACTAGCTGAACGTCCGCTAAGGGCAACTTTGACCCATTTACATTGGCATAACCAAATGAGTCTTAAATACAAAGTGGTCGTTCAGATAAACCGTGACCTATCCTCGGTTTTAAATTGAAAAGGATAAGAGTAGCTCTTAACCGCGGCCTCTAAAAAACTTTATATCTTGAAAGGAAATAGCAATGTCTCTACAAAATGAAATAAATAGCGCGCGGACAGAGATAGTCACAGATGGCTATGACATGTCGATTGGCGAAGTCATAAACCTGTACCGAGATAATGAGCTAACGATTGCTCCCGAGTTTCAACGACTTTTCCGTTGGGATATCTCTCGAAAAACAAGATTTATTGAATCCATCTTGTTAGGGATACCAATACCACCGATATTTGTTTTTCAACGTGATGATGGTGTATGGGAGCTAATAGATGGCCTGCAAAGGCTATCAACAATTTACGAGTTTGTTGGCATTTTGAAAGATAATGATAATACAGTATTAGAAAAATCTGTAATGGAAGGAACAAGGTTCCTTCCGTCCCTGACCGGTGTGAAATGGGAAAAAGACGGTGAGACCGATACTAGCTTATCTCAGGCGCAGAGAATTGAGTTTAAGAGAGCAAGGATTCGTATAGAAATTCTTAAGAAAGAAAGTGATCAGATAGCAAAGTATGAGCTTTTTCAACGTCTAAATACTGGAGGCGCAGGATTATCAGAACAAGAGGTACGAAACTGTGTTGCCGTAATGATTAACCCAAAATTTTACCGATGGACCGTTGAACAAGCCGAAAATTTAGACTTTCTACATACAATTAATCAAACTGAATCAGCATTAGTAAAACAGATGGCGGTGGAGTTAGTTCTGCGTTTTCTTGCGTTTCGTAACGTACATTACAAAAACGGCTTGGACGTTCATGAGTATTTGGATGATGCGCTCATCAGTCTGGCAAATAATGGGGAGCTTGATTTAGATGCAGAGAAAGATGTCTTTGATAAAACATTCAAGTTATTGCGGAATGCTTTAGGAGACGTTGCATTTAAACGGTGGAATGGTGAAGAATTCAAAGGTAAATTTTTGATGTCAGTGTTCGAAGTTGTAGGAAAGGGTGTAAGCATGAATGTTGATGCGATATCTTCCTTGAGTGACCCTGTAGGACACATCAATCAACTATGCCAAGATTTATGGAGTAATGAAACGTTCATTAGGAACTCGGGAGCTGGGGTCCGCGGAACAACTCGGTTAGCCAACCTTCTTCCAATGGCCAATGATTACTTTAAGCCGTAATGAAACTGCGTACATTAGATAACTTGCAAGATCATTTAGATTCTGATTTTAGCTGGAGGATAAAGGAAATTTCAGACATAAAACTAAGCGCGAAATCTGCTATATCAAACCGTCAAAATACGTTAATAAGAGCAGGCGTACCTCTACTTTATGCTCACTGGGAAGGGTTTGTTAAAAATTCAGCTGAGGCTTATATTAACTTCGTAGCGTTCCAACGATTGAAATTGGGCGAGTTATCATGCAATTTTGCTGCGATTGCCGCGCGAAATCACATTTTTGGTCTCACGGACTCTAACAAAGGAAAGGCGGGATCAGAAGCGATTGCTTTTTTAAGAAGTCGAACAGATTTACCCGCAGAACTATCGAACAGTTTTACTGTAAACACCAAATCAAATCTGAATTCTGAAGTGTTTGAAGATATAGCGGCCACAATAGGCATCGATTCAAATAGGTACGAAACTAAGTATAATTTGATGGATTTAAGTCTATTAAAACAACGTAATTGTATCGCTCACGGAGAGTATTTACAGCTTAACTTGGATTCTTATATCAAACTGTCTGATGAAATATGCATACTATTACGTTGGGTTAAAAATGATATTCAAAATGGCGCATCTACTAATGCATTTCGTTATTCTAGCGTTGCAAGTTAGAATTATCACAGAATCAATACGGGTAGAAAATTAAAGAGGGTAATACCGTGAATTTGAATGGCCCCTTAGCAACTTTCTGCCTTTTCGCATGCAGATATTTGATTATGTGAAAAGGCCGTAGAATACTCAGGCTAATGTGTAAAAACTCAGTTTTGAAAATTGCCTAGAGTGCATACTAAAATGGCACTGAGTTTAACCAATGCTGGTCCAAGCGAGCAAAGTGATGCCAAGTGTGTAGAACTGCTTTAATTGTTTTTTAAAACTCGAATAAGAAGGCTGTTTTTGAGTTTTTACACAGCCTGTACTCAAAGCGGCCGTTCGAAACTTTCGAAGCAGATCCAATGTAATCACAATTGAAGCCGCTAATTATGGACGAAAGACTACTTAAATTATATCGAGCACACGCGAGCAGCGAAGAAGCTATTGCTATTCTTTTTGTTAAGAAAAATTTGGATCAAGCAAAAGGGTGTTGGGTAGATATAACGGATTACCAGAGATACGAAATGTCGTCTGATGACCTTCATTTTCGATATGTCATAGGCGGTTTATACAGAAGAAAAATACAGCCTCAATACCCTCCCAAATCTGAATACATTAATAATGAGGAGTTCGATGAACGACAGTATTATTTGATGATCCGAGCTATAACGTGGGAAACAGCACAAAGGGATATTAGGCTTCAAAAATCAAAGAAAATAAAGGCTAAAAAATTCAAGATAACGGGAGTTAGTTACGATAAGAATCGAAATAATAAAAACTTTTTTCGAGACGATGCTCCGCCTGAGATAAAAGCTCTTGCAAAGGACCTTTTAAATCGTACAAATCCATTGTGGGATGATGCTCTGAAATACGCTATCGAACCTGAGTTTGTATATAAGATAAAACAGATACGTGTTATTTAGAATTGTTTTTCTCAAGAAATTAAGGTGTCACGCTTTGAGTCTTGAATGTCAGAAAAGCAATTTTCTGTCTTTTCACTTGCGTTTGTTTGAATGCTGAAACAGCCTGAACCATAATCAAAGCTGACATTTTAGGTTAGGAAAAAAGGCAAGACACAGCCCCAGTAGCCCCGGTGGTTGTCATTATAAGTGGTGTTATAAATAAGCTCCTTAATAAAAAGCGCGCCATTAGTTTCCTGTTTTAAAAAAATATCGCAGTTTATATTCACACTTCGATATTTTAATGAAACATTTTAGGGGATTAAGGTTATGTCAAAATCTAGAACAACAAAAAACATCAATCAAAAGGCAGTAAGCAGAATTCAAAGTGCTGCCGCAAAGTCCAATGGTGGGCGTGTTGAGAAAGGAAGCTTTGCAGCAAGAGCATCTTCTGCCGCTTCAAAAAACAAAAAATCACAATAAGAGAGGGATCTTAAATGAAAACAGAAATAGCACACTTTAATGAGCCCTATCCAAATATTGGAGACGTTTTAACCTTTTTAGCTTCTGTAGCCGGTACTAAGTCATCAGCGTTTAAAGGTTCCTCGCGTTACCGTAAACAGGAAGATTTTAGCAGTAGAAAATCACATAATCCTGAGATAATTAAAGAAGCCATAACACATCTTTTTACGGAACCTTTATGTAGAGTGATTTCTAAAGAGTTTAGTGATTATTTTTCAAATTGTATATCCTTGGGTTTGGATAGTTATCTAATGCTAATGAAACGAATCCCAATGGAAGGTGTGTCTCCTGAAAAGTTAAAAGACAAGCTCAATGAGCATTTACTTGTCGAGACACTGGCGAGCATGATCTGGAAGGTTGGAACATATCAAATCAACGAGAATACGGTCCCCGCGTTTTACTTATCAAAAAACCCGATAGTCGAACAAATTAAATTTTATGAAGGCTTAGTTAGCGATTCTGAGCAGACGTTAAATGATTATTTTAAAGATAATGTTCGCTCCCTGAATAATTGGAGAACGGGGCGTGAAATTCCAAATTTACAAAACACAATGCGTTTAGCATGCTGGGCTTCTCAATCAGATCAGGGTCAACAAGTAGATGATAAGATTGCTTTCTATTTAGCACGGCTTTTAGCGAAACTTAATGAAATAAGTGGCTACAAATATCAAGAGACGTTTGCAAAAGCTGTTGCTGTAAGGCTTAAAGAAAACCGCGAACCAGTGCTTGACCGGGGTTTAACATTTTCATTATTTTATCATAGAGAAATCGCCGGTTTACAAGCACTGAGTAAGCAAGGGCTCCATATACAAGATAAATTAAGAAGAACGAGCACTAAACTTCCAGGGGACTTGGATGCGTTTAAACGAGAGCTTGACGCATTTGATGAAGAAGTTAATAAATTACAGCTTACAGATCAAGTCGGTTATTTTAATGAGTGGTTGAGAGCACGGCAATTGATACTCAGTGGTAACTACGAAGCGGCATTGGCTAAGTATATGTCCGCAAGTGAGCATGCGTTATATAAAAACACAGACCACCTAAAAAAAATACTGAAAGAAGGGCTTGCTATTGCGGCAATGCAACAAAGCTCAAAGTCCAATATGAAAAAACTTAAAAGCAGAGCATTAATTTTTTCCCCAGAGATAATTGAACCAAACTTCAGAGGGAACGATGTTACTGTTGATGAAATAGGAAGTTGGCAGTTATCGTTTGTTTTTCTTTTCCCCCGGTGCGGGTGGTTTGAAGAGGGTTATGAGTTGCATAATCAAAAACTAGCAATGCATGATTTAACCGATTTGAGTAACAAGAGTGGTTAATTGAGTGATGTGATCGATCAAAAAAGGTGTCACGTCCTCAAATTTGAATGTCCGCCTAGGGCAGCCTAGCGACTATTTCAGCTTTTGAATAATATTGGTATCTCATTTTATCTATGAGGTATCAGATATGTGTACAACTCACACAAGCTCTCTCCCTAAACAGAAATCGTGGAACAAAAGAAAATTGATTTGGCAGCGCCAACCGCTAAAATCGCATGAAGTTTGGTCGATCCGCATGCATACTCATTTTAGTCATTCGATAGTCTTAACGTACACCGAATGTCCGAATATTGAAAGTTTCCTGATATTTTGCCGGATAACAAAACTGTCAAGCAATATAACTAGGCGCTCACGTCAACTATTAAATTATTTCTCGAAACAATTGAAACCGAGTTTTGCGCAATCACAGAGTTTCAAGCCTTAACCCCGGTTTATTCAACGCACGAGATAACTACACATAGCCAAGACCACTGAATGCCTGGTTAAATAACCGTTTAGTTTCACGGTAAAGTAGCAACTCTTCTTCGCTAATGATCTTGGCGGGCTTACGCCGCCAACGGTAGTACCAAGCCCTGCCGCCTCACATTCAGTCCAAGCGAATATTCATCCTTCGATCACGGCTATGCGACAACCATTCATAAAAGCCAAGGCGTGACCGTTGATCACTCCTTAGTGTTATCCGCCGGACAAATACCTATGTTGCCATGACCCGGCACAAGGACAGCGCAAAGCTCTATATTGATAAATCCAGAAATAAAATTGCTAACCGCAGCACGATGCATCAACGCGATATGTTCAAAGACGTTGAACGATCCAACAAACCACGCGGCACTTCGCTGGGGCGATGATGGCGTTTTCATTGCAACGGCCCAGTTTAAATGAATTCCTCAAACGCAAAACAGCCATTCGAGACTTTAGTCCAGTTGAACTAGTGCAAAGGCTGAAACATACTTGAACTTTCAGCACGTTGGTCACCGCTTGAGAATACTGTCTCAACGCTGAACGCACGCGCAGAGGCTCTATAATTAACTGGAAACTTTACAATATCCCGTAACCTGAGCGATCAATTAGCATCTTTGATTGCAGGATGTGCATACAGTGCCTATCTCTGTTGAATGTGCTTTCGAATGGGCACACCGGGAAATTTTCTGCCTTTTGCTCTAGCTCACTTGAATTTAGTAATTGGCTCTGGAACTCATTTCAGCCATTTTGGAGAACAAGGTAAGAGATTCATTGAATAGATCGCACTGAAATAACGGCAAGTAAGCTAAATCGGCATCATTGAAGAACATATATAGCGAGTCAGAGAGGCCACAGTTGTAGCTAAACATTATTAAGGGAGAAATATGAGCAACGAAGAATTAACCTATTCCGCTAAAGAAACGTTGAGAAAATATGTTTTAAGCCTTCTTATCCTTCCCAGCGCTTTGCTTTCAACCGTTGGTTTTGCATTGGGCTATGCCGTTAATGATTGGGCAAAAGGTCAAGCGTATGTCGAAGCATTTAAATCAAGTTCAAGCATGCTGCTGAATATGGCTGCAGAGGTAGGCAAAGCTGTTGATAGTGCTGAAAACTCTAAACAGAAAATTTTGCTAGTCGAGAACACCATAGCAAACTCAAGTTTAATTATAAAGGAAGCTGAAAGAAATGCGGTTAGTGCGGTAGAGAAAATCAATTCAGTAGATGTATTTAAAACCGCAGATAATCAAATTGATGCAATCGCTAGCGCAGTTGCATCAAAAACCAACGTAGAAGAGAGAGTAAGCAAAGTTTTTGATAGTCGGATTGTGAAATTGGAAAACCAAAGCTCAAAAGTGCGAGTTTCTACTGAAGGAAATTTGACTGAGGTTGAAGGAGGAGGACCTGAAGGTGTATGGCACGCAGTATCTTATTGTCCTACTGACCATTATGTTTGCGGACTGCAGCAACGAGTGGAGGAAAGGCAACGTCCTGGAGGCGATGATAGTGGAGTAAATTCCGTTAAGATGGTGTGTTGCCAATTTTAACTAAGGTTATCGAAAATCAAACTCGATCTAGTTAATTGCTAGAAATGACAACTTACAGCAACTTTGAGACATTAGTTCAATTGAATGATCACTTTGGCTGTTACAACTCAAAAGAGACATTAGGGGGGTGATGAAGAGTTAATTTCCCGATTGTTTTGACTGCGATTTAAATTACAAAGCTATAGGTATGAACATGGATTGGAGCTCTTTATTACCAACTTTTCTCGCTGGGGGGCTTGTTGGGCAACTAATGGTTGCTTGGTTGAATAGGAAAAAAGATTTATCGGTAACTGAATTTAAAGATCAGCTTACGAGACAGGCAGAAATTGAATCTTGGTTAAGGCTGGAAAAATACAAAGCCTATGTTGAGATGGCTGATCTTGCATCTTCGCACCATTCTCAAAGTGGTAATGAGTCATGGCCTAGTGAAATAAGGATGGCTAGCGTTCGTATACATATGTTATTTCCCTCAGGGACGGCGCCAGATGACTTGAGTGATGCCATGCAAAATGTATTTTTTCTAGCTTTAAATAGAAGATTAGGGAAAGTGCCTCAAAAAGGTGTAAAAAAATGGAATCATGATTTTAGGGATCAAGCTAGCAAGCTACGTGAAATACTTGCTAGTGAATTGTATAAAAAATAGTAACCCTACCAATGGAGCGAGTTTTATGTCTTTAAGAAACTTACATGGTTACGTTATTCATTCTTTCAAATGTGTTCATGTTTAATGAATTGATAAAACTATAAATGACTTCTATGAGAAACTTTCACCCGTTCACATTGACATAATCGAATGAGTCTTCAATACTCAGACTGTGTAAAAATTCCGTGTTAAATATTGTTAAGAGTGCGCGTCAGAATGGCACTTTAAGTCAACTGAATTTAGCCACTGCTGGTCGAAGCGACCATAGTAATGCAAGTTTGTAGAACTGCTTTAATTTTTTCCTCTAACTCGAATAAGAAGGCCGTTTTTGAGTTTTTACACAGCCTGTACTCAAAGCAGTCATTAGGGTTCTCATCTCGATTGAAAAAGAAGTGGACCGAAGCTAACCTAGCTCTCTGACACATCTAGATTAAGTATGGGTGCCTACTTAAGTTAACAAATGAGAGTTCCTCAAATACCAAGGAAGATAACTCATCATGAAACCAGATTACCTAGGTGCTAGAGCATCTAACACGGGAGATGATTTCCACGAATGGTGGGCTCTTCGAAAGGCGCTTCGCCTAATTCATCCGAATACCCAGCTCAGTGCGATCACTGTAGAGGGTGTCAATGTAGAAACCAATAGCCGTGGTGATCGCGGCGCTTGGGATGCCGTTGATTGTTGTCACTATTATGGTGGGATAACGATAGAAGAGTCCGAAAGAATCGTCGTCGAACAATTAAAGTATTCTTCTGCGTCGCCTCAGAAGAATTGGACGGTTTCTGACTTTACCGCTACCACGTCAAAAAACTCGAAAAAGTCTCTAGTTAGTGGCTTAGCCAAGTCCTTTACTAGGATCTTAAAGCTTCAACCCAATTTAATATCGACAAACGGATTGAAAATTTGTTTAGTTAGTAACCGACCAGTGGGGCAAGACTTAAAAAAGACTTTAGAAGATAAATCTAGCCCTAAATACGAAGTGCTTAGAAAAGCAAGCGGGCTTAAGAAAGCGGCCTTTATCAAATTCACGAAGGTTTTAGATTTTTCAAACTGCGGTTCAGGATCACGGTTCCAGCAAGAAGAAGCTGTCATCAAGGAAATAGGCAATCTCACCCAAACATCCGATAGAGGCTTTGTTCTACAGCTAAAGGATCGAATCCACAGCATGATGCTGCCCGAAGGAACGGATAAGATCATTGATAAGCACACAATATTTTCATGGATGAACGTCTCGGACTCTTCAGCCTTATTCCCCTGCCCACCAAAACTTGACGAGATTGACAATGCGATCCCTCGGGAAATAGTTACCAAGATTACGAGTGCTATATTAAGTGGGGAACAGTTTATCTGTTTACATGGAGAAGGTGGGACGGGAAAATCAACGCTGCTTAAGCAGGTTGGAGAATCTCTTCCAGAACATTCAGCCATGATTGTTTATGATTGTTATGGCGCAGGGACATACCAAAATAGCGATTCATTACGGCACCGAATGAAGGATGCAGCACTGCAGATAGTCAATGAATGCTCCGCACGGCTCGGGGTTCCACTACTCGTGGGCAACGACTCATCCATTGATTATTTAAAGGCTATGAAATTAAGGCTCGAGGATGCTTCCGCGCTTATTCGCGCTAAGAGTTGCTCTGCCCAGTTATTAATAGTTATTGATGCAGCTGACAACTCCATCATTGCCGCTGAACAATGCAAGCCGATAGATGTAAGTTTTGTGGAGAATCTCGTGAAACTTGGATCTTTACCATTAAACACGTGTCTCATAATCTCGACTAGAACGGGTAGGCTCAAATCTCTGCACATTCCTGGTAAGTTTTGCTCCATACAAATTCCGCCATTTGCCATCTCTGAAACTACAGAACTTGTGACGCAAGTATATCCTGAAATATCCAGCGAATGGATTGAGGATTTTCATCACCTGTCTAATCAGAATCCGCGTGTACAGGGGTATGCATTGAAATATGGTGGATTGGATCACAATCAAGCATTAGAGTACTTGCGGCCTCACGGAAAATCACTAGAGGATATTTTTAACCAAAGATTCATGGAGGCCACAGCCAAACAAGGCGATCTTGGCGTGCTTCAAGAAACGTGCTCTGCACTAATCGCCTTACCGCGCCCAATTCCGAAGGAGCATTTATCAGAAGTATTGAATATTTCTACTGCGCAGCTTAGTGACATCGTCCTAGATTTGCCTGGTATGAGGGTTCTGGATAGTGAAGTTGGCTTTCAAGATGAAGATGTCGAAGCCTACGTAAGGGAGTGTGCAGACGAAAGATTGCCCGAAATGTTAAGGAGGGTTGCGTCCCACCTGTTAACAAAACATGAGCATAACGAGTACGCTGCGATCCATCTTGCTCATGCTTTATTCGAAGCAGACTGGGGTGAGAAGATTCTCAAAATATTAAGTGAATTCCCTAATCCTACTGCTATCAAAGACGAAATAGTTAGACGTGAAGTCCAAAGCCAGAGATTGCTGCTATCGATGGCGGTTTGCAGATCTTCTGGTACACCTGTAGATGCTGTATTTACATTGCTTGTAGGTACGGAGGCTCGTAAAACGGAGGAGGCAGCGGATCAAATACTAGTAGACAATCCGGATTTATCAGTACAATTCGCAGGAGATTCGATCAATAGAAAGATACTATACGCAACGGATCGGTACGAGTATCACGGACGATTTTTATCCTACCTATTGGAAAAAGATGCGCTTAAAAAGGACTTTATTGGAGCCCGCGAGAGAAGAAGGGTTCTGAGGGCATGGCTCGAGAATCGTAACGAGCATTTTAAAGATAATACATCTGGTTCTAGTAAACGTTTTCGAGAAGACTTATGGCCTTTGGAGACAGAAGATATTGCAGCTATAGCAAATGCGGTAAGAATCGTTGACGGGATAGAGGCTGCTTATGATTTCGTAGTTAGGTGGAGACCTAAGAGCTTACATTTTCAAGTTGGGTTAGTCCTCATCAAAAACTTGGTTGCCAAAGGTGATTTTGGTGAGGTCAACGATATCCTGAAATCGAATTGCCTATCGCAGGATGATTCGGGGTTATACAACATTCCCTTGGCGCTAGCTGGTCAGGAAATTGATTTAAACGATCTTTTCAATGCTCTAAAGCCCAGGAGAATTCGAAGGCTTGTCAAATTAGTCTCGCGCCGCAACAAGACTAGACATCAAACTAGAGCTTCCGAATTTCTCGAATTAATACTTACCGGCTGCGAAATATTGCTTCACAATGGATACCGCGACAAGGGAATATTAAAACTTCTAGAACCTCTATGTAACGAAGATCAAAGAGGTGTTACAAACGTTAATGAAGAAGCTTCATTTCAAAACGACATCGCTTTCAAGGCATATTGTTTATCGAGTTTATTAGCAAAGTCAGAGCCAACCTTCGAGTCATATTTGATTGCTCTATCCACGGAAGATTCGGAGTCAGAAATTTACAAACGATCAGAGAAGAAGCGCGCACGACTATTGGAGAATTTGACCAAGTTATTTAACGTATATGTATCCCGCGCAAAAGCTGTACTCCTTCAAACTCCATCGAACGAGTCATGTAAAAAAATAGAGTCTGCTTTGGGTTCATTCTTGAGTGATAGCTGGCGACATTCTAGGGAATATCGGCTCATGTCATTATCTGACTATTTAGCACTATCGATATCCAAACTAACATTTCTAAAAACAATTGATACTGAGAAGATATTAGGCCTAGTTAAAGCTTCATACAAAGATTGGAATGAAAGTCTTTTCCTTGGCCAACGAAAGGTTATATGCCAACTAATTACCAATACTGATCTGAAACCTATTCTCACCAGCGAAATATGTAATTCATCAAGCAAAGTTCTGAAACTAAAAGCCCCGGCGAGTGAAAAAATCGAAATTTTGATTAGTTGGAGCCGTGCTTTGGTAGCAGTAGATCCAAGCGAAGCGCAAGCTATCTTTAACTTAGCCATCGATCTTGCAAACGATGTTGATGTCGAGGCCATGAATGAAGTTACTTTATTTTATTCGTTAGCGAATAGGTCACACAATTACTTATCGCAGGCTGACGCAGCTAAGCTCGCTTTAGACATGGCATCGGTAACTGAGGAGTATGGAACAAGGCTACTGGGGTACGATAATTTCCCATGGAATGATTCAATTAAGGCGCTTGCAACACTGGATCTAGCCACTGCTATCAGGGTGTCAGGACTGTGGGCAGATTACCAATTGCGTGATTTTGACGCATGTATTCAATCAATAATATCGGTGGGCATTCCGGCTGAAACTATCACATTAGCTCAAGGGACTTCACTTTTTGTCTATAGCGACTATTTGGAGACCGAAACAATAGCCACATTATCAAATCATTCTGATGCAGCAAACAACATTAATTTTACTGAAGAGGTAGCAAGAAGAGAATTGTTGGTACAAGTAGGAAAAAAGAGGCAAGAAGTAGCCAGTTTACTCAGAGAAAATTCATCTAACATAGCAAACACGCTCTACTGGCTACCACAGCTTGAAAAAACTATTGAGCTTGAATCACTAAATAAAAGACCGCCTGAAAGCGCTATTAGCTCTGACCGGCAGAAAAAATCAGATACCTTTTGGAAATCAATCAATATTAAAGATATCTCTATTCAAACCGCAGAAGAATTAATTACGTCGTTCTCTGAATTAAAACAACAAGCTTCTCGGTCTAACATATATCTAGCTGACGCAAGCATCGTCGAGCTGCTCACCGACAACAACTCGATTCTCAATAAGGTCAATTTTGCAAATCTTTTGTGCGATGAGAGCGTAATTGAGTTTATTGGGCACGGTTGGGCGAAGTTCCTTATGGATTCTGTTGATATGTGGGCACCAGACTCCATCGCTATCACTTCGTGGAAAAAAAATGAGTTGCCTATTCATATTGCCCAAAATATAGACCTTTTCACATATGATTTTGACTATGGTTATGACAAGCCGCTACTTGTAGAAACGCTTGATGATTTAAACCTAAACGCAGAGCACATCACAAATATTTTATTGGACGGCTTTGAAAAGCACAGCGAATCACTCCCACTGAGTACTATCTATCAGTTAATAGCAGTCTTGGTAAATTATTGTCCGGAATCAGATATTGCGGATTTATCTCTGCGTTACCTCCAACGATTATCTGGTCGACTTGAGCTACAACACAATCCAGATTACTCTTCAGCGCGATTTGAGGGTGATTCTAGTGAAGCGCTAGCTAAACTAACCTTCTCTCTCTTAGGTGACTTAAATGTCAGCGTGAGGTGGCGGGCTGCTCACTCGGTGCGATCAAGAGTCAGAATGGGAGATAGAGAAATACTTCAGTCCCTCTCTGAGTTATGGCCGCTTCGAGAGGTAAGCGGATATAGAGAATCTACTTCCCCCTTCTATTGGATTGCTGCACGCTTATGGTTAGTAATTACTCTCGAGCGTATTTCTACTGAAAAACCTACTGCCCTTCTACCGATAAGCAGATGGCTCATCAAGATAGCTCATGACGAAAAATTCCCTCACGTTTTGATCCGTCATTTTGTTAAATCATGTTTAGAAAACCTCATTCTCTGTGGCGTGGGTGACTTTGATAAGGGTGAAATAAAACGCATCAAAGAGATTAACCAATCTAAGATTGGTACCCTAGTTCAAAACAGAGAAGATAAATACCGAGGAGATCGCGGATTTAATAATGATGAAGGCACACGCCGATTCCGCTTTGACGCATTAGATACCTTAAGATACACCTACCCAAGAGCCACGGAGTGCTTTTCAAAACCAGATAATGAAGAATTTTTGGTCGAAACGGAGAGCTGGATCATCGATAAATGGGGGGTTTCAGGTGACTATTCAGGCTATCATTTTGAACCACGAAAAACCTATTTCAAAAATGTAGACTTTAGGAGTTACAGCCAAAGCCACGGCGCGAGGCCGCAAATTGAAAAATATCGTTACTATTTAGAGTGGCATGGAATGTGGTGTTCTATCGGATCACTGATGGAAAAAAATGCATTGGCTGCACCTGAATATGATGACAGCAACTACGGGACTCTGGAGGGTTTTATTGAAGGCCACGCACTAAGACACCCTCCTCACTGGTCGAGTGATGTTCGAAGTTGCGCTCCACTTGAGAATAGGTTTCACGGCGTAGGCTACCCAAATGTCACAGAGTGGGATGAACACTGCGTCCAAGCAGATTTCGATACCGTGCTGCAGTTAAACCAAGGAGATGAATTTTTAACAATTGATTCAAACACCCGAACTTTGAGTAAAGATTTATCCGTAAGATCAAAAATAAACTCATGCCTAGTTAGTTCATATGCCGCCACATCGTTATTGAGAACCTTTCAAGCATCTGCAGATCCCGACGATTACTTTCTGCCACCAGCAGGAAACGACGCAGAGATTGATTCGGGTAGGTTTCAACTTCGAGGTTGGGTGGAGTGGGTTGATGGCGACCGCGGAATAGATGAGCATGATCCATTTTGTTATGGCGTGAGTAGGGTGGGCTCTAAACCCTCGAAAAATATTATCGAGTCCTCCAATCTTTTTGAGAGACAAAACATCCCGATGACTTGGCATCGCGATGACAATGCAAGGTCGCCTACCTTCCGGTATGAAACTTGGAGCGATCATGATCAAAATTCAACTCGTGAATTGCAGCTTTTTGAAAATGAAATTTTATCTGAGGGGGAACGATTACAGGTCTCCAATTCAGAATTGATCACCATATTGAAGCAACAAGAGATGGAATTAATGGTCAAGATTGTCCTTTCAGCCCGTGGGGCTGAGTACGGAAAAACTGATTATAATCAAGAGCCGGAGAATTATGCAAGACGAACAAAATTTTACCTCCTCAAACGAAATGGAGAATATATTACCTCAGAAGGATGTGTTGGAACTTGGGCGTTACCTAGCTAAAGAGCTCGGGTTTTCTCAAGCTCGTGACGTTCTTGGAGAGTGGATGGCTCACCATGTGTCGGGATTAGTCCGCGACGCAGAGGCTGAGGGAAATACCGAACTTGGAGAAAAAATTAGAAACGATGCTGTAAAAGTTATCTTAGAGATTTGGCAGCACCGAACGTCCCTGCCAGGTGCTGCTTACCCACTATCAAGATACAAGGATGTTATTAACACTCTCAGTGTTTTTTCAGAAGAGTCAAGTTATTGGGAAAGAAATAACCTAGGAAATGCTCAATCGTTAGCAGCCAATTCGGTAAAACTTTTTGCTCAATTGTGTCGAGGCTTACATTTAGCAGAGTTTTCTCTAAACATGCCCGAACGGCCGCCGTCCGCTGCTATCCATACGCTATCTGAGGAGGAAGCCATGTTGTATGAACAGCTCTCATCTTGGGTTACTGACGAATCTGAATCCAAAACAGCAGATATTGATTTGTCAGGAAAATATGAAGCTAGTCAAAGTATGTCGGATCTCATCGATCAATTGTGTGAGCAGCTTACACTTTTAAAGGAATCTCTCTAAGTATAAAATGGTTTGTTTTACGAGTGTAAGTTATTTTGTAAGAAGTATTTGTGTGTGGTGTTTTTTTCGAATGAGGGGCCACGTCTTGAATTTTGAATGAGCGTTAACCGCAACTTTCTGCCTATTTAACTAATTCAATACAGGCCCGCCGGAAAAAATATCAATTTCAGCGACCTCGATCTGCACCCCGCTGCGCAAGTTATATTCAAGCCATTTTGCCACGGCTGGTGTAATGGCCTGGCTAAAATTAATCCGGCCGATTTGCGGCTCCGCTATATATTCTTCAAGCGGAGCGAGTGACAAAACCCATTCGTCTTCTGATCGATATAGGTACACATATTGGTCAAACTCTCCGTCCATTGGTTTTTCTTTCCTTATATTTCGTTTTTATAAAGCGCGCGCACTTCTTCACGCAGAATGCCGATATAGGCGCGGGTGACGTTTACCGAGCTATGCCCGAACGCCTCTGAAATCACTTCAATTGACTTGTTGAACGTCACACGCTGTTGATAGCCCCATGTTTTTCGCAGTGTATGCGAGGCATATCTACCAAATAGCCCTGCGCCAGCGCACCATTTTTTCACCAAATTAATCACACTTGGCACTTTGAGCGCCACGCGTCGATTAGATAAAAACAGCGCTGAATTGGGCTTCTCAAGCAGACGCGGATATTTTTCCGCGTATTGCGCTAACCACAAACGCAGCACTCGGAACACTTCTCTATTAATCGGGGTGTAACGGTACTCGCCAGTTTTAGATTGTTTGAGCCTCAACATATCGCCTTCCTTCAAATGCAGCACATCCCTTAATTTAATCGAGAGTAATTCACCGCAGCGCCATGCGGTATTAATGCCCATTGTGAACAGGCACAAATTCCTGAATTGTCCTTGAGCCTGTAAATTCTCCTTAATCCGAGCAATGGCGTTTAGATCACGTATCGGTTCAACCTTTATCGATGAACCCTTGCGCGGATGATGCGGGTTTTGCCCCCTTTTAAATCCCATTTACTCAACCCCGCGTCCTTGCCGCTGAGTATTTATTATCGTTTTCTTATTTGTTAGTCAAGCGCTGTATACCCTTGCAACACAACATTTTTTCCAGACCTTTCTTATGATGAAAACACTGAATGCATCCCGCAACCCCACGTGGTTACTGAACTTATTAACAAATAAGAAAAAGTTAGCATTTCAGTTAATCAGCAATCATATGTCAAATTTATTGAATTCTACCAGTGAAGATTTTCCTGAAACTATACCCTATTGCGGCACTTGTTAGCCTTTCCCTCATAATCGTATTCTTTACACCTGTAGTGCGAGCAGAGGCGGAAAAAGTCTCTGCGAAAGATGATTATATGACGTGCTGGAAACAGCCTTGCGTCCGTGTGGCTGGTAGTGAATGGTCAGAAGGGTGTCACAAAGGGGTCGGTGTGTCCGTGCGTATGGGGACCGAATCTGCTCTAAGCGACGATGAAATTAAACAGATGATTGTCGGAGACTTAAGGTTTTATAAAGTTAAGGACATGAGGTTTTTCTATGAAAAATTCAAAGGTAAATCGACGGCTATTGCACTGCATGTTCGCGGTGGAGCTGAGGGCACTTTCTTTGTTGATGAAGTACGCGGTGAATTAAAAGCTATTGCAAAACGAGCATTGAATACAAACCCATTATTCACGCCGGAGAAAGCGGCTTCAAAAGACTGCTCTTATCGATAACACGAGCAGTATCATGTTTTTCAGTTTCTAATGTGTCTGCGATTTCTTTTACACTGTTTTGATCTAACGCTTCTCTATCTGCGAGCATTATTTTTTCGATACCATCATTTTGTTTTAGTTTATCGTGAATTTCTTCCTTACGCTCCGATGGTGTGTTCGGGTTTTCGAGTTCACGCACATACCCGCGTGCGATATTCATATGATGTTTTTTCTGCGCCCACTGCGCGTAATCCGATAGCTCGGGGTCATTCAGATATTGCGCTTTGATTGAACCATCAGCGTCAAGCATTTGATCAATCAATATTGGCTCTAAGCGTTCGCGGTAATCTTTCATACTTTCATCAGATCGGCGCTGCGGAATGTCGTCAGCATCAAGTATTTTAAGCGCGAGTTTTTCTCGCCATGCATCACCATCACGCGCACGAAAACCAGCTTCTAATTCTTCAATGTCTTGTCGCAACTGTTCGATAAAGGCGTTAGCGGCATCAATAAGATCGATAAAATCACTCAGCTTTTTATCTTTCGCTTCTTGGCTATTGGGATGGTCTGAGCGGCGCTTGCCTCCCGCAACGGCAAGCGATGGCATTTCAATCATCGAGCCACTAATCTGACCAAACAATATTTGATCTTTGTTTTTCGCGTTGAATTGAAAACTCAGCTTGTCACTCATGGCGACTCCGCTGGAGGACGCAAACAGTAATCAAGGCACTTGATTGCTTTTACTGTATATCCAATATTCCACATATCACGCACCTATGTCCCGCCAATTCCTATTTATAAAAGTCTGCTACTACCATAGATAGTATGAATGAAAACGGTTAACACAGGGTTAATTCGGTAGACATAGCCTCTCTAAAATCGCCCCAAGGTCGCACCTTGGTCGCCCCCATTGGCGAGACAGTGGACGGGGTAGAGCGCCGGAACGCTCACGGCCTCCAACCGCTGCTAGGTTGGTCGCGGTGGCTGGAGTACTTTGACAAGCCCCTCAACCAAAATCGCGCCTAATTCTCACTCCCTATTTCCTCATGCAACAGCGTGATAATTCGCATTGCTGCACTCGGCTGTAAATCGCTCAATAATCTTGTCCCAAGCGTCAGCCGGAATAGATTTTGTTTTACCCTTAGAAATAGCATCAACATAGTTATGGGAGTATTCGCGCCCCAACTGCTTCCTGATCAGTTCATCTAACCCAAGCGGCTGTAAGCGCACTCGCTCTAGAGCCGTTTCGAGTATGTTTATCATTTCTTGATTTACTTGTGCTTTTAGCATGATCTCTAAAATCCTTTAGCGTTCAGGTCTTAGCACGAAGCACTGCCTCAGCCAAGGCTAGGTGCTTGTTTGAACACCTACAAAAATCAATAGCGGGCCATAGTCATTTGCATCGGCGTTGCGCAATGCAGCAATATAGGCATCGCGCCTCTCATTGCTGTTCATTAGGTCATGCCCCGCAGCCCAATCAATTGGGGCATGTGAAAAACATTCTTTAAGGTACACATCGGCCATAATTCGCGCATGGCGACCGTTTCCGTTTGGGAAGCAGTGGATTTGTACCAAACGATGATGAAGGCGCGCAGCGGCTTCTATAGGCGAATACGTGCGATGCTCGGCCCAATACTCCGCATCATCTAACAACATTTTGAGCTGAACACCGATATAGAGCGGGTCAATACCGATATTTTTCTCAGTCCGGCGAAACTCCCCAGCCCAGCGCCAAACGCCACCGAAAAGCTTCCGGTGAAGTTCGCGCACAAATTTCTCGTTCAGAATTTGTGTTTTGCGCCTACGGCGCAACCATGAGAGGGCATCTTGTACATTGACCTGCTCAACTTCGTTGAGTTGCCCACGCGTTGTGATGTGCTTGAATTTCAGCCCTTCTAGCTCGTCAGGGTCAAGCGGCGTTGCACCGTCAGGTTCTTCGATGATGCTATTCATTTTTCATCCTTCCAAAAATCTGAATTGATGCTTTCCATCAAATCGCAAGTTATTCTCTCTATTTCATCATTTATTGTTTCGGCGCTGAGGGATTGCTTTTCAAGTGCCATATGAGTGCTTGCTTGGTTTACCAAAGCCCTCGCTTTTTTTCTAGCGTGTGCCATCATGACTTCCTCAATATCCCCATCGGGGGGGATGATGGCGTAAACGAACTTACACCCCATACCCTCAGCCAATGTATTCATTGATTGAATAGTAGCGCGTCCATCTCTCTCTGATCGTTCGATTGACGAAACGGTTGAGCGTGTTTTATTCACTCGTTTTCCAAGATCAGCTAACGACATTCCCAATGCTTTACGCACACCGGAAATCCAGCCTTCCGCTGGTTGTTTAAGGTCTTCCACCTTAGCAATAGCGGCCTCATTCACAATTGACTGATATTGTTTTCTTACTGTTTTTTTGAGGCTCATTTTACTACTCCAAGCTGGCACAATATAACTAAACGTATCATTACAATGATACATCAATCCCTTGTTTGTCAAGTTTTAATAATACGTTTTGTATTAATATGTATGGTTGTAATGATACACAACTCCAGTGGTGAGGCTGAGCGCCTAATACGCTCTCGGCCATCCAAGCGCTGTAAAGTTGGTCGCGCAAAGGTTGGGCTACTTTTACAAGCGCCCAACCAAAGCCACGCCTAATTTTTAATCTCTATTCCTTCGTTCATGATTGCACCTCAGAAACGCCTTTAACGTCTGCATTACGATAGAGCTTTTTAACGCTTTTCCATTTCTCGATAAGCGAGATACCGCTGCGCTTGGTATAGCCCTCCATTGGAAACTGCATGTAATGAGGCTTCCAAGCTTCGGCCTTTTCTTGCGTGAGCGTTTCAACGATATAGGCTTTTTGTTTTTTGCCTGTGTCCGTAATGCGCGCATCGGCGGCGGCTTTACCCCCGACATGCTTCACCATAGTGTTGATGGTTTCTTTATCGCGGAGCAAGGTAAAAAACGTCTCGTCTGGTGTCCATGACCCAGCCATATCAACATTAAACATGCTCCCCAAGGCTTCAACCATTGCCGAGCCACAAGGCAGAGTTTCAGCCACAACAAAGGTAAGAATTTCCAGCACTGCTTTATCATCCAAGGCGATTAGCTTTGTAAAAACTTCATGCACATCATGAGATTTGTCCCAATCATCTTTACGGGGAATAAGTGTTTCATCTGCCTTGTTTTTTATGCCGAGATGCGTCGCTATCGTTTGACGCGCCTTTAAAAAAACGGCTTGTGATTGATTGCTCTCAAGGCTTTCCGATATGGCCTCGCTTTTAGCGCGTTGCGGGTCGGCGTAAACGCTCCAAAGCTCCGAACCGGCGATAAGCTGCGCGACGGCAAGACGCAAGGCCACGCCGCCATGATTAAGCAATTCAGCCCTTACCGCTGCGTGACGGTGCAACTCAAGATAATTCTGCATGGGCTGGGAAATTTCCGCTCGAACTGGTGCGGATTCACTGCTTTCACCGTTCTCGGCTTTTAACCGTTTTTGGGCTTCCTTGCGGTGTAGCTGACCCTCGTAAAATGTGACTTCGCCATCACTGGAAACTTGTATATAGATTTTTCCGCCATTACTTTGAGCCGTATCAACATATTCATAAACTGGGAAACGCTCACCAACTTCAAGAATATTCACCTCGCCCCAACCATCAGCAAGATAAGTGTCTTTGGCTTTAGCTATTGCCGTATTTTGATGCTCCCAGAATAATTTACAGTCAGAAAAATAACGGTCTTCCCCAAATAAATCAGCCGTGATAACGCCCTTATATTGCTCAACATCAAACAAAGCATTTTCAACCGGAATTGCATTGCCGTTAAACAACCATTGTTTAAGCTGGTAGCCTCGCGGCGCTCCGTACTGCCCTTGTTCTTTGAGCATAGCCAGCCATTCCTTTTGCTGGCGTTTGGTCGCCATGGTCAAAATGCGCAAAGTAGAAGGCTCAATTTCTTCTTTACGGTAGGCGGTTAAAATCGGACCAATCAGATTGCCTATAGCCAAACGTTGATGCACAAGCCGCTCGGTGATGCCAAAATTCGCGGCAATGTCCTCTGCGCTCAAGCCCTTTTTATTCAAGGCTAGAAATGCTTTGTACTGGTCGATTTCATCCATCGGCAAACGCGCAAGGTTTTCAGCCAATGAGGCTTCTATAGCGGTGGCATCATCTTCCGCATCCATAACAATGCATGGCACTGGCTCAATTTCTTCTTGTAAGGCCAGTTTTTGCAACGCGTAAAAACGGCGCTGCCCTGCCACTACCTCATACCCTTCGCAATTCGGGCGCACGAGTAAGGGCTGTAACAGCCCTAACGCCTGAATACTTGGCACAAGATCGTCAATTTTCTTTGTACCTATTTTGCGTACATTCAGCGATGTGGTTTTAAGGTTCTCAAGTTCAATATGTTGTAAGTTCATGGTGCTAGTCCTCGTCTATTGTTGAAAAAAACATCCCGCCGCAGCGGTTGAAAACCGCTGAGACGAGGAGTGAAACGACGAGACCCACTAAGACCGAAAATCCAGAGAAATAGCGCAGGCCACAGCTAAGCGCACGCTTTTGGGGGTGCGTCTGAATGGGCGAGCAGATTTTGCTTGATTTTGGGGTGTGTGGGTTACAATCGCAGTTCCACTGCGGGGGGAAAAGAAACAAAGCCAGCGCATCTTGCGCTGTCCTTAATGTCTTCTTTATAAAGGGGCGTTGCGTGCATATTTTTGCGTAGCGTGGCCACCTAATTTTGCGTAGCGTGACCACCTAATTTTACCAATCGTGACCACCTATTTTTGTCGAAGCGTGGCCACTTTTTTGATTCTGTAAAATTTCTATTTAGA
>JBKEFT010000047.1:0-35076 GCA_046709645.1 Arenicella sp.
CTTTGCCAAATCTATGCCAATAATTGTATTCTTACTCATGGTGGATACCTCGTTGAATGTAGAGTTTCTGAAACCTCATTCTGGCACACTGATGCCGTAAATCGAGGTATCCATCTCATCACCCATCATGAGCTCTATTGTTATTTCAGACCATTTCGACAGTGGCAATATCGAGATTATCGATGCCACTGATCCACAGCACATCAAGCTCGCGATACGTAAAGATAACGCCAGTGATTTCCTTCAGTTCTTTCACTTTCGCCTAGAAGCATCGATTGGCGAGCGCTGTAATATAAGTATCGTTAATGCTGGAGAGTCTTCGTATCCAAGCGGCTGGCCGGGTTATAACGTGTGTACCTCATGGGACCGATCGGATTGGTTTAGAACACCAAGTACCTTCGAAGATGGGGTACTCAGTTTCGAAATCGAAATGACTCAGAACTCGGTCTACTTTTCTTACTTCACGCCTTATAGTCACGAACGCCATCTAGACCTGCTAGCCTGGACGCAAGGCGATTCGCGCGTGACTAACGAAACACTCGGTTCAACTATAGACGGTCGGGCAATGAGCTTATTGCGACTTTGCGAAACTGACACACCGAAGCGCAAAGTTTGGGTTATCGCTCGCCAGCATCCCGGCGAAACGATGGCAGAATGGTTTGTCGAAGGAATGTTGCATTCATTATTAGATGAAGACAACCCGGCAGCGCGAAAACTACTGAGCGATACGGCGTTTTACGTGGTGCCTAACATGAACCCTGATGGCTCAGCGAGGGGCAATTTACGCACTAATGCCGCTGGCGCTAACCTAAATAGAGAATGGCAAAATCCGAGCATGGAAACTAGCCCCGAAGTCTTTTTGGTTCGCGAACGAATGATTGCCGAAGGTGGCGACTTATTTTTAGACATACACGGTGACGAAGAATTGCCGTATAACTTTGTTGCTGGCTGTGAAGGAAATCCAAGCTATGATGATCGTCATGCGGAGTTAGAGAAACGCTTCAAGAATACCTATATGGGTATCTCACCTGATTTTCAAGATACCCATGGCTACCCTAAAAGTGCGCCAGGCAAGGCCAATTTACGCATCGCCGCAAATTGGTTAGGTGAACATTTTAAAACGCTTTCTTTTACCATCGAGATGCCGTTTAAAGATAATGCTGATTTGCCAAATTCAATTAGAGGTTGGTCCGCAGAGCGCAGTGCGCAATTGGGTAGTGACGTGCTGTTTCCGATTACTAAAACACTTCGATTAATGGACAGACAGGACAACAGCTAATCCGCCTAGCAGGTCTTGAAATTGATTCGAGGCCTGCTGATCTACACCTGCTATCTAGCCCTGCTTCCTATACCTGCTTTCTATACCTGCTTAGGCATCCCAAAGGAACTGCTTCAAATAGATTCGGCCAGCGGGGCTGAACTCTATACCCTCATCCTCAAGTAAGATGCGCTGATAGTCTTCATAGCCTGCTTTTGAACGCGCGCTAATTTCGCCCTTAATGTTGACTACTCGGTGCCAGGGTATTTGATGTTCCTCTGGCAGTGCGGCCAGTGCGTAGCCAACTTGTCGTGCGTTGCGAGGCAGGCCAATTAAACGCGCTATTTGCCCGTATGACGCGACCCTTCCTTGAGGAATAAGGCTAACCATCTGGTAGATCTGTTGATATAAAGATGGCTCTAATGGCTGAACTTTTGCCTTAGCCATGAAGGCTAAATTGTTCAGACAAAAGTATCGTTACATTCGCGCCAGCACGTCTATCTACGACTATTTCCTGGTATTGGGGTGAGCTCGCCCAAGCGTTGAATTCCGCCTCATCGGGGAACGAAAGTAAGACAATTTTATTCTGCGACCAATCGCCTTCTAACACCTTGGGATTCTCATCGTTAACCAATAAACTTCCTTTGAACTGCGTGAACACGTTCCAAAATTTTGCTTGGTAGCGATCGTAAGCTTCTCGATCAAAAATTTCGACTTGGACTATCGCGTATACCGTCATTTATTTTCTCCATGCTCCTAGAGCGATCATTACTGGCCGCTGTCGTAGCATTAATTAGTTGTTTGCTTTTCTGGTTTATTGTTACGGATTGATTTCACCCGTTTATCGCTCGGATTTAATTTTTACGTTATCGAGTAACGGTCTGTGAGCTTTGATACCCTTCGAGTACTTCTACCGGCACATTATCACCCACCGAATAACTTAATATTTGACTTAAATGGGTAAACGATAACCCTGTCTGTTGCTGCCATTCATTAAATGCTTCTTGAATGCGTCTTAAATCTCGTTGACTGCTGGCTTTGTCAGTAATATCAACGCCATTGGCGATCAGTGCGGTGATCACATCACCCGATAGCACAAAACCATCTTTGCCGCTAAAACGAATAAACCACTGCGCCGTTTTGCCACCTAAGCGAGAGCCATTTTTATGCAGATACTTCATCAGCCCAACTTGATCACTGCTAGGCCATTCAGCAAAAAATTTAGCGAAGCTGCCATGCTCAGCCGCTACCTCATCGAGCATAGCGGCGTTATGAAAAACCGTTTGAATCTTCTGCCAATTACGAATAATACGAGTGTCTTCAATATAGGCTTCCCACTCCTCTGGCGACTTAGTCAGTAATTGACCTAAGTCAAAACCATGAAAGGCTTCTTCAAAACCATCCCATTTGGCACTAATGACGCGCCAATGAAAGCCTGCATTAAATACGCAACGGGTCATCTGAGCTAGATATCGCTCATCATCAATCTGACTGAGTTGCGGTTCTGTCGCTGGAGTCTTAAGCAAACGCTCAAGCTGTTTTTTACCGCCCTTACGTTTAGTGACAGTTTCCTGGATAAGTTTAAATTTTTTCATTTACAGTTTAGTTATTAAACGAACTCGCCCTTTTCTAAGCGGTCACGCAACACTTTTTTATCTAGTTTTCCGATGGTGGTAAGCGGAATCGCATCAATAAAGTGAACTTTTTTAGGTACTTTATACGGCGACATATTTTCTCGGCAATAAGCAATAATATCATCAGTTAAGCGATTGTGCTGATCGCTAACATTGGCTGGCATCAACTCGACGAATAGGGTCACGATATCATTGCCCGGTCTAGCCTCATCGGAAACCCCAACAACCGCCGTGTTTGCGACAAAGTCTAAGTTATTAAGCTTATCTTCGAGTTCGACTGAAAACACTTTAAAGCCGCCAACAATCAACATATCTTTAGCTCGATCAGAGATGGTGACATAACCTTCGTCATCCATAAAGCCAACATCGCCAGTGTACATCCAAGTTTTACCGGCAAACTCGCGCATCGCTTTGGCAGACTCTTCGGGTAAGTTCAAGTAGCCCTTCATCACATGGGGGCCAGCGGTAACTATCTCACCATGTTCACCAATCGGCATTTCTTTAGTGCCTGTTTCCACGTCCATTATCTTCACATCCGCACCGGGCACCGGTATTCCTAAGGCCGTTGGCTTAAGACGATGAGGCGGGTTGACAATATAAACTGGCGATGTTTCAGTCATACCAAAAGCGTCGCATAGTTTATCTTTACCGATAACCGCTTCAACTTTGCGGCGGTCTCCTGAGGTTAACGGAGCGGCACCAGTCACCGCCATTTTCAGTCCTGAAAAGTCGATCTTATGAAACTTCGGGTTTTGCAGCAGCATCTGGAACAGGGTTGGAACCGCACCGAAATACTGCGGCGGGTCGGCTAACATCTGATCACAGATATAGTCTAAATCTCGAGGATCAGGCACCAACACGGCCGTACCTCCGTAACGCAAACCACTAATCACACCTCCCACACCAGCAATGTGGAACATCGGAAACGGGGTTAAGAAAGAATCTTCGCCTGGCGTTAACGGCATGAAGGCGTATTGAGTGGCGGAACAACGAACAATATTCCTAACCGACAACATGGCACCTTTAGGCGAACCGGTGGTGCCACCGGTGTATTGAATCAAATAGGTATCATTCCAATGCACATCACGTTGCTCAAACTGATCACTGGCGTTTTCCATCAGCGCCAAAAATGATTCAATACGAACACCCTCGATGCCTGGCAAGGTTAATTCACTCGGCGCTAAAGAATCTGTTGCCGCCGTAACAATCACGGCCTTCAAACAAGCCGGCCGGTTGCGCATCGCCACGACGCTGCCGTTTGCCAACGCATCTAGCGATATCAGCACGCTGATATTAGCATCGTCTATTTGATAGGCAAGCTCAGTCGGAGCAAGCATTGGCGAAACACCAGAACCAGCACAACCGATTTTGGCAACCGCCAACAAGCCAAGAATGTATTGCGGAATATTCGGCATATGAAAGCCGACAACGTCATCTTTAGTAACGCCTAGCTCGACTAAAACATTGGCTAGCTTATTAGCCTGACGATTTAGTTCTTTGTAAGAAATCTCAAGATTGAAGAATCGAATCGCCGAAAAATCTGGAAACTTGTCGGCGTGATCCGCTACATAGAGACTCAGTGCCTTCTCATCCAGTGGCGGATTCTCTACCCCAAATTCTTGATACACAAAGTCCCAAATTTTTTTCGTTTCGCCCATCTAGTGCCTCCTATTGTTTAAACCATTTAATTAACGTGCTCTCACCTTAAGGCTTTCACCTAATGGTATAGGCCGCCAACTCTATTTTTTTTAACCGTTTCACATACTCTCGAGTACCACCAACCCAATTATTGGTAACCTTGTCGCCGTCTTTGTACCAACTGTTCTCAATCTTGCTGAAGGCCATGGTCGACAGTCGCGCCTGAAGCTCTTGGTTGTAATCATGCTCAACCTCACTCTTCACCTCACACGATTGCTTGGCCAGCTGATCCAAGTTACCGATCGCTTGAATTACATAATCAGCTTGCGCTTCAAGCATTATAATTATTGAAGTGTGTCCAAGATTGGTATTCGGGCCGTAAAGCAAATGAAGATTGGGAAAACCGTGAGTAGATACACCTAGATAAGCCTGTGCGCCGTCGCTCCAAGCGTCTCTGATAGTGCGCTGACCTACCCCAATAACGTCGATATCGGCAAGAAAGGGGTTGGTCTGAAAACCGGTTCCATAAATAATCACATCAGCGTCGGTTTGGTTACCTAGTTTATCCACCACTGCGGTTGAGGTAAACGAGGCCGCGCCATCGGTGTTTAAACTGACATTGTCTCTCGCCAGTGTCGGAAAATAATGATCGCTAAACAATACTCTTTTTGCGCCAACCGGGTAATCGGGGGTTAGCTTCGCTCGCAGCTCGGGGTCACTGACGTGCTTGTTTAAATTTGCTAAACAGGCTTTTCTGACTAGCCACTTTGAGATAGGGTTACCTTTAATAGCTGGTAGCACGCCATATTCACCGAGAGCCCATATGCATTGTCGATATAATTTTGCCGCGAATGGAAACTTAGCCGAGAACTGTTGCTCCCTCTTCGAATACGGGCGATCAACCTTAGCCAATATCCAATTAGGGCTACGTTGAAAAATAGTTAGATGTTTAGCCACCTTAGCTATTTCTGGAATGAACTGAACGGCGCTTGCGGCATTACCAATAACAACTATATTTTTACCGGTTAAATCGACGGAATGATCCCATTTTCCAGAATGGAATAACGGCCCGTTAAACTGATCAGCATCGGCAAATACGGGGGTTGCTAGCTTGTGTAACTGGCCGATAGCGCAAACCACGTGCTGCGCCTTAAATTGCTTGCCATCGGTTGTGCTAACGGTCCACCTTTGTTGCGTTTCATCGAACACCAGACTGTTAACTTCAGCTTGGTACTTAAGATGGTTGCCAAGCCCGTATTTGGCCGCGGTATCGTGTTGATACTTCAAGATTTGTTGTTGACCGGACCACTTGAATTGCCACTCTGAATTATGTTCGAATGAATAGCTATAGAGCGCGGAAGGAATATCGCATTCGGCTCCTGGGTAGGTATTTTCTCGCCAAGTGCCGCCTAAATCATCGGCTTTTTCAAGAATAATGAAGTCATCATCGCCCGCTTGTTTAAGCTTAATACCCATGCAAAGGCCGCCAAACCCCGAACCAATAATGACCGTCTTTATCGTCTGCACCGAATCACCACTCTGATTTTTATTATTATTAAACTCAGAATAACAGATCTAATATTAACTAATGTCAAAAGCGGTAGCGCGCTTCAGCAAAAACAGAACGAGGTTGGCCGGGAAAATATCGCTCATCGGTGAAGCTAGTAAAGTCGGCTCGCTCGGCATAACGTTGATCGGTAAGGTTAAGTAAACGCAGGCCAAACGCCCAATGCTCGTCTAAAACATAGTTAGCTCGGGTATTGACTAAGGTATGACCCTCATACTCATTGTCGTTACTTGGGTCTAAGAAATAGCTTGAGACTCGTTGCAGTTCCATTTCGACACTGGCTTGAGCGGTGGCTTGCCAAGTTAAGAATAAACTACCGAAAAACTCTGGTGCTGTGTCCACCGTGTTACCGTTGAAATTTCTATCGCCGACAATTAAATCAGACGTATATTCATGCTGCACATATGAGCCAACAGCTCGCCAAGACCAAGTTTCACTTAGAGCTTGCTGCAGACTAAACTCGACGCCCTGACTGAGGGTGCTTTGACCATCAACGTTAAAGAATGAGCTATCGCGAATAATTAGATTGTCTAACTCTAATCGGTATAGCGAGGCACTGAATTGCAACGAGTCTGCTTGATATTGAGCCGTTAATTCGACACTAACCGATTCAACGATGTCTAAATCAGCCACGTTTTGCGCGCGTTGCAGGCGATACAATTCAGTTGCTTGAGGTGCCCTAAATGAATCCGCCACAGCTAAGGTAAAACGCCAAGCGTCATTCGGCGTATAATGCAATTCGAGCTTTGGTGATAGGTGAGTGAAGCTATCCTCGCGATCAGCTGGGCGACTGTACCGGCAACCGCCAAATCCACACTCGCTGCCGTCATCTCGAGTACGCCCATCTAAGCCTAAATTATTATAATCGTACTCAGTTCTCTCTAAGCGTGCGCCAGCAACCATCCGCCATTGTTCAGTCATCGACCAATCGGCATGAGTGAACAAGGCAATTTGCTGTGCGTCAACTTGATAGTCATAGTGAACGCCCGTCGGTATAGTCGCTCGTAGAAACGCTGAACCTTCGGTTGCTTGGTCTTGAGTTTGCTGTAATTCACTATCGGTGACATCACCATCTAAGCCAATGGTCCAATTCAGCGACTGATTCGGTTCGAATGTAATAGCGGACTGCCAACCAAAACTGGTTTGCGCATTTTTCTCTAACGGATCACCAGGTAAAAAATGCAGTCGAAAATCCATATCGGTATCACGAATATAAACTGCCCCCCTAGCCTGCGCACCATTCGCTAGTTCGGTCGATGCCTTTAACCATGCTCTTAGGGCGTTGGTTTTTCTGAATGCTTCGGGGTCTAAGTTTTGGCGTGCCAGCGATCGGTTTTTGTAGGCATCTCTAGCGGTAATAAAACCCGCTGTCTGTTGGTCTAAATCAGTATAGGTGGCACCTGCGTTAAGCTGCCATCGACCTACTTGCTCGGCGTGTCGCCAACTAAATTTTTGCTGCGTATAACCGGAGTCATCACGGTAACCGCCATCGTCAGTAATCGAGGCATAGACTCGCCCGCCTTGGTATGAAACGGCGGCTTTACCTCGCACATAATCATTAGCGCCCAGTTCCAAAGAAGCCTGATTTTGCCCTTCACTCGGCAAAACGACATTAACGCTGCCGGTCAGCGCATTCGAACCATAGAACGCAGTATTGGCACCTCGCACAACCTCTATGCGCTCAGCTTGCTCAAAATGGGTATCAAATAATTCATTAACATTACAAACACCGGCGCCGCGCACCGGTATCGCATCCTCGAGAATCAACACGCTGCCGCAAGCACCCGCGCCAGTAAGTACGGCAGAGCGTATGCCTGGCAACGATTCTTGGCCATTGCCGCGCTGCAAACTAACGCCGGGCACACGATTCAAGGTTTGTTGAATATGCACAGCGCTGACCCGTTCAAGCTCATCACTATTTATCAGCGTGACATTAGCCGCCTGTAGCGAAACTGGCTGTGGCGAACGCGTACCTATTACCGAGACTTGCTCTAATTGATCAGAAGCATCGGTAATAGAGGTAAACAATGAGGCTAGTGCAACGACGCTGAGTCGGCACGCGGGAAAATGATTCATTTTGAAAGAAGGTCGACTTAAGAAGATATCTAATAAGAATTTAACGATAGCACAAGCCTTTTAAATTTAACGTCACTCTTGTGATTTAAGGCTCTGTTCAAATCCTTAACAGAGCCTCATATTTTGGCCTACGAGATATTCGAATCTTCAAAACTGCCTTTGCGCTGCTCCATAAACGCAATCAATTTGGCGTCGATCTCGGCATCGAGTGGTGGCAAGGTGTAATCGGCCAACATCTTCTTGTACTGAGTATTAGCTCGTTTTTGCATATCTTGGCTGCCATCTTCAATCCAAGCTTCATAACTATTATTATCCGAGAGACTGGACGGGTAAAACGCACTCTTGAAGTTCCGCTGAGTATGTTCACACCCCAGAAAATGCTGGCCTGGGCCGACTTCACGAAGCGCATCCATCGCCTGACCATTTTCACTCATATCGACACCTTCGGCCGATACTCGCAACATACCCGCTTGGTCAGCATCCATAATAAACTTTTCATAGCCCATCGATAAACCACCCTCTAACCAACCCGCAGTATGCAGCGCGAAATTGACTCCAGCATTTAAAGTGGCGTTCATGGTGTTGGCCGCTTCATAACCGGCTTGTGCATCGGGTAGCTTGGATGAAGTAAAGCCACCGCCGCTTCTAAATGGAACACCGAGGCGGCGGGCTAATGCGCCACCTATATTCATTACTTGACCTGCCTCAGGCGTACCAAAGGTTGGCGCACCTGATTGCATCGACATTGAGCTAACAAAATTACCATAGATCATTGGTGCGCCAGGGCGTACCAACTGCACTAAGGCCATGCCCGCCAGCCCCTCAGCCAGACTTTGCGCTGCGACCCCTGCTGCCGATACTGGCGACATCGCACCTGCGACAATAAAGGGCGTGACGATACACGCTTGATTATTACGCGCATAGACTTTTAACGAACCGACCATGGTGCCATCAAAGGCCATTGGTGAGTTGGCATTAATAAGGTTGACCATTACGCAATTTTGATCGACAAACTCATCTCCGAAGACAATTTTCGCCATTGCCACGGAATCTTCTGCCCGCTCTGGCGAAGTAACTGAGCCCATAAAGGGCTTATCTGAGTATTTGAGGTGCGCGTAAACCATATCAAAGTGACGCTTATTAACTGGCAAATCAACCGGCTCACAAATTGTGCCGCCTGAGTGGTGCAAGTTCTCTGACATGTAAGCCAGTTTTACGAAGTTATTAAAATCTTCGATAGTGGCATAACGCCGACCGCGATCAAGGTCATAAACAAACGGGGGCCCATACGCTGGAACCAGTACCATATTGTCGCCGCCGATTTGCACATTACGTTTGGGGTTTCGAGCGTACTGAGTGAATTCTTTCTGCGCGGTAGCCTGAACCAAGTCACGACACATGCCTCTAGGAAAACGCACGCGGTCACCATCAATTGAGGCACCAGCATCGCGAAAAATATCCATTGTTTCTTCGTCATCGGTAAAATTAATACCAATTTCCTCAAGAATAATTTCAGCGTTGTTTTCGATGATACTCAAGGAGGCATCGTCCAATACTTCATAGTACGGAATCTTACGTTTGATATAAGCGGGTGCAATCGACTCAGCACTGGCTACCTGCGCTACTCTGCGGCTGCGGCCGCCACCTCTACGTTCTCTGGCCATGATAAATTCCTCACTGTTTAATTCGTTTGTTCTTATATTTGTGATGTCTGCGACGCCTATTTTAAGTCGACGACGTTTTTTTCTAAGTCCGACGACGTCTATTTCTAAGTCCGACGACGTCGGCGATTTCGCTGCAAATTTTGAGCGGCTATCGGCGATACTGAAAATTTCATGCCCTCGACAAAATAGTCTTGGAACTTAGGTTCGTTGGCACTTTCAATTTTCTTTACCTTTTTAACCTCAGTAATGACGCGCGCGCGCTCATCGCTGCTTAGCAATGCTTTAGTGGCACCAATCCCGGCGGCATTACCAACCGAACGTATCTGTTCTCGCCTAGCACTTGGGATAATATCTAGATCAGCGACAAATATAGGGTCTAAATGAGAACCAAAGGCGCCTGCTAATAAGACTTGATCGAATGAGTCACAATCGAGATAGTCCATCAGTAATTGTACGCCTGCAGAAAGAGCCGCTTTGGCCAGCTGAATCGAGCGCACATCCGTCTGTTCTACGTAAATCGAATTATCACCTTGGTCGATCAACATATAGCGCACGGTAGCGCCCACCTCACTAGGCCGGGTGTCAAATTTATCCGGCGCTTTGTCTTGTACAAACAAGCCAGTTTGGTCGATCAACCCGACCTTAGCCATTTCGACCATCACTTCGATAATACCCGAACCGCAAATTCCAATTACTCGCGGTTGCGCCGCGTCGAAGGCAGCTTCATTTGACCAAGCGTCAACGCCAATCACCTTGAAGGTAACTTCCAGTGTCACGGGATCTATACGAACGCGCTCTATGGCACCATGTGAAGCGCGAACACCCGAACTAATTTCAGCGCCTTCAAAGGCTGGGCCAGTTGGTGACGAGGTAGCGTAAACCACGCCATCTTTAGCCAACATGATTTCCGCATTAGTACCAATATCAACCAGCAGCGTAGTTTGCCTATGCATGCTGTCGATCTCACTCAAATAAGCCGCTGCTGTATCAGCGCCAACATGGCCGGCGATCAATGGCAAAAAGGCAATACGAGTGGTCGGGTAAAGCTCGAGACCAATGTCTGACGCGGTCATCTCGAGCCATTCGCGAATCGCTAAGGTAAACGGTGCTTGACCAAGTTCGACCGGTGAGATTCCAAAAAACAGGTGATGCATGATTGGGTTACCAACAAGCACTACTTCCAGTAACTTATCGTGCGGCATTTCAAGTTGCTTACAGGCTTCATGCAGCATTTCGGTGAGCTTTCGACGAACCGCACTGGTCAATTTTTGATCGCCGCCTTTGTTCATCATCACGTACGAAACACGACTCATTAAGTCTTCGCCGAATTGTATCTGCGGGTTCATTGCCGATGTTTGGTAAAGTAGCTCGCCTGTATGTAAGTCGTGAACGTATAACGCTAAGGTCGTGGATCCGATATCCACCGCTGCGCCAATTATTCTTGCTTCGCCCCGAGGGTATACGCCAACTACAAGGTGTTGGTCACGAATAGCAACAGTCAGTTTGCCCTTAGTGTCATGCACTAGCGCTTGCAAGCTGCTGAGCAATCTATGATCAAAGCTAGCCTTGATTGATTGCTCAGCCAGACGTTCCAATATATTTTCAGTGGCTGACGGATTAGTGTCCATGGTGGCTTCTGCTAGCTCGATATCGACTAAGCTAATAACCGGCGCTAAATCAAATTCTCGAGCACTATTTTTCTTAGAAATATAGGCTAAGTTCTCCTGGCTGCGCTCAGGCACATCAACCACCAAGTCACCTAAAATTCGAGTGCGACAAGCCAGTCGCATGCCCTTGAACTTATCGTTGCGTTGATACATTCGCTGTTCAAGTTCAGTAACCGGAGATAGGTTATCGGCCGAGCACTCAACCCCGTGTTTAGGGTGAGAGCCCTCAGAAATTTCGATCCAGCATTGGCGACAATTACCATTGCCTCCGCACAAAGAGCGAATCGCAACGCCGGTATCTTGCGCGGTTTCTAGTAGCGTAGAGCCCAATTCAGCATCCGCTGATAGGCCCGACGGAGTGAATACAACCCGCTTAGTTAGCCGAGCCGAATTACTCTCTATGTTCTGTTCTAGCTTAGTTTCAGATTTAGTTTCAGACATGGCTTTTAACCTTATACATCATGAGTGTTGAATGGAACTTTCCCAGCAAATATAGCGTTTTTCATAGCCCGGAATCTCATAGTAATCACCTTTTTCACCGACAAACACATGGCCTGCAACTCGTAAGCTCGAGGTGTCATTGATGCTCCCACCGGTGATACTAAGAAAGTCATTTTTATCGTTCCGCCAGAATATTTGCGAACCGCAGTCAGGACAAAAACCATGCCGAGAAGTGTCGGATACGTAGTACCATTTGGCCTCGCCGTTGATCTCGATATCGTTCAAATTCACCCGTGCAGCCGCCATGTAATGACCCGTCATTTTGCGACATTGCTGACAATGGCAATACCATAAAGGTGCTACCGGCTTAGCCGTATAACTAATTTGGCCGCAGCAACACGAACCTGTAATCGGTTTTAACATGTTCATATTCCTCCTTTCGACATTACTAATACTCGCTCTAAGCTCGACGTCTGCGGCTGCGTCTGCGGCCTTCCCCTTCGCCTTCTTTTGGGGGCTCGCGGTAATTTAAGATCCACTGTTTGCAATCTGGGTCGTTAAACGCCAGCACATCAGCGGCTCTAACGGCTTGAACCAAGCCGTCGTGCAATGGATTGACAATCGCAGATGTCATACCAGCGGCAATCGCCATCGGTAAAAAGGCATTGTTAATCCCGTGTCGATTGGGCAAACCAAAGCTAATGTTTGAAGCACCGCAAGTGGTATTAACTTTCAGCTCTTCTCGTAGCCGTTTACATAAAGCGAATACTTGTTGCCCGGCACCACCGATAGCGCCAATCGGCATCACAAGGGGATCAATAATGACATCGGCCGCTTTGATACCATAGTCGGCGGCGTGCTCGACAATACGCTTAGCAATTTCGAAGCGCACATCAGGGTCTTCGGAAATACCAGTTTCATCATTTGAAATACCAACAACCGCGGCGTCGTACTTCTTGACCAGTGGCAAAACTCGTTCCAATACTTCTACTTCAGCAGTGGTAGAGTTGACCAATGCCCGGCCTTGATACGCCGCTAAACCTGCTTCTAAGGCTTCGATGATTGATGAATCAATACAAAGCGGCACATCAACGACCGCTTGAACACGGCGAATAGCTTCAGCCAAAATAGCCGGTTCATCGGCCAATGGAATGCCAGCATTAACGTCAAGCATTTGCGCACCAGCCGCGACCTGAGCGATCGCGTCGGCTTCTACTCGACTGTAATCGCCAGCTTTCATCTCGGCGGCAAGAATCTTGCGACCGGTCGGGTTAATACGCTCGCCGATCATGGTGAACGGCCGACCAAAGCCGATGATGATCTCTTTGTTCGGTGTCGATAAAACTGTTCTAGTCATTGCAGCATCTCTTTTGTTTTAATTAATGGGTCTGTCGGATGATGATTCGCGTCAGGAGAAAGTGATAGTTTGAGGCTAGTTTTTTGATCATTTGGGACGTAATGGTTTATCCATTGCTCGAAAATTATCGGAAAAATAAGCCAAAGGGGCGTTTTCGTACTAGCTAAATTCATTATCCGACAGACCCTTAATATCCAGGCGCCCAAGGTTTACGCCCATCTAGCACGCCTGACTCCTTCACTATTTCAGCAACATATTTCTCTTGTCGGTACGCCATAACATGCACACCACTGATACCTTCGATTTGTTTACACTCTTGCATCAACTCGACGCAAATCTTCTGGCCTTCGGCTTTCTGATTTTTAGCGCCTTCCAAGCGTTCAATTATATGATCGGGTATATGTACACCGGGCACATTAGTACGTAACCATCGCGCTGTATTAGCCGACGCCAGGGTGCCAACACCGGCTAAGATGAAGGCTAGCTCGGTTAAGCCCAAGTCAACAGCCTGCTGCATCATCGATTTCAAGGCTGGCATATCGAAGCAGTATTGAGTTTGAATAAATTCGGCACCAGCATTAATCTTTTTTTGCAGCTGCCTAACACGGTTTTCGATCGGTGGCACAAACGGGTTAATGGTCGAACCAGCAAATACCTTTGGCGCTTTATCGAGCTTGCGACCGCTCAAAAATCGTGACTCATCTCGCATTATTCTAATCGTGCTCAATAACGATATGCTGTCTAAATCAAATACTGGCTTTGCTTCGGGGTGATCGCCAGCCGAAACGTCATCGCCAGTTAATGCCAACACATTACAGACTCCCATAGCCGCGGCCCCGAGCACGTCGCCCTGAATGGCAATACGATTTTTATCTCTACAAGAAATTTGCAAAATCGGTGAATAGCCAATGTGTGACAACAAGGCACAAACGGCGACACTCGACATATGGCAATTTGCACCGGAGCCATCAGTAGCGTTGATTGCGTCGCAGGCACCATCAAACAATTGAGCACGTTGATATACTTGATCGGCATCAGCTGAGTCTGGCGGCGCAATCTCACTGGTCACGGCAAAGTGACCCGCCCTCAATACTTGCTCGAAACGACCTTGAGAAACATGGCTGTCGTTTTCTGGTAGAGGGCTGCCTGGGTTGTCAACCGGCGGGTGAAATTCGAGCTCTGCGTTCACGGCTTAACCTCCAACTCAATATCATGGAGTTTTTTATTAGCGCTTTCTTTGGACAAACGAATCCACGCGCTACTGCCTTGATGCTGTTGATTAGGGGCAAACTGTATTAACTCTATCTCGCGCGAGTGCTGCATTTTCTGAGCACCATCCCAAGCATCAACCCAAACACATTTCATATCAGCGTTTACCTCACAATTGCCGTTTTCACGCACCCCTCCACAGGGGCCATTGCGAATCGTCTTAGGACAATTCATTGGGCAAGTCATGCCAGTGCTTGAGAGCACACAGTTACCGCACATCTTACAATCGAATAAAACGCCTTTAACTTTTGCCTCAAGCCAAGTAATTGGTGTGTTTAGACGCGCCCCAACAAGCTTATTGATCAGCCTAAGTGTCGATAGAATTATCGGGCTACTGGCGTTATAAACAGCTTCATAGGCACGTGAATGGCGACTGGCAAAACGTCTTAAGCTATACATGGTTCACCTCAATATTACTAAAAGCGCTAGGCTGCATGATTGGTTTTGTCACTGGCCGTAATCCATCAAGGCCAACGAAACGAGTTCGGTATTCAAGGCCCAGTTTTTGCGCACACTGTTTTGCCTTTTCCTGTAAATCAGAGTCGTTAGTCTGAGCAATGTAAATCAGCTGCGTATAATGTTTAAAATAAACGTCTTTTAGCTCTGGGTAACGGTCTAAGCCCAAGCCTTCGATTACTAAGCGATCAAAGAATTTAACTAGAAAATCAGTTAAGAAGAAGCTTCCTAATTCAGCCTCCATGAAGTCATCGTACTGCTGGCTACCGGCAAAAAATTCGTAGCAATGCGCACCAGGTAGTCGGGTTGCTTGATGCTTTGCTAATACTGTATCCAATGCTCCGGCGGTACCACAATCACCATAGGCCACCAGCACTTCAGCATAGCCCTCGCCTTTCTCGCTGAGAAATTTATCAACCTCGCCCGCAATTAATTGCGGGGTATTGTGCAGAGTCGCGGGTAAACAATGAAGGTCAACCACTTGGTTGACCAGCGGGTTATGTTTTATTAATTCGACCAGCTCATAAACTAAGGCGCCACAACCGAGCACCAGCTTTTTTTGCGACTTGTATTCTTGAGACTCGCATTGGTGCACCTTGCCTTGCTGCGTATTACCCGCCGTAGAGAATTTGTTTGCCGCTGACAAATCCGGCCTTGAGGTGAACGTTACCGATTTGATTTGCATAGCGATAAATTCCGTTTTTGTCAGCAGGCTTTTACGCTGCGAGCGTGATTAGATGCCATTTCGGAGCTGCGAGCGGCATCTCGGCCGTAGGCGTCAGCGCCAATCGCATCAGCGAACTCTTGATTTAGTGGTGCACCACCAACCATCACATGAAAGTCTTTACGCATACCGCGTTTATCGAGCTCTTCGAGCACCACTCCCATGTATGGCATGGTGGTAGTAAGCAAGGCTGACATTCCCATGACCACAGGCTTGTGCTCATCAATGGCGTTTAGATAATTTTCAACCGGGTTGTTAATACCGAGGTCGATAACTTCAAAGCCGGCACCTTCTAGCATCATGCCAACAAGGTTTTTGCCAATGTCGTGAATGTCGCCCTTAACCGTACCAATAACGAATTTACCAAGTGATAGATCAATCGCGCTATTGGCCAAAATAGGCCGCAGTAAACCCATGCCTTGTTTCATTGCGCCGGCACATTTAAGCACTTCAGGTACAAACAAAATTCCGTCGCGGAAATCTTCACCAACCACTTTCATGCCGCCGACTAATGCATCGCCTAAAATGTCGTTAGCATCCCAATTTCGCGCAAGAAGAATTTCCACACCTTCAAATACTTCGTCATTTAAGCCGTCATATAGGTCATCTTGAATTTGTTCGACCAGTTCTTTGTCGTCTAAATCACTTAATTCAAAATCGTCTTGCTCACTCATGAAGATCCTCTTTGCGAATTCTTAAAAATGGTTCTAGTAGATCTCTACCCTATTTTTCAATTGTGTTTCAAACACTCTCGCTCCAGTGTCCAGATTGCGACATTTATTTACCGTATAAAATCAATTTTGACCATATCTATCGATATATTCTTGATCAAAAGCCTTCGGTTTTGAGAACATCTGCTGAATCATCGGTTTAAAGAATTCGAGTGTCTCTGAGTCATAGTCTGGGTCGAAACAGTTTTGATCATATTGGTGACAGAATTTAACCGCACTGGAAAAATACCGATGTTCGGCAAACCGGTCGCGGGCATGCTGGTCGCCACCACTATGGTGCGCGTAGTAATACATCTGAAAAATGCCATGATGTTTCACCACCCAATAAATTTCATCACTGACAAACGGGCGCAATATCGCTGCCGCCATCTCGCTGTGCGAATAGGGCGCTAAATCATCGCCAATATCGTGTAATAATGCCGCCATCACCCATTCTTCAGACTCGCCCGCTCGATGAACTCGTGTCGCAGCTTGCAGCACATGTTCTAGCCGCGATACACGGTAGCCCGATAAAGAGTGTTCAAGTTGCGCTAATGCCTGAATCAATCGTTGTGGTAACTCAGATTTGTATTGATCTTCGAGTTTATCTAAATAAGCATACTCATCGGCGCGACCATCTTGCATACAGATAAAGTCGACGGTCTTATTTGGGCTAGTGTTGTTCATAGGGAGCTCTTCATGTTTTAAGTAACATCCTGATGCGGCTCAGCACGTCATCAAAATCCATATAGGACAGCTGTAAGTGGCGATCGCCAGTGCTTGAGTCGTAAGCGTTACGGCCATGCAATACGCGTAAATTATTAGTCACCATTAAGTCTCCGGTATTTAGGCGAAATTCAACCTTGTTTTCCGGCGCTTCGACCAGCTTACCGAGCTTTCTGTAAGCTAGATAAAATGCCTCCATTTTATCGACTGGTAAATTGACCGGTTGCGCTAATTGATTAGAAAATCGAAACACCCTTAGCTCGCCGTCGACACCCAAAGTTAACAGCGGATTACTGTTGATAACATCACCTCTATCGCTGAACATCCTAAAGCAGATGGGTGTGTTAGCTAACAGATCAAACGCATCGGGGTTTTGCGCTTTTAATTGCTCGGCTACTCTAGCGCCATCGACCGCGGTGCTTTCGCCGCCGATACTGTCATTAACTAAAAAGTGGAACATTTGCACGCCAGGGGGATTATTATAATTGGGCATGTCGGTGTGCGGCTTGAGTTCTAAGGTGGTCGATGCGACGTTGTATGCATTGTATTCACCAGGGCTGGCGCGCACATTATGCAAGCGATCATAGATAGTCTCTCGTACGCACGCTATGTGCTCGGCAAACCGCTCGATTTCGCCTTCGACCGTAGGTGCGCCACGTACAATACACAAACCGTAGTCACGAATCGCTTGGCAGAAAGCCAGCAATTGACTCGGATCGGCGTACAGCTTAGCGTAATCAAAAGTAGCGATATTCTGCTGTAATTCACGACCCCAAGTTGTAATTTCGCCAACCGCAGGGTCAGCCAAGAAGGTGTTTTGGCTGACCAACTTGCTTTGGCTATAGCTATGTTCAGCCAGCCAAGTAAGTTGATAGGCGCTTTTATGCCCTCGGTCATTCCACTCAACGTTAAGCCAATCACCCTCTATTTGAGCGGTTTCAGCGCGTAGGCAAAACGGGATTTCGGCACTCACTAAAATACGCTCGTGAGTGTCAGGGTGATAACATTCATGACAATGACAATTATCTCTAAGCCATGGGTAGTGGAATTCGGCGATGGAATTGTTATCCAAGCCTACTCGATCCGCATTTAGACAATCTAAATTTAGACTAAGTGAAGAAGTATTTAGGGTAACCATAAAAGACCACCAAACTAACATGACGACCTTTCCACAATACTCAGCTCAAACCGTGAGCATCATCAAATATGCGACACTTCTAGTTTTGAATGCGTCATTTTTGACGAAACTGGCGTTATTCGTCGAGTAATAGAGGCAAAATAGGCGCAATGACTGCATCACCATTACCGGGTACCGGTGGATCGACCGGGTTAACAACGTTTGGCTGCTCAGCTAAAAAATTAACTAACTCGCGCAAAATCACCCTATTGTCCTGTTCGTCAATATCAGACCCAGGGCCGTCGTTCCACATCGGTTGACGATCGAACATCACAATAATATGCCCGTCATCAATGGCTGTTAGCACTAATGAAGCGTATTCGGGGTTGGCGATGCTTATATTCTGCGGATGAGGAATTAGCGGGTTTTTATTACGCTTATAAGGAACTAACACTTCAACGTTGGTGTCGCTCGAACCAATAGCCACAGGCGATACACCTTCGCCCTCTAGCGTTAAGCCGTTGATAGCCGATATCGACGTATTTGAGTTAACGATTTGCCCATTGGTTCCATCAGCCTGATCAACGGTAACTTGCATGCCATATTGGGCAATTAGATTATTGGTCACGGTTTGACCGGTGGTGTTTTGTGCACCAACATCGCCGAAGAAGCCACCCGAGGCTGAATCACTGTAAATAAACATGCCACCGCCAGCTCGCAGCCAACTATCGAGTGACGTCTTTTCAGACGAAGACCATATTTTTTGATGTAAACCAAAGATAACAACGTCGTGGTTATTTAAGAATGCCGCATTCAAGTTAATCGAGCTGTCTCGAAATTGGCTAATTGTATGTCCTTGGCCCTCGACTAACTGCTTAAACTCGGAGAGCCCTGTGCGGCCGCTATCAGTGAGTAATATTTGATCGTAAGGAGAACCTACTCCTTGCGCGAGTACGGTGCCGTCATTTGCCACTCGTCCGTGAATGTAGGCGATAGAAGCCGCAAATGAATTTGCACCAAACAAAGCATAGGCAATTAGGCCTATCGATAATAATTGTTTACAACTCACATTCTTCATTCAGACCTACTTACATTAAAATCAGATTGCCTTGGCATTTATGTAAAAGAGCGTTGCAAATAACAACGCTCTCATACTATTAGGCAAACCAGTATCTAATGCTCGATGGCTTTTTGAAACTTTAATGACCCATCTATAACGGTTACTACCACTACGTCACCGCCTTTGAAGTCACCTGACAATATAGCATCGGCCAGTGGGTTCTCGATTAAATCCTGAATACTTCGTTTCAATGGCCGAGCACCATAGACTGGGTCGAAGCCAGCACGACCAACCATATCTAAGGCTTCACTGTTGATATCTAAGGTGATGCCTTGCTCATTCAAGCGTTTACGAAGAATATCCATTTGGATATTAGCGATCGCTCGAACTTGCTCTTCACCTAAGGCGTGAAATACCACAATGTCATCAACACGGTTAATAAACTCCGGTCGAAAGTGCTCGGTGACGCTTTCCATCACCAGCGCTTTCATACTTTGATAATCACCGTCATAACCGTGCACTCGCTGTGAGCCTAAGTTTGAGGTCATGATGATCACGCAATTTTTAAAATCAACGGTACGACCTTGTCCATCGGTTAAACGACCGTCATCGAGCACTTGTAGCAAAATGTTAAACACATCAGGATGAGCCTTTTCGACTTCATCTAACAAAATCACTGAATAGGGCTTGCGGCGCACTGCTTCGGTTAAGTAACCACCTTCTTCGTAGCCGACGTAACCTGGAGGTGCGCCGATCAAGCGCGCCACCGAATGCTTCTCCATAAACTCAGACATATCGATACGCACCATGGCGTCGTCGGTGTCAAACATGAACTCAGCCAAGGCCTTGGTTAGCTCAGTTTTACCGACTCCGGTTGGGCCTAAAAACATAAACGAACCTGACGGACGATTAGGGTCAGAAAGCCCAGCACGCGAACGCCTAATGGCACTAGCGACGGCTTTAATCGCTTCATTTTGGCCAATCACCCGTTGGTGCAAGTTGTCTTCCATATTAAGCAGCTTTTCACGCTCACCTTGTAACATCTTAGACACAGGTATCCCAGTCCAGGCGGCTACCACGTCGGCAATTTCCTCTTCAGTAACATTACTGCGTAATAATTGATTCGGCGCACCATTTTTTTCATTGCTGTGCGCTTGTTCGAGCTGTGACTCGAGCTCTGGAATAATCGCGTATTGTAGCTCAGACATTTTCGCCAAGTTACCAGCACGCTGCGCCATATCCATTTCGATACGTGCGGCTTCTATCTCTTCCTTAATGTGTTGCGCGCCATGCACGGCCGATTTTTCAGCCAACCATATCTCATTATATTCAGCAAATTCTTTCTCTAGATCGGCAATCTCTGCCTCTAAATTTTCAAGCCGAGTTTTAGATGCGTCATCACTCTCTTTAGCCAGCGCTTCACATTCGATTTTACGACGAATTATTTGTCGTTCGAGCTTATCCATCACTTCGGGTTTAGAATCGATCTCCATACGGATACGACTGGCCGCTTCGTCAATTAGATCAATCGCCTTATCCGGTAAATTACGGTCGGTAATATAGCGATGCGATAAGGTTGCCGCGGCTATAATCGCCGGGTCAGTAATATCAACACCATGATGCACCTCATACTTTTCTTTTAGACCACGCAGTATCGCGATGGTGTCTTCAACGCTTGGCTCGTCGACTAAGATCTTCTGGAATCGACGCTCAAGGGCCGCGTCTTTCTCGATATACTGTCGATATTCGTTAAGCGTAGTAGCACCAACGCAATGCAGTTCACCACGCGCCAATGCTGGCTTGAGCATATTACCGGCGTCCATCGCGCCATCCGCCTTACCCGCACCAACCATGGTGTGAATCTCATCAATAAACAGAATAATCTGACCTTCTTGTTTCGACAAATCTTTTAACACCGCTTTGAGGCGCTCTTCGAACTCACCACGGAATTTAGCACCGGCAATCAAGGCGCCAAGGTCGAGTGACAATAGGCGTTTATTCTTAATGCCCTCTGGCACTTCACCATTAACGATGCGTTGAGCAAGGCCTTCTACAATCGCGGTTTTACCAACGCCCGGCTCGCCAATGATCACCGGATTGTTTTTGGTTCGGCGCTGTAATATCTGAATAGTTCGGCGAATCTCGTCGTCGCGACCAATAACCGGATCGAGCTTGCCTTGCTCAGCTCGCGCGGTGATGTCAATGGTGTATTTTTCTAAGGCTTGTAGATTATCTTCTGAATTTGCATCATCAATGTTCGAGCCACCACGCACATCTTCAATGGCTTTATTGAGTGACGACAAGGTAGCGCCAGCCTCACGTAGTAACACCCCAGCTCGGTCTTTATCTTTGACCAATGCAAGTAGAAACAAGTCGCTGGATATGAACGAATCGCCTCGCTCTTGTGAGAGCTTATCGGCCACATTGACAATACGAGATGTCTGCTGCGACAAATGAACTTCGCCAGCTTGGCCTTGCACTTGTGGCATATCGGCTAGCGCTTGGTTCAATCGGTCGTTCAAAGCTTTGTCATGTACCCCAACGCGCGCCAGCAACGGTCTAACACTGCCGCCGTCTTGCTGAAACATGGACGCCAAAACGTGCACTGGCTCGATAAATTGATGATCTTTGCCTACGGCCATACTTTGCGCATCGGCTAAGGCAAGTTGAAATTTTGATGTTAGTTTGTCCATTCTCATGGTTGCTTCCTCTTAAAGGATTAATTCTCTACCCCTTATTTAAGGTAGAGAGATCAGAATACAAGAGCAGACTTAACTTCTGACTGACGTAGATCAATTTTTTGAGAGATGCATTGTTTCTGCTATTCTGGGGATCTAAGTCTATTCTGTTGACCTATCTAGGAGAGAGCCACCAATGTCGCAAACAGCAAACCAGCAACACCCCTTACCCCAAAAAAAAGTCATTAAACGGCTAGTTAAAAACTGTCTGCGAGAAGACATAGGCAGCGGTGATGTAACCGCTCGCCTCACTCCTAGAGATGCCAAAGTCGACGGTAAAATAATTTCCCGCGAGCACGGGGTTATTTGCGGAGAAGCCTGGGTCGATGAAGTATTTAAACAAGTCGGTAAGCGCCACAACACTAAGATCGATGTTACTTGGCACGTGGATGACGGCGATACGGTTGAACCGAATCAAACATTATGCCGCTTTGAAGGCCTCGCCCACCCTATTTTATCAGGCGAGCGTAGCGCACTAAATATCATGCAAACATTATCCGGTACCGCTACCGTTACTCGCCAATACGCCGATGCTATCGCACACACCAAAGCGCGTTTACTCGACACCCGCAAAACCTTGCCGATGATGCGCGAGGCACAAAAATACGCCGTACTGTGCGGCGGTGGGGTTAATCACCGCATAGGTTTATACGATGGCATCATCATTAAAGAAAATCATTTGCGTGCCGGCAAGAGCCTTGAGCGCATCGTAGCTGACGCAATCGCCTCTATGCCAGCCGGCTCACTGGTTGAACTTGAAGTAGAAACAATTGAAGAATTAGAGCGAGGCTTAAATGCGGGTGCCAAACGCATCATGCTCGACGATTTTAGTATGGAGGACATGCGCCTCGCTGTAGAGCTAACCGGCGAGCAGGCCGATTTAGAAGCATCGGGTAATGTCAGCATCGACACCATTGTCGCCATTGCCGAAACTGGCGTCGACTTTATTTCCTCAGGTGCCATCACCAAACACGTCCGCGCGTTAGACTTGAGCATGTTGTTTGACTATAAATAGCGGATGTCTCTAGCTATAAATAACCATAGATAAACATTCGGAAGCAGTAAGAAAACGCCGTTAATATCTACCATCAGAGGAATATTTATGCAGCGTAAACTAAGCATTGTCTGTTTGTCACTAAGCCTTTTATTAGCCGCTTGCGAGCGCAAAACTGATGAGGTGATCTATACCGCCAAGCATATTGTCACCATGGACCCTGAAACACCGCAAGCTCAAGCGGTGTACCTGCTAAACGGCAAGATTGGCAAGCTTGGCTCAGTTGATGCGCTAAAAGCCGCATACCCCAATGTAACGATAGACCAAACCTTTGCCGAACAAACGTTGATCCCAGGTTTAATTGACCCGCATGTGCACATGATCTTAGGCGCGATGATTTACTCGCGCCCATTTGTGCCGCCTTGGGACATGGAAACCCCGAATGGTATCGTTAACGGTTTACCCAGCAAACAAGCCTTGCTAGAGCGCCTCAGAGAACTTGATCAAGCGTTAGAACCCGGGCAGCCCTTAATCGCCTATGGCTATCACAATTTAATTCAAGGCGATCTGGTTCGCCAAGACCTCGACACCGTCTCAAGCACCCGGCCAATATTGGTTTGGCATTATTCTGGGCATGATTTTTACTTGAATACCCAAGCGCTTGAATGGGCCAATATTGAACCCTCTTTGCATCAGCAGTATGAAGGTATTGCACTGGATGAAAATGGCGAGCTGACTGGCCGAATATATGAAGATGCGACTGAATTTCTATTTACTAAATTAAGCCGACATCTACTTACTCCGTCGAATATAAGTAAAGGTTTCAGTGGCTTTGAAACCATGCTGGCTAAAGCTGGGGTCACCTCGGTAGCCGAGCTCGGCTATGGTTTATTCAACCAGACACTTGAAGACTCGTATTACTTCCTCGAATATACCAAATCAGACCCCTACCATCTTTATCTTGTGGCAGAGCATCGCGCGTTTAAAAAGAAGTACGGTGCTGATGCCGCGCAACAAATAAAGTCATTAGCCAACGAAAAACCCAGTAATGGCGACCCTCAGGTCTTGCCGCAAGTTAAGTTTTTCACCGACGCGGCATTCTATTCTCAAACCATGAGACTAGAGCAACCTGGTTATATCGCTGGCCAATCGATGGGAACACTTGGGTTATGGGTTACTCAGTCCGACGAGCTCGCAGATGCTATCGAACCGTACTGGAAGCTCGGGCTAGATGCTCGAATTCACTCAAATGGTGACGCCGCACAAACGGCAACCTTAGAGGCAATGTCGCGGGTACGCGAATCGCAACCTAAGCCAGAGCAGCGCTTTGTTATAGAGCATGCTGGGCTGCTCAAACCGGATCATCTACGACGAATTTCCGAGCTAGGGGGTGGTATCTCGGCCGCAAGTCACTATGTTTATTTAATGGGCGATGATTACCGCGAATCGATTGGTGATCGCGTTCAATACATGACGCCACTAGCATCGGCCAGCAAACTATCGATACCGGTAACGCTTCATTCAGATGCACCACTGGCACCGCCCTACCCCTTGCAAGCCGCCTCAGTGCACATGACGCGCGCCACGCGCAATGGCAATACTTCGACACCAAGCGAGGCGCTAAACGCCTATCAAGCGCTCAAATCGGTCACCCTTGATGCCGCTTGGGCGATGGGCTTAGAAAACTCGATCGGCTCGATTTCAATCGGTAAGCGCGCGAACTTTACAGTGCTCGACAAAAACCCATTAAACAGCGATGCTAAAGACTGGCCCAAGATCAAAATTTGGGGCGTTGTACTCGATGGCGAGAAACGACCGCTTCATTAATATCACTACAAAACTAGAGTTACAAAACTAGATCTAGTCTCAAATACCCAACTGAGACCTCAGCATAAATAGAGGGCGGCCTTATCATGTTACATCATTATTTACATCACTATGAATTATCGCCATTTTCAGAAAAAATTCGACTTATGTTTGGCTACTGCGACGCGCAATGGCAATCAGTTATATCGCCGGCTATGCCTCCGCGCAGCATTGTAGACCCCTTGGCCGGTGGCTATAGGCGCATCCCTGTAATGCAATTAGGCGCTGATGTTTTTTGCGATACAAAGCTTATCGCCAACGAGCTCGCAACGGCCTACAATAAGCCAGAGCTGGCCTTCGAAACCTGTGGCAAAGACGTCGCCGACTATTCCAACCACATTGACACGACGGTCTTCATGGCCGGCGTACAAACAGCTACTCCGCTCCAAGCGATAGCAACTGTATTCAAACTGTTCTCACCCTTGCAAGCAATTAAATTTATCAACGACCGCATTGCAGTGCGAAAGGCCTCATCGGTAAAGCCGTTGAGCCGTAAATCAGCGCTCAAACTTATCGCTGATCACTACGCCGATATGGAATCTAAGCTTACTGAAAATGAGTTTCTATTTGGTAACTCACCGACGATCGCTGACTTCTCGGCCTACCATAACCTTTGGTTTAAGAACTTAAGCAACGGAGGCAAACCACTTGAAGGCCACCAAAAGGTAAACGCTTGGTTTAATAGAATGTCGAAGTTCGGACATGGTCAGCGAACCGGTGCAACTAAAAAGAACGCCTTCGAGTCAGCCAAAAATCAAGCACCTAGAAATATCCCAAAGAACATGCTGAAGGCTGAAAATATTGGTGAAAAAGTGCTCATCAAACCAAGTGACTACGCTAAAGATTCCGTTACAGGGGTGTTAGTTGGCGAAAATCAGTCACGTTGGATTCTAGCCAGAGACACAACTGAGTTTGGGGCCTTACATGTGCACTTTCCGAAGCAAGGTTTTGAGATAAGTCTACTTTAACGATTAGTGTTTAATCAGATAAAACAGTCCTAAAGTAAATCCAATAGCTTGGCCTCGCTAAACCGTTATCCAAGACCTGTAAACCTGCAAAATTGAAATTATCGGAGTTAGCAAGTAAGGCACCTTTGATGACTTTTTGATGCCCTCATCGTCTGCCACAGGACTATCTTTAGAGTCTGCGTGCAATCTTGTCAGGTTTAACAAAGAAATGGATCACGATACTAACAATACTGATGATAATGGCACTGAACACGGCCGAGAGAAAATCATCTACGTAAAAATCAACTTCATGGAAATGCTTTGCTATCCAAGAAGTCAGCAGCAGTAAGGCCGAGTTAATTACAATGCTGAACAGACCCAGCGTGAGTATTGTTAAAGGAAGTGCGATCAGACTAATTGTCGGCTTTACGAAGCCGTTGAGTAGCCCCAGAATGACAGCCACGATTAGAGTGCTCTGCCAACCACCAAGGTGAATACCATCGACTAGTTTCGCCGCAACCCAGATGCTCAGTGCAAGAAGCAGGCATTGGATAAGGTAAGATATGACTTTCTGGGTGTTACTTGGTCCAAACATGGGCGCATATCCCCTTTGCTCACCAATTGGCAAGTGTATTGATTAATTTTTTCTCTATTCAACCAATAGTTCAATGACGTTTAAAATCATAAAAAATACGATAACACTTCTGGTCTGGGACTACCTAGAAACTTCACCTCGTCGAATAGCTCCTAGCTAATCGGCTCTCGTATAGATGTTCTCTTTATGTTTCAAAACGTTATACGCGAGCCTTTGCAGTATTAATAATTGCTTGATACTCGGCTTTAATTGGCATGGTCTTGAAAGGACTAACGTTGGTACCGCCTGTATTTCCTTGAGGCACAAGACCGAATGCCGTTTTTGTTGCAGCGCCTACAATACGAAAAGATTGGCCAACAAGTTCTTTTAGCTGGGCGTTGCGAACGGCCCACAGAAACATAAGAACATGAACCTTAACATGCCAATAGGTAGACTCCTGAACCATGACATGTGCATTTTCTAGATATTGGAATTCTGCAATAATATTTCCAGACTCTCTAGCGTGTGCCGCTAACTCCAATTCAGAATTAACAAACGGCGTAATGTTTTTTGAAAAATTGTTCGTCATAAAATTACCTTAGTGTGAATACGCTAATAAATCCTATTGGTTCCGAATGCGATAAGCATAACCGCCTAATAAAGAACTAGGGATTATTAGGATTACCGCAATAATTAACATCCAAGCATAGTCACCGCCGTATTTGAAATCTATTAAATACATAAACCAAAGATTTAGTAGTAAATTAAGAACACCGACTATCAGAGGATTAACCAATGCTTTTTTAGATAAAAGCATCGCGCAATATCCGCCAATAAAAATCGATAACCATGTGAAGAAAATAGTAATTAAAATTGAGGAAGGATACTCGAAGAAAGCCACCAGCACTTCGTTTCCGTAGACTAAGATGAATAAAATCATAAGTGCTATAGCCGCCGTTGCAGCTGCTACCTGAGAAAGCAACATACCCAGAAAAATACTCATTGGGCTAATATCTTTAAGCATGTTAAGACTCATAACGCCCCACCGAGCCCGCGCATAACATGCGGCTGCTAATCTGATCACACGGTTTAACAACAATCTCTAATTTCATATACTGTTGCTCTAAGTAATTTTACTGGGCTAGAGTCACACATCTTAACGATATCGTTAGCCTCCTCATTGTAGGTTTTTGCCATAAAGATACAATGCCCCACGTCTTCACATACCCCGTGTCGAGGATGAATTCTATCGTCTTCTTTAACTCTAATGGATGCCTTCATCAGTGTCGAATAGTTGATTTTATATGGCGGCGAAACACTCTCACCGATCCCTTCACCAGGGTGCAACAAAATAGAGCCACAAACCTTAGGGTGGTTCGCTGGCAGACTGTCTACCGGCAAACCCAGTTCCAGTTTGACAAATACATCTCATGGATCAAAGTCATAGGCACACTTGATTAACTCCATGATATATCCGCCAGTCGGTCGCAGAGCAATCTCACCGAATAGTTCACCGTTACGATCACCGTAATATTCAAGATGAGTCAGCCCCCACTTTATATTCAACGCTTTGATTACTTGGTGGTTCACGATCGTATGCGTTCTACTTCATCAGCAGAGTAACCAGCAAGAACAATATTAGCAACTTTGGTCGTATGATACTCCGTTAGACTTGAAATATGATTTCCCCATCGCCAAAAAATGACTCAATACTACCTTCACAGGCATCCAAAAATGTCTCGTAAAGCCTTTACGGAGCAAGCAGTGGACTCAATTCTTCTCGCGATTTAGCAATAACTACGTTTCGCCCACCAGAATTTTTTCTATCTTTGACGACCACCGGTAGCCCCAACTTATCGACAATCTCTTCTGCTGTTAGACCACTGCGTTGGGTAACAAGACCAGCCATCGGGATGTTATGCGTGCTCAAGTATTTTTTCATCGCAGTCTTGTCGGTACAAGGAGTCAACAATGTTTCCGAGGAGCGCTGCAGCAAGAAATACGCCGGCCTCAGTGCCCGCGATTACATGTGTCGGCGTGTACTTAATGTCTAAACCCTTAACGCCAAGCTGAGTGTGTATTTTGAAGAACGGGGTTATCACGATATCGTCGACGCCTGGCTGAATTGTTTTAATTGGCTGATCAGATACGATCGAATAAAGAATTCCGAGTTTTTAGATCGATTTGACTAATTGTTGTCGATAACCAGTAATCAGAATGTAATGTGGCAATTAACAGCTCCGGAATGGTTTTCAATCTTGTATCTATTGTTAGTATCACGCTACCCTCTAGGCTGTTTAAGTTCAACATGCCCTTTTCTAACAACTCTAAAGCGACAAAAACTTGAAATGTTAAATGGTAATTTCCGAACGCCCCTCAAAACTTAGTTTACCGCAGACAAACCCTGGCGTGGTTACCGTGCTGGAATATTTGATCTTTAAATTCCCCTATGTTGACGCGCAAATTTGGCGGCAACGCATCGCTGATGGCAAGGTACATTGCCACGATGGCACACTGATAACGGCGCAATCATCGTTTAAAGCTCAGCAACGAATCTACTATTACAGAGAGGTCGAAAATGAGCCCGCCATCCCATTTAAGGAAGCGATATTATTTCAAGATCAGCATATTTTAGTCGCCTATAAACCGCATTTTCTAGCCGTAACCCCGGGCGGTATCTACGTAAATGAATGCCTGCAAAATCGCCTACGGCGCAGCACTGGAATTGAAGCGTTACAATCGTTGCATCGCCTCGATAGAGTAACGGCCGGCTTGGTCATGTTCTCGGTTAACCCAGACACTCGCCGCCATTACCATCGTTTATTTGAAACACGACAAATACAAAAAAGCTATCAGGCAATTGCGCAAATTAATGATGGTGAAAACCTTATAGGGCAAGAGTGGCAAGTTAAAAATCGCATCGTCCGATCGGAACCCCGCTTTCGTATGCGTGTCACTGGCGGCGAAGCCAATAGCCACTCGATGATTCGTTGTGTGCAACAATCTTCTGGCAAAGCACTATTTGAATTAAACCCGATTACCGGTAAAACTCATCAATTACGCATTCACATGCAGACCTTAGGCTGGCCTATATTGAATGATAAATACTATCCAAAATTACAGCCGAAATCGGCGGATAACTATTCAGCACCTTTACAGTTACTGGCGAAAGAGCTTGAGTTTATTGACCCAGTGACTCAACAGCCACGGAGCTTTAGTTATGCCGGAAACCTATCGCTGAAATCGGGTACAACATAATCGAGTACAATATAAGCAGGCCTGAGGCCACCGACTCGATTCGATTTAGGCTAGTTCACCTTGATGATATTTACACATGCTGATCAATTAGAATCGCATTACCATCAGGGCCTTGAATAGATAAACTCGAAGGTCCACTTTCACCGTCTATGGACTTTTGAATTATATTGATACCTTGAGCTTCAAAGTCCGTTAGAAGCACCCGGATATCAGTAAACGACTCTAGTGTTTTGAAATCTTTATCCCAGCCAGGGTTGAATGTCATTATATTAGCGTCAAACATTCCTTGAAATAAACCAATAGTATGATCACCGTTTCGCAAAATTAACCAATTTTGCGACTGTTCTCCGCCGACTTTTTCAAAGCCAATTTTTTGATAAAGCACTTTTGACTGTTCGATGTTTTTAACCGATAAACTTACTGAAAACGCACCTAATTTCATTTTACACTCCATAGCTTGATTACAATTCTAACGCTCTACTAAACCCTCGGGCGATAGTGAGCCGGATGGAGCCAGTCTCTTTTGGTCGCATCGACGTGTGAACAAGCCGTTATAAAAATCTATGCGACACATGCAATTTTAAGTTAAGGTCTTCTTGCCTTCAACAATGCCTTCTGAGAGTTCGCGCAGTCTAGCAATCACTTCAGGTGCCGCGCGGAAACGAAAAAATGCCCCATCGTCATCCGCTCGCTCTTCAAGCACATGACAGGAGGCAAATATTTCACCTCGCAAGCCCTGTTTTGTCCACGGCAAAAAAATCTCGGCTTCAACCAACTGCTGTTGGAAAAAATCCATGATCACTTGATGCAACTTAGCGATATCGTCCTTAACCACGGCACTAACAACAATACAACCTGGATACTTTTCTTGTAGCTCTGCGGTTCGCTCTGTTTGCTCCTCAGCGTTGTCCAGATAATCAATTTTATTGAACACCCGAATACTCGGCACACTATCAGCGCCAATCTCAGTCAATACTTTATCGGTCACTTCAAGCTGCATCTCAAACCCAGGATCACTGCAATCGATAACATGCAATAAGAGCGACGCGTTATTAGCTTCGTCTAATGTCGACTTAAACGAGGCAACCAAGCCGTGAGGTAAATTTTTGATAAACCCGACCGTATCAGTCACCAGTACACGTGGCACACTTTCCGGATACAAGGTGCGTACCTTTGTGTCCAGCGTGGCAAACAATTGATTAGCCACTAGCACATCACTGCCGGTTAAGGCGCGCATCAGAGTGGATTTACCCGCGTTGGTGTAGCCCACGAGAGCCACTTGCGTTAACCCAGATTGACTCTGACGCAAAGATCGCTGAATGTCTCGACCGGCTTCCATTGCGTCAATTTCTTTTTGCAACTCGCCAATACGATCACGCACCTTTTGACTATCCATTTGGCTACGTGACTGCCCTGTGCCGCGACCACCTGTGCCGCTGCGCTGACGCCCTGACGACCCCGCTCGCTTGGCCGCCTCACGTAAGCGCGGTGCCATATAGCTTAGGCGGGCAATCTCAACCTGTACCTTAGATGCGTGTGAGCTGGCATTGCGATGAAAGATCTCAAGAATCACCACTGTGCGATCCATTACCTCACAATCAACTTCATTTTCCAAATTAAGCGCTTGGGACGGCGATATTTCGTGATCGACCAGAATGAATTCTACTCGATCATCCGCACCCGGCTCTAAGTCCGCATCTTGGCCCTCTAAGAATTGCCGTATTTCCTCCCGCTTACCTACGCCCACATAAGCAGTCGAGTCGAACGACGAACGCTTTTGAGTAAACTGACCCACTACCTCCATCCCCAAGGTCTTTGCCAGATCAGCTAATTCGGCTAACGACGACTCGAACTCAACATCGCTGACCGTCTCTAATTGCACGGCAACGATCAGCGCACGGCGAAGGCCTTTTTTCTCAGGGTTCAACATAGGGTAATTTCTCATGGAATTTAATACGCAGATTTTTAGCAACAGCATCACAGAAAGTGAAACATATAAAAATCTTGGACGAGAACCTCAGTATACGCACAATCATCCCAAGCACCCCATCATCAAGTCTAAAATCGGCGACAGTTTTGTGTTTTCTCACGTTGAACTTAAAATCGGCCGAGCGCCGTATCTAGATTCGAGCGACGCTACTACCCAAATTTACGCTTGGGCACCATAAACAGCAAAATTAACGTCAAGCTAAGAATGTCCAGCAAGGGCAATCACTCTTGAGTGCTTTGCAACGCCTGCCGTTGAGCCATTGGGTGATCTGAATTCATTTGAATCAGATCCCAAAGGTTCCCATACAAATCTTCAAATACCGCGACTGTGCCGTAATCCTGCTCTTGAGCTTCGCGGATAAAATTTATACCGATTGATTTCATACGCTCATAATCACGCCAAAAATCATCGGTATTTAAGAAAAGGAATACTCGGCCGCCTGTTTGGTTGCCGATGAAATCATGCTGCTCAGGCTTTGACGCCCTAGCCAGTAACAAAGTTACGCCATGCGAGTTTGGTGGAGCAACCACAACCCAACGCTTATCTTGTTCTGCTTGATATGTATCTTCAATAAGCTCAAATTGAAGCTTATTGACGTAAAAATCTATTGCGTCATCGTAGTCCTTAACCAGCAAGGCAATATGTATAATATTTTGTTTCATTTTCTTACCTTCAGACCTCAGCTTATAGGTTGAGCAATATCACCGCTAGCTTTTAGGAATATCGCCAAAAAAGCCAATCACACAAGATACTTTTTCTTGCTCATCTGTTTCTGTCACATCGAAGCCGGATACAATTAGCTTTTCTTGATGATGAATAGCCCAATGATAACAGTGAAAATTATGCTGAGAGTAAACAGCGCCGGGAAGCTAAGCCTTAACTTCGTGGACGTTCTGTTCAAAACCGTCAATACCAGAAACGTCAATCGACGGGTCAACAAAACGAACATTCACATTCAGTGCTTTTTCAAGATGACTACGAACTTGGGTGCGGTCAGGGTCGTTCCATGCTTTGAGCATGTGATCAAGTGCTTCAGGGTAGTTTGCCATTTTTATTCCTCATATATTTAGTAAATAATTCATCATCCGAGTAACACGTAAGCGGTTTACCGCATTTGCTCATTTGAAATACCGATTACGTCGATATACGCGCTGTGCGCTAGTTTTTAAACCTATCAGTCATTCTTGATTTGGTCTGATGTTGTTAGTGCCGCATGCACGATAAAATTACCGCTTACACCAGCACCAAAAACCATAATAAAGTTCTTCAAAAAATTTAAAGATAAAATTTCTTCTTCAGCAAATCTATCAATCAAGAGTACCGTCCCGCAAGCTACGAGAACCCCTAAATACCCCGCAAGCATAAGAGTATGTCTGCTCGTAGAATTTCGGTCTACTTTATGGATAAACCACATATTTAAAAGTAACCAACTCGTAAAAATTAAAAATGTAACCATCTATTTATCCCTAATGTGTATTTAATATGATTAACTACCTCGCAATGGCCGCGCGTTTTCTGAACGTCGGTATACATGCAGTGAGTGGTAGTTTTTGGACTTTATTAACGTTCATTTTTTTTGCCTTTCTCCATAAGCTGAAAGGATATCCCATTCGAAATCTTTTTGTCGCCCGAGAGACGAAAGCCAAAAGATTCGTACACTGCTACTGCGTACGATGAAGAGCGTACCCAGTAATAAGAGTCATTCCCATTGTTAACGCATATTTCTTGAGCCTTATGCCACAGGCTCTTGGCGATCCCCATATTGCGGTATTCAGGCATTACAAACATATGGTCTATTTTTTCAAATTCGACCATTGCAAGATAACCGCCGGCAACACCGTGAACATCAAATATTAGAGCAAAATACGTTTCTGAATCAAATCGCTTAGATACAGCTTCAATCGTATTGGTTTTCTCTAACAACGCCCAACCGTCGTCTGAAAAGTCTTGATCCTTTACTGATAACGACGAATCAATAACTAGTCTAGAAATTATCTCGGCATCAAATCGGGTTGCTAAACGAATAGGCATAATAGAATCAAAGTTGTCTTACCCATAAATCAGGAGTCGGTAAGCCGCGCCCGCATGGAAGTAGTGAGCATACGTTTTTATTCTCACTACCTTACATTCATACATCTGCCAGAGCTATTTCTCGAACAGTGTCGACATGTCATTGAACCCCTTAAATTCAAGCGCATTTCCCGATGGGTCAAGGAAAAACATGGTCGCTTGTTCACCGGCCTCGCCTTCAAAGCGAATGTATGGCTCAATTTTGAATTGAATTTCCGCAGCGATAAGGCGATCTCGTAAGGCTTTCCAATCGTCCATTGTCAAGACTACGCCGAAATGTGGAACCGGCACGTCTTTACCATCGACAGGATTATGCTGAGCGTTTTTTTCGGACCTGTCTTCATGTGGAGGCTGATAATGAGCGACAATTTGGTGGCCGTAAAGGTTGAAATCGATCCAAGTATCGGAGCTACGGCCTTCGGGAAGTCCGAGAACCTCCCCGTAAAAACGACGTGCTTGATCAATATTGTGAACCGGAAATGCGATGTGAAATGGAGGTATTGTGGTCATCATGACGTCCGTTAAAGTGTGCCCGATACATAAGCCTCGACAAGCGGACAACTTACTTTATCACCGTCCAAATGCACGAAGTAAACGCTGGCTTTAGCTCTTTTTATGTACCCATTAACACTGGTATTAAATCTGCTTTTAAATATAAGGGGTGCGCAGGTTCTCCCGACTTATTCATTTTAAGATAATGTAAATTGGGAAGCATTTCTACAACCATATTAGAACGACTTAAATAACTTCCGTCATTACCCCATGCAGCGACAACAATACCAGCATCATTTGCTAATTTATTCAGCCAAATATCATTGTTAGCCCCTATAGGGTCATTTTGAGCCTTCATATCTTTTGGGTCCGTAGCTCGATAGGCAAACAAATTTGTCATACAAACGCCACCGTATCCCCAAGACTTGGCAAAATTGATACAACGAGTGAGGGTAGGATCATCTTTCACTTCATCAGCCGTTGATGGGTTTAATCCAACGATCATAGCGAAAGGCTTAGAGTCATCCCAAGTTCGCCATAAGGCAAATCTATAATTACGACAATCAGATAATTTAGCATCAGCTTTCAATTTAAACTCCTACTTGGGGTCACTGCTGTCCCGTTAACTTAAAAGAAAAGGCCTGATTTCCCATGGAATTTGATAAAATAGCTTTACCACAAGTCACTGAATAAAATAGAGAAACCAGACCATGGCACAGTGTAATACAGTATTGAATCAAATTCTAAAAATTGTTCCAGGACATGAATTTGAAACTCTTGCAA
>JBKEFT010000048.1:0-34677 GCA_046709645.1 Arenicella sp.
GAGTTGGATCCGGAGTTGGATCCGGAGTTGGATCCGGAGTTGGATCCGGAGTTGGATCCGGAGTTGGATCCGGAGTTGGATCCGGAGTTGGATCCGGAGTTGGATCCGGAGTTGGATCCGGAGTTGGATCCGGAGTTGGCTCTGGAGTTGGGTCTGGAGTTGGCGTTGGTAAAGGGCCTACTTGGCTAGCAACGACGTTAACGGCATTTCCCGAAAAAGTGACACCCACATCATCAAAGCCAGTCGAGGTCACGTTAAATGCGGTTGGCCCTTGTGTGGTAGTGCCGCTTACTTGAAAAATAGTATGTAAAAAAGTCGGGTCAGGGTCGTAGCTATTCAGGTTGGTGATATTCAGTGCTACGCCGGGCGCTGGTGCCGTGGTATTACCGGCTCCGCCAACAGCGAGGTTGCCGGTGACATTAATCGTATCAAATGTTCCGCTTGTCGCGCCTTCGAGTTCAATGTCGACTATTGCGCCATCGAATAAGGTCAAATTGCCGGCTATATCCAACGCGCCTGGTGAGTTTCCAGGTGCTATTCGGCCACCTGATTCAACTGAAATAGTCCCCGTTAGACTCGCAGGTGCAAACTCTAGGTCTATCGTTCCATCGCCTCGTATGCTCGACCCATCACCGACAATCAATTCGGCGACTTGCGCGGTACCACCGGCATCAAACTCGTTTATTATCAGAGAACCGTCCACAAGGAGGTCGCCCGTATCAAGGACTAAGCTGCCTAGGGTTACTTCAGTATTATCATCGATGTCTAGAATGCCGCTATTGATTATGCCGCCGGGCACGGAAAACTGCCCTTGAGAACCGGATCTACCAGGGATAGGGTCTGGGCCGAATAGCAGGCTACCTGTGTTAATGATGGCCGAATCTGTGTTTATTACGGGCATGTTGAAGTCGGAGCCGCCGCCAAATACTAGCGTGCCATTATTGGTAAACGAAGTGCCTGTTTGAAGTACATCAAGCCCGATATCAGTAAACACGGACAAGTTGCCGGTGTTTATGAAATTGCCATCAAACACGATGCTCGGTGGGTTTGGGATACCTGAAGCCGGAGCATTTGGATTAAACAAGTCAATCTGCCCGCCCCCCAAGGTGTAACTACTGCCGCTTAGTGTGGACGCAGAACCTTGGGTGACACCCGCCGTTATCTGATTAATAAATAATTGGCCAATGGTATGAGCGGGTGCTGTGCCACCATTCTCCGAAAATGACGTTAATCCTCCGCCTGATAGGTCGCCCGGAGTTAGCGTAAGTTGATCGAAAAACAAAGAGTTGTCGCTGAATAGCTCAACATCGACATTATCAATTTCTACATCGCTAGAAATACCGAATTGATTTACAAAAAATTGGATAGGCGTTGTGTTTGCAACCGAACCAAAAAATCGAAGAGGACTAAAGAGTCTAATATTGTTTGCCCTAATAATTACGGCATCTGAGCTGATATGGGTTTCTAGTGCAAAAAACGTTAGCTGCGCGTTGAGGGGGGATATATCGATAGGTGCGTTTATAAAAATGCGACCATTACCTGCGTAGAACCTCACTTGAACGGTGGTTGGGTTTGAGATTCCCGAGTTAAACGTAATGTCCCCCATTCCTGCAGTAAACGTGGCGTTGGATGTAAGCATGGCCGACGCATTAACAATAATATTGTTACCGGCTGTAGCGTGAAAATCAGGGTTATTGATTTGGCCGTCAATGAATATATCATTACCAGCGTCTAAACTTAGAAACTGGGAGACACTGCCAGACAAACCAGCAAAATGTATATCATCACCAGCAACTAAATAGTATTCACTGCTAAGAAGAGCACCCGTTGAGTTGACAAAAATCGAGCCGCCCGCATTGAGCTCGGTTGATCCAACGTTATTAATTGCTGCGTCAACAGTAATGTCGCCGGCAGCATTGAATGTGAGAAGGTTGAAATTGGACGTGTTAGTAATATTAGAAGCGATAAAGATATTACCAGCTTCGGGGCCTGGGCTGGCCGCATCACCGGTATCGACGATAACATCGCCGAATAGTAATGCATCTTCAATAGTCCTGGGATTAATCACGGCACCGCTTGTTACCGCTGTGAAAATGTCATCGTTACCGTTAGCACTCACATCACTTGAGTTGATGCCTTGTTCGGCCAAAGCATCCGATATTGTGATGTTGATTGGGTCGATTAACCAAGCGCCAGCCTTACCATTATTTGCGCCCGCGTTAGGCGCATTCCTGACTTGCAGGCCGACTAAGCCTGAGGTTTCAATAAAACCGCCATCGCCTGCTTGCAAACCACCTCTGGCTGATAAATCGCCATAGACACGTGCGCTGTTTTCAGCAAACAGAATCACCGTGCCGCCGTCACCATCGATGCCCCCATCAGAGCGAATTGAGGCGTCTTGATCAAGGTACACAAACTCACTGGTGCGAGTGTCACCTCGGCCTTGCTGTTCGCCACCAACGAGTATTGTGCCACCACCATTGTCACCGGTAGCGGTTACCGTACTGCCGGCGAATATTCCGACGTTATCACCAAGCAAGGCTATATCACCGCCAACGCCCGCTCTACTGCTGTCAATAGTTGCCTTAGTTAGCTCCAATTGGCGAGCTTCAAGGTGAATGTCACCACCGTTTGAAGTGATTTCACCGCTCACCGTTGCGACATCAGAGGCGTGTAAGAAAATACGCCCATCAGCCCCTTCAACCACCACGGTGCCACTGTTTGATACTCGGCCGCCAATTAATGACGCATTGCCCGCACCGGCAATTATTTGGCCTAAGTTAATCGCCTCATTCTCGGGAGCCTGTACCTCAAAGCTTATGTTATCAAGGTCGCCAAAGGTTAGAGAAATGGCATGGCCTGCGGCGAGTAGTACATCACCGTTGTCGCTCCTGAGAACGCCGCTGTTTTGTACTGACGTAGCAATTAGCGCTAGATCACCATTGCCGCGAACATGTATTAAACCGCGGTTCTCGATAACACCCTGGGTGCCGGTAAAAGAATAATTGTCAGCTAAGAAATCTTGATTAGATATATCCAGCGTTGAACCTATAAAGCCTTGGGTATCGATAACGGCGTCTTCACCAATAAGCAAACCATTAGGGTTAATTAGAAATACACGGCCATTACTCTGTAACTGGCCAAAAATTTCGCTTATGTCGCCACCGGTGACTCGGTTGAGCACCGCTGAGCTCGATGACTCTTGAATGAATCGAGTAATCTCATTGTGGTCGATTGAAAAGCCAGTCCAATCAATAATGGCACCTGAACTATTGTGAATATCAAGCTGAGTACCATCTTCGGCAAAGGCCGCTGAGCCAGCCACCACAGTTGGGTCGCTTGGGTTAGCAAATGCGGCACCCGTGCCGAACAACGCGCCAATGGCCGCGCCGACCAGCAGGTGCCGTGAATAAGTCTTTGTTATTGGCTTCATGTTGCTTCTCGCTGTCTTCGTTGATTGGACATTTAGTTGATTGGGCATCGTACGAATTATTCTTTGTATCGCTTTGCATGGCTAAATTGAGCACTGGCCGCCGGTAGACGTGGGGCTAAGTGAGTCTGGAAAAACATCGACTTGATCGAGCTCTTGATCGCTTAAATTGGATAGTTTGAAATAGGGGTCTTTGGCCAAAATATCTGGAGACTTGCTTAGTATTACCGGCGGAGAACCTTTATTTACAGGGTCGGTTTTGCTTTCGCCGCTGTCTTTCTCACTGCTCTTCGATGAGTCACTTTCTTCCTTGGTCTTAGAGACTTGAACCACAGGTACGCCGGTATAGCCGGCTTGACCCGGTGTTAACGCGACTACCGTACAATCTTTACGTTGGGCGGTGCGACATTTACCAACTTCGAAGCTTTCTGATTGGCCAGCGCACTGGCTCATGACAATTGCTCCAGTTTCGCAGCTACCATACATGCCTTCGGGGAGCGAGTCGTTTATTGCCTCAGCGGCATCGACTTTATTTTGCTCAGAGGTGTCACCAAATTCACCCAGTGGGTTTTCTGGCTCATCCGCTAAACACTCATCACCAGCACAAATTAGAGTAATAAAATCGGTGCCACGAATACCGATTGAGGCAATTGGTGTATCTACCTGAAAAGAATCTGGCTTTCGCTTTCCAATTATGCCAGTAACCGTGCGCAATCCGCCTCGGATCAAATTAATACAGGCTTCTTCCTTGCCTTTTTCAAGGCTGAATTGTCCAATAGCTAAGGTGGTGCCAGGTTTGAGTGTGAGTTTTGTGTTATCTAACATGCGTATGACAGCGAAACTCTTCATCGAGGTTTTGATAACATCGCCTTCTTTAACCGAGGCGCCTTTTGCCAGAACTCGGTCTGTATTGTCGACTCCCGTTGCGGTAACAACGCCCTTCGCCAAAATAACCGTGCCACTTGACGCTAGGCCGACAAGAGGGCTAAGTGCGCTGCAGCAGATGATACTGAGTGTCAAATATAGTGATTTCATGATTGTCTCTCAGTCCTTTATTAGAATCGGTAGGTGGCGTTAAAATACAGTTTTCCGTCACCGTCTTCAGTGCCACCGACGGCCGCTAGTGGACTATCGATGCCGTCTATTAAGTAACCATAGCTAGCCGCCGCCGATAGATGACTGGTCGGGTTCCAATTGAGCATAAAACCCAATGATAAAACACTCTCGGAGAGCAACTCACCGGCAATAGGGCTGTTGTTCGAAACATGGCCGGCATCAATAAACGCGATAGCTCGAAGCGTTTTTAAAATGGGCGGCGCCCACGCTTGAAAGTTGAGCTGATAGCCCTCATCGCCTCGTAATTCTCGCTCTTCCAAACCACCTACACTGCCGCTGCCACCGATTGAAAACTGTTCGCCGGTAATTAGCCGATCACGGCTGGTAGCCACCCGTAATGCCGCCGTATATAGCCACTCTTTTTTTGTTTTAAATTGATAACTCGCAGCAAACTCCAGCTTAGACCAGTCGTCGCTAGCACCTACTCTGGCGAGGTTATACGACCGCGCGTTGTTAAAAGAGCCTCCACTGAGATTGATTGTAGAAGCAATTGTTGCTGATAGGCTGTGGCCGCTTTCATTCTTCCAGCTTGCTTGATACGTGAGTGACAAAGGCCGGCTGCGAACGTCCTCAAGTAGTTGGCGGCCAAAGAACTTAATATCGTTGTCGAATAGTTTGTCTTGCACTTGGGCAGATACGCCGTGATGGTAGGGGCCGATACTTGAAAACACATGTGAGTAGCCAACACCATAGACCTCACCACGCCCAGCCACGTCAAACACATCGGCCACAATGCCTGTATCGACATTTGAATTTACCGCAATAAAATTAACGCTGCCGCCAATTGAATACAGTGGAACTCGATAACTGAACGCGGTTTGTTGAACGTCGTTAAAACCTTCTGGAGAGGTGACAAAACTCAGTGAGGCATTGTGGTCGAGCCCAAAGAGGTTGCGGTGTGAAATGCTAGTGCCTACTCTAAAATCCCCGGAGGACGCGGTGCCGGTATTGTTTAACCAAGTAGACAGGGCCAGTGGTTTTATGTCTTTTACTGAAATATTGGCATCGATTTCATTGTCGCCCGAGCCCGGCGACAATGAAATTCTTACCTGTTTACCGGCATTCTGATTGGCCACACGTAAGGCGCGCGCAATTCCATTGGTGTTTGGCGATTTTCCGCTGCGCAGAACTGGCAAACTCGATTGAATGTTTTTCTGTGAATAGTGCTGGTTGCCTTTTACAAGCACCTTACCAATCTTGTATTGGGTAATAAGCAGATCGATTACGCCGTCAGTGAGCTCTTGCGGTGGAAAAGATGCCTGAAAAAAACTTAAGCCTTTAGCAACCATGGCAGCTTCAAGTGCATAGGCTGCGTTCTCAATATCATCAATACCTCGATTTGGGCCAAGAAAATCAGCCAAAATAATTGTAGTGGTAGTTGCACTTAGTGGGTTGTTACCAATAACTTGATATTTACTGACATCAAATTCGACTCTCTGGGTTAAGCCTTGAGTGACCCTCTCGACCTCACTGCTGGCTTGGGCGGCCAAGGGTGCTAGAGTTGCCATCATCGAGATGCTAAGCAACATAAATGTGAGAGCGAACGGCAACGATCGAGCGCTGTTAGACACTTCAGTTGCATTGGTACAGTCAAGGCTACGCACACCAACTGAGCTGCGTGGAATTGTGTTTTTCATAGTAACGCTTCCTTATTATTATGCTTATCAGTTGAAGATGAACTGTTTCAATTAACCTATTAACAACACATTAAGGGTAAATTTCCCTTTCATTATTGGATATCCAATATCGTTTTAATTTTTTATACAGATACTGCAGCTCGATATTGTTCGGTATACATTACTGTTCTCCTAGTTTGTGAATCATGTGTATTCCGTAGTAACAAACGGTCTTTGACGTGCTTCAGTCCTATTCATATTAGATGTTAATTTTTCATATCAGTATTACAATCTATTACACATGTCTAGAATCAGAGGCCTTGCGTCCTTACTCATACGCCTTATGGTCTTTCCCTTTTCCGAAGCAGTAGACTTCACTTTCATGCAAGCTGTATGCCTCCTTCTTATCGCTACGTCGTTGATCTATTGCGCGTTGATACAAGGCAAAGCACTCGGCTTCTTGCGCTAAGTCCGCGTCGGGTAATTTGCGCTGCAACTCTCGCAGCAAGATACCAGCGATTGTTCGCTAGCGCTTAAGCGCCTTCTTGGCTTCAGTTCGCCGTTTAAGGTGTCGAAAGTGTCGGCAGGCCAACCTAAGTGGCATATCTTCCTTGACGAATGTTAGTCGTTGCTGGGTGCCTTGATCTCTGGCTAACTTATTAAATTGGTTAATGATCTTGATTTACAACTTGCTATCGGTCGGATAGGTAATCGCCTTTTACCCTCAAGGGGCACCTAGTCTTGCGCAGTGGTGTCCACCAAAACGGGCGCTTCTTGCGCCATTGCTCAACAACCGGCTCATCATTCAGATTACGGATCTGTTCGGGCATAAGGAGGCTGCACATCAAGCGGAATGGCTTTGCTGAACGACCTATATCGCTGTAAAGCGTGCCAAAAGCCTGTTCGAGACTGGCCACGGCCGAGTGCGAGTCATGGATCGCTCTTATCTAACTGGTTGCAATATCGAAGAAACTCGATTGAGGGAGAGTTACAGGGCTGGGGGTAAGCATTTTATCACCTGTCATCGACCAGAAAACAGACTCTATTTCATCACTTCTGGTCGAAATAAAACTCTTGAAAATCAATATTTATCTTTTAATTCAATGACTTGAATTTTTTTCAGGACTGACTAATTAAGCAAAGACTACATCCGATTAAACGCCTCAAGCTTACGCTTATATTCGCTACGATCTGACATTTGATTGGCTACACTAAGGGCCTGAACTAAGTACTGACGTGACTCTTTCTTGTTACCGTTGGCGTAACTAGCATCGCCAGCCAATAAGTAAACTTGATGCAGATCAGGAGCTAGATCTAAGGCGTGCTCGTAGAACGAAATGGCTTTATCGTAGTCGCCACTGTTGAACGACTTTTTACCAGCTCTAATCCATTGCCAAGGGTGATCTTGAACTTTGGAAGACCCAACCCTGACTAGCTGATTCAAATCAACGTCGCGATTTTGGCTGTTCAACAAGGCGACATAGTTACCTATGAAGGTCGGCGCCTTATCAAAATACTTAGCTCCGTGTAGATAAATTTCTTCAGCTTTCGCCAAATCGCCTCGCTTACGATGCACGATGCCCATGGTGACTAGTGCCGACGCATTACTTTTGTAGATATCCAATGCCCTAGCCGCATAGGCGTAGGCCGAATCGATATCATCATTAAATAAGTTCCCCACCGCTAAATTGCTATAGAACAAAGACCGTTGGTAATTGGTACTTATATTGTCGATATAACTAAGGCCATCGGTTTGATAGTAATCTATCCGCACCCGAGAAACGGAAGAAAAACTTTCGCCCGCAGTCGGTTGAGATCGAAGCACGGCACGAAGGTGATCTGAGGTGACTAACAGCCCTCTATCGATGCTGTAGATCGGGTTTTGATCAAGTAATTGATAAGCCACATCAACGCCAGCCAATTCAGCGAAGGCCGTGGTTAACACCGTTAACGATAAGCAGTTTCCGCTTTTGCTGGCCAATGACTGTCGGGTGGTAAGGGTTTTATCCGAAAAAGTAAACTGATCAAGAATAAGTCCCATGTAGGTTGCAACTCGAACGTGGCGCGGTGTTGATACAAACTTAGGGTCGTTTAAAAATTGAAAAAAATCAGCTCGTTGTTCTTGGCTTAGGTGAAAAATCTCCTCATCACTGATCACCGTTGGTGGCTCAAATAGCCGCTGATTAAAAGCAGGCAAAAGGCGGTCGCTTGTCGTTAGAACATCCTGCGCGTCTCTTGGGCTACTGATGCAGCCAGTTAATAGTAATAAGACAATTGTTGAAAAACAGCCTAGTCTACGCATAATTTTAATTCTCACTTAATTCTATTTGCCAGAGCATCATTGCTCATTAAGGTTCCAATCTGATTTGTCTCTAGAAATTGCATACCACGGTTTGCCATATCAATAGCCGAGTTCACGTCGTCTAGATTATAGACAGCCCATTGCCATCTCCCACGCCAAATGTCTTTGTCATCACGCGGCAAGTGAGCGACATCGCAAAAGAGAAAGTCAGGCCTCAAATTTTCTAAAATTTCCTTACACTCATCGGTCCAGGCTGGTAACACCCAACCGGTTCGCATTGACGAGATATTACGAGTGTATTCAATAACTTCATGATTAAACGAAATGATCACACATTGCGACTCTGTATTAGTACTCAAGATGCGCTTGTGTACTTGATCCAAAAACATCGGAATCCCAAAGCGATCTATTGACTCCTGCTTAATTTCAACGAATGAGGTAACGTCCTCGTTTTGAGCCATCCACTTGCAAAACCGTTTAAAGGTGGTAAACCGATTATCGGCAAACTCGTCTTCGAAACGGCTCGGATACGATGCGTGCATCGCTTTAACCTGTTTAACTTTGGTATCTCGAATATCCAGATCAACGCCCGCCATACGCTTTAAACTAGCGTCGTGGTGCAGCATCGGTACGCAGTCGGCCGTTAACTGCAGATCTAACTCCATGTATCGTGCGCCATGTTGATAGGCGGCCTCGTATGCGAGCAAGGTGCATTCTGGATAGCGGCCTGAATAACCACGGTGCGCTACTAATACAGGCGGCGCAACTGTTAATACGCTGTGCCCAGCTTTTGTGCTCTCAAATTTTGCGACATTTGACATTTTAACCAACTCCCTAGGCCCTCCAAAGTTGTTTTAACACACTATGAGACCTCTGCATAACTCTAGTGCAAAAGGAAAATGAGAAAATATTGGAAACTATTAGTCACCTTATCTTGTGCTAGAGTTATGCAGAGTTCGCACTATATATAACATAAACCCTTTGACTCTAGGTGCACATGTTATTCTCGTCACGATATTAACTCAGCCATTCGCTTCTAGCGCCTAATACATTGGATGAATCAGAAAAACCCTTAGATCACGCCTATGCACAATTGTCTCCTGACGAGGTGCTCAATAGCATTGAACTATTCGGCTACGAGTGTGATGGCCGTTTACTGGCGCTTAATAGCTACGAAAATCGAGTCTACCGAGTAGGCTTAAATGATGGCTCGAGCGTAGTTGCTAAATTCTACCGCCCAGCCCGTTGGAGCAATGAGGCAATCTTAGAAGAACATAAATTCACCCAGGATCTGGCTGAGCTGGAAATACCGGTTATTGCACCGCTCGAGCTCAGCGGTGAAACGCTGCTGCAAACTGAACACTTCAGAATTGCATTATTTGAAAATCGTGGTGGCCGAGCACCCGACTTGGAAAACTTTGATCAACTTGAGCAAATGGGCCGATTTATGGGCCGTATTCACCAAGTTGGCAAGGCACAAAGCTTTAAGCACCGACCAAGCCTAACCATTCAAACTTTCGGATATCAAGCTCGCGATTTCGTACTGAAGAATAATTTTATTCCACCAGAGCTAGTTGACGCCTACCAATCATTAACCGAGCAATTATTGATTGAGGCCGCGCAGTGCTATGACCGAGCTGGCGATATTTCGATGCTTCGCTGTCATGGCGATTGTCACCCCAGCAATATACTTTGGACCGATTCGGGCCCTCACATTGTGGACTTCGACGACGCTCGTATGGCACCGGCAGTGCAAGACCTTTGGATGTTTCTCGCAGGCGACCGGCCAGATAGAACCGCTGGCTTAGATGCCGTATTGGCTGGCTACACCGAGTTTTGCGACTTTGATGCGCGTGAGCTACACATAATTGAAGCACTTAGAACGCTGCGTCTTATTCATTACTACGGCTGGCTCGCTAAGCGATGGAGTGACCCTGCATTTAAGCTAGCGTTCCCTTGGTTTAACACCCAGCGGTGCTGGGAAGATCATATTCTAAGCCTAAGAGAGCAAGCCGCCTTGCTACATGAAGAACCTCTCAGCTGGTTTGGGTGAGCCCTCAGCTAGTTCGGAGGAGCCCTCAGCTAGTTCGGAGGAGCCCTCAGCTAGTTCGGAGGAGCCCTCGGCTAATTTAAATAAAAGCCCTCAGCTAATTTGAATAAAAGCCTTCAGTTAGTTTAAATAAGAACCTTAATCTAATGATTAACCACGTTGAGGCTGTCGACCTCGTTACTCGGCCTCACAGCCTTATACGCCCGCCCTAGAAGGTCGAACACTGCTCCACTGGCTGGGTCAACAAAGCCGCCATACCATGTGATACCTGTCGGCAATTGCGCAGGCACCTCATTTAGATAAACGATATCAATGCCGCTGCGCGACGAATTGGCCGAAATCACACACAACACTCGCGATGAGTCGCAGCCGGCACCTGAGTTAACCACTGAGGCATCTAATTCGAGCGCTTGGCGCACATGAGATTGGCTCAAGCGCGTTACCCAAACACGCTTACTACCCAAGCGCCGAAGCGCCGTTTGGCCGACAACCACATTGTCAAAAGTAGCTTTTGAGGATGATGTAAGCGAGGGCCCACTGAGGCTACGAAACAACACCAATATGAACGCCAAAACTAAGATAATCAGCATGCCTTTTATTAGCTTACCGAGCACCAAGCGTTTATTAATCGCCATAATCAATCGCCACAGTTATAAACAATCGCCGACAACACAGGTCATTCGGCGGTTTTCGTTCTGGTTGCCTTAATGTCTAACACCTCGACCGACCATTGAATGCTGTTCTGATCTGGATTAACACGATCGAAGCTCAAATTTTGCTCAAGTGTCGTAGGTGATATCGGTGCTATGTTAATCAATACGTCTCGCTCAACACGCTGGACTTCAACACAGAGCTGCTCGGCACAGTTTGACGCTATAACCACCACCTTTAATCGGCTAACGGTGGCATCAGTAGCCTCATTTTGTAAGCAGATTTTTAAATTATAATTAGTTCGATAACTAAACTCTGAGGTCACTCCACACACTTGCACCTGGCTGACGTCAATCAGATTATTTAGTTCACGCTTATAGTAGCCGTCGAACCAGAAACCAATCGAGCACAGTACAATAGCAATAATACAAATGCGTATTTTTCGAGGCTTCTCAAAACCCGAGACGTACAGCACCCAAACCAAAAACAAGAAAATTAATACTATGATCACTCGGATCATCGATGACCTCCGTCAGTCCTAACAACAAATTCACTGGCATGATATCACTTCATGTCATACCATCATCACACCCTTATATAAATATACTTGTAAAGGCACAAGCACCTTTGCCTAACTAGATAAGCTTAACCGCATGAGCCTTGAAAAACCAAACCATAAGTCGATTTTAAAAGCGATGTTCAAAGCCGGCATGATATCGGTCGCTGAAGCTAAACGTATTGACGCAAATTTGCTCAACGTAAATCCTGCGCCAAGTCATCCATTAGTCGGTATAGCTCGCAGCTTACCATCCCACCAAGAGACAGGTGAGAAAATCACCTTGGAACCATTGTGCGAATGGTTCGCTAAAAGCATTAGTGTTGACTACTTTTACATCGACCCGCTTAATATTGATATCGCTGCGGTGACCAAAGTAATCGCCTCTGACTATGCCAAGAGGCACGGTTTCTTGGCGGTCAAAGCGGCTCATGACCGAGTAACCTTGGCGGTCAAAAACCCGCTTGATCTGTCATGGAAGGACGATTTAGAAAAGCTCCTTCGCAGAGACATAGATATCGTTTTTGCAAACCCTCTTGACGTTGATCGCTACGTAAGCGAATTTTACAATTTAGCCAAATCGATCAGCAAGTCGAATATTAATGATGACCGAACCGGCGCCAGCCTACAACAAAACCTCGAACAGCTAGTAGACTTAGGCCGCAGCGGCCAGCTCGATGCTGAAGACCATCATATCGTGCAACTGGTCGATTGGCTGTTGCAATACGCGTTCGAGCAGCGCGCCAGTGATATTCACCTAGAGCCACGTAAAGAGCGCGGTGAAGTGCGTTTTAGAATTGATGGCATGTTACACCACGCCTATCAGGTGCCGCCAAATGTGCTACTCGCCATTGTCGGACGTTTAAAGACACTTGCGCGCATGGATATATCTGAAAAGCGACGCCCGTTAGATGGCCGCTTAAAGACACGGACACCAAACAACAAAGAGATCGAGCTACGCCTATCGACTGTGCCGACCGCCATGGGCGAGAAGATGGTGATGCGAATTTTCGATCCTGAAGTGCTGCAACGTTCGTTCAATGAGTTAGGGCTGACTGACCGCGAGTTAGATATCTGGAATCGCCAAACCAAACACACCAATGGCATCATCTTAGTCACCGGGCCAACCGGATCAGGTAAAACTACGACACTTTACTCAACCTTGAAAAATCTCGCCACCAGCGAGGTTAATGTTTGCACAATCGAAGACCCTATCGAAATGGTCGAACCTGCGTTTAACCAAATTCAAGTTCACAAAGCGATTAATTTGACCTTCTCTGCGGGTGTCAAATCTTTGTTACGGCAAGACCCCGATATCATCATGATTGGTGAGATTCGCGATTTAGAAACCGCCGAAATGGCGGTCCAAGCGGCGTTAACCGGTCATTTGGTGCTCTCGACACTGCATACCAATGATGCCCCGTCGGCCATCACACGATTACAGGAACTAGGAGTTCCGGCCTATTTAATTAACGCCACGGTCCTTGGGGTAATGGCGCAACGCTTAATCAGAACACTCTGTCATCACTGTAAAGAACCCGATAGCATTGATCCGCTTATCTGGTCGGAATTTATTCAAGGTGCCGAGGTTGAGGCCACTGCGCCGTGCAAACCAGTTGGCTGCCTAGAATGCCGCCAAACTGGGTTTTTAGGTCGAATAGGTTTATATGAAATGCTGGAAATGACCCAAGCGATTAAACCTCTGATTAAACCAGGCGGTGACTTAGAGCCGCTGCGCAAGCAGGCCAACAAAGATGGCTTGCAAACGCTCCGCCACAGTGGTGCCAAGAAAGTCTCACAGGGATTGACCACGATGGACGAAGTGCTGCGTGTGACCCCATTTATGATGTAAGCCATGCGTGACCTAATGCGACCATCACAGCGCCGATCTTCACAGCAGAGTCTGGCAAGCGGCAACCTTGGTAGAAAGCCAAGAGGGCCGATACGTAATTTCTTTCGATGGAGCTTTCGTCTAATGCTGTTGGTGTGTTTTTTGTCCGCCCTACCAATGGTGCTTTTGCGCTACTACGACCCGCCTACTAGTAACTTCATTGAACTCAATAAGCGTAATAACAATACCAATATAAAGCATAAATGGGTGCCAATCGACGACGTATCTGCCTACTTCCCGAACGCGGTAATTGCCTCTGAAGACCAACAATTCCCAAACCATTATGGCTTTGATATAAAGCAAATTAAATTGGTACTCGAAGAGCGCAAAAATGGTGAATCGCGAGGAGCCAGCACTATCTCGCAGCAGACCGTGAAAAACCTATTCTTATGGCCAGGTCGTAGCTTTTTACGCAAAGGCCTTGAAGCTTGGCTGGTTATCTGGATGGAGTTAATCGTACCGAAAAAACGGATTCTAGAACTCTATATAAATTTCGCCCAATTTGGTAAATCTGTTTTTGGAGTCGGTGCCGCGAGTCAATATTATTTCGGCATCGATGCAAAGTACTTAACACCCGAACAATCAGCCTTAATTGCCGCAAGCCTGCCAACGCCGTCTAGGTCAAACCCAGGCAAGCCGAGCAAGTACCTAAAGAAACGCGCCAACTATATTATGGACCAGATGCCTCGAGTCGGCGGCCGCAGAATGGTGCGAGAACTGTAGTTACGCAGCCGGTGCACCTCAAACTCCCTATCTAACACCTCTTCTAGCAACTCTTCTAGCAACTCTGGCAACAACACCCTCTCGAATTTAGACCGAATTAATGAGACACTAGCCGGATGAATAGACAATACCCAACTAGCCGCTTACGCCGGCCTCGCGCCAATGATTTCTCTCGTAGGCTAATGCGTGAAAACGCGCTAAGTGCAAGCGACCTAATCTTGCCAGTATTTGTAATCGAGGGCGAGAATAAAACCGAGACCATTGACTCGATGCCCGGAGTTGAGCGCATAAGTGTTGATTTGCTGGTAGAAAAAGCCAAGCGTTTAGATGCTCTTGGGGTTCCAGCAATCGCCTTATTCCCGGTCGTCGGCAATGACAAAAAGTCACTGCTCGCCGAAGAAGCGTTTAACCCTGAAGGGCTCGCTCAACGAGCCATGCGGGCAATAAAAGCCGCAGTTCCGAATATCGGAATTATTTCAGATGTTGCACTCGATCCGTATACAGTACATGGTCAAGACGGCCTGCTTGACGACGATGGTTATGTAATTAACGATGAAACCATTGAGGTATTGGTAAAACAAGCTGTTTCTCACGCCCAAGCGGGGGCTGATATCGTGGCGCCCTCGGATATGATGGATGGCCGTATTGGCAAAATTCGCATGGCGCTGGAAACAAATACGCTGCGCAACACCCAAATTTTGGCTTACTCGGCTAAATACGCGTCGGCCTTCTATGGGCCATTTCGTGATGCTGTCGGCTCGGCCGGTAATTTGGGCGGTGGCAATAAATACACCTATCAAATGGATCCGGCAAATTCAGACGAAGCCTTACATGAAGTACGTATGGATATCGATGAAGGTGCCGACTATGTGATGGTAAAGCCCGGAATGCCCTATCTTGACATCGTGCGGCGAGTTAAAGACGAATTCAACATGCCCACCTTCGTCTATCATGTAAGTGGTGAGTATGCGATGCTTAAAGCGGCGTCACAAAATGGGTGGCTCGATGAAAAAGCCGTGGTGCTCGAAACAATGATGAGTTTTAAACGCGCTGGCGCAAACGCAATCTTAACCTATTACGCCGAAGACATTGCCAATTGGCTGGCAGGAGAATAAATGAGTTTACGATTTTTACACACCATGGTTCGGGTTGGCGACTTAGACAGCGCACTCGACTTTTTCTGTGACAAGCTTGGCTTAGTTCAAACCAAACGTTATGACAGCGACGAAGGTCGCTTCTCGCTACTATATTTAGCCGCCCCACATGACCTAAGCAGCGCTAAAGAACAACGTTCGCCTGAATTGGAGCTAACTTACAATTGGGACGAGCACGAATATTCCGGTGGCCGTAATTTTGGTCATTTAGCCTATGAAGTTGATGATATATATCAAGCATGCCAACGGCTTATGGACAAAGGCGTTACCATAAACAGGCCCCCTGCTGACGGTCACATGGCGTTTATTATTTCGCCCGACGGCATTTCAATTGAGCTTTTGCAAAAGGGCGATAGCCTTGCACCTAAGGAACCTTGGGCGTCAATGCCGAAAACCGGCAGTTGGTAATCTCAGCAATTGCTAGGTAATGGCCAAAGAAATTTGATGATGGGCTTGCTATAATCGGAGACCTCAGCATAACTCGACGAACGGCTAAAAATGCCTGAAATTTCTTCATTTATTGTTGAAAAACTTGCCAATAGCTCGCTATTGCCTGCGTTTTCCGCCTCAATTGAAGAAATTTCAGACTATTTTTATCTCGTCCCTGAGTTGTGCTAAGGCCTCCATAGAAAAGACAATAAAGGTGAATAATGAAAACGAAAAAAGACATCGTAGAAAATTGGCTACCGCGCTATACAGGTATGGAGTTAGACGGTTTCGGTAAATACATTTTACTCACCAATTTTTCTAACTACCTAAATATTTTTGCTGAAAAGGCTGGTGTTAAAGTCGTCGGGCTTGATCGATCGATGCCGTGTGCCACAGCAGATGGCATTACCATGATCAACTTCGGTATGGGCTCACCGAACACCGCAACTATATGCGACTTACTGAGCGCTATTCATCCAGAAGCCGTTCTGTTTTTAGGTAAATGCGGTGGTTTAAAGAAAAAGAACTCTGTCGGCGATTTGATTTTGCCTATCGCGGCGATACGAGGCGAAGGTACTAGTAACGACTATATGCCGCCAGAAGTACCCGCCTTGCCAGCGTTTGAATTGCAAAAAGCAATTAGCACCACCATTCGTGACTATGGCGAAGACTATTGGACCGGCACCGTTTACACCACTAATCGCCGGGTTTGGGAGCACCATGATAAATTTAAGCGTTACTTAAAGCGCACCCGAGCAATGGCAATTGATATGGAAACAGCGACACTATTTTCAGCCGCCTTCAAGAACAATTTTTCAGCTGGCGCACTGCTACTTGTTAGCGATGTACCGATGACACCCGATGGCGTTAAAACCGATGCCAGCGATGCAATGGCGACCGTTAATCATGCCGACATGCATGTCGATTTAGGCATCGCCAGCTTAAAGCAGCTGATTAACAAGTCTTTGACTGTAAAGCATCTTCAGTTCTAACGAATAATAGTTCTAACGGTTAATAATGGCGCAAAACATAGAAATTAAAGCACGAGCAACTAACGTTGCGTCGCAGCTAAAGCTGGCTGAGCAAATCAGTGATAAAGCCTTAGAAACCTTAGTGCAACGGGATACGTTTTTTAAGGTTGCTGACGGGCGGCTGAAGCTGCGAGAATTTCATGATGACTCGCGCGATACTGTTTCTGATACTGTTTCTGATACTGTTTCTGATACTGTTTCTGATACTAGGGCGGCTAGGGCGGCCGAGTTAATTTTTTATCGGCGCATCGACACCAGCGGCCCAAAGCTATCGGAATATTACATCACTGAAACCGATGATGCTATGGGCCTAAAAAGTGTTTTACAAAAAGCCTACGGCATTCGCCAGGTAGTAAACAAAGTTAGATCCCTTTACATGGTGGGTCGTACCCGACTGCATTTTGATGCAGTGGAAAATTTAGGTGACTTTATCGAATTAGAAGTGGTGCTCGGTGAACATGATTCAGTGCAAGGCGGCGAGGCCCTATCTGAAACAAGAGCGCAAGCAAGAGCGGAAGCCGAGGCGTTGATGCAACAACTGAATATACAAGCAAGTGATTTAATCGACGTGGCCTATGTAGATTTACTGGAAAAACAAGCCGCCTAAATGCCATCAGCTAAGCATGGACTTTGTTGCTGCTGCCAACGCCTAACATGGCTAACCTTTCACCATTTAATACCACGCAAAATGCATCGTCGAGCGCATTTTAAGAAGAACTTTAGCAAGCAAGATCTAAACCAAGGCATTATGCTTTGCCGAACCTGTCATGCGGGCATTCATAAGCGATTTGATGAAATGCAGCTAGCCAAAACATTGAACACTCTAGCCACAATTAAACAAAACCCTGAGCTAGAGAAATTTTTCAGTTGGGTTTCCAAACAGAGACTTCAGCATAGCTGAGGCCTCAAACAAACAATACAATTCTAAATATGATCGAACCTATCAATCAATGGTTAAGCAGCATTCCCGTCATCAAGGGTTATGAAGCTCTCAGCGCTAACGCAATAGCGATGGTCGCGATTTTGTTGATCGCGACTATTTCGTTTTTTATCGTCAAATATGGGCTTATTCGCACGATCAACATGCTCATTTCTAAGAGCAAATCAGACCTTGACGACGTATTAATTAAACATCGAGTTTTTAGCCGTGTCGCACACTTAGTACCGGCCTACTTGATTTATACCTATACGCCCAAGGCTCTCACGGTTTATCCGTGGCTAAGCAACATCGTGGCAAACACCGCGGCGATTGCGATGGTAATCATCATCGCGTTGATTATCGACGCTCTGATCAATTCGTTACTGGAAATATATCACTCGTTTTCAATTTCTCGGCGAGTACCAATCAAGAGTTTCGCTCAAGTAGCCAAGCTGATCACCTATTTTGTCGCAATTATTGTGATCGCCAGCCTCGTTATCGGCCAATCACCACTGAACTTATTTGCCGGTTTGGGTGCCATGACGGCGGTGCTGATGCTGATTTTTAAAGACCCAATACTTGGCTTTGTTGCAGGCTTACAGCTTAGCTCGAACCAAATGGTGGCGATTGGCGATTGGGTTGATATTCCTCAACACGGTGCTAGCGGCGACGTAATGGAAATAGCACTGACTACCGTCAAAGTGCGCAACTTCGATAACACCATTACCACGGTTCCTACGCAAAGCCTGATCAACGACTCGTTTAAGAACTGGCGCGGCATGCAGGAATCGCCGGGGCGTCGTATTAAGCGTTCAATTTTCATTGATGTTAACTCTATAAAATTTTGTGATGACGACGCGCTCACACGCTACAGCAAAATTAGTTACATCAAAGGCTATCTGCAAGCTAAAAAAGATGAATTACAAGCTCACAATCAGAAAGCAGGCCACGACGGTGAATCGCGTGTTAATGGCCGACGGCTCACCAATATTGGCACCTTCAGAGCCTATGTTTTGGCGTATTTAAAACATCACCCAAGCATCAATCAAGATTTGACTATTATGGCTCGCCAGTTAGCACCCACCGAACATGGCTTACCGATCGAAATTTATGCCTTTAGCGCCGATAAAAACTGGGTCAACTATGAGGCTATCCAAGCGGATATTTTTGATCACCTATTCGCAGTAGTAAGCGATTTTGATCTGCGGGTGTTTCAAAAACCAAGCGGTGTCGATCTGCGAAATTTGATCGCTGACTAATAACGCTGAGCAACCCAGTTTTTAGTTCCTCAGGACGACAGCAAGCTAAGATCGAAATTTGAGTACCACAATCAAGCACCACAATTGAGTTCAACCCAATCGCTTAGCTGCACACGATCGGGTATCGTAATCTTTGCATACCCGATCTCGATCAAACCAAGATGACTAAGTTCTTTCAATGCCTTGCCTAGCGATATTCGGGTAACGCCAAGAGTAAACGCTAGCTCGTCTTGACGACCTCGTAGAACATTGGAACCGCCCAAGCTGTACGACATTGATAACAGCACCTTGGCTGTGCGCTCAAGAATCGGCAATCTACGAATTGCATCCAGCATCTCCAACAGAACGTGTGTTCGCATCAGCGTAGTTTTTAATAACGCCTTTGAAATACTCGGCTCACGCTGATATAAAACATCAAATTTGTGTTGCGATAATTGATAAATCTGAGACTCACCAATCGACGATATGTCATGTGTTCTCGGCAATTGTGTGAACAAGGTAAACTCGCCAAAACATTCGCCAGGCCCTAATGCCGCAACCATGACGAAAGTACCGTCGATTCCGTTTACCCCCACATGTGCGCCACCCTTGTGCACAATCGATAGACCCGGTTTCAAGCTGCCGCGAGTATGAATCAGCTGGCCATTGGAATACTTGATCAATACCGACGCGGCAATGAGCTGATCGGCAACCTCGGGCGGCAGTAGCTCAAGAAAAGCGGGAGTGGTTATTTTAAGAAGATTTAACAAAACATTTAAAATGTAAAATATTTATCATTTTGATTCAATACGCGCTGCTAAGATTTATTCATTAATAGAAAACCCATTATTAGAAAAAAAGGCTTAAAAATGAAACCTGAACTTCTCGCTGTGTTGCTGGTCTTTATTGGCTTTATCGTTTTAGAAATTATATTCACCCAGTTTTTTGCCAAACCCCAACAGACTAAAGACGACGCTATGGTTGAGGTTATCGGAACGCTAATGCTGACCTTGGTAACTCAACCGTTAGTTATCCTAGGAGGCTTTACTATAGCGTCGCTGGTCGCGCCCGAGGCCCAGGATATGCTCAAGAGCTGGCACTTTTTAAGTGTATTTGCCTTGTTCCTGATATTCGATGATCTTACGCAATATTGGTGGCACAGAATTTCGCACATGGTGCCTTGGCTTTATAAACTTCATCGCCCTCATCACAATGCTAACTATTTATCTATTCGAGTGGTCTACCGTAACAATATCTTCTACTACTTTTTAATGCCCGGCCTGTGGTTTTCAGGCGCGCTAATTTATCTTGGTGGGGCATGGGTTTATGCATCGTACATTGTCATAAAAATGACGGTGATATTTGGCGCGCACAGTGATGTTCGTTGGGACGCACCGCTGTATAAAATAAAATGGCTGTCGCCAATCATGTGGATTGTTGAACGCACCATATCAACACCGTCTACGCATAGCGCACATCATGGCAAACATGCCAGTGACGGCGTAACCAACTACAAAGGCAACTTTGGTAATCTGCTGTTTTTCTGGGATGTGCTGTTCGGCACGGCTAAAATCACACGTCGCTATCCTGCCGAGATGGGCGTTGAGAACTTACCTGAAACCACCGCCGCCGAACAATTAATTTGGCCATTAGTAAATGTGACACCAATGCCAGTTGCAACACCGGATGTGGCTACGAAGCCCTAATCTTTTAACACTTAAGCCGTTAAGATCGCGGGTCGCCTTTGTTTGAATGCAAAGACTGGCCCGCAATTAAATAGATAAACTTGGCACCACTCGGTTAATCTTCGACCAAACCTGAAACTAGAGCTCGACCTAAGCCTCGAACTATGACTCGAACTATGCCTTAACCGAAAACATTAGTGGCGCCAGATGATAGACCTAAACTAAGGCAACGCAATAACTATATCTGAGTACCCGAGTTGTAGTATTGGCCGAAACGATTATTGATAAAGTCGTCGTATGAAACATCTTCTTGTTTTACAAAGCCCTGTTGCGCAAGCTTGCCTTCGGCCATTAAGTCTAGCACTGTGCAAATACCCGATGCGGTAGTCACTTGAATAGCGCTCCAAAGTTTGCCATTAATGGTTTTGCTATAGACCTTATTTGCGTAAGTCTCTTGAACCAACTGGCCATTTTTGATGCCACTGACATTAATAAAAACCAACACAACATCTTGATATGTTAGCGGCAACGATTTTTCGAAGATCTCTTTCAACAGTGGGCGATTATCCATCATGCGAAGATCTTGCAGCAACACCTTCATGATGTCTCTATGCCCTGGATAACGAACCGTTCGGTAGTTCAAGTTTCTAACTCGACCCTCTAAGGTGTCGCAAAGCGTGCCCAACCCGCCGGAGGTGTTAAACGCCTCATAAGATACACCGTCTAAAGAAAAGCTTTCGAGCTCTTCCAGCGGTGGTACTTGCATTAACTTACCTTCGACAATCGCCTCGCACGGGTTGCAATACTCATTGATCAACCCATCGGTCGACCAAGTCAAATTGTATTTCAAACCATTCGACGGATACTTTGGCAAAGCCCCGACTCGCATGTGAACATTATGTAACTCGTCAAACTGCTTGGCTAAGTCATAGGCGGCAATGGTAATAAAGCCCGGTGCCAAACCACACTGAGGCATCAAAGCGCCTTTTGAATCTTTAGCCAATTCTTTAACTAGATTTGTACAGGCAACGTCTTCGGTAAGATCAAAATAATGTACCCCAGAGGCGGCCGACGCTTGAGCCACATACTTTGTTATATCGAAAGGGCAGGCACTCAAGGCGGCAAATTTACCTAGCAGCGCATGATCAAGCGCAGATCTATCGGTTACGTCCAAGCGTAAGGTCGTTAGGTTTTCATGCTCGCCTAAACGCGCTAAATTGTCCTCACTCAAATCGGCTACCGTCACATGGTAATCGCCACAGCTTGTGAGTAACTCGGTGATAATTGCGCCAATCTTACCCGAGCCCAATAATAGTACGTTCTTCATAATTGCTCCTCTATTGATCTTATGATCAAATTCTTCGTTAGATGGCCAAATAGCCACTATTTTAGCTTGCTAAAGCTTATTGGGCTTATCGGGCGTTTTGTAGTGATAAAATGTGCATTTTGCGCAACAATTATTATCATATCGACAAGTTTATAGTCATTATGACGTAATATACGAAGCATTCTAGCAAACCAATAAGCCACTGCCTAAAACGGACAACATGCCGCACACCACACGCCAAGCAAAAATCACTTTCGCACTCCTTGTTTGCGGCACCGTATTGGGGCTCGCGGGAATAGATTTAGTACTTCCCGCCATTCCGAGCCTCCCTGACGCCATAACGGGGAGCCTTGAAAGGGCACAACTAGTGCTGGCAAGTTTTGCGGCGGGCACGGCAATCGGATTACTTGTTTTTGGTGAGCTTGGAGCCCGTTTCGATCAACGCTGGCTATTGATTGGAAGCCTGCTGTTGTACGCCGCATTGTCATATCTAGCCGGTCAAGCTGAGTCAATCAATGAACTGGTAACAATACGTTGGTTTCAAGGCTTGGCATCATCGGCGCCGGCGGTTTTCGCACCCGGCATGATTCGTTCTATGTTTGATCAGCGCGGCGCCATCAAGGCCATCGGCTTAATGGGCAGTATTGAATCACTCACACCGGCTTTTGCTCCGGTCGCCGGAGCATGGTTGCTGACCTTTGCCGACTGGCGAGCGTCATTCTTTATTACCGCCGCATTAGCTCTGGCGTTGACCATTGCGATCGCATTCTTTGGCGGTAAGCTGCTGAGTAGCCGATCAGATATTAAGCGACAGCAGAAACACCAAGCTAGCTACTTTTCCTTATTCGCTAATCGAGAGTTTATGCGCCAAGGCTTAAGTCACGCGTGTACCCTTGGCGGCCTACTAATATTCGTATTTGGCGCACCAACGGTAATCATTACCAGCATGGGCAGTGATCTTTCAACCTTTGTGATTATGCAGTTGATCGGCATTAGTCTGTTTATTATTAGCGCAAACTTAAGTGACCGCCTTGTGATGCGCTTCGGTAGCGAGCTAATGATCAATATTGGATCCGTTTTGACCGCATTTGGCTGTTTAGCAATCTACTTATTTTCACTGTTCGGCGACGGCGACCCTAGATGGCTATGGCTACTCTTTGCGCCGGTAAATCTGGGCCTTGGCTTACGTGGGCCTCCCGGCTTCTATCGCGCCGTTGTCGCCGCTGGCGACAATGATTCACGTGGAGCCGCACTACTAATACTGTTTATTCTTGGCATTGCCGCGGGCGGGACAGCCGCCGTGGCACCTTTTATATCGCAAGGCCTTGTGCCACTCAGTGCAGCGGCCGCAGCAGTAACACTGTGCTCGGTGGTTATTCTCGCGGCACTAAGATCACCCACCGTCTCAACGCCTAGCTAGTACGGAAATTAAAACATGATAATCGACGGTAAAGATAAAGAATTAATCGCCTTACTAAGCACTAATTCTCGAGAAAGCACGGCCAATTTAGCGCGCATGCTCGGCATGTCTCGCACCACCGTTACCAGCCGTATTGAGCGCTTAGAAAAACGCGGCGTGATCACTGGCTACACGGTTCAATTTAGTCAAGACTACGAGCGCGGGCGAATTCAAGCACAGGTAATGATCAGTTCTAACCCAAAATCGTCGGCTCACATCGTACGAACCTTAAAAAAAATACCGGCGATTAAGGCCCTGCATGCGGTCAATGGCAGTTATGAAATGTTAGCGCTGATCAGCGCCGAATCGACCCAACATCTCGACCAAGTGCTTGATCTGGTCGGCAATATTGACGGTATTAGTAAAACCACCTCGTCAATTATTCTATCTACCAAATTTTCCAGATAGTTCTATCCGAGACCTCAGCGTGATAATTTTAGTCATAAGCAAACTAATACTGCATAAATATCAGACCGCATAAGGTAAAATCTTAAATATGAAATTTATTCAAAAACTTGAACAGTGCTGGTCTTCTAGCAACTCACTTTTATGCGTTGGCTTGGATCCAAACTGGCAGAAGATACCCCCGCATTTAAAAGATTTGCCCGAGCCGATTTTTGAATTTTGTAAAGCTATTGTTGATGCCACATACGATCTGGTTTGTGCCTATAAACCACAAATAGCGTATTTTTCTGGCCTACAAGCAGAAGACCAACTAGAGAAAACGCTAAATTATATTCGTGCTACTTACCCGCACATTCCAATTATTTTGGATTCAAAGCGTGGCGATATTGGCAGCACTGCAGAGATGTATGCGGTAGAAGCGTTCGACCGATATAAAGCTGACGCCGTAACGGTAAACCCTTATATGGGTAGAGACTCGGCACAGCCTTTTTTAGATCGCGCTGATCGAGGTACCGTTTTACTCTGTCGCACATCCAATCCAGGCGCTGCCGACATTCAAGATTTGCTGGTCGACGGCCAACCACTGTATGAAAAAGTAGCCAGCATGATTAGCCAACACTGGGACGCCAATAACAACTGCTGTATTGTTGTCGGCGCAACATGGCCAGAGCAAATGGCTCGCCTAAGAGAAATCACTGGCGACATGCCATTCTTAGTGCCGGGTGTCGGTGCGCAAGGCGGCGATGTTGAAGCCTTAGTAAAAGCTGGCCAAACAGCCGATGGCAGGGGGCTGATCATTAATAGCTCACGCGCAATTATTTACGCTGGCAACGACGAAAATTTTGCCATCGCTGCGCGACGAGTCGCGATTGAAACGCGTGATTTAATAAACCAGTATAGAAATAGCTAAGCCATGAAAATTCTCTCTGAGTCGGTGATCGCAACATTGGCTGGAGAGGCCGCCTATCAGCGAGGTCTTGAATACTACAATGAAGGTCGAGTAGAACAACTCAACATAAATGACACGCAGATTAGCGCCAGCGTAGAAGGCCAAAAACAATACCGCGTCTCATTAAATCACACAGCTAAAATGTTTGATGGCAGTTGCAACTGCCCAGCGTCAGATAACTTCGATTTCTGTAAGCACTGCGTTGCGGTGAGTCTAGCGTATTACTACCAGACTCAAACCAACCTAGAAATGGCTGACGCTGGCAAAGCCGATACGCTGCAACTTTATTTAAATACCTTCACTAAGCCGCAGCTGATTGAAGAGCTAAATACTCTTATCCAACGTGATCAAAGCCTTTACGACCATTGGTTACTGCGTGCCGAAATCGCCAGCGGCAACCTATCAAGTAAAGATCTACGCAAGCGCATTACCCAGGCAATACCCTTCAAGCCGTCTGGACTCTGGCGACCACAAGAAGTTGCTAACTATTTCTCTGAGGCACAACTGGCGTTACAAGTGTTAGAGCCTGCGGTACTTGCACTGGATGCTCGTCAGGCGATCAAGCTGATTATCTATTCGATTGAGCGTGTTGAGAAAGCGCTCGACACCATTGAAGACCGCGCCAGCTACCAGAGCGACTTACAAAGCCAGCTCAAGGACTGGTTTCACCAAAGCCTTGCTGCGCCTGAATGGCAGGGCAATGAACGCGTAGCCTTACTGAGTAAACTAATACTAGATGAAAAGTTCAGCTACCAAATTCTAAACTTGCCAAACGGTGTCTTGACACTAATCAGCAACAAAGAAAGCGAAGACTTAATGGAGGCAGTAAGCAAAGAGTGGACCAAGATGCCGCCACCAAACAAAGCGGGCGCCAACCAGCAAGGGCTTTATACCAAGCTTGAAAACATCCTACTCGAAGACGCTCAGTTGCTAAACAACAAAACGCGCGAGCTCGAAATTTTAGCCAAGGGCGCAGTAGACACCGACCGATGCCTAAAACTAGTAGCCAAGTGCATCGAATACCAACGCTTAGACGAAGCCACTAAATGGTTAGACTACGCCAGCTTAGTCGAAACTCTGCGCAGCCACCAAGTAGTCGCTATTGAAACCTACCAAATTGAACTTTGGCTAGCTCAAGAAGAATTCGATAAAGCGCTTGCCGCCCAATGGGCTCGTTTTGAAGAAAGCGAAGAACCCAAAGATTTAAAAGAAGTCTATCAAATAGCCGATAAAATCCACCAAGAACGAGACTATCTACAGCAGGGCATACGTTACCTAAATTCGAAAATCGAAGCACGCAAAGACACCCCCCGCAATCGCCAGCGAGCCGAAAACCTCATCGCGATCTACCTCAGCCACAACATTGTCGATGATGCCATTGCCTTGGCCAGCCAGCACAAAGTTCACCCCAGCACGCTAATGGCAATAGCCAACGCCGCCCCAAGGCACACCTACAAAACCTGTACATTGACTGAGAGAGCGGTCAATAATTTAGTTAATTTAAACAGCAATGAAACTATCGACAGAGCAAATTGGTTCTTGCAAAAGTTATACGCCAACGCTAAACCTAAAGATAAGGAATTGATCGCAACGGTCATCGAAAATATCTACAACAAGCCTGAGAATAAGCGCAAGAGTCGCTTTGTGAAGCAACTTAAGGCGAATTTTGAGTTTCTTTAGTGCTGGCTGTTTACTAGTGACAGCATCGGTCTTTTGAGAATCTCAATGTTGTGTTGCCCCTTAGGCACCTGAACAAAGGCTTGATAAGAAACTAGATAATGCCATTGTCCTGGAGCACCAATAATTATGATTGCGCATGTAAAACCTAATCCAATAAAGGTAAGTTTCCCGGTGCGAATACTATATCCACGTAGACGCATCGCTCTACAAATTGACTCGATAAAAGGACTTTTTCTACTCGTTATTGGCTCCCTCAATAACTGTACATGTATATATTGAAGAGTCGACGAAATCAGTTACTTTACCCTACTGGATGCTGCGCGTTTAGCAACCAAGAAATTATTTTTCTACATGCAAAACAATGGCTTACAATTTTATTGAGAATAGCAAACCACGCTGCTATTCTACAAAGTGAGCTTGCTCACTTTGACACCATAGAAAAGGACCTAGATGACAAAAAAAATAGTTAATATAGAAGGTTACGGCCGATTCGTTAAAACGAGTCTAGCTGGAAAACGCGCATGCATCCTAATAAGCTGTTAGGCATAGAAACGTGAATTTAACATTTTACTTAAGGTTTTCTAATATATGGAAATAAGTATTAATAAAATAGATGAATCATTCAATGGACAATTAACTGGGACACCCAAATTAAGAGAAAGCTCATCGAACTAAATCCTCCATAATGTGACTTCTACATTTTCAGTGATTTTCGAATAAAACCAAACACCCATTGGACTCATTTGTCGGTGGAATCTAGTAATCAATGCTTTTTTGGCGAGTGTCGTTCTCGCTTACGCGCTTCGAGGTGTTTTGACAGCTTTGCTTAGCCTAGTAGCGTTCGATGATGATCGGTCGAGGGAATTCGTTGATATTTTTTGTCGTTATAGACTTGGCGTACGATGTGTTCTGACCCAACCCATTGTTTGAACTCCAGCTCAAAACGTGTAGTCAGTACTCTCCAAGCGTCTTGATTTAATGATAGTCGTTCTAGTATTGCAGGGAGTTCGTCATTGATCGAGCCTCGCTTGCCCTCTCGTATCAATCGGCCAGTCCAATCTGTGAGTTCAAGGTAGTCTTTAAGTAAAAACGGGAGACCTTGCGCCTCAAGGTTTGATCCAACAAATTCGGCTATTGTTGGCTGCGCAGGTTTGTTTTTTTGTAGCGCCGTAATACGAGCTTTTATGCTGGTGTGCTCAGACACCTCTGGTGACGTTGCCATCTTCGCTCTGACAGGGTTTAAGTCGACGTAGGCCATGCAGGCCAGCAAGGCCCTTTCATCAAGTAGCGCTTGGCTTTTGAAGCGACCCTCCCAAAATCGACCTGTGCAGTTATCTTCCCTGTTTGCTCGGCGTGCGATGGCTTCATTGACGATGCCCATATACCAAGATGGGCTAGTAAGGCGCTCGCGCCAAAGGGCGATATATTCATTTAATCGTTCACGTTGGGTATCGAGTAAGACATCATTAGCCAAATAACGTTGAGAAATCAGGTTCCCCTTGAACAATGAATGCCATCGTTTAACGACTTCGCGGTCAGACCAAGCCGTCGATAGATCGGGTCGAATATGCAATACAACGTGATAGTGATTGCTCATAACGGCGTAAGCACAGAGTTTAATGGCAAACGCTTTCGCAGTTTTGTGAAGCTTATCCTCAAGCCATTGGCGCCGGTGTTCGTAGTCTTTTCCTGAGTAGTGGTCTTGGCCACATAAAAAGGCCCGCCTAACGCAGCGAGACACACAATGATAGTAGGGCGTGTCGGCAACCGACACGATCGTTTTTCTGGCTTGAGTCATCCTAACTCTCCTTTATTCCTTTATTCCTTTAAGCTATTAGGTTCTCAGATTAGTGTAAGATTTACAAGTATTAGTTCTGGGTGTCCCAGTAGTTGCATGTCCCAGTAGTTGCATGTCCCAGTAGTTGCATGCAAACAGCGCGCGCCCGTGTTCGCGGCGTTGAGACTGTAGAAAAAGTCAAATGTCTAGAAAGCCGTCAGTCAAACTGTCGGCTGTGTTAAATTTAAGGTCTTCTTACGGACGAAACCGTGTTGAAAATCATTAGAGAGGCGTATTTTGAGATCTAAATTTCAATCGGTTTTAAGGCTGTACCTTTTCCTACAGTCTCGTTATATGTATCGGAGTTTACAATAGTACCATAATTTAGTACTATCCTTGAATGAAGCGTAAGCATTCGAAAACTCTAGAGCAAATCTACCGTCACCCGACGAGTGCCAATATCAATTGGTCTGACATTGAGTCGTTGTTCAAAGAGCTTGGTGCAAACATCTCTGAGAGAGCTGGGTCACGCGTGGCAGTAGTTCTTTTTGGTGAGGTCCGAGTCTTCCATCGACCTCACCCATCTCCGAGTACGGATAAGGGAGCAGTTGCAAGCATACGCAAATGGTTAGAAGAAAATGAGGTGACCTTATGAACATTATGGAAATTGATGGCTATAAAGCTAAAATTGAATACGATTCTGAACTAGATCAATTCCGAGGCGAGATCTTGGGATTAAATGGAAGCGCCGATTTTTATGGCAAAAGTTCGTCTGCGCTACGTAAAGAGTTTAGAAATTCTTTACGTGTTTTTTTGGAGGTTTGCGAAGAAAACGGAATAAGTCCAACCAAAGAATTCTCCGGAAAATTCAATTTGAGAATTAATCCAAAGTTACATGGCAAAATTGCTGCGGTAGCTACAGGTGAGAATAAAAGTATTAACCAATGGGTTAGTGAAACTCTTGAGCAAAGTGTTAACCACAGAAAGAACATATAACGAATAAGGATAAGTCGTGCGCAGCCGCGACTTATCCTATTGTTTCACAAGCCGGGCATAGGGTCTCTATTAAGTAAATAAGTCAGCTACGAGTCCTTGTGGTGTTGCCGTTGCTGAGGATCAGCACGGTGAGTAGACGAGTGACTCCCTCACTCGTTGAGTGACAACAGCATTGGACACCCACTTCTAATATAGATCCGCGATTCCAACAGCATTGGACACCCACTTCTAATATAGATCCGCGATTCTATTTAAGCCTGAACACAAGTATCCAGCACCATTTTTTCAAGAAGCTCTAGGAAAAGTTCAAATTAAAAAGCCGTTCATGCCGATGGGTCGGAGGTTGCAGTATCATAGCTGCTGACACTTGACGAAACGCTCGTTAAAGCGTACGCTTTTTTACATATTCTTATAGAGGCTCAATATGACTACCATAAATGCGACCGAAGCACGTTCGAAGCTTTACAAACTGATTGACGAAACTTTGAGCACTCATCAACCAATTACTATTACGGGTAAACGTGGTAACGCGGTTCTCCTCTCTGAAGACGATTGGCGATCTGTGGAAGAAACGCTCTTTCTACTGTCGGTGCCAGGAATGCGAGAATCCATTCGTGAGGGAATGTCGGAAAATATAGACGACATGGATACCTCAGTAGATTGGTAATGTGGACTCTTTACTACACAAAACAGGCCAAGAAAGACGCAAAAAAACTGTCTTTGTCAGGTTTGAAGAACAAGGCCAAAACCCTTCTTGAGATAATCGAGGAAAACCCTTACCAAAACCATCCATCCTATGAAAAATTAGTGGGTGATCTTGAGGGTGCTTATGCTCGACGTATAAATATCCAGCATAGATTGGTTTATCAGGTTATTGAAGAGGACGATGCGATAAAAATATTAAGAATGTGGACGCATTACGAATAGAAGCGATAACAAGAATAAACGCAAAGCAAAGCAGGGGATCAAGTCTTTCATTTATGATGAAAGGCAGGATCTAAGTGGGTATCCAGCATCTCATGACTTAGTGTTAAGTTGTTTATTTCGGTTCCGTAAAATCTGTAGCCTCGCATTTGCGAGGCTACAGAGTACAACCGAAATTTAACTAGTCAAAAAATGGCGACTTCATTGCTCCCCTGGCTTCTTCAACTCGATCTGCAGCAAAGACACGCGTAGTAATACCGATATTAAGTAACTTGGCTTTTTCAGCCATAAAACCTGTAGCATATTTCTTCGCATTCTCAATACTGTCGAATGCGTAAAAACCGCCAACTGAGTTATTATCAGCACCTGAAAGCCACGTTTTACTTATAAAACCAGATTGCTTTCTGATTCCCTCGTTATCGTGATTCCAGTCATATTCCTCGAAAGGAACAGAGACTTGACCTTCTACATAGACAAATGCTTTAACTTTTTGTGACATAAATATTTCCTTCTAGTTTGTGATGTTCTAAAAAACTATCTGCAATCTCCTTAACAACTTGACCGTGTTTTGCTGTGGGTACTGTACCCTCTGATAAAGTTACTGCAATTAGCATGATATTTTTTGCTATATATTGTTAATAAACTTCAACGAAGATCTCACTGGGACAAGTCGATATAACAACTGCTTTATAAACCAAGATAACGATCGTTATATGTCAAGCAAAAAAATAGCGCTCGTTATATTACTTGTGTATGATATTGTTATTAGTTAAGAAGGAACGTCACAGTGGGCAAAAAAACAGGCAACAAGAAAGAAGTAACACATCAACGTATATTGGAAGCTGTCCATAGTGGATTTAGAAATCATGGATACGATGGCGCCGGAGTCGATGGGCTTGCAAAGGAAGCTAATGTCACATCAGGTGCTTTCTATGCACATTTTGGATCAAAAGCAGGTGCATTTCGCGAAGCTATTCACGAGGGATTAACCCAGATTAATGAGGGTATAGAGAATTTCCAAAAAGAATTTGGCGATAATTGGCTAGACGAATTTTGTGATTATTATCTTGGTCAAAAGCGTTGTGAAGATCTTTCGAATAGTTGTGCAATGCAAAGTCTTACACCAGAAGTTACCCGTTCAGATGATGAAACACGCTCAATTTTTCAATCTGATATGTTGGCGGTAGTGGACACTTTCTCAAAAGGATTATCAGAGAAGAATGATAAGGAAAATTCGGAAAAAGCATGGGCAACTATTTCTCTGCTTATAGGTGGTGTAACACTAGCAAGAGCGGTCAAAGATCAAAAACTAGCCGATATTATTGCTAATTCAGTGCAAAACTCTTTAGAAAAAAGCTAACAAATAGCTCCAGCGGACAGTTTAAAGCGTCACTTTTTAAAGCAGGTAGAGGGTCACCCATTATAAAGATCCGGTCAGGCATATAAAGAAAGAGAGAGATTTTTGTCAGGCCAAGTTCAAGTTTTCAAACCTAAGACTCAAAGGGATAATAAATAACATTAGGTACCTCTAAATTATGAAGGTCGTTTATCTCCATTTCGCCGGACATCCAAGCTTCAGCCGTCTCTGGTGTTAGGTACCCGAGCATGCGGTGATGAACATTCGACATATAGTCGTCAGCGTCGCGTGTGATCATTGTGCATGAAAGCTTACTTTCAGCCCCCCATTCACTCCACAACCCAGCGACAACTAAGCCATCAGTGTCTTTGTCGGTTATATACCACTTGGTCTTAGATCCTTTTGTGCCGGTCCACTCGTAGTAGCCTGCCATGGGTATCAAACAGCGTTGTTTTTTTGACCAGGCATCTCTGAAGGTCGGCTTCTCAGTTACTGTCTCGATTCGCGCATTGTGGGTTGGGTATTTAGAATCAAACTCCTTCGACCACTTTGGAATCATGCCCCATCGCATCACTTCTCCTGTGTTGCCGCGAAACGTGCAAACCTCAGAAGCGGGGAAGGCGTCTCGCCCATAAGCCATTTCTGGCCATTCTTCTAGCCGCTCGGACCAGCCATGCATTGATGATAAGTGTGTATGATAAGCTCCGCACATGCCTTGATTGTATCGTTAGTTTTCATATTTAGCCAAATGCTTTCGAATAATCGAGACGGGCTCGAATGATAAAAAATATTGAAAATAATAAGGCTATAGACTTTTTATCAATGAGAATCTAGTTAGGATAGGTACACACCTATTAATACGCTGTTAAGCAAACGAGATGAAACGTCAGCATTATATTCAAGTTGTATTATTAATTACTGCCTCATTGATTTATGTAGCAGGGTTATCATTTTTAAATCAAACTAAGACTGGTGGTGCTGGTGTAATCGAGTCTTTCTACTCAATTACCCAAGATACCGAGATTGAACAGGAGAGCTCTTTTTCCAGCTCGTCTCAGACATACATGGAGCCACTAGGGCTTTCAATAACAGAAAAAAGAGCCGCGTATTTAGTCATTGGTATATCAATACTAATTCTAATGTGGGTAATATTTTTCGCTTTGAATGAAAGAATTAAAAACGGTCACCATACTGTTCAGATACCGCTGGTTGCGGCCTCACTACTCTTAGCAATAACTTTTATAGCTCAATTATTTCGTTTAGACACATTTTAAAAATGCGAACAATATGAGCCACCAGCATTACTACTCGTTATTCTTTTTGTTCGGCAGTGACAATACAACAAATTGTTGATGCCCCGTAAATCACAAATGGGCTAATTCAAGGTAACTCAGGCTGTGGCCTACTTCTCCAGTGAAGCAGAAAGATATAACAACGTCGTACTTAGTGCGCTCTGCGGTTAGGCTTAGATGATTTCTATTCTTAATTCCCCAAGAGAATATCCCGTGTTCTATGAACCGTATTATGACCGGTTTGATTTTTATAATGGTCGTGATGGCTGGGAGGAATCGATAGCGAGTATTCCTACAACAGCCGTTCACCTATATGCTATTCATTGGTTGCATCTAGAAGTACACAACGGTGGTTTCTGGCAGTACTCAAAAAGAGGCTGTAGCTCGAACTCAATGAAATCGATTCAATAGACTAAATAAATTAGTCCAATGTTAACGATGCGCTCGGCTTTACTATTTATTTGCCTATTTATTAACTCCGCGCTCTACGCTGGACCAGAGCCCGCAGCTGAGCCAGATATGGCTTATCTTATTATAAAGGCCACGGCGATAAATAAAGATAAACAACCTTCTTGGATATGCTTGGTGCGGCGTAGAAAATGCACCCATGTTTCTGCTAACGAGGGTCTCGTTGCAATCAAACCTGGTAAATATAAATTACATCATATTGACTTCGGTAAGTCTAAGGTATTGGGAACAGAGCCCCAGATCTTTGAAAAACCCATGACATTTAAGTTTAAACCCGGAAATATTTATTTAGTTGGAGACATTCAACTAAAAAAGAAAAAATCTAAACGCTATAAAATAGAACTAAATCAGGACCCAGATCTGGTGATTAAAGCTTGTGCTATCTCGCCAGATATCTTTGAACGTTATCCGGTTAATAATATGACTGGATCTAAGAAAACAAGGTTCAGTTGTAAATCGTGACGAAGTGAAAACACCCCGCAAAGCTTAATACCTTATTAAACACACGCGTAGCCATGTTGGGTATAGCCGAAAAAAGCTTACTTGAAACACGGTGTAAGCAGCTTGTAGAGCATGATGGAACAAACGATGGCTGCCAAGAGTGGCCGATGTAATTCCTAAAAGGTATTTTTCATTTATTGAAGAAAGAATATTAAATCCTTAGCGTCTATGATTAAAACATCTACAAGTTCTAAAACAGCGCCTACAGCGGGCCGACGCCACATACTACGCGGCCCAATTTAAACGCCGTCGGGAGTATGCCCTAAAACACCATGAAGCTTAATATTTTACTGTATCTGTTATTTATACTAGTTTTGTCTATAGCAATGTTGTCAGAGTATTTTGGGGGAGACAATTTATCAAAACGTGTTAGTCCATTGGGCTGGTCAATATTGGTATTTCCAATATTAAGCATTGTTTTGAATTTTTGCTTAATCGAGCGTAAGGGCGTTCTCCATAAGGTATTCTTGTCATTACTCTCTGGCGGTGTTTTTTATGTATTTGGAGCTCTAGCATTACTATGTTTAGTCAAAGTTAGAATAATGCTGGGCTTAAGTATTTAGCCAGCAAAAACATAATAAGCTGTTATGCGAACAGGTCGAATATTGAAATTAAGTAATAGAGATCACTGCTGTCCCGTTAACTTAAAAGAAAAGGCCTGATTTTCCACAGTATTTGATAAAATGTGTTTAGCGATAAACCGTTGAATCAACTGAGAAAACCAGACCATGTCACATTGTAATACAGTATT
>JBKEFT010000049.1:0-31803 GCA_046709645.1 Arenicella sp.
AAACATCTAAAAACTCGAAAGAGACCGTCAGAGCGCTCCAGAGGAAGCTGTATCGAAAGGCCAAGCAACAGCCCAATTTTCGATTTTATTCGCTCTATGACAAAGTCTATCGCATCGATGTACTGCAAGCCGCGTACGACCTTGTCAAACAAAACAGAGGGAGCCCTGGTTTAGATGGGGTGACGTTTGAGGATATAGAGCAAGAGGTTGGAAAGCAGGAGTATTTGTTGGCATTACAGGAAACACTGAAAGGTAAAACTTACCAAGCTGGGCCGATAAAGCGTGTTGACATACCGAAAGGCAATGGCGAGACACGCCCACTGGGCATACCCAACATTGAAGATCGAATCGTACAGATGGCTGTGAAGCTGATCATCGAGCCAATCTTTGAAGCGGGTTTCAGCGACAACAGTTATGGTTTTCGACCAAGACGGTCAGCCCATCAAGCGATGGACAGTGTCACCGAGGCGCTCGCTAAGGGCTACACCGAGGTGATTGATGCTGATCTGTCGAAGTATTTTGATACTATTGTGCACGACAAGCTGATGAAGGCAGTGGCCGAGAGGGTTGCCGATAAATGCATCCTTCGACTACTCAACCAATGGCTGAAAGCACTGATTATCAGAGTAGGTAAAGATGGCGGAAAATACATAATTGGTGGCGGTAAGGAAAGCCGCAAAGGAACGCCTCAAGGAGGCGTGATCTCACCGTTATTAGCCAATATCTATCTCAATATCCTCGACCGGATATGGGATAAACATCGGTTCAAAGAAAGGCACAATGCGTGGATGGTTCGCTATGCGGATGATCTGGTAATATTGTGTGCTAGCGGGACGGATACGCCATTCATAGTGTCTAGGGTCAGGTCTTTGATTTATGAAAAACCAACTGGTAACCGAGGTTAATCTCGCGTTTTCCCCTACCCCTTACAGCGTTTCGATATGACCATATTCTTAATTTTCTGAATTCTGTTGTAGTTCATTCTCGGTTTCTATTGATCCATGATTCTCTCGAAACAACACCAAATACTGAGTCATCAGAACAGATAACCGGCTGATCTTAATAGAAGCTTCGGTGACCGGAAACATCGTCATGTAGATCCCCAGCATGACAAGTGAAAGAAGCTCTAGCCAAGAAACCCCTGTACTGTTGGAAAGGTTGCTTATCGCGATTACCGTTGCTATCAGGCCCGGTATAATGCCGATTTTCTCTATTGCACCAAGGAGAAATGATCTGAGTTGACCAAGTTGGGTTGATGCATGATTAAGGCGGTTCGCGACATACTTGATAGACTCAGTAGAACGCTTGTCAAACGCCTCAAACAGAGCCGCTTCGTCTTTGGCGGCATCTGCAGCGAAACCAATGATTTGCCCTGTGAAATCCTTAGTAAGCTCTTTGACCGAAAAGTATTGAAGTAAGATTACACCACCAGCCAATAGATAAATTAGCAGCACAAGCAATTGGAGAACTAGCCTGATAGTCTCTGCGCTTTCTCCCCATGTTTCAGTCGGCATAAAACGCAATGCAGTGTATATGGCACCAACAAATATAAAAAAACCAACGATTGCAATGCCGGCAAGTTTTCTATATCTACCTTTTTCGGCTTGCTTATAGCCAGAATCACCCTGATTACGGTATGTATGGATGTCCTCGTAGACGGCAGATAGCTCGTCAGAGAAACTTCGTAACCTAGTCCCACACACTTTAGATTGTTCCATGTCTTGATGATTCCCAAAAACAAGCAAATGTCCATTTTCTCTAAGGTATCAAACTATGCTGTGATAAAGCAACAACTCATCTTACTCTAACCCACGATAATCAAAGTTATCGTAGGTTAGAACCAGAAGTTGTTGCCACTAACGTTAAAGTGAAGTGGCATCAGTAGAACGCATTAATCTAATCCTAAACTAAGCAATTCAATCTTAGCGGCCGCAACGTATATTGCGCTCGCTTTGGTTGTTAATGTTTCTGGCGGAATTAGCGTTGGCCAATGGGGCTTCAAGGACGCTAGCAATTCCAAGGCGGAGGCCTTTGCCGATTTTTCGTTGGCACCACTGGCATCAGTTTCGTTCACGATGGCCGTGGCGATTGTAGTAAATCCTAAGGCATCTTGATATTCATGAGCATTTTGCATTTCGCCGTCAACTACTGCGATGGCGTACTCTTCGCCAGCAACTCGTAATATCTCAGAGACTAGCTTTAACTTTTGCTTCGGGGCTAGACTTTCGGCTTTTACAGCGGCTTCGTTTTCAGCGATAGCCGTTACTAAAGTTGCATAGGCGTTTGAAACGGTACTATTACCAAGCTCACCCTCGACAGCGTCGGAAATATCGGATAGCTCCGATGCGAAACCGCTAGTGCCTCTGGCACTGAAGGCCGGTTCGATCTCAGCATAGAGTTCACTTTTTGGGTGTTTCATGTGTGTTTTCGCGTGCTCTATATGACCTGCCTTGTAGAGCTCATACCCGACAAATAGATGCCCTTGCATTAGGCTCAATTGAGTTAGATAGGCTATATCGTCTCTACCTAAATCAGCATTGGAATCAGCGCCCTCTCCTTCACCTTCTGATGACAAAGAGTGATTCATTGCTTTAGCCGAACTATCAACACTCTGAGCGGCTTCTTGTTCGGTTTCAGCTCTATTTGTTGATGGCGAATCGCAACCACTTAAGCCAATGGTCGAGGCGCTTACTAACGTTATAGCGCTGATGCTTGTCCATAATTTTGTTCGTTTAATCATGTTGTTGTTACCTTAATAGAAAACTCTATTTTTGATGACTATATTCAGTAATAATACTTGAGCATTAATCTAAATTATCAGTCTTTATTTTATGTCAATTTATATAAATTCACTGCTTGATGAACATTCGCTCATCGCCATTCAAGATTCTTTAAGTAAGCCTTTTTTGTTTGCCAATGGCAAAGTCACTGCGGGTGGAATGGCAAAAAAGGTTAAGTACAATTTACAAGCTGATAAAGATGCAACAGAAATTATCGCCGCACAAAAGCTAATTGAAAAATCGTTGTTAGCCAATTCCGTTGTAAAAAAAGCGGTCTATCCAGACTGTATCGCTAAAATAATGATCAGTCGATACGAACCTTGTATGGCATACGGCGAACACGTTGATGACGCCCTAATCAACAATGTTAGAACCGATATCGCCTTCACGCTATTCCTTTCAGACCCCAACAGCTACGAAGGTGGTGAGTTAGAAATCTCAAGGTCCGACGGATACGATTCAATCAAGTTACCTGCAGGTGGCTTGTACCTATACTCAGCCGATTCAATTCATAAAGTTAACCCTGTTACCTCAGGGCTGCGATTGGCGGCAGTTGGCTGGATTCAAAGCAAAATTCGCTTAGCGCAACACCGTGAAATTTTGTCTGATCTCAATAATGCATTACAACTACTACCAGAAGATGAGATCAATAAAGCAGCTCGCCTACGATTTTTAAAGGTGAAAAACAATCTAGAGCGTGTTTGGTACGATTAAAGTTTTTCAGAAAATGCTGAAGCACGCGTAGAATAATCTTCTAAATAAACTCTGGCCTCATCAGCGCGATCGGTTTCCGAAGCCAGATGAATCAGTTCGACTACTTCAGCCATTTTCTTGGCTTCGGCTTGCTGGTCACCTCTCATATATCCAGCAAAATAAGCGATCGCTTTTTCAAGAGAATAAGTCGTCATGTGTATTTCATTGAGCTCTGCAGCATCCAATTCACGTTTGCTTTCTAATACGGATGTTGTCTCTAGAAAGACTTTCTTGGCCTCTTTTAAGGAGGTTATATCAGGGAGTTGTAAGTGTTGGGTCGGTTGATCAGCCGCAAATGCAACGTCAGAGCCTTGCAGAGATAAAATAACCGATGTTGTGATGAATAAAAAAATGATTAATGTCTTCATGGTTGAGCTCTAGTTAGTAAATATAATCTAGGCGGGTAAAGCCTAAGGCCTTGACCCTAATTAGTATCATTGCCGTGATATGCGCGGCACAAAAAACACAATGTAGGCTGAACTGAAATTGATCACTTGATTCACCTAGTAAATGAATCAATCTTCAATGGCGTCGGCATCTTAGAGGAAGGTGACGCCATTAAAACTAAGATCAATTTCAGAGCATTCTTATGTTACTTACATTGGTCCTAAGTATTCTCTGAGCTAGAAGTCAAACGATACTGAGCCAAAGACTGTTCTAGGTGTGCCAATATTAATCCTCTCATTACCGCCGCTAGCCGGAAAGTACTCTTCGTCAAATAGGTTCTTCGCCGCTAATTGAAAGCGTACAGTTCGGTCACCGTCTCCACCCGGTACTTGCACCGTGTACCACGCTGATAAATCAACTAAGGTGTACGAGTCTAAGGTAAAGCTATTGGCGTCGTCACCTGCTCGGTCGCCATTGTAGAATGCTCCGCCACCAACACCGACCCCTTCAAAAGCACCAGTTTGAAATTCGTAGGAGGCCCATAAGTTAAATGTATTGTCACCAACGTTGCGAGGGCGGTTACCGGTTACTCCTTTGCCGGCAATTTCAGCATCTGTATAAGCATAACCAGCAATAATATTCATGCCTGATATTGGTTGCCCACTAATCGAGGCTTCAAAGCCCTGTGAACTTTGTCCATCACGTAGCACAGGTAAACCGTTTTCTGCCGTTAGTACATTGGTCTTATCAATGCTGTACAAAGCGGCTGACGTTTGAAGCTTGCCATCAAAAAACTCTGATTTAATGCCCAGCTCAATTTGGTCTGACTCTTCTGGTTCAAAGGCTTCAGTCTGGCCAAGTTCTGCAAAAACTGTTGTATTAGGTTCAAATGCTTCAGAGTAGCTTATGAACATTGAGGTGCTTTGGGCCACTTGGTAATTAAGTGCGACTTGGGGAGAAAATGAATCTGTCTTAAAGCTTGCATCTGGTGTTCCAAATTCAACGTCATCATAGCGCCCGCCGATCAGAAGGCTTAGTTGATCCGTGAGTTCTATATAGTCGTTAATGAAAAATCCAAAGTCCGTAGTTTCGAGTTCCTGCAATGGTCGGCCTTCGGTCGATAGGGTATCAGATAAGTTTCCGTAGATAGGGTTTCTAATATCAAACAATGCTCCTCTGCCACCAAAAACTTCGGGAATACCGTTAGTAGTCGCTGTTGTGACGAAGAATCGCGAAGTATCAAGAGAACGATAATCAGCACCTATCGCTAGGCGATGGTTTATATTGCCAGTTTGAAATTCACCACTAAGCAACGCGTTGTAATAAGTAACATCTGTTTGTCGATCACGACTGCCGTCTGTTCTACGCGCCAAGAATACTTGATCGCTCGGGTCATCAAATAATGCTTCAGGAGCCACTGGCGCAAAGAAGAAACCTTCGCTAGTAATTGGAGCATCTTGATTTAGAATCACAACGGCGCGAGGCCGAGCTTGAATATCATTCGCCGTGCTATCTTCTTTTGCCGCGCCTAGTTTCAACGCCCAACCATTATCGAATTGGTGAGTTAAGCTAGCGTTAAAGAAGTTAAACTCACTCTCAAACACTTCAAATTCTTCACCAAAACGACGTTCAATCGGAATATCTATAAGATCGTTTATAATTTCACGGCCGTTAGGAGTGTTTACAGTGACGGTTCCACGATCCAGTGGCCGACTCTCGTCTCGGTACTCATAGGAGGCATCTAATCTTGTAGCGTCGGTAAAATCATACTTTGCAGAAATTGAAATTGTGTCTCGTGATATGTCAGTGAAGTCGCGAAATGATTCGGCATCCTGAGTTGAAGCAACAACTCTGAGACCCGCCCTATCGCTCAATGGTTCAGAAAAGTCGAGTAAGAGTAAGCGGTCATCGAATGATCCGACTCTCGCCTCGCCTGCCATGCGGCGCTCTTCTAAAGGCTTTTTGGTGACAATATCCACAAGGCCACCTGGCTCTACTTGCCCATAAGTAATTGACGCTGGGCCGCGAACAACTTGTGTGTAGTCGACGTTACTTAGATTTGTTTTAAAGTTGGTTGCACGACGAAAGCCATCTCGATAGACAACATTACGTCTAAAACCTCGAATAAAGAAGTCATCATTAGTGCCACCAAAACCATCTGACTGAGTAATGCCCGGTGTGTTCCGCAGCGCTTCATTTAGGTCCGTTATTTTCTGGTCTAAAACAAGCTGCTCTGGGATTATGTTAACCACCCTCGGCGATTCTAGAAAGCCCAATTGGAAGCCAGTTAGGGCACCTTTATCGGTGGTGATGTAACGGCTTTGATCGGTTCCGACAACAATAATTTCTTCTATGCCCTCTTCCGAATCACCGTTTTCTATTTGCGCTTGCCCCGTTGCTGAGATACTCGCGATTGTTGCAAAGGCTACGGCATTTAATAAAAACTTCATTTGACATTCCTAACTATGGTCATGGTTTAGATACTTTCTGAATTGCGCCTACTTTTATGGCCTCTTTTCAATTACACAAGGCCTAAATGCAAATGACTTTCATTCTCATTCATTGGCTTATTGTAAATGATAATCATTCGCATTAAAATGATTTATCACATTTTTTGCTGAAAATCGTAAATACAATATGCAGCGTGCTCTCTTAAGAAAATTGAAAGTACGTGTGAGCAGATCAATTAAAATAGTTAAGTGAGTTAATCTTTGAAAACAGGTTCAATAGCCGGCCTCGGCTTGTCTTATATAAAAGCTGACGCTACGTTAGTTAAACAAAGCACTCCGCGAAGAAAGCTATTCAAGCTTCATAGCTGGGTAGGCTTTCATCTCGCGCTGATCATGTCCTTGATTCTCGCAACCGGAACCATAGCTACTATTGCAAACGAAATAGATTGGATTGTGCATAAGGAATTACGAGTTACGCCTTTAGAAACACGTGTGGCATGGCAGAAAATGACGGATGCTATTAAAGCTTACTCGCCTGAGTCGACAATTTTGACAATTGAGCAATTAGAAGGTGACTATCTTGCAAATCGGGCTAGGGTTAAAAACACTGATGGTAGTCAACGATACATATATGTTGACCAATGGACTGGGCAAGTGACAGGAGCAACAGGCACATTAACCGTTCAGCGGTTTTTTAGAGATTTGCATAGATATATGTTCATGCCGAACGTCATTGGCTTACCAATAGTAACGTCGATGGCATTTATTTTAGGGATATCGCTTTATACCGGGCTCAAAACATCTCGCAACTGGAAAACCTTGATGACACGGATTCGTATTACCAAAGGTGCACGCGTAATGGTAGGTGATGCCCACAAAGCCTTTGGCTTATGGGCGGTATGGTTTTTGGTGTTGATGATAATAACTAGCGTCTGGTATTTAGCCGAGTTTGGTGCCGCTTTGGGAGGCAAGCGCTTTGAACCCAGCAGACCAAACGTATCGGTGGAGCAACTTGAATCGTATGGTGCGACGATTAAGTCACCATCAACCAATGATATTATTTCGGCAGCAAAAGAAGCCTACCCTGAATTGGTTGTCACCACGATCAGCTTTCCGGCTCGAGCCAATCAGGCGATTACAGTGTTGGGCGATAACGGTAATCCCATACTAAGGTCTCGAGCTAATCGAGTGTTTCTTGACCCGCAAACGCTAGAGCCACTGAAGGTTCAGCGTTCGGGAAATATAGGTTGGATTGCTTGGCTTAATGAAATAGCTGACCCACTGCATTTTGGTTTCTTTGGTGGGCTTATTACTAAGCTCATCTGGTTTATTTTCGGCCTTGCATTGACATCGCTATCCGTCACTGGCGTTTGGTTGACATGGCAACGCAGCAAGACAAAAGCGATTTCAAAAGCACAGTTTGCAACGATGCCTGTATTGATCATAGCCCTACTCTTCGGGTATTTTTGGTGGTATCAACGCTACACCCCAGTCGAAAAGCCCGTTGCTACAAATGTACTAAAGGAAATATCGAACGCATCGATCAGTGTTGAGCCCGCTCTTTGGTTAAATGAGAATCAACAAAGAACTGGTATTGTGAGATTTCACCTGACAACCAAAGGCGGCCGACCAAACCTGAAGAAATCGTTGGTGACTTTGACAAACAACGTTAGCGAACCTGTCGGCGAGAGCAAACCAAAATTAGAAATACTTTCTGAGCTTTCGGTTATCAGAGCGTCGTTTAATCAGGACGAAATCAAAGATGCAAAGCGATTAACTCTAACGTTAGAACTTAATACGGGGCAAAGTTTCGACTACTCTTGGCGTTTAGAGTCTATCAATAGTGAAGAGTTAGCCACGGTCAAGGCTCTCAATCCATAGATATGTAAGCGTATGAATTCGTTCTGTCGACACGGTAAATTTGCAAAAATCGAGATGTGAGTTTTAATTTGACAGTACGCAAGTACTCACCGTAGCTTATCAATAACGTCAATAGCTAATGATTTTGCTTAACTAAATTAAGACGTTGCGACTAAAGCCTCTGAGGGTTCTATGTTGTGAACCATAATTTGCCCAGAATCCATTTTGATATATCTATCAGCGACATCAAAATATTGCTCGTCATGGCTAATTACTAAGACGGTTTTTCCTTTATCACGTAAATCTGGAAGAATCGAACGGTAAAACACACGCTTAAATTCGGGGTCTTGATCCGCCGCCCACTCATCAAATACGTAAAAAGGCCGATCTTCTAAATAGGCCGACATTAAAGTGAGCCGCTTCTTCTGACCTTGCGATAGTTGGGTTGTCGAGAGCTTGCCACCTTCAACCGTTACCTTATGACTAAGCTGAAGTTGTTCAAGGTATTGGCTGGCTTTTGCATCTAGGTCGATATTTTCTAAGCCCAACAATTCATCAAACAAAAAGAAATCGACAAATACAGCTGAAAATAGTTGTCTGTATTCCTCATATTGGTCTCTGGACAGTTCTTTATCATCAACCGTAATAGACCCACTATCAGGCTCATACAAGCCTAATAACAATTTGGCCAGGGTGGTTTTACCTGAGCCATTACCACCAATTAGAAATACCAATTCACCTGGTTTGAAGTCTAAATTAATAGGCCCTAACTGGAAATGGCTGCCCTCTAACTCACGATAATACTTGTGCGTTACATTTCTCAGTTTGATACTCTGCTTAAAGTGAATTGGCTCTTCGAGTTCTTGAACTGGCCTTATTAGAGGTTCATTTTCGGCATCAGGATTTAATCGTATGCCCAACGACTGCAGCTTGTCCAAGCTCACTGAGGTTTTCGCAAGCTCAGGTATAGCGGTCATGATGGTCTCAATAGGCCCCTGCAAAAATAACAGAATCAAAACATAGCCGGCCAGTGCTGATTGTTCGATTTCAATCCACTTTGGCACAATAAGCACCAAGGTACCAATAACTGAAAAGAACAGTAAAATGCCAAAATTGCCTGCAAAGGAATAGTACTTGCGTCCGCCGACCATACTGTCGGCGTAAGATGTAATTGTTCGCTCGAAACTACCCGTGAAAAAGGCTTCTCTTCGCGACTTGTGCATCTTTAACTCCTTGGTTCCCTCACATACAGCTCTGAACCCTTTATAGAGTTCGTCATTTTTCTCACGAGCATCTTTAAAAAACACCAAGGCTCGAGTTTGCGGCCAACGGTAAGCTTGAGTACCAATGCCCATGACGATTACTGCGACTAAAAATAAAACCCAAGACAACCAGAGTAGATATAAAAGACAGCCTAATAACATAGCTGAATTCATTATTAAGAACGGTAGACGCATTATGCCGTTTGAAATAGAGCTAATATCAGCTGATAAACTGGCTAGCAGCTTATGCGGGCCATAGGCTTCAAGGTTAATTAAAGGCGCCGATATTATTTCTCGACTTAGTTGTAATCGTAAATTTGCAATGCTGTCTTGGCTGAGCCTGGTGAGCAATACGGTTGACGTTACTCTGGAAACAACAACTAAGCCAATAAGTAAAAAGTAGACCATAATCGTTTGAGCACTGACTATATCGGGGTTGTGCAGGGCTTGGTTAGTCATTGCTAATACAGCAACCATGCTCAAACCCGCCAGGCCTCCAGCGAGCAGCGCTAATACGAAAGTGCGACGTGCCGTAGCGATTATAAAATTTATTAGCCTCATTTTAACTTTTACCTATCATCATCGCCACTGGTTTATTTGCTATTGAACCTTCCGGTTCATAATCAGCTTCTTGATTTTTATATTTATCAGATAAGGCGCATACCTTATGAATACTCGTCTTGGGTTGTTCAAGCATGCCGCACAATAATGTATTAAAGCTATCAGCCAGCCACTTTATAGTTGATTCCTTGAAAAGGTCTAAGTTGTAATCCCATACTAAAAACAGCCCACCGCGACGCATAGACACCTGAACCCGCAAGTCGTACTTTGCCAAAGTGATATTGTGCTCTAAGTATTTGCATTCTAAATTGTGCAGCCCCGTCACGGCACTCTCGACTTTATTGTTTTGCAGAACCAATACAATTTGAAACAGATTACTGTGCAAGCCATCACTATCTGGCTGTAGCGTTTCGACTATGGATTCAAACGGCACATTTTGGTGAGCGTAGGCACTTAAAAGATAAGCCCTACTCTGTTGTAGCATCGACTCAAAGCAAGACGTCTCAGAGACCTTGCTGCGCAACACTAATAAATTGGCGAACAAGCCAATTTGTTGCCCGATGTTAGCTTGCTCACGATTGGCAACGGGTGTTCCAACAACAATGTCATCTTCGCCGCTATATCTGGCTAACAATACTGATAAAGTGGTATGCAAGCCCATGAACAATGTGGCGTTGTGCGACTGGCAGTATTCAGTCAAACGGTTGCTGATATCGACACTAAGCATACTTATCCATTCGCCACCAGAAAACGTCTTATGGTCTGGACGTGGGTTGTCCATCGGTAGGTAATCGGCCGGAGGTAAATTAGATAACGTATCGCGCCAAAACTCTAACTTCTGCTCAAAGTCTTCACTTTGCAACCATTCGTTCTGCCAATATGCATAGTCAGGGTACTGTACCGATAGCTCAGCTAATGGGCTGGCTTGCGATAAGGCATAGGCATTATACAGAGCACCAAATTCAGCGATCAATATTGGCACTGACGCACCGTCCGATGCTATGTGGTGCATGAGTACTTGCAACACATGCCGCTCTTGGTTTAGCTTTACCAATAACACTCTCAACATATAGTCTTTGCTGAGGTCAAAGTAGCGAGCGCGGTTTTGAGTCAGAGCTTGAGCTAGTTTGCCGTCTTGTTCATCACCGTTTGTTTGTGACAAATCAAGTAAGTCTACGGAAAATTGATCAGCATTTTGAATCGTAACGTGTGCTGATTTCCCCGAGCTTTCATTAAAACAAGACCGCAAACTTTGCTGCCGATGCACAATATCAACAAAGGATTTTCTAAGAGCATCGATATCTAGCATTCCATCCAATTGTAGATCGCGAGTAATTATGTAAGGTTTAGTACCCTGCTGGCTTTGATCGACTAACCACAAACGTTTTTGCGCACATGACAGCGGCATAGCTTTCGACAAAGTTCTATCGACAGGCGTAACCGGAAGTTTCCAAGGATTAATCCCTTTTTCTTCAAGGGCTTCTCGAAAAGCTCGTTTCTTAGCATCGGGCAGTTTTGCCAATCTACTTGCGATTGTATGTAGTTGATGTTGTTCGTTATTCATTAGTGTGTCGGCGCCTTACTGTTATTTCTGATGTTATCGATTATTAGAGTCATCGTTTTGTCTCTAATCTTCCAAGTCATCCATCAATTCGTTCATCCAATCTAGGTCACCCTCGCTGATTTTTTCTTGATAGCTCTCAACAACGGAGGCAAGTAATGAAACTGACTGATTCGACAACATTTGCGCTATGGATAAATCCACACCTAAATCAGTTGATAAGCGCATTTTCAAACGTATAGCCAACAATGAATGTCCGCCAAGAGCAAAAAAATTGTCGTGCAAGCCTACTCGTTCAACATTCAATAACTCTTGCCAGATTTCACACAGCTGGGCTTGAAGGTCCGTTTCCGGAGGTTCGTAGTCTGACCGTTGACCCGCTAAATCTGGTGCGGGCAAAGCTTTGCGGTCAACCTTGCCATTCGGAGTTAAAGGCAAAGAATCTATCGTGACAAACATCGAGGGCACCATGTACGCTGGTAAGTAAGTGTTTATCTGTTTAAGCAGTTCGCGACTAAGCTGTGCTTCTTGTTCCTCACTCATAGACTGTTTGGTCACTACGTAGGCGACTAAAATTGGCTGCCCAGTTAACACAACGGCTTGCACGGCTACATCGATAAGATCTTGGTGTTGAAGTAAGGCCTGCTCTACTTCGCCTAATTCAATTCGGTAACCTCGAATTTTCACCTGGTTATCTAAACGGCCGAGGCATTCAAGTACCCCGTTTTCACGATAACGAACTAAATCTCCAGTCTGATATAGTCGCCCAAACTCAGTGCTCACAAAGCGTTCAGACGTTAATTCATCTTTGCCGAGATAGCCTTTCGCCACTCCCGCTCCGCCAATATACAGTTCTCCGGTAACGCCTATCGGCACCGTTTTCAGCTCCTTATCCAACACAAATAGTTGAGTGTTTGCGATGGGACGTCCTACCGGCACTGTGTTGTTTATTTCATCTGCATTCTCACTTAACTCATAGGCCGTAGACCAAACCGTAGTTTCAGTTGGACCGTACATATTCCATACCTTAATTGGCCGTTCTAGTAATTCATGTGCCAAGTCGACTGGAAAGGCTTCGCCACCACATAACGCAGTAAAAGAAGGTGAGCTATCATTGTGCTGCCAGCCCGATGCCAGCAATAGTTTCCAAGACACAGGTGTGGCCTGCATCATTGTGATACCACTTTCAATCACGCCGTTTAGCCGTGGCCCATCCATGCTTAAGCCTTCATCACCAATAACAACTTGCCCGCCACTGACAAGCGGTAGAAATAGCTCTAAAGCGGCAATGTCAAACGATAAGGAAGTAAGCGCTAATAAGCGGTCGGATATCGTCGGGGACAATAAATCAACCATGCCAAAAACGAAATTACTTAAATTACCACGAGTAATTTGCACACCTTTAGGCTTACCGGTTGAGCCAGACGTGTAAATCACATAGGCTAAATCATCGGCTAAGGCTGAATGTGTGGGGATTGATTTGCTTTTCTCAGCTAACTCAATATTGTCTATATTCATCACCGGACACGAGATATCCCTTGGTAATAGCGCACGATCACTTACGCCTTGATCGCATAATAGTAAATTCAAGTTCGCATCTTCTATCATGTAATCAATGCGGTCTTGTGGGTAGTTCGGGTCCAGAGGCACATAAGCCGCGCCTGCTTTCAGCACCGCCAATATGCTCACTAATAGTGAGGTTGAACGATGTTGTGCGATACCGACTAATTGGTTTTTGCCAATGCCTTCAGCTTGAATCGTATGAGCTAGTTGATTTGATTTTTCTTCAAGCTCGGCGTAAGTGAGTTGTTCAGACTCTGATTCAATACCAGTAAAACTCACCGCAGTGGCATTGCCGTTAAGTGCCGCGTATTGGCTTATCAATGTTTCAATAGAGGCACTCTGAAAAGTTTTATCTGTTGCGTTCCAATCGTGAATAAGCTGTTGCTTTTGTTGCTTGGGTAATACAACTAGCTCGCCAATTTTGATCGAAGCGATATGGCTGTTAGCCATGGCTTCTAGAGTTGCTTGATAGCCATTTGCAAGGCGTTCAAGGTCATTGAACTCAATACCATTGCTGGAGAAACGAAGCTCTAATTGATCGGAACCTGGCACGATGACCAGAGTGATCGGATAGTTGGTGGTTTCATGATTGCTAACGGTGCTTAAACGTAGTTTATCTTCATCATCTTGAAGCTGCTTTAAAGCCTGGTCGTCGACCATGTAGTTTTCAAAAATCAATAAGGACTCAAACAATGGTTGGCTATTATCAATCTCACTGCAGCTCTGGATTTGCGATAAAGACACGTATTCAAATTCACGAACGGACGCTTGATTCAACTGCAACCCTTTAAGGTAATCCGTGAGGTTTTGATCAAAATCTAACGACAATCGAACCGGCAAAGTGTTAATGAACAACCCCAGCATTTCTTGAATTGCCGCAAGGTCCATTGAGCGCCCTGCTGACGTCATGCCAAACATAAGATCATGTTGATCGTTGTCGTCTGAGCTAATGTATTGTGACAACAACAAGCCCCAAGCCGCCTGCATTACTGTGTTCGTCGTAACCTGAGCCAGTTTACTTAGATCGATGATTTTCTGACTTAACTCCGAGCTTAACTTAAGGTTATACGACGATTGAATAGTGCAATCTCTTTTGAGTGATATTAATGGAGAGTCTTGTAGACCGTTTAAGTAGTCTTTCCAAAAGTGTTCTGCTTTGCTTGAATCTTGTTTCTGCAGCCATTCAATGTACTTGCTGAACGGCGCTGGCTTTTGGCTCAGCAGAGGATGTGTATTAATGTCAATGCTTTTGCTTAAGGCTTGATAGCTCGCCATCACCTCTTGCAATAGTCGCGTTGAGCTCCAACCGTCAAGCAAAAGGTGATGACGACTCCAGAGCACCTGCCAATGCAGATCATCTAACTCAAACAAGCCGACGCGAACCAATGGCGCTTTTTGTAAGTCAAAACCTAGTTGGCGATCGTGGACTATGTAGCTATTAATAGTCTCGGCTTTTTCAATAGCAGAAAGACTTCTCAAGTTCTGATGATCAACTGGAATTACGCTGTCTTTATGTACAATCTGAACTGGCTCGTTGGCACCTTCAACCCAAAAACTACTTCGAAGAATACTGTGACGATTCAGAGTTAACTGCCACGCTTTAGCAAATGTGATCGCATCAAACTGCCCCTCGACCTTAACTAGTAACTGGTTAAAGTAGGCCGAAGCGTCATCCGAATCCTTATTTAATAAGCTATGAAATAACATTCCCTCTTGCAGTGATGTCAAACCGTAAATATTCTCAACTTGATCAACCCCAACTTTATCAGCCAATGTATCGAGTTGGTTTTGTGACACATTAGCAAGCGGGAAATCCGACGGTGTAAAGCCCAGAGCGCCGCCGCTACAATGATCAATAAGCTGCTCTAAGGCGGCTAGATAGTCATTCGATAATTGACTGACATCGAAATTTAATTCATCTAAATTCAATAATTTAGACGCACTTTGAAAACTAATTCTCAACTCGTTATTTGCCACAATCGCATTAATAGATAGGCCGTGAGTAACACGGTTATCGGGGTGACGTTCAATGATTTTTCCCGCATCAGGCACCGCCTCAAATGCCTGTGAAAGAGCTTCTTGAGTACCGTCGATTTGACCGAGATAATTAAACGATATGGTCGGTTTAGCCAATGGCGTTAAGTCGCCTAAGTTTGTAAGCACACCATACGCCAAGCCATTGGACGGTATGGCTCTTAGTTGTTCTTTGATGGATCGAATTAAACCACCTAAATCACATGTTTCTGACGCGTCGGCCTCCAATAAAATTGGAAAACGAGAGGTAAACCACCCGACGGTTCTCGAGACATCAACGCCTTCAATTGAGCCGGTTAGCTCTTCGCGGCCGTGCCCTTCTAATTCTAGGTACAGAGGTTGATCGGCTAATTGTTTGGCCACGGCGAGCGATAAGGCGCTTAGCAGTAGATCATTGATACGCGTCTTGTAAGCTTTCGGCGCCGCTTGAATAAGAGCTTGAGTCTGCTGTTGATTTAAATTGACGCTAAGAGTGCTTACTTCACTCAAGCTTGCGTGTAAATTACGAGGCATTATCAATGGATGATCATTGCTAAGCTGTTTAGACATGTCGCCCCAGTAGCGGCGCGATTCAAGTTGCCAACTGGAGTCTGTTTGTTCTGATGCCCCTTTTAAAGCTTTAGACCAAGACTGAAAAGACACCGTTTTCGATGGAAAATCAGGCCGTTGCATGGCCGAGTCTGGTTGTTCATTGGCATCAAGACTTCGAATAGCCAATGCATGTTGATAAGCGGTTAATAAATCTTCACTCAGAACACGCCATGAAATACCATCAACTAATAAGTGGTGAGCCACTAATAAAACACGATCTGGTGTGGTTTCATCCCCTAAAAAATGCACCAATTTAAATAATTGTCCTACCCCGTTGTCGGCCGCGAAGCTTAAACGACCTTGCCAGTCATTGGCGCCTTCAGCAAAGGAACGTGTCTTACTGTTATCGGAACAATAGTATTGCTTGCCTTTATCTAAATCCCACGTTAAGACTCTTTGACTCGCAATGAAATCATCGAGAAGAAACTCACAACGCAATTGGTCGTGATGCCGAACTAAAGCAGATACGGCTAATTCCAGTGCTTCGGCATTGATTGGTTCTTTTGCTTGCAAGCTCACCGATTGATTCCAATGGTGCGCCACAGAATGTTCTGAGTTCAGGAACCAACGTTGAATCGGACTAATGACTACGTCGCCTGTTACTGCGGCATCATTAAGCGCTGTTGACTTATCATTGGAGCCCTCTAGTGGCTTAGCAATAGACGCTAAACCTGCGATAGTCTGATGCTCAAATAATTGTTTTGGCATTAGTTTGTAACCAGCACGTTTAGCACCTGCGATTACTTGTAAGCTTAAAATTGAATCGCCGCCCAGTTCAAAGAAGTTATCGTCAATCCCAAAATTATCTTGTTTAAGCAAGGTGCTCCAGATTGCCATTAACGATTTTTCAATTTCATTAGTTGGTTCTAGAGCAACTCTGTTTTTCTCACCCGACGCTTTTTCAGTTAATAAAATTGCCTCCAGTGCTTTGGTATCCACCTTGCCGTTAATGGTTAAAGGTAACTCGTTTAGCAAATGAAGTTGTTGTGGAATCATGTACTCAGGTAAGTTTTCAGCCAAATGATCGAGCAAAGATTGTGTAACTGGCTCTTTATCGTCTCCCTGACCCTCGGTGTCTAACACCACATAAGCGACAAGACGTTGCGAGGTTTCAGACGCTTGAAATCGAACAATAGCGTTAGAAACGTTTGACTGCTGCTTTAAACAATATTCAATGTCGGCTAGTTCTACCCGATACCCACGTATCTTGATCTGATCATCAGTGCGGCCAAGAAATTCGATATTTCCATTGGCAAGTAAACGCGCTCTATCGCCCGTTTTGTAACAGCGATTACCCCAAGAATCGAGTGTGAATTTTTCTGCGGTCATCTCTTGTTGGCCATAATAACCACGGCTGACGCCAGCGCCACCAATAACAAGCTCGCCTGGCGTTTTGATTGGACACGGATGGTTGTATTGATCAACGACCATTGCCGTGTAATTCGGTAACGGTGTGCCCACTGGAAGCGAATCAGTACTAGCGGCTATTGAATCGAGTTGCTCAGGTGAATACATAAACGTCAAAGCACCGACAGTAGTCTCCGTTGGCCCATAATGATTAATTAATTGGCATGCTGGCGATAAGGTTTGTATTTGTGCGGCTAAGTCAGCAGTGCACCGTTCACCACCCAAAATTAAAGTGTGCTTGGGTAATAGCTTAACGGAATTGTGCGCGGCCGAAATAAGCCCTTGCAGGTAACTAGGCGTTATTTTCAACACATCTACTTTATGGTCGCTTAAGTAGTTGGCTAGCGCATCGGCATCGCGCAGGCAGTCTTCACTAACGAGGTTGAGTATTCCTCCAGAGCACAATGCCCCGAAAATAGCTGTGTTGCCTAAGTCAGTGGCTACTGAAGAGACTGAGGCAAAATGTAAGCCCCCAACTCCAAGGGTTGAGGTTAAGCCCTTCGCATAAGCTTGAACTTGAGCATGTTCGACGACGACTCCTTTGGGAGCACCGGTTGATCCAGATGTGTAAATCAAATACGCGCTTTGTCTGGTGCTTATATCTAACATTGGATTATTAGAATCAAACGCCGATGAATCTTCGCCTAACAGGACAGAAACACTCATACCAGACAGGCTGTCTTGCGATTGAGCATCACTGACAATGCATACCAGTTCAGCGTCACTAGCAATTACCTTAAGACGCCCTAAAGGCCAACTTTTATCCAGAGGAACATAGGCACAGCCAGCCTTCAATATCCCTAAAAGGCTAACAATGTAGTCGACAGAACGATCTAGAAAAATACCAACGTGCTGCTCTGCTGTTACTCCATTCTGTAATAACCGATTCGCCAACTGGTTGGCTTTTTTGTTCAGTTGCTCGTAACTGAGTTTTTCATCACCTGAAACCACCGCAAGATCGCTAGCGTGTGAAATGGCTCGTAGCTCCACGACTCCATGAATTGTGTTCGTTTGGGTGACCGCTTGCTCGATCCCTTTGAGCTGAACCTCATGTTGTTGTTCATAATTCAATAAACTCAATGACGCTAAAGGCTGTTTTACGTTGTCCACTATTTGGGCCAATAAGTGCTCATATTGCGTAAGTAAATCGGCAATGCGCTCTTTACTGAATAGCGCGGTATTGTATTCGAAGGCGCAAAAGATGCCGGGTTCCTCTGAGAGCAACGTTTCTTGAGCAACCCTTAGTGTTAGGTCAAATCGGGCATACTGGCTTTCCAAGTCATAAGCGGCAACCTCAATATCGTTTAAACTGATGGAAACGCTGTCCAATGCATTGTTTACGACGAATAAAACCTGAAACAATGGAGAGATATTTTTAACTCGTTCAACGCCCGCAACATCGACCACTTTATCAAACGGCAATTCCTGGTTGGTATACGCATCGGTCGAGGTTCGCTTCACTTCCTGCAAAAACTCTTGGAACGTTGTTTCGTCGCCGAGCTTATTGCGCATAACTAATGTATTGACGAACACACCCAATAAACGTTCGGTTTCAATTCGTGAGCGATTGGCAATTGAGGTACCGACCAAAATGTCATTCTGACCAGTTTGACGACTAAGCAGAACATTAAAAACCGCCAACATAATCATGTAAAATGTGACACCTTCAGTGCGGATCAAGCTCTCGACTTGCTCAGACAACTTAGGTGACAACCGAATAAATTCACTATTGCCCGCGTAGGTCATATTTTCAGGGCGCTTATGGCAGGTCGGCACAATCGTCTGTTGTGGCGCATCAGCCAATTGCTCTTTCCAATATTTTGCTTCACCATCGGCGGCATCAGACTCTAACCATTGCGAATGCCAATAAGCGTAATCAGCGTATTGCAGTCTGATTTTATCGTCTAGTGACTCTGCGTGACTTCGGTCGCCGATTCCATTTGCTTGATAAAACGCATACCCTTGTTGTAGCTCATCTACGAACAGGCCAACAGAGAAGGCGTCAAAAGAAATATGGTGAAACGAAAGAACAGCAACGTGCTCTAACTCTGGCGTTTTACCACTGCGCTTTACCAACGTGATTCGCATCATGTGCGATGCGTTTTTTAGGTCAAAAGGAGTCTCGGCCTCTTGAGCGATAATGGCCTGTAATTTTACCTCGTCATGATCTTCAGATTTGGGTGAATCTAAGAATATAAATTTGAGAGATTCAAAATCACGTACGGTTTGGCGCCCTTCTCCATTAACGTTGTGCACATTAGTTCTCAACACATGATGGCGCTGAATGATGTCATTTACCGACTGGTTTAACAGCTCATAATCTAATAGGCCAGTGATCGACAGAGCGAACGATATGTTGTAAAGCCCCTTGCCTGCCTCCATTTCATCAATAAACCACAGTCGTTGCTGTGAGTAAGACAGTTTGCGAAACTCCGATGCCTCAAACTCAGGCACAATCGGTAGCTGCCATGCGTCGATGCCCTCTTGTTTTAACTTAGATCGAAACATCAACTTTTTGTCTGCGGATAACTTTGAAAGCCTTTGTGATAAAGCTTCAGATTGTGCTCTTTTAATATTTTGCATAATAATGTTCAGATCGGCAGATCGTCAGAGAGTTCTAGTTCGGCTAAAAGATTGTCCATACGAGCAAAGGATTCTTCACTCATTTGAGGCTGTTGTTGATCTACGGCATTTGCCAATTCGCTTAAGGAGGTTAATCCAAACAGAGACTTAAGAGGAAGATCTATTTTGAATGTTTGGTTGACTCTTGATAACAACTGCGTTGCCAGCAGTGAGTGACCACCCAGTGAGAAGAAGTTGTCATTGACGCCCACACGCTCGATTTTTAACAGCTTTTGCCAGATAGTACACAATGCAATTTCTGTGTCGGAGCTTGGCGCTATATAAGAAACTTGTTGTTGTGAAAATTCGGCTGCAGGTAAAGCGTTACGGTCTAATTTTCCATTTGGCGTTAGCGGTAATGAATCAAGTTTGACAATCGCTGCTGGTCGCATGTACGAGGGCAGGAGTTGCGCCGCATGGTCTTTAAGTGTGGTAAACCATAAGTCGTCATCGCAATCGTTTAATACAACATAGGCTGCCAGCAAGGCTTCTCCAGTCGTGTTCGTAACCTGAGCCGCGGCATCATTTACTGACGGGTGACGACGTAAACATTGCTCTATTTCACCCAATTCAACTCGGTAACCTCTGACCTTTACTTGGTCATCAATACGCCCTAGACATTCAAGTTGACCGTCATGTCGATGGCGGGCTAGATCCCCGGTCCGGTAAAGACGACCATAATCATTTTCAATAAAGCGCTGGTTAGTAAGGTCGCTCTGTCCTAGATAGCCGCGAGTAACCCCAGCACCGCCAATGTAAAGCTCCCCTATTGCGCCAATTGGAAGTGAGTTGAGGTGCTTATCGAGCACATGCATCTGCGTATTAGAGATTGGTGTGCCAATTGGTACGCAGCTTCCAATATCGTCAGTTTGCTTACTAACGTGATAAGCCGCAGACCAAACGGTTGTTTCCGTTGGTCCATATAAATTCCAAACTTGTATCGGTAATTCCGATAACTTCTTCGCCAACTCGACCGGAAACGCTTCGCCACCACAGAGCGCCGTAAAGTTTCGCAGGTGTTCATGTTGCCATCCAGTTGCTAGTAGTAATTTCCATGTTATGGGTGTCGCCTGCATCATGGTAATTGCGGCGTCAGAATCATCGCTTAGAGCCCTCTGGAGACGTTGGCCATCCATGCTTAAGGCTTCATCGGCAATAGTCACCTCAGCGCCACAAACCAATGGCAGGTACAACTCTAAAGCGGCAATATCGAAGGATAAAGACGTTACGGCCAGTAACCGGTCTTGCTCATTAGTGCCAAGAAGGCGCTTCATGCTAAGTATGAAATTCGTTAAGTTACTGCGAGTGACTTCAACGCCTTTGGGCGTGCCAGTTGAGCCCGAGGTATAAATCACATAGGCCAAGTCGTTCGCTAGCGCTACATTCTCTGGTGGCAGATTACATTGTTCAGAAATAGCTTCGGGTACACTAATATTCAAAACAGTGTGTTTGTTGTTGCCTATCTCTAAAAGCTCGCTATCGATAACGGCTTGATCGGCTAACAGTAACCTCATATCGGCATCGTTCAACATAAAACGAATACGATCTTGTGGGTAGCTAGGGTCTAGAGGAACATAAGCCGCTCCAGCTTTCATAACGCCTAACACGCTAACTAACATTGACAAAGAACGACGCTGAGCGATACCAATAAGTGCATTTGGCCCTACTCCTCGGGCTTGCAAAACATGTGCAAGCTGGTTGGAACGTGTCTCCAGTTCGGTATAACTTAGTGTCTCTTGGCCAAAGCGAGCGGCTATTTTATCGCCTTGAACCACCGCTTGTTGGCTAAACAACTCTTCAATATCTAAATCTGGCATTTCTTGATAAGTATCATTGAAGCTATCAATAAACTGCTTGCCTTGGTTTTGGCTCATTATTGCAGCATCGTAAGCGTCGCTTTTAGGCTGAGTAAGTATTGAACTTACTAAATTGTCAAAGCAACTCGCGAGTTGCTTAATTGTTGATACTTTAAAAAGATCAGTGTTGTATTCCCAAACTAAAGAGAGTTCATCCCCAACCTCCTGAACGTTCAGGCTTAAGTCGTATTTTGCTACTTTATGGTCAATATTCACCGGCTCAACTTCAAGCCCAGCTAAAGTTGGCCGTGTTGATTCTTCTGGGCTTAGCAAGTTCAACATCACTTGAAACAGTGGACCATGGCTCATGGATCGCTGAGGCTGAATAGCGTCTACTAGTTGCTCGAAAGGCAGCTGTTGATGAGAGTAACTATCACTTAAAAGAGACTTACTTTGAGACAACAGCTCTAGAAATGATGGGTTGCCTGACAAGTCACTTCGTAATACCAATATATTAACAAAAAAGCCGATTAGCTCAGAAATCTCTGCCTGTTCTCGATTTGCGACTGGAGTACCAATAACAATGTCTGTTTCATTACTATAACGCGCTAGCAATAAAGAAAATACAGCGTGTAAGCCCATGAATAGTGTGGTCTTCTCTGATTTACATAAGGCTTTTAGACGATTACTAAGGTCCTTATTTAGATAGCTTTGATGGTTCGCACCATTATACGTTTGTGACACTGGCCTGGTGAAATCTAGAGGTAAACTGTGCTCTAAGGGTAAGCCCTTAAGCTGCTTTTTCCAGTACTCTAAATGTTGACCTAGTTTCTTACCTTGTAACGTTTGTCGTTGCCAAAAGGCATAATCTGCGTATTGAATAGCTGGGCTTGTTAGCGTCTTGGTTAGTTTCTGATTTGACTGGTCTAATGATGATTGATAATAAATTGATATTTCATTTAGTAGGATCGGCAATGACCAACCATCAGCAGCGATATGGTGCATCACTACTTGTAAAACATGCTCATCATTAGTTAGCTTAAAAACACTCGCTCGTAACATTAAGTCTTTGGCAAGATCAACGCTTCGCACCGATTCTTCGAGCAGCAACGTATTCAATTCGCTGATTTGCTGCTCTGTCGACAACAAACTTAGATCTACCGATCCAAGCGCAAACGAATCAGCGTTACGTATTATTTGTTGAGGTTCTCCATTGTCATTAGCAACAAAACAAGTTCGTAAACTTTCGTGCCTCTCTAATACTTGCTTAAACGCTAAAGTCAGAGCGCTTATATTTAGCAGTCCAGAAAGTCTAAATGCTCCAGGCATAAGGTAATGCCGTGCGTCTTCATCAATTTGATCGAGTAACCACAGGCGTTGCTGTGCGAATGACAATGGCAATATTTGATCACGTGTCACGGCAACAATCTCTGCCGCTTTACCTTGATCACCTAGCGACCTAAGAACGTCGGTGGTTTCATCCAAATTCTTCGCATCAAACACGCTTTTGAGCGGAAACTGTACAGCAAAATGCTGGTTGATTTGCGCCACCAGTCGTGTGGCTAGTAAGGAGTGCCCACCCAAGTCGAAGAAATTGTCATATATCCCTACCCGTTTAATTTGTAAGACGTCCTGCCATATTGCGCACATCGTTTGCTGTGCATCATTCTGCGGCTTTTGATATGAGCTTCGCACGTCATCTGAGTCAATACTAGCTAGTAATTCACGATCAATTTTGCCATTCATGTTTAACGGCAATGACGACAATAAGGTGATCGCGGACGGCACCATATGCTCGGGTAACTTTGTCACTATAGATTCTTTTATCGTGTTAGGTAAACGCTCCAGGAACCTAGCTTTAATGGGATTGTTAGCTCGTTCATATTGAATAATAGGCTCCGTGATTAACTGCCCCCAGTCGTAATGAAATGGAGTGTCTGTTTTGCTTATTAATGCGCTGTAATTGCCATCGTTAGCTGATGAACTTGATAAAGGCAAACAAGAAAGGGAAAGTGAATAGCCATGTTTATCGCATAGGTTTTGCAAGTCTGCAGGGCAAATTCCGGCTTTGACTTCACTGGGTGTTATGTCTGATCGATTCTGGCTTTCAATGAGACCTAACGTTACTTTAGACCCATTTTTAAGCAAGGACGCTCGCGTATTTTTTAAGAAATTAGCTTCTTCGCTTACTCTTAAATTGGGAATATTTTTGTACCCCTTAACCCTGCCTCCTGTGGCAGAGCTATGCTGGTATTGAAACATCTCCTCCAGTGTTTCTATTGAATAGTTAGCGTCATATTCCGTCCAGTCGACATCAATGTCTAAGGCAATACTCTGTTCACCAGCCAAAGTGATTACTACATCGTATCTAAAGGCGCTTAACTCATTATTTACATTATCGATTTTTGGCAATACATCAACTGACTCAACCTCACTAATTTGACTGACTAGGTCATGGAACCAAAGTGGACTAATGGCTAACTCATGTTCTCTATCGAGGCTATTTTGAACCTGATTATTAAACTCATAAGCGGACATTGAGTTTTTACTTTGAAAGCGAAGTACCGATGAGTGAAAAACCTCAAGTAATTCTAAATGGCGGATATCCCCAATGAACAATTTACCACCGGGCTTCATCACCTTAATAAGGTTTTCTATGACTTCTGAGAAGTAAACAATATCTGGAAAATACTGTGCGACAGAATTAATAATAACAGTATCAAATGTCACATCAGGTACGCTTTTCGATAGCTGACTTTTGAACTGACTGGCTTCGCCCTGAAACAAGGTTATATCGTAACGCTTCAAATCATTGCTATCGATCGCCGCACGTAAATTATTTACTGTATTTTGCGAAAGGTCGGTGCCAACATAACGCTTAGAAATGGGCGCGATGTCTTTTAGTATGAGCCCTGCTCCGCAGCCTATCTCCAAAACACTCCTTGGGTTTAGAGACTTAATTCGTTTGATTGTACAAGCAAGCCATTCCTCCATTTCCTGAGTTGGCATCGGCGATCGTGTGTAGCTGCTGTTCCAGCCATCGATAACGAATGACTTAATCGAATCACTTTGCTCATAAGAGTTATCAAAAGTGTCAGCCCAATCGCTAACTTGCGTTAAGGCTAACTCTTCTTGCAATTCGGGCGTATTTAAAACCGAAAAATCCGGAACCACATAGGCTTGCAAACGAGTGTCGTCGACAGACAACCGATCGGCAATAACGACCGCTTCACTTACACATGAGTGTTCGATAATCGTGTTCTCAATTTCACCAAGCTCAACACGAAATCCGCGCATCTTGATTTGATGATCGACTCGCCCAATAAATTCGATATTGCTATCATTTATACAGCGTACTAAATCGCCTGTTTTATAGAGACGCGGGCTGCTGTGCGGTGAAGCGGCTAGATAAAACGGATTGTCGATAAATGAAGTGAGGTTAAGTTCATCGCGATTTAGATAACCTCTGGCCAAATTAACGCCGCCAACATATAGCTCACCAATGCCGCCTTTCGGAACTGGTATTAAGTGCTGGTTCAAAATATAGGTTTGTGTATTGGCTAGCGGCAAACCAATATTTAAAGCGGTCATTGATGGGTAGAACCGTCCTATCGTCGCGCAAACGGTAGTTTCAGATGGGCCATAGGCATTAAAGAATGTTCGGTCTTTCGCCCAGCGCTGAGCATCTATCAAGGCACAATGGTCTCCCGCAACTATCAGGGTTTTAACGCCTTCCCAACACTCTAAATCGAGAGACGGAAGCAGCGCCGGAGGCAAAGTAGCGTGGCTTATCTTTTGCTGTTTAACGTACGTTGAAAGATGTTCAGGTGACTTAATAGTTGTTTGCTCTGCCAACACAAGTGATGCACCGTTAGTTAGAGCCATGCACCATTCCCAGGTGGCGGCGTCAAAGGCAATTGAAGCAAATTGGAGTACGCGGCTTTGAGGTGTAATTGCTAACACTTTTTGTTGGACCGAACTTAAATTTGAAAGCCCACGATGCTCAAGCAAAACACCTTTAGGTTTGCCTGTTGAGCCCGATGTGTAAATCGCATAGGCCAAATTGCGTAAGGTCAAACCTCGGCTAGTACTGTCTATATTATTGACTTCAAACTCAGCTAGCGTATTGACGGTGTTTTCGTCGTCTAACCCTATTGTTCTTATATTTTCTAACTTTAGGTTGTCTAACGTTGGTAAATTAGTGACTAATAAGCGAACACCTGAGTCATCAAGGATCGTCTGTAAGCGTTCAGACGGTGACTCTGGATCTAGCGGAACATAGGCGCCGCCTGCCTTTAAAATTGCTAACAGTGCTATGAACATATCAAACGATCTGTCCATACAAAGACCAATCAACTCGTTAATTTTAATTTGATGCGTTTTAATCAAATAATGAGCCAGCTGGTTTGCTCGCTCATTAAGTTCGCTATAGCTAAGTTGCTTGTCTTCAAAAATTAGGGCCGCATGATTTGGGTGTGCTTTTGCATGCTGCTCAAAGAGTTCATGAATACATTTTTGTTCAAAATTTTTATTAGTGTTTAAGTAACCAGCAAATTGTTCTTCAAGATTGCCGTCTGACAAAACAGCTAAATCACATAATTTTTTAGGGTGTTCTAAAATGACTGTGTCAGTAATTTCTTTAAGCGCATTTAGCATGCACCGCAAAACATTGCTGGCTTGGTCGGGCTGGTCAATTTGTACTAATAGATCGAAGCCGGAATCAAAGTCATCAACGCATAAGGTAAATGGATAGTTGGTTCTTTCGTTAAGTTCGAGGAACTGTATTCCTGAATCGGCTAAGGCTTGCTTGCGCTTGGCGATCGATAAGCTGGAGTGCCGATAATTTAAAACCGCGCTGAATAAGGTGGTGTCACGCTCTATTTGGCTACAGGACTGCGCCTCAACAAGTGGGTACTGCTCAAAACTGACTAGCTCGCATAGTTGGCGATGAAGCTGAATAAGTGCTGCAATTGAATTACAATCCAAATTAACTCGAACTGGCAAGGTGTTGATAAACGCGCCTAGCATTTGCTCAGCGCCCTTTACGCCTTGCAAACGACCTGATAAAACGGTGCCAAATACCACGTCATCGCTATCACTATATGCCGAAACCACCATAGCCCAGGCCGCGTGGAAGATCGTTGCTGGGCTTATCTTCAACAGCTTGGCCGCTTGGCGTAACTGTTCGGATTGATCCTTGTCTAACTCGCTGCGGCTATGACTCAAACTCAGCCCATGATTACTAATTTCTACTAATCCAAGAGGCAAGGTAGGTTCGTCGATATCGCCTAAGGAGCTTGTAAAGAATTGATTCGCTTGGTCTTGATACTTGGCTTGATGTTGATTGAAAGCAACAAAGCTTCGGTACGCCGGTGTTGGCGGCAGCGACGCTTGCACTCCAGTCTGAAATGCAGCCATGTCGCGCTCTAGAATAGCTAGGCACTGATTGTCGACGACAATGTGGTGAAGCTGAACCACAATATAACTTTTTTCGTTCTCTTTGTTTGCAAATACCTTAAGGGTCAATAATGGTGCTTGGGTAATATCGATGGACTGCCCAACCGAATCACATAAACGCTGTGCAGAGTCAGAGGCTACCGACTCAGAATCGGCCCAGTTTGTTGTGATCGACAAGTCACATTTTCTTAAAACCACTTGCACGGGAACATCTAACTTTTTCCATAAAATAGCCGTTCTCAAGGCATCGTGCCGCTCAATAACAAACGACAAGGATTTGATAAGTGAGCTTAAAGCACTCTCATTATGGGCACTGAATAGTCTGTGCATCACGTATGGGTCATGCTCTGGATTCATCGTGTGATGAAATAGAATGCCTTCTTGTAATGAGGCTAGAGGATAGATGTCTTGAATGTTTTGAGCGCCACCTGAAATCTGAGACTCAATCCATCGAATATTTGTGTTACTCAGACCAACAAGCGGCAACATGCTTGGCTGAATCCGCTCACAGCCTTCGGGGATGCATTCTTGAGGCTCCGAGTGTTGAATAACTGAGGTGTGATCTTGGCTTCGATTAGAGTCTAAGGAATGTGCTAATTCCTCTAAGTTTGATGATTCAAATATGTCTTTCGCTGAAACGTTAAAGCCTTGACCATTAAGTCGACCGATCATTTGCATGAGCAATAAGGAATGGCCGCCAAGCTCGAAGAAATTATCGCTTGAACTTACCTTATCTACGTTTAATAGCTCTGCCCATAAAGTAGCAATGTGCTTCTGGGTATTGCCTTCAGGTGCTGTAAAAACAATGCTCTGTTGAGCTTTAGGCGACTGAGTAATACTCGAAAAAACCGCTTCAAAACGGCTATCAATGTATCTCTCGCGATTTCGAAAACGCTGAATTTTTCCACTGCTGGTTCGGGACAATCCACCAAATTTTATTGCAACAAAATCATAGAGGTCTAATTGATGACGTTCAGCAATGATGTTGCGTAACTTACGACCTAGTTCAGAGTTGAAAATTTCGTTAGCTCTGCGAGCTGATCGGGGCATTAGTTCTTGTACAACGACTAATTTTTCTTCCCCATGAAAGTCAACAGAAAAAGCGGCCGTGCCACTGTTCCGAAAATGCTCGGAAACTAATTGAACACTAGCTTCGATGTCTTGTGGGTAATGGTTTTGGCCACGAATAATAATGACGTCTTTAATACGCCCGGTAACATACAAGTGCCCCTCTCGAAAAAAGCCCAAATCTCCGGTGCGCATGTACTCTCTTTTATCTTTTGGACTGTCTTGCGTTATAGAAACAATTTTCTGCTTAAAATACTTATCGCTTAAATCTCGTTGGCGCCAATAACCTTGCGCCACACTATTGCCACTTACCCAAATCTCTCCTACCTGACGATCTTCACATTCAATAAGTGATTCAGGATTAACAACTTTGACGATTTGCCCGACGATACTATTACCAGAACTAACTAGCGTGACCACACCAGCGGCTATATCGCTTTGCTCATCAGCTATAACCTTCACCTGAGTTTGCTTAAGGGTTTCACCATGAACTTTAATTGTCTTTGGTTCTTGCTCGAATCGCGTAGAGGCAACCATCAAGGTGTTTTCAGCGAGCCCGTAACAAGGTAAAAATGCTTGATAGCGAAACCCACAACTCGAAAAAGCATCAGCAAACCTGCGCATCGTTTCAGCGTTCACCGGTTCGGCTCCGTTAAATGCAACATCCCAATGGCTAAGGTCAAGTTCGAGCTTTTGTTCTTCAGAGATTTTATCTACACACAAATCGTAGATAAAATTAGGCCCGCCACTAATATGAGCTTGTTTATCCGAAATAGCTTTTAACCAACGAAATGGCTTTTGAATAACATGTGCGGGGGTCATTAACGTCAGTTTACTACCGCTGTAAATCGGCTGGATGATATTACCTATCAAGCCCATGTCATGATAAATCGGCAGCCATCCAACGAAACGAAGTTCGCCGAATCTGTTCGATGAGTTCTGGATCACATATTGGTTATGTAATAAATTTTGATGCGTAATCATCACTCCTTTGGGTGCGCCGGTTGAGCCAGAGCTATATTGCAAAAAGGCAATTGTCTGCAGGCTGATCTCAGGGTATTTCCAATCTGTTGCCAGCTCTCTTAATAAAGTGTGTTTATGATTAACTGACAACTGAGCTATGAAATGTGGAAGCGATTGATCTTTTAACCAGCGATTGATTTGTGTGGAATTATTAACATCATCTGGAGATAAGACCAACGTGGGTTCACTGTCTTGGAGAACCCTCAATAATCGCTCCCAATCTCGACGCTGGTTTTGCGGCGGATACGCGGGAACCGCAATGCAACCAGCATAAATAGTGGCGAAAAAAGCCACGATATAATCTAAGCCACTTGGGAAAAGCAATAAAACGCGGTCGCCGGGTTCACAGTGTTGATTTATTAGTGCTGATAACCCTCGTGCCTTCTGATGCAACTGCGTAAATGTGAGCGAATCCTCTACAAGCTCACCATCTTTTAGATATTCATAAACGGTTTCTGAGCCTCGCTCTTTTGCTTGACTCTGAATAAGGTCGATGACCGTAAGCTCATTCCCATTTAAGACGTGTTGGTTAAAGATTTTCATTATGATTCATCGTTAGTGACAATCGGCTGATAGCTAGCCCGGCATCACAGTTTTAAAGATTTAGGGTCGACTCGATTTACTTTAAAGAGACAGTGAGTACGCGTTAGCCATAGCAACGACAATTTTCCGGTCACCAGAAAATGTCGATCTGCCATGTGCGGATAGCATGTTATCTAACATTAAAAAATCGCCTTGGTGCCATGGAAAATAAACCGTTTCCTCATCCAGGACTCCGCGGATTTCAGCTAATATCGACTCTTCAATTTCACTACCATCGCCGTAGTAAACGTTACGAGGTAGGTCCTGAACCTCAACAACATCTAAGAGTATTTCCCTAGTCGCTGGGTCAATGTTTGAGACATGAAACAAGTGCGCTTGATTGAACCAAACCCATTCCTTGCTTGTATGATGCTGAGCCGTTGCTTGACATTTTTGCCACGTACGCAGTTCGCCACCGTCTTTCCATTTGAAATTGATTTGATGCTTCCGGCAGTAGCTTTCAACTTCAACTTTAGAGTCAGTATTAAAAACTTGTTCCCAGCCTAAATCCAAACCATTTCCATAATTACGAACATACGTTAACTTTTTGGATTCAAACCGCTGACGAATATCAATCGGCATTTTGTTATAAATTCGACGGCTATCAGCAATCGGTGTTTCACCGCCGTCCTTTGGCGCTAGGACACAATGGAACCAAATGTTTAATGGCCAGTTGAGCGTATACGACTGCTCATTGTGAAGAGGTATAACTTGGTTTGATGGATATTCAGTGGCTGTGTAGACCCCATCACCTAGGTCAGTCCTTGGCGTAGAGCCAAACTCATATGAAAGTAGGCTATCAGCAAATAGCTTGGCAAATTCGTTGCAGAATTTTTCTTGAGTTTGCTCGCCGGCAAAGCCTCTGAATAAAATGCCTCCGCTTACAGGTAAATGCTTTGCAGCGGCCTCTTGAATTAAATCGGAATATGTCGGCCATAATTTCCCGTTAACCTTATCAGTTGTCTCCCTACCCTTTGGCGGTGCAATTAGGACTGGCAATCCATTTTCCTGAAATCCTGTTGATATTATCAAGTCGGCATTACTACTCATATGCTGCTCTCTACTTCTAGTCTTGGTGGTTAGGGGATAATCAACTGACAGAGCTTTATCGAGACAAACCGAATATAGAGTTGTTTACTTGGTATCTGCTAGTTTTAATAACTGGACAGGATACTAACAAAACAACCCCTAAATGCAAACGAAAATCATTCTCATTCGCATTAATAAATTTAAATAATAAAAATTGTACTTATAATAAAAATTTGATGGCCGCCGTCAGGCCGATTTGAGGACATAACAACAAATTTAATCCCGTTTCAATCTCAGAACCATGACCTCAAAAAGTTTGGTCAAACTAGACGTTCAGGGGAATTCGTCCTTGAAAGGCCAGCGGAAAAACGAAGGCTCTGAATTGCTAAGAGCCTTCTCGCTATATTGGTATAACCTTAAAGAAAACTGGGAATATCACTACCAACTAATGCTTTCAAAGCTTCTCGGCACATGCTGAAGCTCGCATAGAATAGTCTTCAAGATAAACCCTTGCCTCACTAGCACGATTAGTATCCGACGCAAAATGAACAAGCTCAACGACTTCAGCCATTTTCTTGGCTGCAACTTGCTGCTCCCCTTTCATGTTTTCAACAAAATACAATAATCGGGGTCCAATCAATAATCGGGGTCAGAGTAGAATGGCACTAAGTTAAGGCTGTTTAGCATGCTTTTTCCCGCGATGATAAGTCTCCAGCATTATGTGTCGAGGGGCGCTCATTAGCTGATAGGGTTTTGGTCGTCGCTTTACCGCTCTAGGCTCTCTCCTACCAGGCCGATCCAGAACGATTAGTCCGGCTATCAGCTTATACAGGTTATTCAACAATCGTTGGCGCTCCGCAGGGCCTGATCGAGCTCGATTTAGGTGCGGTTCCCACTGCCTAATCGCTTGCACACTTCCCTTGAAACTTACGCGCCTTAATTCAGCGCCGAACCGTTGCGCTGATTCAAACATTAGCTGGCGAATACAGTTATAAACAATCATATGCATTACGATTT
>JBKEFT010000050.1:0-24362 GCA_046709645.1 Arenicella sp.
GCACCTATCTCTCACAATGTTACGAGGCTGGTACTCCGTTATTGGCCACTCAGCTTAAAGTTGTTGAGAAAGACATCGAAGTATGGCGAGAGCGGCTCTCTAGCTTGTCGTGGTTCATGAAAGTTGTAAATGAGTCCATCGCGCGGCGTGCAAATCTTGAGGATAAATGCACGGGGCACTTTTGGGAAAGTCGCTTCAAGAGCCAAGCGTTATTGGATGAGCGTGCGCTGCTTGCCTGTATGGCCTATGTTGACCTCAACCCCATTCGCGCGAATATGGCCGACTCACCGGAAACATCAGACCACACCTGTATTAAGTCTCGAATTGAAAGTCTTGAGTCAAACACCCAGCCAAAGCGGTCAATTGAAAACTTCGTCGGCTCCAACCCAAATGCCAAAGGCCTACCCTTTGTTCTACGAGACTACCTTGAGTTGATTGACTGGACAGGGAGAATCATACGAAAGGACAAGGCTGGTGCAATAACGCAAACATTGCCACCTATTCTAAAGCGGCTAGCCTTAAACCAAGAAGCCTGGGAGCAACTCACCACTCAATTTGAACGGTATTTCGGAAACTGGGTAGGCTCTAAACCCATCGTTCGACAAGTCTATTCAGACAAACACTATCAACGTATTCCGTCGACTGACCACCATCGCCGATTAATCGGTTAACAACCCCTTAGTGAAACGCCGAATCGCCGCGAGCGAGATCTTTGCACGTCTAGGTTTTGGATAATTCGAAAAAAAGGCAATAGCTCCTAACATTTGCCCCTGAACAAACTGATCTGAGGAAGAAGTATTGATTCTTCGATGCGGATATTAGTAAGGTTCATTTCTTTTTTAGTTTGCCTGTCCTATTATTTGTTTGCGACGACTGAGTATATGTACCAATCATGTTCATTACCTTGTGATGTTGTCCCTGAGTTTATGTGTTCAGTAAAACAAATAATCTCATACTTTGAAAGGTGTTTTCTTACCTGTGATTCAGTAAAGACCGAGACCTCAGGCCAAATATTTTCTTTATCATAATCATCTTTTGCCATTGAATCTTTTGGTCCCAAAAAAGAACCCGAAAAAACATCACCACTATCAAGGCATTCGTATATCTTCGTCCATACTTCATCAAATTTGTTGGGTGGGCAAAAGAACAAACTTGCATCGGCCACAACTAGTGATGCTTTTGGATAAATAAAAGTATCGAAGCTATCCAGGTTTAGAAAAATATTTTCATTACCTTTAAACCGATTTTTACATCTAGCAATAGAGTCTTCTTCTATGTCAAAAGCATATACCCTAAATTCGTTCTCCAGTAAAAAAGCTATATCCGAACCTGAACCACATCCACAATCTATGGCGACCTTGGAGTCCCTGATAAGATTAACGGCTACCTTTAAATCTTCTCGAGTCTCACTTTGCTCGGTTGCGTCATAGTAAGTTTTAATTTGAGGCCTGGTCATCTCGTAAATCTAACAGCTTATTACTGCGCACGCTCGGTTTCCACCGGAGTACAATTCTAGGTTTATTTTGTAGACCTCTGTTTTCATTATAGTTTTCCTTACATATTTTTTTAAATAGATAACAAAGCGACCCAGCTCTGTTTCCACAATAACAGTGCGGGTATGTATTCTCAACAATTCCTTTAAGATGTTATTTTTATTGGATTTTCACTGGAGTTCTAGATTGCTAACGCGCAGCTGGCGGTGTGAAAGTGGGCGACCTTTTTTATACTTGCTTGATATACTGTATAAAACCCTAGTTTTTAGAGAGCTTACAAGTGCTTTCGACATAGGCGTTCAAGAGCCTGCGAAGCTTCAACAAGGTTTTATCAGGTTACACAGAAAGCCAAGCTCAATAACTCAGGATAGTCATAGAGAAAGTCTCGATTCACCCAATACGGCGCACTTAATATTAGGCTGCCACCGAGCATAAAAAATAAGCCCCCAACCCACTGAAACGAACGATTACTAATGGTTTGTTTAAACCGTTTGTAAAGCAAGCCGGTAAATACTAACGATGGCATTGTTCCTAAACCGAATCCCAACATGGTCAGTGCCGAGGCTGACACATCGTTGGAGAACACGCTAACAAGCAAGACACTGTATACCAACCCGCAGGGTAAGAACCCCCATGCTAAACCGGTTATTAGCGATTGGCTTTTGCGATTACTTGTATGGTTAATTAACTTACTCACTGGGCGCCAGACTGCGGCACCTAAGGGTTCTATAAATTGGAATGGCCTGTGCTTCCCTAACAGTATTTGCAAGCCAATGAGAAATATCACCACCCCTGTTGCGATTCTCAACCACTTCGCGCTGTTTGTGATATTTAGCCCATTGAGCGCGGCGTAGCCGATATAGGTAAAAAAAACGCCGGCAAATACATAGGTGATAATACGCCCAAAATTCATTAACAATAGATGGGTGAGTGCCTCTTTCCGCGACCTCAGTGTTACTTCTTGTGAGCCACCCGCTTGCATCGCCATTTGCAAGCCTCCGCACATGCCAGCGCAATGAGCACCTGCGAGCAAACCTAAGATTAGGGCAGATAGAAATGTCATTTATCAGTCACTTGAGTGACTCATCATGACGCTTTTCAGGGTCATCTAAAATCGACAAGGCGGGTGAATCTAAGTCATCAAATTGACCACTCTTAATAGCCCAAAAGAATGCCCAAATCGCTACTCCGAGCAATACTAAACTCAAGGGAATCAGTAAATAAATTATTTCCACGAATTGCCTCCCATCAATGTTGAGTGGTATTCGGTATTTCGCTGTAATTAATGCGCAAGGCATTCAAAACAACCAATACCGAACTCAATGACATGCCTAATGCAGCAATCCACGGTGTCAACACGCCAGTGGCGGCTAGCGGCAAGGCAATCGCGTTATATACCAGCGCCCAGGCCAAATTTTGTTTTGTAATCATTGATGTTTTTTGAGCCGTCGCAATCAGACTACGTAAATTATTAAGGTTGCCACTGAGCAATACTACATCAGCATTATTCAAAGCAAGCTCACTGCCCGATGCCATCGCGATGCTTAAGTCAGCTGCGGCTAATACTGGCGCGTCGTTGATGCCGTCACCGACCATCGCCACCACCTCACCTAGATCTTGATGGTGACGAATTTGACCAACTTTATCAGATGGCAACAAGCCTGCTTCAAAGTCTGAGATAGCTAATTCCTTAGCCAAGCTCTCGACTGACGCTAGGTGGTCACCGCTCAATAGCGATAGACTGGCACCTTGGCCGTCATGACTCGAATTTCGGCTTCTCTTTACACTTTTTAGGCTAGATAAAAATGCGCTGGCTGATGGCCGGGTCTCATCCTCTAGCTGAACAATAGCTAACACCTCATTCGCGTCAGCAAGTAACAGCTCTGACCTTGTCGACATAGTATTCAGACCAAGTCCTTGAGCCTTTTGCGGCAACGGCTCAAGTATCCAGCTACGTTTACCCACTCGATACACGCTACCGTCGACTGTCGCGCTTACTCCTTGACCTATCTCTTGGCTGAAATTAGTTGCGGTAAGGCCCGTATAAATATCATTAAATGCAGTTGATAGAACATGGTCTGAGCCTTTTTCTAAACAGGCGATAATCTCTAAGCACTTATCTTCACTAACGGTGCTTAGCAGGCTAACCTTGTAAATTGACGGGCGGCCGCGGGTTAGTGTTCCTGTTTTATCAAAACACCAGCGAGTAACATTTAGTACTGAGTTCAGTGCGGTATTATTGGTTAATAAAACACCTTTACGCCGTAATGAGTGGGTCGCCGCGCTGCGCCCAACGGGGCTGGCTAACGCAAAAGCGCAGGGGCACATTGCAATCAACATAGCTAGGCAAACTTCAAAAACTCGTTCAGGGGCGATAAACGACCATACAATCGCGACAACAATGGTGAGAAGTAATACCGCTAGGACAAAATAACGACCGAGTAGCCGGCTCCCTTGCTGCTCTTGAAGGCTTGAGCGCTCGGCCGAGTGTATCGCGTTTTGCACTTTGGCAATCGAAGATGTCGACCAGCAACCGGTTGACTCTAGCACAACCGTACCACTGAGTAGCTTGCTGCCGGCTAATACCGAACTCGCTACGCATTTATTAATTGCAAGCGCCTCCCCGGTAAGTAAAGACTCATCAAACTGCCCTGCTCCACCGGTAATTCTTGCATCAAAGGGAACGATAGCACCTTGTCTAAGCTGAATCTGATCGCCAGAAACCACATCAATCGGCTTTATCAATGTAGGCACGACTTGAGAACCTTGAGTTCGTTGCACTTCAATCGAGCTTGGAAGTAAGGCTTGCACATCCCTGCCTGAGCCTGAGAGTTTATGTCTTGCGCGCATTTCAATGTAGCGACCGAGCGAAAGAAAAAATACGAACATAACCGCCGAATCAAAGTACACATGCGAGCCAGTCCCGCTTAAGACTTTGGTATCGCTTAAGACTATGTATACACTGGGGAAATACGCTCCCGCAATTGCCAGAGAAACCGGTACATCCATGCCTAGATGTCGATTGCTAAGATCACTCAATGCATTGTCAAAAAATGGCTTGCCGGAGTAGAAAACCACCACTGTAGCAACCAACATACTGACCAATAGAAAGAAACGCTCTTGTTCGGGATGCATGCTTGCCAACCCAGCTGTATTCGCGAAGTAGCCTGCGGTTGCATAGCTCATAACTTGCATCATGCCGAAGCCAGCAACCACAATACGCTTCACGGCTTTGTTACTCTGCTGTTTGGCGAGTTGTTGAATCGATGAGAAATCACCGACCTTACACGGTGACGGTTGGTAACCAAGTTGTGCGATCGTGTTAACAATACTAGACAGCGCTAGCAAAGGATCAACGACTAAAACACGTACTCGTCTAGAATCAACATCGGCTTGAAACTCAATGCTATTAGAGAGGCCGTTCAAGGCACGCTCAATTAACCATGTGCAGCTGCTGCAATACAGTCCATCAACAAGCAGCGTAATCTCTCGCTTGCCGTCTGGGCGTTGATCAACATAAGCCGAAGCCGAGGTGGGCGAATCTAAAAACTGCCATTCTGACACAGCATCGATAGATGCTCTCGAATCACCGATATCATTTGCTACATCAGCGAAGAAATCTTCTTTATCAAGGCGATCACGGTGCTGGTAAAATCGCATAAGGCCGCGTTGGCTGATAAATTCAGCCGCCGCTTTACAGCCAATACAGCACATAGGCTCTAGCTGCCCATCGAGTTCAGCGCTTAGGTTGCCGTATTTAGGGATCGGTTCTAGGCAATGAAAACAAAGAGCCTGAGGTTTACTGGTAGCATCAGTCTTAATACCGTCTATTGAGACACGACGGATTGCAGGTTTGTTTATGTCCTGTATTAAGGCCTGCTTTTCGATATAAGGGTCGGCTGACTGCATCGCTGGTGTCGCTGGGCTATTGGTTGCAGCGCTAATTACTCGTAGCGCTAATTAATTGTAGCGCTAATTGTTGCTGACGGGGTTAGTAATAATAATTGGGGCATTCTGATGCGCTATAACGAGAGTGACCATAGACGCCACTACCACCAAAAACGGTAGACCTATCATGATCCAGACCATGCCTACTTTATACCACGGTGGCGAGATTATTTTGTTCGATAAGGTTTTCATAATGGTTTTCCAAAAAAAATTTAAACGTTTAATAAGACCTAATAAAGCTAATTACGTTTAGCCGGGCCCCAAAATCGTGATTCCTCTGCGATTGAGCTTGGTGACTTACCCACCGTTTCACTAAAATACAGTTCTATATCTTGCGACCGTTGATAGTTTGCTGTCGCCGGTAGCGTAATGATTACGATAAACTCGCCGATATCACCCGCTTGCACAACCCGAGAGCGACCAGCCTCTGAGGTTTTTCCCCAATCAGCGGATGCGCCCTCGAGCCCACGAACAGCTACCGTATAACCCTGATCTAGTTGGCTCTTATTCATGACTCGAACTTGATAACTATTTTCAATATCATTAGTTTTAGACCATCGATATAGCGCGTTGCGATCACGCAAAATATCCACCTGAAAACTCGATCGCATTACTAAGGCAGAAATAAAGCCGATAAAGACCATGGCTAATAAAGTACCGTAGATAAGTACGCGCGGCCGTAAAACCGTTTGCTTGAGTGATTTGCCATTGCCTTGGTTTTGCGCTTGGGTACTGTATTTAATCAGGCCTACCGGTAAGCCGACCCGCTTCATAACGTCGTCGCAGCCATCAATGCAAGCAGCGCAGGCGATGCACTCATATTGCAAACCGTCACGGATATCGATTCCAGTCGGACAGACCTGCACGCATATACCGCAATCAATGCAGTCTCCCTTTGGTGCCTTCTCAGTCTCATCATCTTTGCGCCTCTTACCTCGACTGCGAGGCTCACCGCGCTGCTCATCATAGGCGACGATTAAAGTGTCTTTATCGAACATGGCACTTTGAAAGCGCGCATACGGACACATATATTTACAGACCTGCTCTCGCATAAAACCGGCATTGCCATACGTGGCAAAGCCATAGAATATTACCCAAAATAGCGCCCAGCCCCCTAATTCGAAGGAGAAGAAGGCAGGGAAAAGTTCTTTAACTGGTTGAAAGTAGCCGACAAACGTCAGTCCAGTAAACAATGCAAAGGTAATCCACAAAACTTGCTTAGTGACACGCTTACGAACCTTATCGAAAGTCCATGGAGCCTGGGTCAGTTTCATTTGCTTAGCACGAGAACCTTCTACCCACCGTTCCATTCTTACAAACGCTTCGGTCCACACTGTTTGTGGGCAAGCGAAGCCGCACCAGACGCGACCGGCTATCGCGGTAAAGAAAAACAACGATAGTCCAGCCAAAATCAGAAGTAAGGTGAGAAAGAAAAAATCCTGTGGCCAAAATGTTAAAAAGAAAATGTGAAACTTGCGAGCAGGCAAATCAAAGAGCACCGCCTGACGTTCACCCCAAGGAATCCAAGGCAAAATGTAATACAAACCCAGCAAGGCAAACATTGAAACCGTGCGAAAAGATTGAAAACGGCCGGCGGTCTCGCGTGGGTACACTTTCTCAGTTTTTTCATACAAAGAAACTTCAACCGGAATTTTGTTAAGTGGACTACTCATAACAATCGGCTCATTGACAATCTAATCATTAACTATGCTCTGATGGCTGGCCGTACTTCAATTTATTAGGCTGCGAAGATAACCAATTAACAAGGCTACTATTGATGATCAACAAAACCCAAAATAGAAGAAAGCCGATGCTATAACCGCCCATACGATCGATCTCTAGAGGAAACGTGGCGAGTTCAGCAAGTGCAACTGGATCGAAAGTAGCAAAGAACAGCATAGTCGCGATGGCAGCCCACAAGAACGATACCCAGAGAGTGATGCCGAAGGTCACTAAGCCAAGCTTCTTTTTGCTGATGTCGTCCATTACTCACCCTCAGCGGTATCAGAGCCTTCAGCGGTAGTAGAGCCCTCAGCGGTAGTAGAGAGATCAGTGTTATTCGAACTCGAAAGCGAGATAACGTAAGCCGCTAGCAACCTAATTTCATTGCTATTTAGTGCGCTTGAAAAACTTGGCATATTGCCCTGCATACCATGTCGCAATATAGTTTCAATATCAGAAACCCGACCACCATGAAGCCAAATATCGTCAGTCAAATTAGGCGCGCCTATAGCTTGGTTGCCTTTGCCATCGGCACCATGACAGGCCGCACAGATGGCGAACCGTTTAGGGCCGCTTTCAATAACATGATCTGAAATACCTTCTTCGCCAGAAAGGTGTTGTACATATCGAGCCAAAACCGCGACCGTTGCGCTATTAAGATTTAGATTCGGCATAACACCGGCACGACCGTTCTGAATAGACGCCAATATGGTTTCTGGCGCATTGCCGTACAACCAATCATTGTCAGTCAAGTTAGGAAAGCCTTTAGCACCTCGCCCACCAGAGCCATGACAGGTGGTACAGTTGTTGGCAAATAATCGCTCCCCCGTGGACATGGCTTTTTCGCTTCTTGAGAGTGCCGCAATATCATAATCGACAAACTCAGCAAAAAATTCCGCTTGAGTTTCTGCGTTGGCGTCCCTCGCCTGTCGATATTCAGACATCTGCGACCAATTCAAGCGGCCCTTATAGGAACCAAGCCCCGGATACAAATACAGGTAGATGCCAGCAAAAACAATAGTGATGATGAACAAGCCTAGCCACCACCTTGGTAGCGGGTTATTGAGCTCTTCGATACCATCCCATTTATGGCCGGTGGTGTCTGACTCTTCGACTCCGTTATCACGATTGGTGATAACTAACAGCCAAACCATTGCTAGAATATTACCGACCGCTAAGACAATAATGTAAATACTCCAAGCGTTACTCATGACGATGCTCTCCTGAATCACTCGGTTGATCTTCTAATGGCAGTTTAGCCATCGCGTCAAATTTTTGTTTGTTCTTTGCACTCCAGGCCCAAACCCAAATAGCAACAAAGATGACGAGTAAAAGAGCGGTTAAAAACCCGTTAATAACACCAATCATTTCTGCGATCTCCCATTGTTAGCAACACCCAAGAACTGAAGATAGGCGATCAATGCATGCATTTCAGTAATGCCCAACACAGCGTCACTGGCCTGCTCAATCTGTTCATCTGTATACGGATGACCCATCCATTTTAATGTTTTCATCTTGGTGGTAATTAACTCACCATCGACTTCATTATCTTGCAGCCACGGAAACCCAGGCATATTCGACTCTGGAACAAGATCTCGAGGGTTGATCAGGTGAATTAAGTGCCATTCGTTAGTGTATCGCCCGCCGACTCGAGCTAAGTCGGGCCCGGTACGTTTAGAGCCCCACTGATGCGGCCTATCGTAAACTGACTCACCCGCTAATGAAGGTGGGCCATAGCGAAGACTTTCATCTACAAATGGTCGAATCATTTGTGAATGACAGTTGTAACAGCCCTCTTTGACATAAACATCTCTGCCCGCCAACTCAACCGCTGGGTACGGTATAACACCCGGCGACGGCTCTGTTGTTTGCGCCTGATACATTAGCGGTACAATCTCTGCCATGCCCGCAACAGCGATCACTAAGGCTATCAACACGCCCATAAGGCCGACATTTTTTTCAATCGTTTCATGTTTCATTAGGCAAGCTCTCCTGCGGTTTTCAGATCAGCAGGATTGGCTAGATCTTCAGCTGGCCCAGCGACGGTTTTGTAGACGTTATAGGTCATAATTAGCATACCTGCGAGGAACAGCAAGCCGCCGCCCACACGCATCACATAATAGGGATAAGTGGCTTTGATACTTTCGATAAATGCGTAGGTCAGCGTTCCGTCGTCATTAATAGCCCGCCACATGAGGCCCTGCATCACACCCGCTATCCACATCGAAGAAATGTAGATCACCACACCAATGGTGCTAACCCAGAAATGTAGGTTAATTAAGCTGGTCGAGTACATTTTTTGTTTGCCAAACACTTTAGGTATCATCGCGTACATTGACCCGTAGACAATAAATGCCACCCAACCCAATGCGCCTGAATGAACGTGGCCGATGCCCCAGTCTGTATAGTGCGACAAGGCGTTTACCGTTTTAATCGACATCATCGGCCCCTCGAAAGTCGACATACCGTAGAACGACAGTGAGACAATCATAAATTTGAGAATTGGGTCGTCACGTAACTTATGCCATGCACCAGACAAGGTCATCATACCGTTAATCATGCCGCCCCAAGAAGGCGCCAATAGGATTAGTGAAAACACCATGCCAAGCGACTGAGCCCAATCGGGCAAGGCCGTATAGTGAAGATGATGCGGGCCAGCCCACATGTAAATTGAGATTAAGGCCCAGAAATGAACTACTGAAAGGCGATACGAGTAGACCGGGCGATCGGCTTGCTTAGGTATGAAGTAGTACATCATGCCAAGGAAGGCTGCGGTTAAGAAAAAGCCAACCGCATTATGCCCATACCACCACTGTGACATGGCATCAACCGAGCCAGAAAACACCGGGTAAGATTCAGTCAAACTAACCGGTATGGCTAGGTTATTAACGATATGCAGTACCGCAATGGTAATAATGTAAGCGGCAAAGAACCAGTTAGCGACATAGATATGCGGCATTTTGCGTTTTACGATGGTGCCAAAAAATACAATGCCGTAGGCAACCCACACAACCGTTATCAGTATGTCAATCGGCCATATCAGTTCTGCGTATTCCTTTGATTGAGTAAAACCCATCGGTAGCGTTATTGCCGCTAATACAATCACAGTCTGCCAGCCCCAAAATGTGAAGGCGGCCAACTTAGGGGCGAACAATTCGACATGACAGGTTCGCTGCACAATATAGTACGAGGTCGCGAAGAGCGCACAACCGCCAAAAGCAAAGATCACCGCGTTGGTATGCAGCGGTCGTAATCGGCTGAAAGTAAGCCAAGGTATATCAAAATTGAGTACCGGCCAAGCTAATTGAGCGGCAAGCAAAACGCCGACCAACATTCCCACGACGCCCCAAAATATTGTTGCCAATGAAAATTGACGAACAACCTTGTCGTGATAAACCAATTCGTGCATGGGATAACCCTCTGTAGTGTTAAGACAATCAGGATTATTACTGAGCGATGCGTGTGGCAATTGATCCAGATCAAGTTTTGGATCAGTTGAGTGGTTATTCTCTAGGGAAATACTATTTCTGGAAGAAAAAATGCATAACACGCCTGTGCTGCCTGCAGACTTGCTTAAAAAATACGATACACAGGCCTCGAGTTACACCACTTATCCGACAGCGTCGCAATTTCATAAAAATTTTGACGTGAGTCATTTCGAGCGGCACTCGACGCTCTCGAACGCGAGTCTACTGCCTAAGGATTTATCGATATATGTGCACCTGCCCTCATGCCATTCATTAGACGACGGTGGATCTAATAAGGTCACGTCCGGGGCTGGCACACAGGTCGACACTCATACCGACACTCATACCGACACTATGACCAGAACCAAGGCCAACGCGAGGAAACTAAACAATTACCTAGAACGTTTACTATGTGAAATAGCGATGCGCGGCAAACTGTTCAGTGATGACCGACTGGTAACCCATATTCACTTTGGCGGTGCAATAAGGAAAACCTTAAGCACCGAAAAGTTGGCAAGTATTTTGGATCAAATCGCATTGCAATTTCACCTTGATGTGCCGAGTAACTTGGAAATCAGTATCGAACTAGACCCGAGGTACACGTCTCCGCTAGAAATAAAGTGCTTAGCTGAATGTGGAATTAATCGCTTTGACATCAATGTACGAAGTTTTTCAAACACCGTGCCGCAAGCAAATAACCCTGAAGAACTTACACTGGCGGCGATTGAAGCGGCTATGCACTTAGCTAAGTCGGTTAATGTCAACCTAATTACTAGCTTGCCAATACACCACCTAGCCGGCTTTGAAGAAACACTCTCGAGGGTGATCGATACCGGTGTAACCCGCGTCGCAGCCTATGATCTAGCTGACTCGCCCAATCCGATTATGCTACCGCAGATGATTTATGGCACTGCGCAAAACGATACTAAAACCCGCCTTGCTTTGTCGTCTCTAGTGCGAAGTAAGTTACTTGACGCAAACTATAAGCATATCGGCATGGGTTATTATGCATTGCAAAACGATAGCTTAGCAATGGCTCAAAATAGAGGCGAGCTTCGGCGTAATTTCCAAGGCTATACTGCGCATAGTGATAACGACCTAATAGGCGTTGGGGCATCTGCCGTTAGCAAACTTGATACCGCATTTTCACAGAACCAATCGACCCTTTCACTCTACAGTGAGTTAATTGACGACAAGCGCTTACCAATAGGCAAGGGCATCGAGCTAAGTAATGACGACCGCATCAGAGCCGACGTAATCGAACAAATCATGTGTCGTGTCGAAGTTGACCTGAGCACCAAGCTAAGTCAATTTACCGACAGTAATAACCACACCCCTCTCTTTGAATACCTGAAAAGAGAATTACTCGAACTAAAAAGCTTTGAACAATATGGGCTTGTGTCATTCAATGACCAAGGTTTCGAAATCACCGAAACCGGGCGATATTTCATGCGCCCGATTGCCGCAGTTTTTGATCGCTATTCAAACCCTATGTTTGATAGGCATATATTACCATTTTCTAGAAAACTCTAACGCCCATCATAAACCCAGCCTCGCATAAACCTAGCCAGGATAGATATAATAAGGATACGCAGTTTCTGTGTAACTCTTAAATTGATATTTCGTCTTTAGAAACGTCACTAGATCAATCAACTCTTCAACCGTCATAACCTCATTGTAGTATTCCATTTTAGAGTTCCCGTTCTCGCTAATTTGATCTACGGGGTACCCTTTAGCGAGTCGATGAGATGGGTTGATAATAGAGGTAACTAAATCGCCATAAGTTTGTACCTTTGTGGTCTCGCCTCCCAGCTCAACGGCAATGCCACCGTTTTCAGTTAGGCGCCACTCGTCATCATTAAATTCGGTGTCCGCCAATGTATGACAGCTAGTACAACGATACTCAGTGAATAACTCGCGGCCATTTTCTACGATACCAGGAGGAAGGCTGAAACCTCGATTTGAAATCCGCTCGTTACTACAAGCGCCGACCAATAATACGGCGATCAACAGACTGGTTTTCGTGGCTAACATTGTTACTGAATTTATAGCTGAATATTTAGTTGTTCGATTCATAACCGACCCTCAGGCATTAAAGTTTCATTACTGAATTTAATATATGCACTACTTGGCGTAGCGACACATAGCTCGAACGGATACTCTACTTTAACGACCTAAAATGGGTTTGATCTAAATCAATTAACTCTAAGAGACCTCTGCATAACTCTAGTGCAAAAGGAAAATGAGAAAATATTTTCAAGATTTTTATCAAAATTGAGTGTAATAGCGAGCTATTGCGGGATGTTTTGGTAAAAATATTGAAAACTATTAGCCATTTTATCTTGTGCTAGAGTTATGCAGAGGTCTCTCTAAGATAGAGCCGTTGATGCGGGCATTATCAGACTAACGTTATTTTACCGAACGAGTGATTTCACTCGGTGTTATAGAAGCCTCTAAGGCATGACAATGCACCATAGTTTCAAGTTTCACTTGATCGACGATAGTAACTAAACGGTTTTTGATATCGATGACATTTTGTTGTTGAAAGCGTTTTAGCAAGCGGCTTATTGTTTCCGGTGCCAAGCCTAAGTGATTTGCGATATCTCGGCGCGACATAGGCAAATGAAGCTCCATGCTCACGTGGCCTCTAGCGTGAAAACGTGATAACAAGTTATGCAAGAATCCAGATAATTTTTGCTCGGCTGTTTGATCAAAGTGTTCTATCGGATTGACGTGCGAGTTATATAGATCTCGGCTTAAAAGATTAAAGACTTGCCGTTGCAGCGATGGCACATGCGAGCATAAGACTTGCAACTCTTCAAAATTCATTTCACACAGAACCACGGTATCCAGAGCTTCAACAGTAAACCCATAGCGCTTAGCATAAATCGCATCGAGCCCGAACAGCTCACCGGGCAAATGAAACGAATGAATATACTCAGTACCAGCATCGTCGAACCGATATGACTTAGTCATCCCAGATTTAACCGCGTAGACGTTCTGAAACGCATCTCCCTGTCGCACTATATTGTCGCCGGTATGTCTCACCGCCGAGGTTGTGACGATTTTCTCAAGCCGGCCTATATCAGCTTTATCTAAGCCTAATGGCAGGCAAATCTCGCTCATCGCGCAATTTGAACAAGAATGATCGTACATGATGATTAGCCTAGTGATCCGTTTCATAGACCAGTATACACCCCTAATTTTAATAATAAAGGCTGCGGTTAATCACCGAACATTGCCCTCAAAATAGTCAAATTTTCGCCTCAGCCCCGATATGGCGTGACACCGAGCTGATACTCAATCACCAAGCATCGCAAGCGATAAAGCTTAGAGAAAAACTGACTCAGATCAATTAGCCGCGCCATGCAATAGCTAGTATGACTGATCATGAATTAACAAAATGGTACTGCCATGCACGACATTGGAATTCTAGCAATCATTTGGACCAGCGTTTTTGCAGCCTCTTTGCTAGCCGAAAAAACGCGTTTGACACCGGTATTATGGTATTTATTTTTTGGTTCGCTACTTACCAACTTCGGCGTGATTCCTATCGAGATGCCGGTCTTTATAGTCGGCCTTGCGGAACTCGGCATCATTGTGATCATGTTCTCTTTAGGCTTTGAAGAGGAAACCGGCAATTTTCTTAGCAGTATAAAGCGCAGTTGGGGTATTGCTTTTTTCGGTGCAGTAGTGCCTTTTTGTATCGCCTATGGACTAACGCTCTGGTTCTGGGGTGATGCAAATATGGCCTTGCTGTGTGGCTTGGCAATGACCGCAACAGCGGTGTCACTGACCATGGTATCGCTGAAAGGCGAAGGCTTAAACAAAACACCGGCGGCGACTGGCATCATGACGTCGGCGGTGTTAGATGATATAGCCTCTCTTGCGCTTGTTGCCGCGCTGGTGCCGATAGCTTCGGGCGATTCAACCTTTAGCTCCTTTGGCCTATTACTAATTCTGGCAAAAGTGATTGCCTTCTTTTTATTAGTAACCTTAATCGGCGCGGGCTTGTTTCCTGCGAGCCGTGGTTTTGCGCGCAAGATCCCTATCATCGGACCCTTTAGCTTAAAGAAGCTTTTAGCCATGAGCGGTGGCGAGTACACCGTTCTAGCATTACTGCTGATCGCCGTATTGGTCGGTCTACTAGCGCATGCCTTCGGTTTTCATCCTGCAGTTGGTGCCTATATGGCGGGCCTGATAATTCGTCAAGAATACTTTGCCAATGAAGCCAAGGAAACAGATCAAGAGCGGCACCTTCAGACCGGTGTCCATCAAACCGGTGTCCATCAGTCAAGTGCTTATGAACAATCTCGATTAATGATTGATAACGTTGCGTTTTCATGGCTTGGGCCGGTTTTCTTTGTCACCCTTGGTAGCAAACTATTGTTTGACGGCCCGTTATTTTTGGCCACGCTGCCACAAGCGCTACTGCTATTCGCCGGTTTATTTTTTGGACAGATAATAAGCGCGTCACTAGCTGCCAAATACACCGGCAAATTTAATTGGCCAGACAGCTTGATGATTGGCTTTGGCATGTTGGGCCGAGCCGAGTTGGCATTTGTAGTGATGGAGATTGCCTACGTGCAGACTAAGGTGATGTCAGCTGAGGCGTTCTATACATTGATGATCACGTGCTTCTTACTAAACCTCTCTGTGCCGTTGACTATTAGGTGGTGGAAAAAACGTTTTAAACCAGCTCCAGTAATCCAATCCGAATAACATAGATTGCAGCAGACACCCTACTCCGCCATGTAGAAAATCGAGGTCGAGATTTAATCATTATCGGCGGCTACGGTAACTCGTGCTTTTGGAAAATTGTACTTGGTGGAATGACTAGATCATTAATTAAGAAAAGCCCATTACCGGTGTTGTTGTCGCACTGATAGGTCTTTCTAGGAGTGCGTATTCAAATCAGCGTCGTTATTGGCGACTAGCGCACTCAACATATATCGGGCGTAATGGTGTAATTCATGATTAAGGTTAAACAAGGTTGAGATAGAGCCAACAGCCTGACCTTCTTGTCGCAAAGAGCGCGCTACTAGATCGCAACTCTGTTGATAGTGTTGGTCGTTAAGTTCACGCAGGCTATTCTGCTCAGCTAAAACCGCCTCAACGACAGTATTCGAGTGCAGCAATCGTATGCATGCCTGATAAAATTTGCTTAGAAACTCTTTGTGCGCGCTCAGCAACTGCTGAGCGAGAGGGTTATCGAAAGACTGGTGAAGATATTCAAAATCGGTCCTGAAATCCTTTAAAGTCTTGGATGCATAAACCGTGGCTCTCGCGGCTTCAAGCATTTTAATAATACTTTCACCCTGACCAAGCTCGAGCTCAGCGAGTTGAAGTTTATTGGCATAGTGCAAATACTGATCTTCAAAATCTTTGAGGTTCTGATAATCGAGCTGAAAATTTCCACGCGACTGCGACCCTAGAAAGCTATCTTTTGCCAGGGTATCGAGACTAATCCCAAGCTCCATCATATGTGATTTTATTGCCTCCTCATTGAGGTATCGTAAGGCGTTTTTGAGGTCATTGATCGCAAGCTCGGGCACTTCGACCGGAACATTGAAAAAATCCAGTCTATTACTACTGCTAGTGGGTATTAGCCTCTCAATTAAACTGGTGTAGAACGTTAGCAATGGCAAAAATATAAGTAGGCCAAACAAATTAAACAGACTGTGAAACGAAACGACGCCGAACATCGAGTCCTGAATGTTGAGTAAATTCAACGCTTTCGGCAGTAGCGGCAACAAAATTAGAAATGCAAAGCTATCGACAACGACATTAAAAAACACATGCGCAAATGCAAGTTGTTTCTTGACTATTGATTCTCCAAAGCTAGCTAATACCGTGGTGCTGGTAGTGCCAAGGTCGGCACCAATCACAAGTGCTGCAGCGTCTACAAGATTCAATAGATTAGTGCTAAGCAATGATAAGGTAATGATCATGACCGCCGAGCTAGACTGCATAACGGCGGCTAAAACAACGCCGACTAACAAATAGCCAATTGGTGGAATATTTTGCAAGGTCGCAATATCGACAAGCTGTGAAAAACCGGCAACGCTATTTTTCATGATGTCGAGCCCGAAGATCAACAACCCAAATGCCAAACAGACGTTACCAACCCCTTTTAGACGAGGGCTTTTGAGGTAGCCTAGGTTTGCAGCGGCTCCCAAGCCAAGCAGTGGTGGCACTAGCGCTTGCAAATTCATTTTAAAACCAATGGTGGTAACAATCCATCCGGTCATAGTTGTACCCAAATTAGCACCCAGAACCACCCCAATGCCATTAAACAATGGCATTACACCAGCACTGACAAACGCTAACGCGAGTACTGAAACCATGGAGCTGCTTTGCAGAACAGCGGTGACTATTACACCACTACCAGCCGCACTGATCGGCGTATTGGTATTTCTAATAATCAAATTCTTTAGGCCTTGCCCACTAGCGGCTCGGATTCCGGCTTCAAGCTGATGCATGGAATACAAAAAAAGTGCTAGTCCAAATAGAAAAGCCAGAACGCTCACTCGCGAGTCTCCGTTTTAACTGATTCTATAGCCACAATAGTGTCGAATGAATGGCGCTGCCACTGTCGACGCCACTTAGCAAGCTTAGCGACTAAACCGAGTCTTATCAAAAGCGTAACCCTCCATTTTTATTTAAGATAAACCTATGGAACCATTAATATTGAGGCCTCTGCATAACTCTAGTGCAAAAGGAAAATGAGAAAATATTTTCAAGATTTTTATCAAAATTGAGCGTAATAGCGAGCTATTGCGGGATGTTTTGGTAAAAATATTGGAAACTATTAGCCATTTTATCTTGTGCTAGAGTTATGCAGAGGTCTCATATTAATAGAGTATTTGATTTGAAATTTGATCTGCATCAATTATTAAGTAGAACAAGTCTTTAAGATATTGACCGCTGACATCGCTAATATTAAAACCAATTGATCAACAACAACGGCTAAAAGTAGCAAACGAGAGACCGAACTAATCGAAAAAACTCCAACCAACCCTACTGCCTAACCTTACTGAGAGCAATTTATGATGAACACGCTGAAAAGTGTAGCAACACCGAAAGCCGCGACCAATGCCTGCCTAATCTGCCACGCAAAGGATATTTGTTTGTCATCTCAATTAGAGACAACAGAATTACAGCATTTTAGAGATACCGTGGTGCATAAGACTCCAATGCAAGGGGGTGAATTTTTATACATGGCTGGCGACAATATACAATCAATTTTTGTTCTACATTCAGGCTCAGTGAAAGCCTACGTGGAGTCGGAAGATGGTGACAACCAGATCACTGGCTTCTATCTTCCAGGCGATGTTATTGGAATTCACGGTATTGAAAGAAAACGCCACACTGACACGGTTGAAGCGCTCGAAACTAGTAGTGTTTGTGAAATCAGATTTAACAATCCCGACGATATTTTTCACTCCTTTGGTGCACTACAAAAAGAATTATTAGGCTTTATATTTAAAGAGATGAACCACGACCAAGAAATGATGTTAGTGCTTGGTAAGATGTCCGCCGACCGCCGTATGGCCTATTTTTTACTTGATATTTCCAAGCGCATGCAATATCACGGTTTATCAAGTAGCCGAATCAACTTAACAATGACTAGGCATGATATCGCTAACTATCTCGGCTTAGCGGTCGAAACAGTGAGTAGAATGCTGACGCGTTTACAAAAATCAAAGGTAATTCGCGTCGAACGTAGATCAGTTACGATTTTAGATCGAACGCAGCTGCAGAAAATTTACGCCTAATTCAAGCCTATTAGATAGAGCAATGAAATCATCCATAAGCCGCATAATCGCTGACCGTAGATATTACCCAGCCTTGAAACTCGATCACGGTTCATTTATTCCTCAGGTTTATCTGACCAACCCTCACCAAACCAGCGAGTGAGAAAATAATCCATCATCATACCAACCAAAGCCCCCTCTAACACCATTATGAACGGTGATACATAGTGCGAGTATTCGCCAAACATGGCCATCACCACAGTACAAATTTGATCGTACGCAAATAAGGTTATTAGAAAATTCATCCACCCTCCCAGCAAGGCACCTCTTAGCCACCATGGCATCGGAAAGTTCAATACAGGGTGATAAGCAAAAACACCGAACATTCCGATGATAGCGCCCAATGTCGGATACCAAAGAAATATCCCGGTACGCAGCAGCATGGATGGCTCCTGAACTACCATGGGCAGGACAAAAAAGCCTATTGTGCCAATTACAAAACCAATTGCTTTACCGGCACCAACTCGATACATCAGGTATTTATTCGACTTCATTTATCTTTTCCTCTGTCATCAATGCCCATTCAGTATAGTCACAGTTTTCAGATTCAATATTGACGTATATCAACTAGGCTAGAAAAAGCTAGATACGGCGATCTTTTCGTTTAAACGCTTAGAGCTCGTTGCTTTGATTAAGCTTGGCAAGTGGGCGTTTATTAGAGGTAACGCCTATCAAATGCCTTGGAAATTGCTCAGCATCAATAGTTTCTAAATAACCGTGCCAGGAGGCATGACCGATAGATGGCAATAGAAAAATTAGTGCGAAACCGCCGGATAAAACGCCAATAATTAATGCTAACGCTATTAAAAGCCCCCACACTAACATTGTTACTTTATTTCGCAGCACCGCATTAATCGAGGTAACAATAGCCGTAATAGCATCAACATCGCGATGCATTATCATCGGCAGCGAAAACACGCTGGCGGCAAATATGATGCTTAGGAAAATCAGTGATATCAACGCCAAGATAGACAAGTAAGCCATCATCTCGGCAAGATCATAGCGACCAGTACTCGGTAGAAAAATACTCAGCATAGAACTAGCGCGCGCCCAAACTAGAAATACCACCATTATTGCCAAGGCATAGACTAGCTCCGTGCCGATGTAGCTCCTGAAGCTCGCATGTATCGTTGTTTTTAACGATACCTTCATGCCTCGCTCTATTTGTGCGCTGATGGCATAGGTTCCAATACAACTTAGAGGCACTAAAAATACCAAACCACACAGTAGCAATAGCATAATCCAGGCGCTGCCGACTTGCCATGCAGCAAAAATCATAAGCATCAGCATGGCGGCCATCAACGCACCGTAGCTCAAGCTCGCCAGCGGTGCTCGTTTAGTATCGGTTAAACCTTTCTTTAACCAACGTAATGGTGCGCTCGCCGGCACACGACGACATGGCGCAATAAAAGGAAGTTCGCTAAGCGGTGACTTATTATTTGACATAGGGTTGTCCGTTTCCGTTTTGACTTAACGCATTTTCGATTTCGCCAGCTATTCGATGCTCTTGATATGACAGCGTTATTTGACCGCAAACAGTTACCAGGTCAGCTATATTTCGAGTATTCAATTTAGCCTCAAACCCTAGGACGTTTTTCTGGCAAATGCGTTTAGTGGAAATTTTAGATATGACAAGCCATTACTCTGTGGCTGCGGTAATTGCCCAGCTCTCATATTAATTTGCAGCGAGGGTAAAATATAACGAGGCATAGTTAAAGTAGCGTCTCTGGCCTCACGCATAAGCACAAAACTTTCTTCCGATACATTGCTATTAATATGAATATTTCGGTTTCGTTGGTCGAGAACACTGGTCTCAAAGGCCAGTTCAGGATGTTGGTCACTGTAATCGTGACACATAAATAACCGGGTCTCGTCAGCAAACGCTAGAATTTTTTGAATCGATTGATAAAGGTTCACCGCGCTGCCACCTGGAAAGTCGGCCCTAGCCGTGCCCTTTTCAGGCATAAAGAGAGTGTCGCCAACGAATGCCGCATCACCAATCAAATGCGTCATACAAGCTGGTGTATGACCGGGCGTAGAAACCGCTTGGGCCTGCAAGTTTCCAATTAAATAGTGCTCATCATCACTAAACAAATAATCGAATTGAGATCCGTCACACGGGAAACCTGACTCCTCGTTAAAGACCTTAGCAAAGGTTTTTTGAACCTGTGATATGTTTTCCGAGATGGCTATCTTACCTCCTAATAAGTTCTTGATATAGGAGGACGCTGAAATATGGTCGGCGTGTACGTGGGTTTCAATAATCCACTCAACACTGAGCTTATGTGACTTGATATGCTTGATGATTCTATCCGCCGATTCGCAACTAAGCGTGCCCGAGGCATAATCTAAGTTCCAGACACTATCAATTACCGCGCAACAATTGCTATCGGGATCAGAGACCACGTATGAAAAGGTGCTGGTATCTTGATCAAAAAACTGAACTACAATGGGTGATATCCGATTTTGATGCAGAGTCATAATTCGATGCCAGTGAGAAGGTCCAGTGATTTTTAGCTAGTGAGAAAACAAAACTGGAACAGTGCTATGTTTAGTTAAAAAGCGGGTAACACCCCCTAAAATAATTTCACGCAAGCGTGTATGTCCATAGCCGCCAACAACAATCAGGTCGGCTGAATACTTAACGGCTCTAGCATGTAATACCTTTTCTGGAGAATCGAGGTGATCGTCGGTTTCGGCGAGTCTGAAGGAGTTACTGACGTCGCGCCGAGAAAGGTACGATGAGATTTCAGAAACGTCGAACGGCTCATCCTCGCCCTTATAATTTACGCAAATCGCCTCAACATGATTGGCCTGTTGAAGCAGTGGCATCGAGTCTTGTACCGCCCGGCTTGCTTCTCGTGACTCATTCCAACCCAAGACGATATTTGAACCAAAGCTGGGCTCATCCCAACCCTTAGGTATTAGAACCACCGGTTTTCCGGTTTCGAGTATTAGATTATTAACGAAGCTCATATTACTGAGCCCCTGTCGCGGATCGTAAGCAACCTGATTTGTGATCACCAGGTCAGCATAAGCTATTGCTCTTAAAGGGTGTTGACTCTCAGCGACCTCTAGCCAATTTGCATCTTTAGTAAGCCCACTAGTAATCGTTTCGAAAGCCTCCTTAGCCTTAGCCGCACGGTCATCTTCGGTTTTCTGAATGTCTCTAGCGATTTCAGCCGAAATAAAGCCATAAGGGCCAACCGCAGGCAAGTCTCCTACACGCACATACAAGCCAGTTAAGTTAGCTTTAATATCCTTGGCGAACCGAGCAGCGGCTCTAATTGTATTATCACGACCATCAGCTTCATTAATACAAACTACGATATCTTTATACATTTAATCTATCCCGGTACGTTTGAACAAGTTGATTAAAAGTGTAGCTCTAAACGGCAAGTTCTCACTTGACTTAGATCAATAGAGCTAATGCTAGATGTGGAACTTACTGAAGTTCGTACTCAATATTAAATCGAATCGTATTGTCGGGATTGGGGGGTATGGCTTGGAATTGTCGTAGCTATAAATATGATCAGGCTGTAAATATCGAGCTACCACCTGCTAGGCCCTGTAATAAGGCATAATTATTTTATATTTAGTGTTCCTGAGACCTCAACATAACTCCGGAACCTGATAAATATCGCTTGGAGTGTCTGCAATAATGTAATGGCCCAAGCGATTCGAGTATGATCATAGACTCTCGATTTTTCAAAATTGTATTGAATCTCTAAACAATGTTAGCAATTCGAATATTACTGTTATCTTTTTTTGCTGCCTGAAGAGTTCGGTGTCTCCACTGGAGACCTTTTTATTAGTCCTTATCGATTTGTTCTACTAGGCTTAGCGCCTTATGTATTCTGGTTGTTTTTTCAAAAATCACATTCAATAAATTGGAACCGTTGTGATGCCCTCGCAGTGATGCTGTTTATTTGGCCGCTCATCGCATTAACCGTGAATAGCAATATTTGGGTCACGATGGAGTCTGGGGGAGTCTTCGTTCTTGAGATGGCAGTGCCCTATTTTCTAATACGTTTTCATGTGAATTCGTATCGCAGTCGAAAAATATTTTCCAAACAAATGTTTTTTATCGTGGCCGTTTTATTTATCGTGGCGATACCGGAGACACTTACTGGTAGACATTTTATACACGAATTTGCCTCTCGTCTTGTAGGAGCAACTTACAATGACGAGATAATACGACGTCTAGGTTTTTAGCGCGCAAAGGGCCCAACTGACCACGCAATCATTTTAGGTGCTATCTGTGCGATTACTTTTGCTATTACGTTTACGCTAGCACTACGCGAGCGCAAATATTGGTGGGTAGTGTTCTTTTCGGTTGGCGGCACCCTAGCTTCTCTGTCATCAGCGCCACTACTTGCGCTTTTAGTTCAGCTTGCCTTATTAGCTTGGGTAACAGTGCTTAGACCATTTCGGCTGAAGTGGTTGTGTTTGATTCTGTTGTTAATTTCTACATATCTTATTATCGATATCATCTCAGATCGTGATCCCTTTCGCGTATTGTTCTCCTATCTACTGCTAACCCCCCAGACCGGTTACACGCGTTACTATATGTGGTTAAATAGTTTTTCGTTAATAGGTCAAACCAACTTAGGACTTATTTTTGGCTACGGTTTTGATACCAGTATATACGCTACCTTAGAACCGTTTTGGGAAAGATTGATGATTCGAACATTGGACAGCTATTGGTTAGTTATTATGCTGAGATATGGGATTGTTATGTTGATTCTATTCGCCCTGTTCATCATTGTTACTTTTAGTCACTACCTAAGAAACAGAATCAATATCACTGAACGAAAAGATCATCGTTTATCGGAAGCTTGGTTTATCTCAATTATCTCGAAAACATTAATTGCCACCACCGTACACTTTTGGGGTTCTCTAGCCTCTATACACATAATTTTCATGGCCGTTTGTGTTGGTATTCAAGGAAACAAGAAAAAGAAAAGACAACGCTCGAAGATCAGCCAGATAAGATTAGAACCGTACAAGAAGCTTAACGAATTTGCCTAGCTTAGTGATAAATGCTCATTCTGACCCTATAGGCTCTCACACACTTTTATTTTCCTAGGCGTGTCAGCCAAACTATTACAAACTTCCCGTCGTTTTTGATATCCGTCTAAAAACGCGGTCATCTTCGCGGTGCTATTAGCCTTTTGTTCAATTGATGCGCGAGCAAAATCAATGGTTAAGCTTTTTTGCTGTTCAGATAAGCGCGCCCAGTTACTCAGCCCTATTACCATCAATGAACGCGCTATCGAGGTCTCATATAAGCCTAAACGGTGAGCCTCAGTAAACCATTGATCAAAATTGTCGTCCAATTTTGCCTGATGCGAGTGGATTAGCGCTAGTCTGGCGGCTGAGAAAGCCCAGCCCCGTCGAATTTCCAGCGCTTCAAGATGAAGCAGTAGTGCTTGTTGCAAAAGAAGCGAGTCATCAAGATACTGACCGTCTGGTGACAGCCACCAAGATTGGTAAAGTAAGTTTGCCTTGAAATCAAGTGCGTCAGCGGCGCTTCGCCGTAACTCCAAGGAGGAATTGATATCATTAACTACCTCGTCAAGCTCATGTGAATAGCTCAGGGCACTTATGTCAAGCTGGCCGTAAGCCGTTTTAGAACGCTGGTAATAAAAATCGGCCAAGGCGTATCTGGCGACCCAAATAGAGAACAACAATAAGCTAACTATTAATAGCACTCCACTTAGTTTACGCGCTAAATTAGATTGCAAAACTTATTGTCTCAGCTTGTCGGCTCCGCTTCTTTTTGTATCGATTCATTATAGTAACCACGGCCATAATAATAAGAAAATGAAGCATCTGAAGCAGGAACTTGATTTACCACGACACCCGCAATTGGCGCATTTGCTTTCTCTAGTGCCTTAATCGCTGACCGTGCC
>JBKEFT010000051.1:0-24216 GCA_046709645.1 Arenicella sp.
TTGTGTCGCGATTTAAACCGCCGCGACTAAAGTCATTACAGCCAATTTATAGTCACCTATTTAAGCGATCAACAAGCTCTACGAGCGCGACATTAGACCTCGCTTTGATGCTTTACAAACATCATCACAATCGCGGCTACGACCCAAAAACCAGCGGCTAAGCCTAGTATGTAAATTGCTTCTCCAGCAAACAAGTACGTCAATGCTAAACCAAGTAAGCTGGCCGCTACCAATTGCGGTATGACAATGAAAAAGTTAAACACGCCCATGTAAAGGCCCATATTTTCCGACGGCACCGAGTCAGAAAGCACTGCGTAGGGTACCGATAAAATCGAGGCCCAGGCAAAGCCAACGCCAAGCATAGACAGCAGTAACATCATCGGATCCTTAAATACCATCATCGATGCTAAACCTGCGGCGCCAATCAAAAGGTTGATGGAGTGCGTTCCTTTCAGGCCAATACGTCGAACTACTATCGGGATCAGCAAAGCGGCAATAATCGAAAAGCCATTGTATGCACCGAATAATACCCCTACCCAGTTAGCACCTTCATTATAGGCCTCGCTGGTTACATCGGAGCTAGCGAAGTGCACAGTGGTTACCGCTGGGGTTGTGTAGATCCACATAGCAAATAATGGAAACCACGAAAAAAACTGCACCACCGCTAACTGGCGCATGGTTTTCGGCATCAATACGACGCTGCGACATGCCTCATAGAAAGTGTTTTTATCACCACTCTTCTCTTTCGATGAGGCGTAAAACTGTAATAAGCCAACCACCGTCATGCCACCACTAAGAATATAAAGCGGGTAATCCCAGCCTCCAAGGTAAATGGCGATGCTTGCAAGCAAGCCTACTGAAGTCCAGATAATCGAGCGGGTGCTGGAGAAAACCGGCTGGCCAGCAAACACAGCTTGTTCTGCGGTGGCAAAACTTGCATTTTCTGGCTCTTCAAAAGAGGCCAGTTGCTGCGGGCTATACTCCTTTGTGCGGATAATCGTCCAGCCGACCGTTAACGCTACAGCGGCGGCACCGAGATAAAACGAATACCGTACTGAATCCGGTATTAGGCCGTCGGCGGCGGTATTATCGACGCCAAGAAAATTGGTAAAGATCCACGGCAACATCGACGCGATTACGGCTCCAACACCGATGAAAAAGGTTTGCATCACGTAACCAAAAGTCCGTTGCTTACTAGGCAACATATCTCCAACGAAAGCCCTGAACGGCTCCATCGTCAGATTGATACTGGCGTCCATCACCCAGAGCATTATCGCCGCCGCCCACAGGGTTGGCGAGCTTGGCATAAAGACGAGTGACGCGGTGGTTAATATCGCCCCCCAAAAGAAGTAGGGCCGACGACGACCCATCTTGGTCCAGGTTCTGTCACTAAAATGACCAATCAAAGGCTGCACGATCAAACCCGTTAATGGTGCCGCTATAAACAGCATTGGAATCATTGCCATGTCGGCGCCGAGCGTCTGAAAGATGCGGCTGACATTTGAATTCTGTAGGGCAAAGCCGAATTGAATGCCAAGAAAGCCGAAGCACATGTTCCAGATTTGCCAAAAATTTAGCTCTGGTTTTTGACGCAATGTTGAACCCATTGAGCTACTCCTTATTTATAGTTTTTATTATTTTTCAAACAATCAGAGACCTCGGCATAACTCAGGGACGAAATAAAAAGTGGTTGGAATGTCTCCAATTGAGGCGGGAAACGCGGCTAATAGCTGGCTATTGGCAAGTCTAGGTCCCCTTGGGGTATTTCCAACGAAAAGTGGGGGCATTACAGACATTTTTATTCGTTCGTCGAGTTGTGCTGAGGTCTCTAGTATATTGCTTGGCAAAAGGTACACACAACGAGCTACATACGTATTCATGCCATTGGTAAACCGACTAATCCTCTTTAGCAGCAAGCGAATCAATAAAAGACTGATGCGTCGGCAGCTTACTGACTACCTGATTGATAACCGTTTTAATGTTGCCATGAAACTCAGACAGTTGTGTCAGGCTAATCGAATTGGCTAGCGGGTGATAATCCTCAGGCACTAAGCCCTGGCCAATCATCACTTGTTGCCAGGCCACATCGCTAAACAATGCGACGGTAGCGTTGGCAGTTTTGCCCGCCTGTTTGAAAAGACTGATCTTGTTCGACAACGACTCAGGTATTGGCATCTCGGAGCACGCTCTCCAAAAAGGCTCTGGTCGTTGATTGGCGGCATAGTGCAAGATAATGAAGTCTCTAATATGCTCCATTTCATCTTTAGTCTGACGATTGTACTCATCAATCTCGGCCACCTTAATGCCCTTATGTGGAAACATTTTTATCAGTCGAGTAACCGCAGTTTGAACCATATGAATGCTGGTCGATTCAAGTGGCTCTAAAAAACCAGACGCCAAACCGAGCGAAACACAGTTTTTGTGCCACGCTTTTTCACGTCGCCCTGTTTTAAATTTGATCACCCGCGGGTCCGTTCGAGCTGCTCCATCGATGTTCTGCAATAGTAGCTCGGTGGCAGCTTGATCAGTCATATACTGACTACTAAACACAAGCCCATTGCCAACCCGATTCTGCAACGGTATTTGCCATTGCCAGCCAGCCTCGTGCGCAATCGATCGAGTATAGGGCATTGCTGGGTTAACCGCCTCAGATTGCACCGCTACCGCACTATCAGCAGGCAGCCAGTGAGACCAATCTTGATACTTTACGCCTAATGCTTGATTAATTAGCAAGCCTCTGAAACCAGAGCAATCAATGAATAAGTCGGCTGATATTAAGCTCTTCTCCTGAAGGGCTCCGTTATCATCAAGGACTAAGGACTCGATCGAACCATCCAGCTGGCTTAGGTTGACCGAGTCAATTAAGCCTTCAACCCGCTTTACCCCTGCTTGCTCGCTATAGCGCCGTAAATAATTGGCGTAAAGACCGGCGTCAAAATGATATGCATAGACTAGGCCATTCATACCGGTATTGGGGATGCTATCAAATTTGGCAAAGCGACTCTGCTTAGCCGCTTGGTAGTTTAGCGAATAGTCCCAGAAATCGGTACTAACTCCGGTCTCTAGGCCACGTAACCATAATTGCTCAAACCCACACAAGGCGAGTCCCTTGCCGATGTCGCCAAAGGCGTGCATATACGAGTCGCCGGCTCGATTCCAATTTTCAAACTGGATGCCTAACTTGATCGTGGCGTTGGTTTGTCGGATAAAATCGGCTTCGTCTATACCAAGCGCTTGATTTAGAGCTTGGATTGGCGGAATGGTCGCCTCACCAATGCCGACTGTCCCGATTGCCTCTGATTCAATAAGTGTTATTTCTAGGTTTTTACCCAGCAGGCGTACAAGTAACGCAGCGGCAATCCAACCGGCTGTGCCGCCGCCTACAATGGCTATTCGTTTGATCGTATTGTTCATTATTTGCTGTGGAATAAATTACTCAAAATTTAGGCGCTAATTTAGACATAAAAAAACCCTGCAAACATAGCTTACAGGGGCTTTTCATTCTACTTAACTGAGTAGATAGCTCAGTAAAGACTTAGAACTTATAGCGAGCGTTCAACAAGAAGGTTCTGCCAAAACGTTGATAATCCTGAACACTACCGCTGCCGTCAACCGTGATGTACGGCTCGTCAGACAAGTTTTGAGCTTGAAAACTAACCGCCAATCCATCTAAACTTTCAAAACCTGCTTCGCCAAAGTCATAACTTACTTGAGCATCCCAGAGGGTTGCGCCGATAACAGTGGTGAAATTTCGAGTAAACGATGTGCCGAAACGCTCGCCTAAGAAATCGTCACGATCACGAACACTTACCCGTGCTTGAAAGCCAGATTTTTCATAGAAAACCGTTGCGTTAACAATTTGTTCCGACAAACCTGGAACTACAATCGGACTGTTATCTGAGGCTGAATCTAAGCTACTGTCTAAGAAAGAGCCGCTAACACTAATGCCAAAACCATCTAGCACTGGTGAAATTAACCGACCTGGCAGCACTCCGGTTAGTTCAAAGCCGTCGATACTACCGGTAGTGGTGTCGGTCCAGGCGGTTAAGAAACCTTGTGTTGAGTTAACCGTGCCGGTGAAGCCAGGCGCTTGCACGCCGGTAAAATCACCTGGCGTTACAACTTGTTCTTGCCATGTACGTAGGTCTTTATAAAAGTAAGCGGCTGAAACGTAACCGTCATCACTGAAGTAATACTCATAGCTAAAATCGACCTGATCAGCCTCATTCGGGCGGAGTTCTGGATTACCACCGGTTGCACCAAAGGGAGGCGCGCCCACCGCGTTTGCGACCGCATCGAAGGTAAAGCCAAAGCCCGCATTCATCCGATCCATGCGCGAACGTGACAATGTTCGAGCCAGACCAAAACGGAGCTTCTGATTGTCGGTCAAGCCAATAGATAAGTTCAGGCTTGGTAACACATCGCTAAAACTAGCTCCACCGGTAACTCGCTGAGCATTGACAAAACCATCGACGTTGGTGACCGCATTGCCGATTGAGCTTTGGTCGGTATCTACGTATTGAACGCCAACATTACCAGTCACTAATTTGCCACCCAGTTCAGTTTCGAAATCACCTTTTACAAATACGGTGGTTATTTTTTCGGTCACACTCCAGGTGTTAATCGCACGATTGTTACTGGTTTGGTTTTCATCGGTTAGTGTGTAAGCACCAGAATTCAAAAGTGCAAAAGAATCGTATGACTGGATGCTACCTAAGCCTAAGAAGTCAAGCGAGGTATCTGTTACACGAAACTCGTCAGGAACACCAATACGGTTAGGGAATTCCTTCAATGTTAAGAAGAAACCATTGTCTTGCTTCGACTTAGTTCGATCAGCGTAATTAACGCCTGCCGACACATTGGTAAATAAGCCTTGGTCAAAGTTCTTACTCACCACCGCCTTAAAAGCACTTAGCTCATCGTCGATTTCAGGAATATTAATGAAACCATCTTGCCCGTTTGACGCAACCGTTGAACCGTTACCCCAACTTAGTGGGCCACCTAATTGAATTAGATTTGGGTCAGCGTAATTCAAGTTCGAATCAAAATTCACTCCGAACTGGTCGCCATCTTGAGAGAAACCAATATTATCCGATGCACCTACGCCAGTACCTCGTCCAGTACCCGAGTAGCTTTCTAAACTGTTTACTGTACGATCCGCTTTTGATGAACTGGCGTCTAACTCTAGACTCACCGTGTCATTGATTGCGTAATGAAGATTTAATCCAAAGTTAGTTAACTTAGCATCACGCTGCTCAAAGTCGTTACGAATAACACCTTGTACATTATTAAACGTGCCACTGGTTACGAAGCCATCAGCCGCCGTAGCTATGTCAGTCGAGACACCGAAGCCGCCGCCAAAGGCGCCCGGAATTTCAATGCCTCGCAGAATTTTTTCATCCAGGAAGTCGATATGCAATGCGTCAGCGGTCAAAACTAGACGATCGCTCGGTGCGTATTCCACTACCGCCATCACCGTGTCACGTTGCAAGTTCGAGGAACGAACAAATGGCTTTGCTCCACCTAAAACACTATTGCCTTGGTCGTCGCCTGCATAACCCCATGCATTCCAACGCTCTTCTTGATTCGGCGACTCTAGTGTCGCGATTGCCAGTGCAACACCTATAGTGTCGTCAGCAAATTTGTCGACAAATGAGAGTGTGCCACGATAGCCGGTGTCTTCGCCATCGGCATTCAACTTACTTAGATCGTTTTGCTCAACCGATACATTCAATTGCAGAACACGCTCGTCGATATCTAACGGGCGAACCGTCTGTAGGTCAATCGTGCCAGCAATCCCCTGATTAACAATCGATGCATTTGGCGTTTTATAAACCGTGACACCGGACATGATTTCTGATGGGTAGACGTCGAACTGAACACCGCGGTTGTCGTCGATAGATACTTGCTCGCGGCCATTGAAAGTTGTCGTTGAGAAGTCTTCGTTGAAGCCTCGGACTGAAATTGAGCTAGCTCGACCGTCTAAGCGCTGCGCCGCCAAGCCCGGCAAACGAGCAATCGAGTCGGCGATGCTTGAATCAGGTAATTTACCAATATCTTCGGCCGAGATGGACTCAACCACCGATGACGAATAGCGTTTTGCATCAATTGAGTCGATGATCGACTTGCGGTAACCAGAAGCCGTTACCACAACTTCTTCTAAAACCACATCGTCGACTTGTGCGTAAGTCGGCGCTGCTGTACTAGCGATAGCCGCAGCGATGCAAGTGGAAAGGACGGTTTTTCTAAAAGCTATGGTGTTTTCTGATAGAGGTCTTACTACGCGCTTCTGTGTGGCGCGATTAAATTTTGACTGTCTCATGCTTCTCCTCGTATTTAATTAGGTATTCTTGTCAAGTACATGGTATTTGAAGCCCTATTGGGTGGATATAAGGTGCATACGTATTCAAAAGCACTGCATTCTGATTACATACGTATTCATTCATAACTAACATAACTTTAAGATGTAACTGAACGTAGAGAGTTAGCTTTAGTACGCCAGCGTAATGGCGCATGAAACACTCATAAAACTGGGCTGCCAGCGTTATAAATGGCTTAGCTGCTGATGGTGAGGCTTGAAATTCAAAGCGCAACAGCGATTGAACTCAACCACCTCGGCCATGTTAAACCTTTGCGAACGACTGTCATCATTTATTAATCGTTCAGTGCTTGGAAAAACACCATAACCAGACAACAAACAATGCCATGAGATCACCGGGTAATAGCGTCCTATTCCTTGGCGCTCGATTTCAAGTGATATATCTTCACCTGCATTCCAGACGTTAAGCAACGATTGCAACGACGGCGATAGGGTCTTGTTGTTAGCACAGTCACGCCAGTAGTGCTGGCCTTCGTTTACCCGATCAGCTCTAGAATTAACCTTGTAGTGACAGACGATGTAATCGCGAATACCCTCGAATTTTGCGCTGACTGACTGATTAAACTCGGTTTTATCTGAATCGGAGAGCTTGCCAGCATTAAACAGGCTAATGAATCCTTGAATAGTGTCTTGTGCTAGATGCAGCGCGGTTGCTTCAAGCGGCTCGATAAAGCCCTGAGATAGACCAACCGCGAGACAATTGCCAGCCCAATGCTGCTGTCGCTGACCAACCCTCATCTTCAAATGCCGTGCTTGCACCTCGGAATCTAGCAGCCCGAGACTAGCCCGCAGCTCGGTTTCGGCCGCATCTGAATCGATATGACCGCTACTGTAGACGTAGCCGTTTCCAGTGCGATTGGTAAGCGGAATGTTCCAAACCCAGCCGGCATTCATTGCCATGGCGGTCGTTTGTGATGCCACCTGCTGACTATCGCCAGTTGGCATAACTCTATCGCCAGTTGGCATAACTCTATCGCCAGTTGGCATAACTCTATCGCCAGTTGGCATAACTACCGCCGAATCATTGAATAGGTTTTCGGCAAAACTGTTAAACGGCACCTTCAATGCCTTACCAATTAACAGGCCAGCAAAGCCTGAACAGTCGACAAAAAAATCAGCGTGATGCGGCTGCCCATCGCTACTTTTTAGGCTTTGGATGTTGCCAGTCGGGTCAACGATAACGTCATCAATAGTTGCTTGAATGTGCCGCACACCTAACTTGATCGCGTTTTCTTTGAGCACTTCTCCGACAAGGTAGGCATCGAAGTGATATCCATAACTCACTGCAAACGGAAAATTTCGATCAGGCTTAGGACCAAGCTTTGAGGCGGCTAAATAGGCCGGCAAGAAAAATTTATTCGGCTGCACCTCAACATCAATATTGTGTCGACGAAGGTAGCTATTGTAAACAAACGCTTGCGCGGTATCACGATCGGTCTTGGCTGGAAACGGATGAAAATATTCTTCAAAGCCCTTTTTTCCAGACCAGCCTTTAAAGCTTATTCCGTTTTTATACGTTGCGTTGCATTTCGGCATCCAGTCTGACTCAGCAATCTCTAAGTGATCGAACAGCGCCTTGAGTTGAGGTGTTGATCCCTCACCGACACCGACTATGCCGATCTCAGCTGATTCGACCACATTGATCTCAATGCGTCGGCCATTGACCATTGTCCCAGCGCAGTTCTTAGCGAATAAATTTGCCGCCATCCAACCCGCTGTGCCACCGCCAAGAATGAGTATTTTATAATTACTAGCCATGCCTATCTCAGTTTTTACTACCTTGGTATCCTGCATAACCACCCACCAGAATCGGGGTACTCTAGTTTAATTCGAATACTTGCGCTGACTTAGCCGGTAACGACAAGGGTTTCGAGATCGACGACGATTCTTTAGTAATCACATTCAGCATTGTTTGCTTACCCTTGATGCGCTCGACAAAGCGTGACAAATCGAGGCTCACGGCCGACTGATTATTATTCATAACCACCATTACCACGCTATCGCCTGCGCCCCCAACATCGTCTAGATAGCGGAAAAAAGTATAGACGCCATTCTTGGGTAGATAGTGCATTAGTTTGCCATGGTGGATCGCAGGGGTAGCCTTGCGCCAATTTAATAGCGTTCGCAGGTAAGCCTGCATTTCTAGTGCGTCGACCGACAGACCCTCGCCTGTCTTGGCATTACTTTTATCACCACTCCAGCCACCAGGGAAATCAGATCGAATAATTCCGTGGTCTTCTGTCCCTGTGTTACTCATCAAAATTTCGGTACCATAAAACAATTGAGGGATACCCCGAGTAGTCATTAAAAAGGTGAGTGCCATTTTGGTTAGCGCCGCATCATCATTGAGCTGCGTGTGCAAACGGCTCATATCATGATTGTCGCCTATCACCACTAAATTATTGGCATCCGGGTATTGAAAATCATTGGCGAAGAGGGTGTGCAAGCGCCGTAAACCGTTACGATCTTGTTTGTTCTCCGGCTCAGTTAATGCAAGGACTAAGGCCTCTTGTAGCGGAAAATCCATTAAACTTGGCACTCCACCATCATAACCGTCTTGGTTCAACTTACCGCTTTGCCAGTATGAAACTACGGCGGGATTGGTTGTCCACTCCTCACCGACAATATTAAGGTTCGGGTATTCGAACAAGATACGAGCATTAAATTCAGTGGTGAAATTTTTATCCGCGTAGGGCAAGGTATCAACCCGCAAGCCGACTAAACCAGCAAACTCTATCCACCAGATATTATTTTGAATTAAGTAATTAGCTAAATAAGGATTGCGCTGATTTAGATCCGGCATGGTCGGCACAAACCAACCGTCACTAAACTCAACACGGTCTTGTTCAGAACTGTAAGGGTCTTGAATAGCCTCATGACTATGCGATGTTTGACTAAACTTGCCATCATTATTGATCCAGTCAGAGCTTGGCAAATCGTTCATCCACCAATGGTTGACACCAATATGGTTCGGAATTGTGTCCATGATTAAACCAATCCCGAGATCCTGCGCTTGCTGTGAAAACTCAATCAATGCCTGGTTACCACCATAACGCGCGTCGATCTGATAAAGATCACTAATCGAGTATCCGTGGTATGAATATTGTGGCTCGTTATTTTGTTGCAGTGGATTCAACCAAACCTTGGTAATTCCTAGTTCTGCCAAATACTCGAGATTATCCGACAGCCCAGCTAAATCACCACCATGGCGCCCACCCGGTTTACTGCGGTCGCTTAGCTCGGTTAGGCCATCTGCGTTGTCGTTTGATATATCACCGTTGGCGAAGCGATCAGGGGTGACCAAGTAAATAACGTCTTTAGACGAGAAACCTACGCGTTGGCGTGAGTCTGCCACCCGCGGTTTGATCTGGTAGGGATAGACCTGTGACTGACCGCTCTGCCCGATAAAGGTCAGCTCGATTAAGTCAGCCTTAAATTGACTGGATATCTCTAGATCGACAAAGACATAATTCGGATTCTCCGCAGCGGTTACTTTTCGTACCGTCACCATCTGTGTCGATGACTCAACTTGAACATCCGACAAACCTTGACCGTAAACCATCAATTGCAAATCAGACTGCGCCATATTCGACCACCAAAATGGTGGCTCGACTCTGTCCACAGACAGATTCGCATAAGCGGACTGAACGGAGACAACGCTGAGTAAAATCGTAAGTAGAAAAACCGCCACTTTGAAGTACTTGAACATAATAAAAATCTAACCTTAAGTAGTGCGTATAAAAAGCAATGCGCATAAAAGTAGAGCGCATAAAAATCACCTTAATCGATACCATCAACGGCCTAGCAACTTATAAATTACTGTGTAAGTAATTGTCTGACTAGCCGTGTCACTCATCGTATTTCAAGCCCGATCGACGACGTTAGCAACTACATACGTATTCATACCGCTCGCGCACCTGTGCATACGTATTCATAGTCCGAGTGACTGCAAATTTATATCGACTCACTTTAAGATTGTCAGGTAACCGTGATAGCAGTTCCGCCCATATGGCGATAATGCATTGATGTAAAGTGCATAGCAGCGATTCTAAGCAAAAACTATTAGTATGTTGTAAGACACACTATGGTAGCCAAAGTTGGTAAACATAGTTGGTAAACATAGTTGGTAAACATAGTTTCGCGCCATTTGGTCATATCAACGATCTAATATTAAGTAGTGAATCAGAAGTGACTCAAGCGACAAATTTAAAACTCAAGCTAGTACAAGCTAAAGACGACGGCCAACACGACTCAGACCACTCACTCGATTGGTGGCGTGGTGCGGTGATTTACCAAGTTTATCCTCGTAGCTTCTGCGATACCAACGAGGATGGCATCGGTGACTTGCAAGGGGTGATCAGTAAGCTCGATTACATCAGCGATCTAGGCGTCGACGCTCTGTGGGTTTCGCCGTTTTTCAAATCGCCGATGAACGACTTTGGTTACGATATCAGCGACTACCGAAACGTCGACCCTATCTTTGGAACACTAAGCGACTTCGACGAATTAGTCGCTCAGGCGAAAATACGTGGCATCAAGATAATGATTGATCAAGTATTAAGCCACACCTCTGATCAGCACCAATGGTTTAAAACAAGCCGAAAATCAAAAACCAATAATAAGTCTGATTGGTACGTTTGGGCCGATGCAAAACCGGATGGCTCTGCGCCGAATAATTGGATAGCGATCTTTGGTGGTAGCGCCTGGCAATGGGACGAAAAACGCGGTCAATACTACCTGCATAATTTTTTATCCTCTCAACCTGATCTGAATTTTCATTGCGATGAGCTTCGTGCACAGATTCTTGAAGAAATAGAATTTTGGCTGAAACGAGGAGTTGATGGTTTTCGACTTGATGCCATTAACTTTTGTTATCACGACAAGTTGCTACGCGATAACCCATTCAAACCGCTTGAAGAACGCACAGGCCGAGGCTTTTCGCCGGAAAACCCATATGCCGCTCAATATCATTATTTCGATAATACTCAAGACGAAAACTTGGGCTTTCTCGAAGAGGTACGTAGCTTATTAGACAATTACCCTGGAACCGTCGCGCTCGGTGAGATCAATTCAGAAGATTCGCTAAAGACGTTATCTGAATACACTCAAGGTGATCAACGACTGCACATGGGCTACAACTTTGAGTTATTGGCTGACGAGTTCTCAGCCGAACATGTTCGTAAAACGGTCAACTCACTTGAGTCTGTTATCGGTGAAGGCTGGCCTTGTTGGGCGGTAAGTAATCACGACGTAATTCGAGTCGTCAGTCGGTGGGGCGATGGCATACACAATACGCAGTTTGCTAAAATGGCGTTAGCGCTTGCCGCCTCGCTGCGTGGCACCCTATGTGTCTATCAAGGTGAAGAGCTTGGATTCACTGAAGCGAATATTCAACAACACCAGCTACAAGACCCTTTTGGCATTGAATTCTGGCCAGAATTTAAAGGTCGTGACGGTTGCCGCACGCCAATAGCTTGGAACGATGACCAGCCCCATGCCGGGTTTTCAAGTCATGATAGCTGGCTACCCGTGGCCGACGAACATCGTCGCCATAATGTCGCTGCACAGGTCGAAGACAATGATTCGGTGCTAAATTTTTATAAACAATTTTTACGCTGGCGTACCACTCAACGCGTGCTCATCGAAGGCGCAATTAAATTTCTCGATTCACCCGAACAAGTTTTAATCATCCATCGAAGTCATCATGGCGAACATATAACCGCTTGCTTCAACCTCAGCGCTGAGCCCGTTACCTTTACCGCTCCAGTGATTAATACGCCAATCCCCCTGCAGGGCTTAGGCGTGACATTAGATACCACGATCGAAGGCCTTAGTATCAGTTTAGAACCCTATGGGTTCGCTTATTTTTCATAGCGATCGCCGAGCTTAAATCCGCAGCAATTAGATGAAAAAATAAAAATAGCATCCTTGCTAACAACACGTCCATTCCACGAAATCTTTTGCAGCGCTAACTCAATAGCGCTTATGTGCTTCGAACTAGCTCTGAGTACATTTCTTACGACATATTTTTCTGTTAAAGCCTAGCTAATGGCTTTAAGTCTAGCTAATGGCTTAAACCTTAGCTCGCTTTCGACATCTCAACTTGATCGCCCAGCTCAAGCATACGGCTGGCGGTGTCGATCATCCGGTTAGAGAAGCCCCACTCATTGTCATACCAAGCAAGAATTTTAACCATGTTGCCCAGCACTCGAGTTTGAGTCACATCGGCAATACTAGAGGCGGGGTTGTGGTTAAAGTCACTTGATACTAACGGTAAGGTATTAATTTTAAATACACCGCCAATCGATTTATCAGCAGCCGCTTGTAGAATGCTATTCACTTCTTCAACCGTGGTCTCACGTCCGACATTGACGGTTAAATCCAATAAGGAAACGTTCAAGGTTGGCACGCGAATAGACAAGCCATCTAATTTTCCGATGAGATCTGGAACAACTAAACCGATTGCTGCGGCCGCGCCCGTTTTTGAAGGAATCATCGAGTGAGCAGCCGCCCGAGCACGACGTAAGTCGGTGTGATAAACGTCATTTAAACGTTGATCGTTAGTGTAAGAATGTACCGTATTCGCTAGCCCTTTCTCGATCACCAGTTCGTCATGCAGCGCTTTTGCGATAGGCGCTAAGCAGTTTGTTGTACATGATGCGTTTGACACTAATACATCGCTAGCTTTAAGCACGTTGTCGTTAACACCGTAAACGATAGTCGCGTCTAGGTCTTTGCCTGGAGCCGAAACCAGCACCTTGTTGGCACCCGCAGTTATGTGAGCACCGGCCGTCTCGCGTGTTGTAAAAAAACCTGTGCATTCGAGAACCAAGTCGACGCCTAATTCTGCCCACGGTAAATCAGCAGGGTTGCGCTCAGAAAGAACTTTGATCTTATCGCCATCTACAATCAAAAAATCGCCGTCAACGCTGACATCTTTAGCGAACTCACCATGCACAGTGTCATATTTTAAAAGGTGTGCATTGATCGCAGCCTCACCCAAATCATTGATAGCAACCACTTGAATATGCTCGTTTTTATTGTATTCGTACATGGCACGTAACACGTTACGACCGATACGTCCAAAACCATTAATTGCTATCTTATACATAACGTTATCTTCTCGAAGTTTACTAATTAGGGTTGAGGGCATCAGCGATAAAAAATAGTTAGACTGATTTTGTACCGAGCGACTAATCGAATTATTGATTATTCAAGTTGATGCTCTAATCTGGTCAAATGTTAGCATAAAATGTAATTAAATTTCAATAAAGAACGCCGTTATTGCCATTATTGTAACTACGCTACATTTTCTCGCTTTGTATGATAAATACAAGTAAGGTCAATTCGGGCTCTAATAGCTCAATATCTGACTAAAGTGAGAATTGACTAGAGTTTTTAGAATAATTGACTATTATTGAAACTTAATTACAGAAATAGAAAATACACTTTTGAGGTGACAGTTGATCTCCCCATTAGAAATACCGTCGGAGCCAGACCATGCACGCACAAGCCTCTCTATTGCAACTAATGAGTAGTGATCAAATACGCTTAAGTAAGTCTGATAAAAAGCTAGTCGCCATCATACGAGAACAACCCAGCCTGGTGATCCATAAGTCCATTGCATCGCTTGCGACACAGGCTGAAGTCAGTGAACCGACGGTCAATCGTTTCTGTCACAAATTGGGCTGTGACGGCTACCCAGACTTCAAATTACGCTTGGCTCAAGAAATATCATCAAACGGACGACTATTCGTAGAAAACTTGGACCGTGACGACAGCACCAGCATGGTCATTAGTAAGATTATGAACTCGATTCAAAGCAGCATTCAATCCTTAGGCAATACCATTCGCCCAGAATCATTAGACGCAGCGGCCAGCGCGATTGCAAAGTGCAAGAGTGTCAATTTCTTTGGTATGGGGGCATCTAGCTCGGTGGCGCTGGACGCGCAACACAAATTTTTCCGCTTTGGCATGCCCGTTATTGCCCATGCAGATTTCATTAATCAACGCATGATGTGCTCGATGCTTGACAAAGAAGACGTTGGCGTTTTCATCTCCTATACAGGCCGCACCGACGCGATGATCGTAAATGCCGAAATAGCCCGAGCACGAGGCGCCACGGTTATTGGCATTACTTCACAGGGTTCATTGCTGTCAGGCCAATGCGACTTCGTGTTGAATGCGATCACCGCTGAAGACACTGATTTATTCACCCCGATGACCTCACGCATCATGCATCTTGCCGTGGTCGATATGCTGGCGACCAGCGTTGCCCTGAAGATGGGCAGCTCGGTAGAAGACAACTTCAAATCTATTAAGAAGAATTTAGCCGCCACGCGAATAGATCGATACTAGAAGCAGTAGAGGCGCTATAATTAAGCGATACATTACTTGCTTTGCACTCTGTTATTCAATTTGATGGTGGTTAAATGAGTCTAGACAATATTCGCATTGTGTTGGTGCGCACCTTTCATCCCGGCAATATAGGCTCGGCGGCGCGCTCGATGAAAACCATGGGGCTCACCGACCTAGCTCTGGTATCGCCTAAAGACTACCCTTCAGATGAAGCCATCAAAATGTCTGCTGGCGCCAGCGATGTGTTAGCCAATGCATGTGTTCATGGCTCAATCACTGAGGCAATTAAAGATTGCACCGCGGTAATCGCCAGTACCGCACGGCCTCGCGGCTATGACCTACCAGAAGTAAACCCAAGTGAAGCGGCTGAAATACTACTTAGCTCGGCCAAGACAAACCCAGTTGCATTAATCTTTGGCCCAGAGAGAATGGGTCTACACAACGACGATATTCAGTACGCAAAGTATCGCGTAACTATTCCGGCAAACCCCGAATACAGTTCCTTGAATATGGCCTCAGCGGTGCAAACGCTTAGTTACGAAATATTCAAATCATCACAAGCCGAGAGCCCAACTAAAGGTGTTCGAGCCGAGCGCCAATTACCGACGTCAAATCAACTTGAGTTATTTTACCAACACCTCGAAATCGTACTACAAGATATATCCTTCCTAAGGCCTCATCAAGGCGAGACATTACAACGCCTACGCCACCTCTACAGCCGAGCTGAACCCGACGTGTTAGAGCTAAATATTCTTCGAGGCATTTTAACCGCCACACAAAAAACCATCGCTAAAAACTCGACTGAAGATAGCTAGACAATCTTTTGAGGTGTTTATTATCTCTTTTACTGCAAACGCTACGGCAGAGTAATAGAGCTCATTTGTCGTGGGTCTTGCTGGTGTCCAAGAGCAAATATTTTGAATAACGTTACCTTTTGACAAACTAAGGACGCTCGTCTTAATATTCAGGTTATGCTCAAATTTAGTGATACTAACAGGATGCAAACCATGAAATATAAGCATAGAACGACTTCCTCATACTTTAATAAGTTCCCTCTATATCTGGGCCTTAGCCTATTTGCGATTAACAGTGTATCCAATGCCCATGATGCCAAGAGCGACACACCAGTGAAGGCTGAAATTAGCGACGTTGAAATTGGTCATAAACCAATTGGGGATAAGAAAATGCCGGGAGCAGTGCCACCAAAACTTAGCAGAACAGTGCAAATTCAAAATGCTGTAGAAGATCTAGCGCAACGGCTCAGTATTGATGCAAGCGCAATCAAGCCGCTATCAGCATCGCAGGTTACTTGGCGCTCGGGCGCTATGGGCTGCCCTAAGCCTGGGCATCAGTACACCCAAGCATTGGTTCAGGGGATGCTAATTGTACTCGGGGCCGACGGTAAACACTATCGTTACCATGGCAGTGTCAGTGGCAAGCCTAACTACTGCCCGTCTAATCGAGCAGAAACCCCAGCCACGTCTAGAAGCGACATCTGAGTAATATTCACTGATTGCAGGCCTTACGTTGAGACAAAGAGATTGAGACAAAGAGATTGAGACAAAGAGATTGAGACAATAAGGTCGAGACAAAGAGGCTTAGACAAGGCAATAGTCGGCGCAAGCTAAACCGATAATTGATTGGTAAATTCAAAAAAAAGGAGTAGAGATTTCTCTCTACTCCTCTAAATCATACTTCTTTAGTAGTAATTATTCACATGAAGTCGCTGCAATAGCTACTTCATTAGCACCACTATTTGATAGGTCTCCTTGATTCACAACAGTATCAACGCTGCAATCAGTTTCAACTTGAAAACCTAATGTTGCCGAACCACCGTCTAATGTATTGACATGAACGTCGACACCAACTTGAGGAGGAATGCCTGCGCCGTCATAAAACATCGCATCACCGATTGTGCCATCCATATTCTCTGCACCAACGGTTGCACCAACAGTAGTATTGTCTAAACGACCATAGGTAAAATGAGCCTGTGGTAGCACTCCTGTTGGAGAACCATCGTTTAACACCCAAACTTGAAAAGTGGCCGCATCGGTACTGCCGAAGTGTTGGATATCTTCCCATTCATAAACAGTCCACTGAAAGGCACCTGAATCTAAGATCGCAACATACAGATTACCACCTGCGCATGGATTTAGATCACGCCAGAAAGGGGCAAGAACATTATTCGGTGGCGTTGCATCTGGAAATTCTTGATTCAGAAAACTTGTACCCACGCCGCTCGCTGATCCAGCTTCGATAGTGCCGTTCATTGACCAAATAACCTGAGTGTAACTCGCGCCATTATAAGTGAATGATGGAACGTTCAAGGTTATAGCGCCATCATCACAGTCAGCTGGTAATGCAAATGGAGCCGCAAAACCAGACATCGGGATGTAACCCGTGACAGGGAAATTCGGAGCAACATCTAAACCACCCGCATCTAACTCACCAGTCCATGACAGCGCATTAGTACCCGCGTCATATGACCAAGCAGATGTTGTCGAACCGTTACTAACAGACTCTGTCGCTGAGTTAGCAACAAAGGTCGTTCCAGCTGGCAACTCATCTGTAACCGTAATTGGGCCAGTCAATGGGCCATTAGTTACATTCAACGCGTAGGTCAAGGTGTCTCCAGCAGATGCAGATGCGCTATCTACAGTCTTAGTAAACAAGGTTGCATTTGATGCTTTAGAAGCAAAGACAGCCATTGGCATGTGTAAGTCTGGGCCTTTTTCTTTTCGTTCAAGATTTAGCGTTCCAAACTGCCAGCCTTGCTCAGATGTAAAGTTGGTCGCGGTAACGGTGATAATCGCACTTTCGCCTTTCTTAAGCTTCAGTTTGACCTTCTCATCTTTCTTATTCTTCTTATTCTTCTTAGCCTTTTTGCCTTTCTTGCTATCACTTGGTTGAGAAACAGTCACTTCGGCATCAAAACCTGCGCCTGTAACCGACATTTTCCATCTGGCTTTTTTATTAGTCTTATTAGTCACAGTCCGCGACCACGAACAAGTACCCACACAATTGCTATCCATCATGCTCGGCAGGTTCAGAGTGCTTGGGTCACCACCAGTTTCAGGGTTAGCCGCAAGAAAGTTAGCCGCCGTTTCACTCAGAACTAAACCGGCATCAACTGCTTCGCCCAGCCTTATGCTGCCAGCACCTAAATCGAATGGATCAGTCGGCGTAACACCATCTTCTTTAAAAGTATTGGCTGTTACGCCAGTCATCATGATTGCTGACTTTATTTCAGTCGGTGTCCAGTCAGGTCGAGCCGCTGTCATCAGCGCGCCGGCACCTGCATTGTGAGGGCTAGACATTGAAGTGCCCGAAATAATCTGATATTCAGGAGCCTGTGCCGCTTGCCCATCGGCTTCTGCACCCATGATATTAACACCAGGTGCCGTAAGGTCTGGCTTTAATACGTCAAATGCAAGTTGTGGACCGCGTGAGCTAAAGCCGGCCATGATGTCGCCGTTTGAAGCACTAAGGTCAAAGCCCGACGCAGTAATAGTTGCTACGGCATTGGTATTTGCCGCTAGATAATCACGCAATTGCGCACCAGGCGTATCACCAAGGTGAATCGCTGGAAGAAAATGCGCATCCGCTGATGTGCCTTCGCCTTGACCAAGGTTTGCCAGAACATATCCGCCAGCACCACCAGCAAGCACGTTTTGACCTTTTGCCGTACGAGCAATCGAACCTCGATCACAAACGACAATTTCACCGTTAAACGTTCCTGCAGGGAAAGGGTCTAAGCATTGACCGGCTGGGTCAAACGCTGTTGTATTTGCATGAATAATTGTTGCAGGGCCATAACCAGCACTAAAGCTAGATCCGTTGCGATCAGCTAAAGATCCACCGTCGCTATTGATGTCAACTAAGCTATTTGCGATTGCACGATTGTGCGTAGACGCAGCCGTAGTTGCTACCCAAGGGCCTAGATGAGCGACCGTGCTTTCAGCAGGCCCAGAGTTGCCAGCCGATGCCGAAACATAGATACCCGCTTCAACCGCCGCTAGAAAACCCAGTTCAACGGCATCGTTGTATGGGTCGCCACCGCCAGAGATTGAATAGTTTAGCGCGGCAATGCCATTTGGTAAGTTACCTGCATCAATGATTATCTGATTTACCGCAGCTACCAAGGCAGCACCAGGGCAAGTTGCCTGACACACGTCGTAGGCAATAATACTTGCATGCGGAGCAACACCAGAAATATCAAAAGAAGCGGTTGTTGTTGGAGCCACCAATTCGGCACCCAATACAACATTACCGGCGGCGGTCGATGCCGTGTGACTACCATGACCATCATCATCTTCAGGTACGGTGCCATCAATGGCAATAAAATCCCATGCGCCAATCAATTTGTCATTACAAAAACTTGCATCGGTAACGTCACAATAGCTGCCGGGAAGATAGTTGCCTGAACCGAGCGGGTTGGTATGATTATATCCATCACCACCAATATCGGCGAACGATGGGTGATCACTATTGATACCCGAATCAAAGACCGCAATAACCATACCCTCACCTTTAGAGCCAAGTTTGCGATCATTCCAAATTTCAGGAGCACCGATCCAGGCAGGCCCGACATCGGTTGACATGCGCTCATTGCGTTCAGCCTGTACGCTCACGACGCCATCCATAGTCGCCAATGCTTTGGCCTCGTCGACCGTTAAGGCTACAGCGAAACCGTTTATCGCATGTTGGTAATCGTATTTGCTGTTTAAGGTTCTACCAAAGGCCGCACTCGCTTCATCTAAGGTCTTACTTTGCTGACTCTTTAAATATTTTTGATAATTTTTCGCTGACTTACTTTTTGTGTCCAGTTTAGTTTTGCCATTAGCACGCGCGCTAGTTGCCGCGTAGCCTTGCGCCGCAGCGCCCGATTTACCGTCATAGGTTGCGACGGGTTGATCCGCCAGTCGAACAATATATAAGCCATCTGTATCGCTCTTTAACTCACCAGTTACGGTTGCCTGCTTACCTGACAGACTGAAACTATTGGCATCAAATTGAGCAGAATTTACTGGCTGGTTCTGCGCTGCGTTCACCGATGTTATGCCAACAATGAAGGCAATAACGCTGACATTTGCTGCCAACTTAAATTTACTGAAATGCGTCTTCATAAAAAAGACTCCTTTGAATGTTTTAGAGGTTTTTGCATACGAAACCCCCTAGATTAAGTTTGAAAAACTAAGCTTCATATCCTTTGATATTTCGCATCCTACTAACCCACGTCGTCAAACTAACTTCCAACACAACAACATGCCCTTGCGAAATCCAGTGTAAACGAGAGGCCTATTACAACGACATTAGTATACAAACAAACCAGTAAGAATCAAATTTAGGCTGACGATGTATCCATTCGAGGCGAACGAGTTAGCATGAAATAAATCACACTCAATAATAAAACAAAATTTAATTTTTAATTATCTTCTTTTTCCGCATATTGTTTATATTTAACCGCACATTATCGGGCTTTATATCAAATTAAAGCTTAACATTAATATTCGAAATATTAACGGCGGTTAACTGTTCTTGCCTGATTGAAATGGACACTTTGCATTATTGCTGACGGCAGGCCGTTTAACGGCACAGGGCATACAAGTAAGATCAAGTCTCCACCACCCTAGGTGTAACGTTGTGTATAAAATGAATTTGACGCCGGTAAATTTAGAAATAGCGGTTATCCGAACGATTACTGGCAGGACGCTACAACCTAACCCCATTAGAGTGCTACCTATTAACTCAGTTTGGCTAAAGGGCGATCTCATTAGTGCGTTTATCCCATCTATTTTACCAAATAAACACTCACTTAAATTCTCTAATAACTGTTTCAAATTCCGTTTGGGTTAGCTTGAGCTGATTGGATCGAACCGTTTTAGCTGGATTTCCAACTTTAAGTGACAAACAAATATCTTTGGGTTGTTTATCTAAATCAAATTTCAAATAACAAATCCCCCCATCAACCTTGATTGATTGATGATTCAGGCAACTTTCTGTCCTTATCCCATATCGAGAAAATTACAATTTCATAGCGATTATGTTCACTACTCTCTTTAGGGTAATCATTATTGATGGCTCGAAAGAATTGGACCAAGTACCATCTTCTCATCGACGCCCGAAGCCTAAGGCTTTGGAAGATTATGAACGACAGAGCAAAACTCGTAACGAGGCAATAGTAGCGGCGTACGGAAGTGGTGGATATACTCTCAAAGAGGTTGGCGAGTATTTCGGTTTACACTACAGTACGATTAGTCGAATATTGGCTAATCATAAATCAAAGACCTGACACCATGGCGGTGTGACACCATGGCGGATATGGATCGTTTTTGGGTTTTTAACCACTGGCGATAAATCGTACAGAACTGCGAGTAACGATAAGCTCGATCGCCATGCACCGCGTTGAACTCCTCCCATAGAAGCTGTTTAGTAACTCCTTTACGCTTGAGTTCTTGGTGTAAGTAGAGGCAATCGAGGGGTTGAAAGTTGCTCACTACATCGTCAGGCTTTGGGTACATTAGCCCCAGAAGTTCGGCGTCGCTCAACGACTCAATCGCCGTCGCCTCCAATTTTAGAGCCGACGCACGAGCAAGCACTTTTTGCACCGCTCCGACACTGCTACGAGTAGAGCGAGAAATCTGACGGATGGAAAGGTCTGCGACCAAGCGCAGACGAAGGGTTTCACGAATGTTTCGCATTGATAATCTCTTATTGGCCATGAGGGCTCCTCAAAAGCGATAAGCCTAACGGGCTTAGTTAAGGAAAAACAATGCGTTAAGAATGACTATCCGGAAATATGAATAGCGTTGCCGCGAATGTGAACACCCATACCGCGAAATCAGTCAAAAGTGTTCATGTTCAAACGGTGCGAGTGTTCACTATGGCGGGGGATACGCACGCGGTGCGCTACCGACGAATCGACAGCGGTTAACAGCCACAACCGACAGAGTATGCGATGTAGCGCATCCAGTCACTTTATTGGGAGAAATTTATTTTATAAGATAAGCAAAGAAACATCACTCGGCGAGTGAGGGAATTGCTCGCCCACCGTACAACGTTAGAGACGACTAACGCCAAGCCACAAGGACTCGTAGCTGACTTATTTACTTAATAGAGACCCTATGCCGGGCTTGTTCAACAATAGGATAAAGTCGCGGCTGCGCACGACTTATCCTTATTCGTCATATATTCAGAGTGCTTTCATGAACTCAACAACCGCCCACTTTTGTTCTGCGGTCCATTGCGTGCCGTACTCATGACCACGGTTTGAGTTGCCGGGACGAATCTTGCCTTGGTCATCGTTGACGCGGAATTCATTCAGGCCCTCAGACGTTTTATAGCCCACATTTACCGGATCAAATTCACGGCTGCCTACCCAAAAACGATCCGTACGGTCTGAACCTTGGCGCAACAGCTCCCAAAGACTCGGAACCGAACCATTATGTAAGTAGGGGGCGGTTGCCCAAATACCATTCAACGGCCGGCCTTTGTAAACAAGCTCGGCGTCGGGGTCTCCGCAGGCATGTTCACTCACATTATTAGACGCACTTGATGAAATCACCTGCCGCGCCTCCAAATGTTGCGTCACGTAATCCCTGACCGAGGTGTCGTGGCGATCAACCGCCTTATCTAAAGCAGCTTCATTTTCATTCGCCGATGAAGTTTTCGGAACGGCCAAACCAACATCAGAATTAGCCGATGAGCTTTGCGTTCGGAGCGACCGTAGACCCGCCTCTAAGGACTTTTTAGGGTCACTTAAAATTACCCCGATAGCGCCATTTACTGGAATGCTAATTGCTGCAGCCTCAGCGGCAAATTTATCGCCAAATAGAATTTCTTTCTTTGTACCTTCAAGCAACAGCGTTTGAGCACAGTGTCGGTCGGCATTCCATGCCGTAACAGGGTCCGTGCCAATGTCGTTAACTGGCGTTTTATTAGCTGTGTATTTCTGTCCCTCTTGATCTCTGGGTATTACTTGGTGACACCCAGCACAATCAGCCGCAAACAATTCGGCACCATTAGCCGCTTTTCGTGCATCAATCGCGGGAAAGTACTCGACCGGCCATTGCGGTGAACGCAAGGTCTTAACCCAAGATTCTAAACGACCCAACCCCTCGATGTCGACGTTAGAAGAGTACGACACCTGTATCCCCAGTAGTCGTTTCCACCAAGACGCTTTATCAATGCTTAGATTTCCAAACACACCAATTACTTCACCAATGTTTCTCGCAAGAGGGCCAATGACGGGCGTGTTCGGGGCCGACGCATTCCACTGGACAACATCGGATTGATGCGTACCCCAAAGAAATGGATACGATACCGGGCCATTGGGTGTATTTTTATTCGCTAGATCATGCAACGCGAATGCGGTACCGGCATTTTGAATATTGCCAAAGGCATCCAAGCGAGCATAGCTGGTAAAATCTGACGGGTAACCTTTTGGCAGATCATTAACAGCTAAGCGCTCAGCGGCCGCTAATGTCACCGAAGACAATGCCATCCGCAATTCGCCGGCGGCACCTCTAGTATAGTTGTCCGCAAGTACATTTTTGGCAAATCGATCAAATTTAGAACTGTCTTTATTCGTGTCATTTAATGCGTCAACCAAGCGGCTATAAAACAACACGAAATTCGCCAATGTAGGCGCACCATCAATCAGAAATTTGTCGCCGTTATAATCAAGTTGGTTTGTATGACATGCTGCGCACGTCATCCCGACCCATGCTTGGTTGGTTTTATTATCGTGTGCGGCTACAAAGCCAATGGGCAATCCGGAAGGGTTTTTTCGTGATGAGTTAACAGGGAGGTACCTCAACATCTCCATATGCTTAGCGTCACGAAACAGCACTCGACTATTAGCCTGCTCTAACCATGTAAACCAGCTGTAAGGAATAATTCGCGACCCCTGGCTTGTGAACCAAAATTTCTTTCGAGTCTCCTGATCCCAACCTTGCGGCAATTGAATTCGCTCCGGTGCCGTGCCGATTTGAGGCGTTAGAGTCAGCGATTCAGTCTCGGAGTGGACGGTATGAGTCGGCGAACAGCCAGCTAGGTATATCAATGTACTTAATAGAAAAACGCTCGACAATCTCAGCATAAGTGCCCCCTTTCGGCATCTAGTTGTAGTAATAAGTTAAAAAACGGTTAAATCAGTTCAATAAGTTTCTAAACACATGACTACTATATAACATTCATTCAGGTTCGGCCCTATTACACGTCATTACATATCGCCATACTTTCTAACCTGTTGTTAGGCGCACGGCGTTGAAGAGCCTTACCGAGAGCCTTACCGGGACACCCACCCCAAAAAACACGCTAACACATTGATTTATAATAAATCTAGTTGTGAGTGATGAGATGGATACCTCGGTTCACGGCATCGATGTGCCAAAATGAGGTTTCAAATAACTATTCATCTACGAGGTATCCACCATGAATAAGTCTACCGTTATTGGCATTGATGTAGCAAAGACTGT
>JBKEFT010000052.1:0-24182 GCA_046709645.1 Arenicella sp.
CTTTGCCAAATCTATGCCAATAATTGTATTCTTACTCATGGTGGATACCTCGTTGAATGTAGAGTTTCTGAAACCTCATTCTGGCACACTGATGCCGTAAATCGAGGTATCCATCTCATCACCCATCTCTGATGTAGGTCTGTAGGCTCTATTCGAGCCCGCGGCAAAGTATTGATGGTCATTTCTCCCAATTTCTCAGAGTTATTGGTGTGCGTGATAGTTTCCAGACAACATTTCCGGAATACACTGTGCTTTGCTTTTCGATACCTCAAGCTTCATCGGTATGGAGCGTTTCGCGCTAGTGACTTTGAATTTCCAACCCTTAAGAGCGGAATCGTCTAAATCGAGTGTACTGGCTAGGTAATAAAGCCGGTCTGTTGCTGGAGTATCAAACCCAGCCTGCTTTGCTTCATTGGCTAAGGAAAACCGTTCCCACAACCATGACGGTGTTACCGCTTGTGAATTAAGGGTTGCTTCAATGCTTACTGCGCCGGGGATTTTTGACAAAGGTATACGATAGCGAATAGAGTCTCCACCCGGTTTTTCATTGTACTCAGGGTCAGTGCCAACGCCATCGGGGTCGGTTGCTCGCATCATTTGACGTAGTAACGCACCTTGGTCTTTTAACCCATCGCTGCCTTCGACACCGCCGGCAAAAACGTCGCCTGGCACCCAGCCTCTTGGCAACATACGGTTATCCTTTACGTGATTAACTCGGTGCACGAAACTAGTGGTGAATTCGCCTTCAGCGTTTTTTACTAGCTCCTCATATATCTGCACTTGGTCTTCGCTGCAAATCTCTTGATAATGTGGCTGGTACAAATCTGGGTTCTTGAGAAACTCTGTACTGAGCTGCTTGTTATCAGGCCCAAGAATCAGACCAGCATTGTTACTTTTACCCGATGCCCAAAGCACTTTCTCATCAACACCTTTGACCAATAACTCAATCCATACTCGGCGAAAGGTAACGCCACTCGGAAGTCGGTGTCCGGTGTTGTTTTTAACATGCACATCAACCACTAAATTAGCACCAGCCTCGTCGGTTTCTGGGGTGCTAATCTCAAGTTTTGCGACACGGCCTTCGGTGGTTGACTGAACCATGTTATTCAGAGCAAGATCGGCGCCGTTGTTAGCAAAGGTTTCAATATCGTTGAGGTTTACGTTTAACACGTCACTGTTTTGCTCGAACATCTTTAATAGGAAACCATTTAGCCCGACCATTTCATGACGTCGGTAGTCTGACCGAACCGGTACCTCAATGTCTTCACTAGGTAATTGGTGATCAGCGAACGGGTAATTTGAGTCCTGTATGGTCGCTATTTGAGCGGCTAACGGCTTGCTAATACTGCCATTCTTAAGCGGTGGCGATTGATTCGGCATATGACAGTCTTGGCAAGATTGAAACTCTGGACCTTTTTTATTATGCAATCCTGGGCCAAAGTCACTATTTAGCCATTCTAAGTAGGTCGCCTGTTCTATGCTGTGCGGTATATCTTGGAATACCGGGTTAGGTTGAAGCAATCTGAGAATCGGGTTTTTCTCGTTCTCAATAGATTCACCAATATTGGGTAGATTGATCGTGTGACAAGTACCACACATAGCCGAGTCGCTGGTAAACGCTTGATCTGCTACTGCGTGAGTCCCCATTTTAAAGGTGGGTGCAATTTGCGGTGTTAATGCCAGCGAGTGCTGCATTGGTTTTTCACGTACATCATCGAATGGGCCTAAAATATGATCCTTCTCAGAACGCTTATAAAGCCCTGAATTATTAGTTGCTAAAAAGGTAAAGAAATCGTCAGTCCAAACAAGACCATCGTCGCTAATCCAGTCGGGGTGACTGGCTTTGGCGGTCTTGATGAATTGACCCACATCGGATGAGTCTGGTGGTGCTATATGGTGGCACACGGTGCAGCTGATGCCTTCACGTGCAAGGTTACCAAGCTCGTTGCTATGATCATTGGTCGGAGCCGGTGGAAGACCTGTGTTAGCCCATGGAATAAATGGTTTAGTCTCTTTGCTTGGGGGAATAGTGCGGTAAAAATTATTTGGGTCGAATTGAGGATTTAAGATTTTCCGATCTTTGTTGGTTAATAGTTTTTGGATTGCATCATCAGATTTACTGAAATTAGCCGAAAATTTTCTAATGATTTCTTCAGTTTGATTTAAACCCTTTTGTCGTAGACCCATGGCACCGTGACAGCGCAAACAGGTATCGACTAATGCTTGTTGTAATACCCGAACTTGTTCTAAGCTTTTTCCATCGGCGAGCTTCCCGACAGTGGGTTCTTTTGCTTTGTTTAGTAGACCGTTTTCTTTAAGTAGAATTAGTAACTCGGTCTCAATTTGTGAGTGAAAAATGGGGTCTCGGCCAGCTAAGCCCATTGGTGACCAACGCCATTCGCCGTACGGTGAAATATTATATCCGTCACCGTAGTTCTGGCCTGTTTGTAAAAATTGAGAAACGCCAGAGGGTGCTCCTCCCAAGCCGCCGTGACAACCGACACAATTATCTGAGGTGATATATTCTTGCAGCTCTGGTGTCATCGGGCCTTCAGGGTGGTCAACTGGTAGGCGCTGATTCATCTTCATTGAAAAACTATGATCAGCAAACGCGGGCGGAAAACTAAAGCGTTTGATTTGTTCTGCGGTCGGTTGCTTTCTTAGTTCGGTTAATGACCAAAACGCATCTATAAAGTCTTTATTTACCGCCTTGCCGTTTTGCTTATCGGTTGACGATTCATCTGACTTTTGCACAAGCTTTTCTTTTTGTTCCTCAATTGCTGGAAGATGGGCGTCGCGTATATCAACTTGGCTTTTGTCGTGTGCAACCCAAGGCCTTTGGCTGTCGGGTAAATACCAAATAGGTTTTAATCGATCAAAAATATCTCGGCCATTGATGGTGACGAGTTGTCCGTCAGTTTTTATTTCTTTTTTAAATGTGGTCAATTTTTCGACCAGCGACGGCGCTGCGATGCTGCCCGCATTTAAATACGATTCAGCACGCCATGAATTATCGACGCGGAATTGTAAGCCTTGTTTGTCGACGTCAATATTATCCAAGGTTGAAAATGTGGATTCGCTACTTGCCGACGCATGGCAACGAATGCAGGTTCCGGTTGAGAATCCCGAATAAATAAAGTGTGGCTTAGGCACCTCTCGTCCGCCGCCTTTTTTAGGAGGGTACACGTCTAGTTCAGTTGAGGTGTAATTATCCAACCAACTTGGGTTGTAGTTTGGCGCGCCTTGGTAATCTTTATTCGGGTTCGGCTCAGTTTGTGCCCAATACCAACCATCCGCTGATGGGCCGTTTCTGTCTTTGATCATGATCACCCAACTGCCAATCAGATGTTCAAGTATGGCCTCATAGGCTTCGCCCTTTTTATCGTTATTAAACGGAGGTACGTTGGCGATCTCATTGTAAATATTGGCCGGTGATAAATACATTTCCTTGAGGATGAAAGCGCCGTCGGGCAGTTGCTCCGAGGTAGCGTGGCCTTTAGTATTTTGTCGGCCATTTTCAAGCCAAGTCACCACTTCAGGTGAGTACCATATTCGCACTGCGGGGTGTGTGCCATAATCTTTTAGCGCAATAAACGGGCCTGTTTGGCGTACCTCCTTATCGACTTTGACGCCATCAATATTCTTATAGGCATAACAACTGATCCAGCTGTACAGCGATTGCTGATAGTCAATTGCGTATTCGAAGTTGCTTGGTAATGGTGGTTGTTTGATATTCTCGCAATTGTTTGCATTGCTAACTGAGCCTATTAATACAAGTGCTAAAAAGGTGATGATCTTTGTCATTGCAATGTCCATTACTGTCTGTATTTTGTATAAGCCCCAGAGAGATAGTAAAGGCGGCTGGCCTTTACTATCTAATATCACTTTAGCTTCCCATCTAACAAATATACATTTTTACTGGGTATTTTTCTAATAATTGCTTGTCAGTTGCTATCGGTACCGACCCAGTAAACTGGCATGCTTAATCTTGTGGCCTCATGTTTTGATTTTGATGGTTCTGGATGCTTCGTATCTGTGTCGACAGACTCGTTATCAATAGCGACTTTACCTTAGCTCGATGTTTGGCAAATAAACGGGTAGTGTTTTTCATCAATAATTGGCTCTATTGCAAAGAAATCATTGAGCACCGACTCTGCTGTGCAAAACGCGCCTTCGACCCAAGCCTGATCATTTGAGTATGTCTCACCAACAATGTAAATTTCGGCGTCTTGGCCTTTTATCAATTGCGACGGTTTACGGATCTTCTGTTGTACATCTCCAATACCATAGTGAGATTTGTACGCGTGATAACCGGCATTAAACGGCGGCATCGACCAATCCATACAGCGGGTTTCCAACGGTTTTGGCACATCACTGTATTGCGACTGTGGGCCAAAATGCAGAGCGGCTAATTGTCTGCGCAGCATTTTTTCCATAACTGGCGTTGCTTTTTTTGGGCGTTGAGTGGTTGTGTATCTCTCGATTCGGGAATTTTTCGTTCGGCCTTCGGCCCTAACTCTAATGCTTTCCAAAAAGTGGTGTATTGAATATCGTCATAGCTGGCTAAGATACCGCAAACCTTTTTACCTTTTTTCTTCAATGCATTGTTGCCGAAGTACACCACCTGACGAATGGGCATATCGGTAATGCTTGGTCCAATCGTATCGAGCTCGGCCGCCGCGAATAGGGCGTTCTGCTGCTTGATACTCAAGCGCTGCTCAATGCATTGTTCTACCTGCTCTAGAAACTGTGCTTTAGTTGAATAACTTGTGTTTATTATGGACGGCTTACCAGCAGCGGCAATCTTGTTTAGATATTCTTCTGGAAATCCTTCGCTAGCCAGAGAGTCATATCCTTGAGGTGTCAGGAAGTAGCTGCTCAACTTAGCCGGGTAAGTAGCGCTTCCGGCTAGCCACCAAGGCGAATCGAAAAACATCCCTACCTTACAGGAAGGTTCCATAATTACCGATTCTAGATACGGCTGAACGTTCTCATGATTGAGCACATCTAGGCCTTCTGATCGCTATAACGTGTGGCTTGTGCGACTAATTCGATCGCGCCACGAGGCATCGCGAGAAACGCGGCATTGCATTTTTGCTTGGCGTGTTCATGGTCAGGCTGAGCCCGAGTCGCTGTTGTGTATTGGACGATCTTGTTGTGATGCACAATAGAGCGTATTTGAGTATCTGGCCGATACTCAAATACGATGCCTTTTTCATTTGCTAATCATTTTACTTCATTGAATAGGGCATCGAAGAGGCTTGAAACCCCTTTGGTGAGAGTCTTGTATTCGATACCTGGAGTGAACTCATCATTTATTGAGAACGACTGAGCCGAGTAGCTGTTGACGACGTTGGATGAATAGCCATTGCCATCGGCCAGATACGAAAAGCCTTCTTGACCAAGTATGTCGTAGCCTAAGTTCCAATAGCCAATATCCTTAAGATAGTCTCCTTTTTTAAACACCGAAGAATTAGGCACGCTGGCGGTAATCTTTCCTGTTTCATCGAATTTGCACCATTCACGACGTGTCTTTGGGCCTCTACTTTTAGTGATGGCAACCGACTCGATTGTGCCGAATTCGTTATCCGGCGGAGAGTCTGCGCCGTAGTGATCAACGGCATAGGGGGCCGGATTATTGGAATTCACTTGCGAGATATGCATGTTACGGGTGCGCAGTGACATCAAGGGGTCCGCAGATTCATTGAAGGGCACTTAATATTGGTCAAGCCCAAGCTTACCTATCGTGGCCGTAACAACGCGGTGGCCTTCTCCCATTGGCTTGCCATTCCAATATGAATAACGCATACCTCCTAGCTCTAGATATGAATTGTCGGGGTCGTCTTTAAAATGCCAGGTGCATACCCGTGCACCTGGTTCGCGCGAGCCAGAATCCTCTTTATTAAAATCGTATCTACCCCAATCATAGAGTCGCAAAACATCACCTTCAATGAGATGCTTCTTTTTCGCGTTGCGCCCTTTGAGTTTTCCATCTAGTAGGCGCCAAGCTGTGTATAAGCCTGATGCGCCTGCACCAAAAATTGCATACGTTTTATGTCTGTCTATTTGTTATTTAAATGTCATAACAAAGTCCCGTTTCGGGTTATTAGGTAAGGTTTTCCTCAAGACCTTTTCAATACATTTGTTGGCGTAGGTCTTTCTCTGATCTATCCAAACTGTCGACCACAGTAGGGCAGTCTGTACGATCTTTGGCCCTAGCCTTGCGATGCAGCGAGGTTGGCTAAATATCGAAGCCCTGTAATGCTAGGAAAAAAACAATACACGCTACCACGTGTGATAATCGTTCGGCCAAACCCGGTTACGTTTACGTTGTTGCTTCCATTCAGACCGTCTTTGGGAAAGGTGAATGAACTGTTCGATGGGTCGTTGACGCCCAAGAAGACATCCTCACCACTGATGTTAAACACGGCGTTACCCGCTGGTGATCCTCCAGGTGCTTCGGCAGACTTAACAAATGTAGAGGTTTGATCCCATTGGCCAGTAAGGAACTCGAACTGGTTGGTAATGCTTGCGTTAATGAAATAGCCAATTAAGCCTCGGTTGCCATCATCCGGGTTTTGCGGGTTGTAAATTTTGCCGTACGGCATCGCTCGGCGCGTGATTCGATGATGCGTGCTGTCGGTGCCAACAACACCCGCGTTTCGAGGGTTGTTACGGCGTATATGTGAGCCTACTGGGCAGATTAAACCAAGCGTATCGTCGTTTACTGCCTCTGGTTTTACGTAGGTAAAGTTATTCAGTTGTTCTGTTGGCAATACAGGTTCTTGTTGATCTGGTGACAGTGTCAATGGGTTACCATTACGCCAGCGCCCACAAACCTTCGCGGCGACCATCTCAGTTTCCATGCCAGTGGTTTGAGCAAAGCTATCTAAAATGGCATTAAAGCCAGCAACATCCTGCTCCAAAATACGGAAGGCCGCGTACGAACTATTCAATGAAAGCTCAGACGGAGAGACAGTATAGGTACCTCCGATTTCATTTTTATAACCCAATAGAAATTCGCCAGTAGCAACTTCGGGTTGATCATCTTGTTCATACTTTGCCGGAGGTGCACCCTTGACGGTCGGTTGAGCAATGCTGTCACGGTAGCCAAAATGAATTTTATTATCGGGTAATGCGTTGGCATCGTGTTGCAAGATTATGGTTGCTACGCCACTAAATGCACTTGCTAATGTAGCGCTGATAGATTCAAGTACTTCTTTAGAGTCTCTGGCCCAAAGACTGATTAAAAGATGTACCTGACCGCCATCATTGAGTCCATCAATCCAATTGCTGGGGGCACTATCACCTACGTCGCCGATATTATTAGCAACGCTTGGGTTAGTTGCGCCTAATTGAAACGACGAATCAAATGTCTGCAACTGCTCATCACTAAGGCCCATTTTTGATAGGCCAGTGTTGGTGAAACTGAGATTTAGAAAACTCTCAGGTTTGGTCTCAAGCCTAAGAGCCGTGGTGATTTTGGGTAAGCCATTGGTGCCACTGATTAGTGAACTTAGCAATGAGCTCATCGCTGGCACATTGTCGATGCTTAACACAAAGTGGCGCGCATAATCGACTCGATAGCCTCGTAAAATCGTGCCTTGCACGTCGTTAAAATCAATAGAGGGTGCGTTCATAAAACTGCTCCAAGCCGGAAGGGGTGATGGTAAGTTCAGATCTGATGCTCTCGTCACTCAATCTGGACGAGAGCCTTGGTTAGATAAAGCCTGGCTTATGGAAAAGCGGCTTTAATCTGTTGAACTGTTTGCGGGTACGCCGCATACAAGGTGTCATTTGGCTTGTGCTGAGACGCATCGTTTTTGGCGATAAATGCTTGGAAAGCAGCCAAATTATCTTGTACCGGAGTCACCGAATCAGCGCCAACGACAAACGCAAGAAGTGCATTGAATACATCACCAAGTTGGGCCACAAAATCACTAATATAGGCGTTGAAATCGCCGTCATAATCAGTGACTACAGCAATTATCAAGGTGTTTGACGTTGCATTTATATCCTTTAAATCAGGTTGCAGATTGGCGACTGAGCTATCTAAAAGTAAAAAGCGCGCGAAGTGCACGGTGCCAATTGAGCTAAGTGCCGCATCAATCGGCGCTTGATTCTCGGCTAAGACCTCAATAATCGAGAGTAGTTTAGTATCAGGCTTTACCGGCATCATTAAGGTAAGAGGGTTGGTCATGGTATCTCCGTATTTAGAGTAGGTTTAAGTGGTTATCAATTTGTTAGCAGTCTTGAAGCTGGTGTTTGGTTGGCCGTTAACCGCCTCAGGGTGACTTCAAGAAAGTCTAGAATAGATAACAGCTCCGCCCACGACCATTACACTCTATTACATTGGTCAAGAACAGGTATTGACTAGTTGATCTTTAATACGAAGTGCAATCAATAATGTTCAGTGTTTTGAGGTTGGGCAACACCCATTAAGTGGGTGTCCATTTTTCTGTTCATTTTTCTGATTGGTGAGGCTTTAGGAATAGTTTGAATTAATAAACTTGTTTACTTACACTGTTTGTCGACAAAATCGGATTCTCTACGCCAATTTCGGTCTTAACAAGCAAGTCAATTTGTACGCATATAAAACAAAATAACATGCAAAAAAATATTCTTAATTATCTAACCCTATTGGCAAGTTTAATTGGTTGCTTAGTCTATGGCCTAGTGCATGCACAAGACTTCGAGGCGGCTGAGATAATTGAAAGTAGTGTGTCGAAAAATTTTTATGAAAGCTTTTGGCCGTCAAGAATAGACAGTGGTGTTGTTGAACTTGTATTTATGGTCGATAAGATGGGGCAGCCGATAGAAATTGAAGTGCTACGCTCATCACAGCCCTTTTTTGATTCCGTAGCTATAAAGACTGTTGCTTCTTATCAATTCAAGCCTGCTAGGCTGAATGCTAACTTCGTTGACTCTAGGCAAGTGGCGCGTGTTGTGTTTGATCATTCAAAAATTGCAAATATTAGCGGCTTTGTAAAACCTATGGATGCGCCGGAAGGGTACATGAGTCTTTATAATCGAATGAGAAAGGAACTCAATAAGGAGAATCCAAGCCAACGCAAGGCGATGCAAGCCTTGAATAAAATTCATCGCTTACGCAATAAGACTTTCTTTACAGCGGTACACACGCAATTGGCGAGCTACTATCTTGCAGAGAAGTTTGGCCGTAAAGAGCAGCAATTAGAGCCGCTGTTGAAAGTTATGATGTTCGAAGATGTGGAGTGGGGTGGTAAACGGGCGTTGGATAACGAAGTCAAAAAGACGATTCAGTTCTCCATACTAAAGTTGATGTTGGACTTAGGGTACAACGCAGAGGCGCTCGAGAAATATAATCAATTTGTGGCGTCGACCCCTGAAATCAGCGATACGTTTTCGGCCTACATGCAAAAAATAAAAAAATTCAAGAGAGTGATTCTGTTCTGGAACGCAGAGTGACCTTGACCCGCAATGGCCGTGAGTTTCTATCGCTACTGAAAAAGTCTTTTGTTGTTGAGCCGATAACAGGGCGTATCGATAATTTTTTAATCCGCTGCGAACGCCGGTTCGCTCGATTCGAATACCAAGCTGAATCACAGTACGATATTCCAGCCGCTTGGGGGGACTGTGAGATGCAATTAAATGGCGAACCCGAGACACTCGTCAGTGTATTACAGCAGTAACTTGTTATCATGATACGGGTTGAGGTTTAGAGGCCATTAGATATATAGTGATTAAAAGATGCGTATATCGATGGCTTCGACAATACATGCCCAGTATAAAATTAGAAATTGGAGGTGTTAAATGAAAAGGACTGTTGTGGTTTCGACTTTAGCGGTTATTTTTTTAAGCGGATGTGCTAATAAAGTCTATTTTGGCACGGCAACAAGCTTGGCAATCGATTTTTCCTCTAGCGGCGCTGGTATAGGCTATAAAAACGCGCAAATGGCTATCGTACCTCCGAAGGAAAACGGAACTGAATTCTCTGTACTTGGGAGTTCGGATATTGATATTTCATTTTCAAAGATCATCATCGATGAGGAGTTTGCGACCGGCGAGGCCGCGGAATACGCTTCGAAAAACAATCTCTTGAATGAAGATCACAATACAAATCATGGGAATTTGTTGTTTGGCGCCTATACCTCGGTGTCGATAATTGATTTGAATTTTGGTGTTACTAACCCGTTTCAAGGCGCAACCTTTGGTTATAAGCGAGCGACAGCGACGATTATTCCGATCGTAGATGATTCGTTGAGGTCGGTTTACGCTAAAACCTCTATTAATTCCGAACAATACGATGCACAAACAAACCCATGCGGCACCAAGACCGATGGCCTTCGATTTGTGCAACTATTTGCTACCGGTAAAGCAGCCGTTAATATGGCGAAGAAAAACCAAGAGTCCCTCGAGACTGCAGGTTCTAGCGGTAAGGTAAGTAAAAAAGACGTATGTGGGGAATAGTCAAATTGATCAAGGTGCTAGCTATTACGATAATGGCTACTTTGATCTCTGGTTGCGCGCTCTCATTCGTTGACAAGGATGGCTACGAACATTCAATTGGTTTGATTCATCAAAAAGTTAAGCTGGATGGCAATCTGCTTTATGTAGAAAAAAGCACCGCGGGTTTGAACCTGAATTTTTCTCAGAGCGATGGTGGCATCAATCTTGGTTATAAAAATAGCTCCCGAGTTTTCCTTGCGGACGATATGGTGCTAGCCATTGATAAAGACGGCGCTAACTCGGTCAAGATTGAGTTGCCAGAGCAACAGTGAGAGTGTCTCTGCTTGTCTCGAAGACGGTCCGACTGTTTGAAGATTATTACTAGCGTAGTTTTGTCTTCCTGCGTCATTACTCAGTCGACTTAGGCATACCTCCGATTGTGACAACGGATTTAGGCATAGAGCAGATTTGAATCAAATTTGTTATTTGTTGCGTGAAATAACAAATACTGTTGGAATACACGATTCGAATGTTAAGCCGCCAGAATTGTTATGAGCATTACGTCACATGAGCATTGAGTCACTAGGCTCCCTGAAACCATTACTTATTCGATGCGTAGAGTTTGCACCATTGAAGGTATTAACGGCGCTTACCCTAATACTATTGAGTAGTGTCGCCTCAGGTGCCGGGATCTTATTGATCGTGCCTTTGCTTGGTTCTGTTGGTGTAGATATGGGCAATGGTGGGGCATCATCTGGTGTGGCGCAATCGATTAATAGCGTGGCGACTAATCTCGGGTTAGAACTCAATCTGCAGTCAGTTCTTGTTGTGTATTTGCTATTGATGATTATTGTTGCCAGTCTGAGTTTTGCTAGCACAGTGGTGTCGGCATCACTACGGCAATCATTTGTAATGCAGTTACGTAATGAGTTGAGTCGCGCGTTGTTCTATACGCAGTGGAAGTATTTAAATCGTCAACATATGTCCGATTTTTTGCGCTTATTAACAAGTCAAGTTCAGTCTGTTGGCGCATCTTTGCAACTTCTATTGAATTTAACCAGTAGTGTGATTTTAGTCTTGGTGTATGTTGGTTTGGCATCGGTTTTATCGGCTAAACTTACCGTCATCGCCGTATTCTGTGCTCTCGGTTTAGCGCTATTATTATGGCCAATCAACCGCAGAATTCATGCTAGTGGTAGGGTTGGCTTGAATGCTAATCAAAATATTTATCGATCTATTTTTGACAATATCGGTAGTTTAAAAATCATTAAGAGTTTTGCCGCTGAAGAGCGTTATTTAGATCGAATTGAGTCGACTTGTACGGAGTTAGAACAGCAACAAATTCGTATGGCCAAGTTCAACGCTTTAACGCGTTGGGTGAATATGGTCGGCGCGACGATTATTTTTACCGTTCTGTTCTACAGTGCCATTCAATGGTTTGAACTACCAATCGCGAATTTGTTGGCAATGCTTTTTATTTTTTCACGACTAATGCCGCAGGTCTCGTCGATTCAGTCAACCATTCAAAATTTGATTCATCAAGCACCAACCTACCAAGATTTAATGGCTCGCTCAGCTGATCTAAAACAATGGTCAGAGGTTTGTGACTCAACTAGCCAGAGCGGTGCTCCACGGTTGAACCAATCGATAGTATTAAAAGATTTGAGCTATCAATATATGGATAGCCAAAACTCGGTGTTTAACGGTCTTAATGCAACCTTTAAGCGCAACCAAACTGTTGCGATTGTGGGGCCCTCGGGTGTTGGGAAATCCACATTAGCGGATTTGATTTCAGGTCTACTTGAACCATCTGGCGGGCACATTAGTGTCGACGGCTGTGCAATCGATGACAGTAACCGCCTAGCTTGGCGAAGCCGCGTTGCTTATGTTACGCAAGAAGTGTTTTTATTTCATGAGTCTGTACGAGACAACCTAAGCTGGGTGTGTGCGCCTGAACAATTTGTAAATAATCAGGTACCCGACAGCGAGTTATGGAATGCCTTAGCGTTGGCAGCAGCCGATGGCTTTGTTAAAGCGCTACCACAGGGTCTTGATACATTGGTCGGCGACCGAGGGGTTAAACTATCAGGTGGCGAACGTCAGCGCTTAGTTTTAGCGCGAGCGTTGATATCGAAGCCAGATATATTAATTTTGGATGAAGCGACAAGTGCTTTAGATAGAGAAAACGAGCTTAAAATTAGAGATGCTTTAGTGGCACTCGATGGTAAACTAACCATTATTATTATTGCTCATAATGAGACCACGATTGAACATGTTTCACAGCGAATTGAACTGGGGCTAGTTTGATTGACGGCTGTTATTCTATCGATGGTTTCTGACCAGGTTAATCTGCGTTAACGTTACGCAGATTGTGTATTCAAAATATTAGAGGCGAAATTAACAATGGAAAAGTGGCGTTTAGAACAGTTTCAATCTTTACTCGGGCAAACTTTAGTAGCTAAAGAGCTAAGTGGTGATTCGCAATGTGAACTTCAGGTTAGCGAAGTAAATGAATCAAAATCACTGGGCGAGGGTTGGGAGTCCTTTTCTGTTATCTTCATAGGCGATCGAGAGATGACTCAAGGAAGTCTTGAATTTACGCATTCAGACTATGGCAATACGACGGTGTTCTTAAACCCAAAATCTGAAACTGAATACGAAGCGGTTTTTAGTTATCAGATATAGGGTCGAATGTTTTAGCAGAAAAAAGGCAACCTTTATTCGAGGTCGCCTTTTCATGAGCTTAAAATCAGTAAGTTTTAACTTCTAGACGGATATAAGCCTTGTAGTGCAATGATGAAGTTAAGCGTGAGGTAAGGCTGCACGTTTGTATGCGATTGGCCCCCTCCAGTATTACTAAGCGTCTCCGGCGCCATAGTAACTAAATTGGCGGTAGTGTTAGTTTGCCACGCATTGATAGTTCTAGAGTTAGCCAATGAGGCGGTAACACTTGGCCCAACTGGTGTGGAGCCGCCAGCATGAACACGTAACGTGTGAGAATGACTTGGAATTTGAAGTTCGGACAAGGTAACGGTTTCGGTGCCGAGTTTTTGTCCGAGTCTCCTAGACGTTAGTCCTGGCCCTCGACCTGGGTGCATTGGTGCTCTTCCCTGTAGGTCGGGTAGGCCTGTTGTGGTGCGACCGTCTCCCCCATAGGTTGAGCCTATCAATGAAAACAAGGCCGTGTTTTGTGCAACCGGTAATAATTGGCCGTCGCAAAACGCCCAGTTTCGTGGCGCAAAATTACCGGCGAATATGCGAACTTCTGCAATAAATGGTTCTGACATGATATTTCTCCGTTATTGGCGAGATGGGTAGATACCAAATAATGCGACAATAAAATTGACACAGAGAGTTGGCATTAAATTGGTGTGCGATCCACTACCGCCCGTATGAACAACCGCGGTTGTTGCCGCATTGGCATCTTGAGCAACATCGTCATAGAGTCGGCCTTCTGGGTTAGGGTCAGACAGAACGTTAACCAAGGGTGATTCGTTATTGTCCTTGCGTGGGTTAGCGTTCAGATCATGTGTATGACTTGCTAGCTGATTGGTGGTGAGAGTCTCGTTCTCGCTACCGCTTTTTGACCCTAGCCTACGTGAACTTAGGCCTGGACCTTGGCCCTGATGCAAGGGAATACGTCCTCGCATATCCGGCAATCCAAACGTGGTACGACCATTACCACCATAAATGGTGCCAAATAAACTGAATAGAGCGTCATTTTGTGAGACAGCTAATAACTGCCCATCACAAAACGCCCAGCCTCGCGGAGCAAAGTTGCCCGCAAACATACGGATTTCTCCTACAAATGGTTCTGACATTTTATTCTCTCCTGTGACTAGTTACGGCTTGGGAAAAGCCCTTGCAACGCGATTGTAAAACTGACTGTGATATATGGCTGCATATTATTATGCGCCTGCCCCCCACCTGCGTTGGTTATAGAACCTGACTTTAATGGGGTTACACGAGTGTCAGAATGCGGTCGATAGATCGGAGCTCCGGCCAAGATGTGGCCGCTTGAGTCTCGGGTGTCGCCTGCCGTGCTTGACGCTTCGAATGCGTGTGTGTGTGACGGTATCTGGGCCGCGGTAAGCGTGACAGTTTCAATCCCGGATTTTTGTCCGAGTGAGTGAGTGTTACTTTTATGTATCGGTGTCCGACTGCGCAGGTCTGGCAGCGCAAAGCTGGTGCGTCCGTCGCCTCCGTAGGTAGTTCCGAGCAGGGAGTAAAGAGACTGGTTCTGATTAATGGGTAAAATCTGACCATCACAGAAAGCCCAGCCGCGTGGGGCGAAATTAAACCCAACCATGCGTATTTCAGCTAAAAATGGTTCTGACATGAAAAATTTCCTCTAAAAATTTTATTGAATGTGCAATACAACTGACAACGATATCTTGGAGTCAAAGTGATTGCGCTTACGGTACGTTTAACGTGCAAGTTATGTTTGTTTTTGTAGTTCTCATACCTCCTTTTTATCAAATAGTCTTAGTAAGCCAAGCTTTATGTACCAACTCTAATAGCTTGATTATTTGGGTAGTACACCAAATACTCTCGTGGGTAACGATGTTCATCATGAACAAAACCTAGGCGAATATAAAACTCTCTGGCAGCCAAGTTTTCTTGCAAAACACTAAGTCTTAAAGGAACCCCGGTTTGTTCAGCACAATGCGTGAATGAGCGCATGACGCCGCTTCCTAAGCCTTTCCCTCTAGCTTCAGAAATAAATGAAATGTCGACTAGCAAAATTTCATTGGCACCAAAATCTAAAATGACCCGACCGACCTTTTGCTCATAATATTCGACAATAAATGACATTGAGTTCGGGAAGTGTTCTTCGTAACTCGCGGTTTGCGCGTTAAACTGGCTTCGTTTTAGCTCGTCAATGAATTCTTCGTCTGCATTAATTAAGTCTAGATCATCGCGTGTCGATTTATACAGTTGCTCTAAGAAAATCTGATCACTTGCTTGTGACGGTCTTATATGAAGCCCTGCTGGTAATGAAAGTGCGCTAAAATTCATTGTTACCCCTTTTTATGATTTTATTCTGACTCTAAATTGGCTTCGATTTCTGATATTAATTGCTGTTTTTGCAGCTCGAGCTCTTCATCATTGGGTTGCTTAATTGGCTGATTGATCAAGGTGTCGGAATCAAGCAACGGGACACACTCTTTGTCGGCAATTGACGGGTTCTCCTTCATCAACTCGGCCGCTTGTTCTTTTGCTTGTTCTATTGTTAACTTTTCTGTGGGCATTGCCGCTTCTACACTAGCCTTAAAGTCGTTATGAAATTCATCAGGCAAGTTGGCCAAAATTTCATCCGAGTTGTCCTGCAAACTTTGCTTTACTGCATTACTCATAATTGATCTCCATACGGATTATTTAGGTTAAAGTAATTACTGATCTAGCAACTATCTACCTTCATGCAATAGCTGTCTATTACAATCTATTACAATCTATTACAAGGCATTAAAAATGTATACTTTTGTGCCGTTGATCGATGATACGAATAGCTTCAAATTAATCTAAAACTTAGAGAACGGCTAACTTGTTATGCCTCTCGTAGATAACATCGAACGCCACGCAGATTCGTGTTTCATCATGTTCTAAGGGAAGAGTTTGATGATAAAAATAAGACGGAAATAACACGATTAATCCTTCACTGGGTTGTACGTAATGCGTGAGGATGGTTTCGGCTTGAGAGAACAGCAGAAAGCCTTGTTTATTATCTGACTGACTGGCTCGGCTTATACTTGCTGGAACACGCACATAATAAACACCACTGAGCAAAGCTTCGGGGTGCATGTGGCTGATTTGATAACCTTTTTTTCCAACTATGTTAGCCCAAAGGTTTAAAGAAAATGAGTGATCACTTTCTATTCGATATGCCTCATGAGCATGAAAATAACATTCCACCGATTGTTTAACTCGATTTTCCAGATCACCTAAAGATGGGTGCCAGTGACTCTCAAAATACAGCTGACTGCCGTTCCTTGTTGTGTGATTGCCCGGCTCATAGTGTTGCTGCGGATGTGATAGGAAGAAGCTCGTTAATTGTTGATTTAGCTCGCTGATGTTTACTTGGCCAGCTGGCTCAGGTAGATGATGCTGAGAAATCAAAGTTTGATGGCTAATCATGCTCTCTATTTCAGCTTGCCGATCAAGTTGATGCAATGCTTTTATGTAACACGATTTAAGACCTGAATCTTCTTGTCTAAACAGTGGTAGAGCATGATAAATATTGACAACTTCTTCTGCTTGACCGATGCGTAGATGTGTTTCAAACAATAGTTTTAGATGATTGGCCGTCAAGGCTAAATAGTCATTGACTGAAGGAAGCGCTTTAGCCGCCTGTTGATACGACCCTTTGTCAGCATAGGCGTAGGCAAGCTGAAGTTGTGTTTCGAGTTTAGGGGAATGACGTAATGCCGATTCACCGGTTTGAATCAAGGCATCAATATTGTATGTCTTGCGGTATAGATAGGTGAGCACCGCGTAAACATTGTCGTCTTGATTATATGTTTTAAGGTGTTGCTCGCAAAGTTCGATCGCATTGCTTAGCTGATTTTCAAGTACCAATGCTTCTATTAGTTTACTGAAAAGACGAGGGTTTCTCGGTTGCGTTTTATATGCACGTGTTAGCAGTTTTATTTCAACGCTGGATGCAATCGGGTTTATGCGTTGTCGTTTTTTTGCCCAGTGCATCTTCTATACGCTCTTTAATCCATGTAGCCTAAGGCTCGTAAACGTTCAATAACAGCAGGGTCATCGTCAAGGTCGTAGGAGAGCTCGTCTTCGCCAATCACTATCTTCCCCTTGAGCATGTCTAAGGCCCCTCTACTGACGTGTTGCAGACGTAATTTATCAAATTGATTTGAAGTAGAGCATTGCTTGCTGTAGCGGTTTTCTGTTGAATCCTCAGATTCTGATAGCGAATATAGAGCGCAGGTATTATTGTCGCCATCGTAGATATAGTGATAGCCATTGTGTTTGATCGATAAGCGGTAGCGATGTGAACCAGAGTGGCCATGCATTTCACTGATGATGGGGACTGCCTCAGGTGAGCCTAGTAAATCTTGTCCGAGCATCTTTGTGGGTGTCTCAATGCCTGCAAGTGTTAGCAGCGTCGGTGCGATGTCCAGTTGTGAAACGGGGTTAGTTCTTGTGCTCGAAGTCGTCTGTCCTGGTGTTTTCAGAATGAGTGGCACATGGGTTCCTTGTCGATGCAACTGATTCCATGAATGCGCCCAGGTACCGTGTTCATAAAACTCTTCACCATGGTCGCTGGTTAGGCATAGCACCGTGTCTTGCCAATCTGGTCGCTGCGACAACGTATCGAATAATCGCCCAAGCTCTTTGTCTAGAGCCTGTGTTTCTTCGCAGTAGAGTTGTTGCCAACGATTGGCTCTATCATCTCCTGGGTAGTACTTGCCTTTTAATTCTCTAACTTTCTTCCAATGCTCCCGGTCTTGCCACATTTGGGTGAACTCGAGTCCGTCTATGGGTCTCGATGAAGATCTATAAGGCCAATGTAAATCCATAAAATGAAGCCATAGAAAATAAGGCTCAGAATGATCTTGGTCTAACCACTCTAATCCCATTGTGACTAAATCTTGAGCATCTGTAGTGGGGTAGAAGGGTTTTTCTGATGGGGCTAACTTAGATACCATAGGCCCGGCAATGGGGTGGGCCGCTAAGCGTTCAAATTTTCTTTTGCGATTCAAACCTAAACCTTTAGGAGGTAAAGGTCTTGGCTCGATAAATGATTTGAATCCACGCTCAAAGCCACCAGAGCGCCCGCAGACTAAATTAGTTGTGAAGCCCGCCGTGTTATAACCATGTGTACTAAGTTCGTCAGCTAAGTTGGGCCGTTGGGCATTGAGCTTGCCTTGAGTAAACCCATACATTGACGAGTGGGTAGAGCTAAACAAAGACGTCATCGCAATTTTGGTCCAGCCACCGCAGGTGTGCGCATCAGAGAAGTAATGGCTTTGTTCGGCTAACTTATCGATGCATGGAGTATTGGCTCTCGCATTTGACGCTAGACCAATATGGTCGCCGCGCCAGCAATCGACGGTGATTAAAACAATATTGGGTTTCACTTGCTGCCCCTAAATGAGTTTGTTGACATCAGCTAGAATGTCTTCGGCAATTTCAGCTAGAAGCTCTAGCTTGTTCGGACGGTGAACCGATTTTATTTGAATGCGTCGGCTTAACTTTGCCAAGAAAACGAACTCTTCGGCACGTTGTTGTTTATTCAGGATCCTACGGCCATAGCCATGAGGTGCTAGGCTAATTAATGCTTCTTTCTTGGTCAAGTTATGAATTTTTGTACGGCGTAAATCGGGCTGACGAGCGGCGAGGGCGTAGATCGACATCAACTTGCAGGGAGTCGAGTTAAATCGCCAACCCGGGGTGTTGATCGAAGCGTGGTCGCTATCGATCAGTGGCACGTAACGTTTATTGCTACTCGATACAACCTGTCTATAGTCGTTTTCATTTAGGCCAAAAACAGAGAGTGTATTGGGGAACAATCTAACACCCGGATAACCAGGATAAACGGTGGTGTCGCTCGCATCGCCGGCATTTAAAACAGCGATGTCATCAGAGACTAAACGAGCTCCAGCTTGCAATAATGCGCCAGCAGTGGTCGATTTTCCGGCTCCCTTGTTGCCTACAAAGGCAAATGCTTTGCCGTTGTATTCCATGACACTTGCATGAATGCAAATTCGTTGCCGCAAGCGCAAGACGCAGCCAAGAATAGGGCCGAGAATGAATGACTCAATGTCACTGAATGGGATTGTAGCGGGTTTTTCACTGACGACTCTTGAGCCGTCCTTGCTAATGTAAAAACGAAGAATTTCATGTTGTGATCTGGGGTAAGCGATACAGATCCAATCGGCGCTATGTAAAACGGTAATTCCGTCGCTATTATCGGAATCTTCAAATTGTTGCTTAGTGCTACAGTTAGTGCCACCAGCATCGCGACAAATAGAAGGTACATTGAGATTGGATATATCTATGAATACGTCAAAATCACTATGCTCAATGGGTCTTAATTGACTTAATGGTTGGCTGAGAGCGATATTAAGACCATACACCCTATAATTGTAAGTCACTTATTCTTTAGCGCCCCTATAACACGCACTTGTTGCTTAATAAAAAAGCCTGAGTACTTAAAGACTATGTACTTAAAGGCTATGTACTCGCAGTGTAACTACTTGGATAACCGCCAAAATCATCGCCGGTGTCGCCCATTATGCTTTGAGTCAACTCGCTCATTTTTCCGTAGTCGATTAATTTTGGTTGATGATAGTCTTTTTGCGCAGATTCAACTTCGAAATTTGATTCTTCTGACATTTTTTTGGTCTCTTTTAAGTATTGGTGTGATTGGTGCTTTTTCATACCCAGCCAACCAATCAGACAACGTTATGGCTCTTATTATAGCCTTAAAATCGGCTTTATTGGAATTGTTCGGATCCGTTAATACTGATTTAAGTGGCGTAAGGTTAAGGTAATTACCAAGTTGGGGGTTGTTGAGTAATTTATGAAAGCGATTAGGGGACGTTTTCCTTGAAAGCACTGATTGAAGTCCATTACCCGGGAGCGGGGTTTTCGGGCGCTCAATGACACTGATCGGCAGATAGGGCCGCATTGCCTGACGTAAAATAGTCTTATCTTGCAGCCATGGAAAGGGCGGTAAATTTTGTGCGTAGGCCAGCAGCCTTGTATCAAAAAACGGGTGTAAAACTTTCACTGGGATATGCGTAAACCCGGGGTCGTTCCAACAAAATATTCTTCTCCATAAGCCACCATTGGTCATGCTTATTTGAGCTGAATTAGGTGCGGTTTTGGTGGCTAATATTGAATGAAAGCGTTCTAATAATTGATGCCTTTCAGAGAAGTCAGGGTTTATCCATGCTGGAATTTCACGCTGCTCAATATCCTTGCTTTGCTTAGGCCGTAATCCTAGTGATGGCCGCACTCCAAACAATTTTCTATGCTGTTGGAAGTGTTTCAACATCGAAAAAAGTTTACTTGGGGAGCTAAAATCGCCTCGATTGAGTGATCGCCCTCGCAACAAAGGGTCACCACCGAAGCCGCTTAGCAATACGCTTGAATGCGTCGCCACATGTTCAAGCAGTTTGTAAGTAGTGGTCTCGCGCGAGGCGAAACGAGGTTCTGGTGAACGCAGGTCTTGCGGCGTTGCCGGGTGGTCTAAACTTTCATCTAAACTTGGGATAATGTGGTGCTCGATGCCCATCTGATTCGCTATTTCACAAGCGAAAGGGCTTTCCAGATCGGTAAGTTCCCCGCTGGCACCATAGGTATATGCAGTTATTTTTGTTGGCGTTTGTTGTGCGCGTCCTGACATGTTAGCCATTGCTGTAACGCTGCTTGAGTCCATGCCTCCACTCAAGTGCACGCCAATGCTTTGTGTGCTAATTCTATCTTCAACTGCGGTTTTCAGTAAATCACCAAATTCCTCGAGATAAGAGGCTGGCGTTGTATGATGAAATTCTTCCGTTGGACCGTATGACCAATACTTTTTTAGCCGTGTATCGTTGTGCTCATGAATTAGGCAATGACCTGCGGGCAGATGTTTAATATCTTCAAACATTGTGCCATTGTTGTTTTCGTTAATACGAAATAATAAATAATCAGCGACGGCTAATTCATCAAGTTGATTTGAGACCTCGGGGTGTAAACGAATCGCGTTCAATGTATTGCTGATACAAAGACCTTGCGACGTGGTCGCATAGTAAAGCGGTGCTACACCAAAATGATCGGTGGCGCAGAATAGGCGCCGATTCGGTGAGTCCCAAAGTATAAAAGCGAAATCACCGATAATGTGCTCAAGGCAATCGACTCCCCATACTCGATACGCGTGCAGAAGGAGTTGATCATCGGTGAGATTGCTTTCAATAGTTGGTTCATATGCTTTGATTTTTCTAATCAACTCATCCCTAGCGTCGATTCTCACGTCCGACGTAAGCCAAATGTCACCGTTAATGGTTGATGGCTGATTTTCATCGACAGATCGCAATGTGGTTGGCAATAAGGTATGCGCCATCGCGATATTGTCATTACACCAATATTGTTGGTACGCAGGGCCACGTCTCGCCATCATAGCGGCCATATCAACAATCAGTTGTTCATTGTTGGCTGAGCTCTGGGTGTTTAAAATTGCGGCGATACCACTCATGAAAAATTCGCTTTTTGAACAAAGTTATAGTTTTCGACCATTTGATAGTTTTTGTGCACCCGTTTGCCAGCATTTAAGGGTATGTTTTTATGTTCTACCCACGCATGGGCTTTGAATTTCGGCTTGTTGCGAACACCGATACAAAGTCTCGAACTAATACCGTTTTTAATAAGTAAACGGTGTAACACGATTGATCGAGATAGACAGTTACCTTTCCAAAACGTTTGTTCAACACCCAACTTTAAGGATCGTAAAACTCCCTTTGCATTTGATAAATCGTCGTTGTCATCGATTCTCTTAAATGAATCCGGTTTGCAGACAAGTAAGATAGTGCGTTGAACACCAATAAATTTGATTAACACTTCTATTGTTGGAAGCATTAATTGTACCCAAGTTTTATTGATAAGAAATGAGGCCGACATAGCTGCGCTTAACCAGCTAAAAAGCGGCTAACGATGCTAAAGCGAGAGCCATAGGTGATAGGAGTAACTTCATGAACAATGTCTACCGGGTAAGCGATTAAGAATCCTGTCGTCGTCGGGGCGGAGATGCCTCTGTTGGCAAATTTTTCATGTTTTATAAGTCCATAGAGCTGCAGTTCTCCCCCTTCGTAACCCAGATCAGTTGGGCTTGAACCCTTACTATTTAGGTTTATCGTAATATTGATCTTTCGATCTAATTGGTCGTCAGTATGGGGTGAGAAGAAGTCGCCTTTGGAGTAATGAAGATATTTTGGGTGCTCGAATGCATCGGATAAGGTAGTGTTAAAAAAGCGTTCGAGACGAGGCTTGAGCCTTTTAACTCGTTTTGTCACGGCGACCTGAGACTCATCGGAAATGTCGCAATAGCGGGTTTCGCGTACTCGGTCATTGACCTGTTCTCTATTGTGCTTTTGGCTATAGGTAGCCGCTTTAGTCATTTCTGAGCTAAGCATCTCCTGACAAAGAGACATACTCTCAGTGACTGAAAAAAAATCTTCGATCACATATACCCCCAATTTTCGCAACAAATTTGCAGTCGACATTATGGCTCAATAATACTAAGCAGGCCCGCCGACTCTAATTCAATAATAAACTTGCCAAGATCCTTATGGAGGGTATCTTCAGGGGCGTTATATTCTATTTTCATGTCCCGTATAACGTCTTCGGAATTACCATGCTTATCTAAAAGCTGCCAGAATCGAAGCCCTACATCGTCCAAACCAAAATAATGTTCGTCGGTAAGATTAAGCAATACAGCTTCGTCTTCAAGTTCTTGAAGTAGTACGTTAACATCGATTTTTACTTGAATAGAATTATTCGAATTCATTTTATAATGGAACTATTTATTATTGAACTATTTTTTGGTTGCTGCTGATCTTGCGAGATCCGCAGTTTAGTGTAATCGGCTCATGTTGTTTAAACAAGAGAGCTTTGTTTTATCTATGATGACGCATGTCGTGGTCAACGACGGCGGTCATTGCGTCTACGTTGGCCTGCACTTGCAGGAAGTTGACAATTGAATTGATGTTTTTGCTTGGGTCGGTTAATACGTCCGCGTAATTCAAATGCAAGACGTCTATATAGGTTTGCTGCTGTAGCCATTGCTTGAGCGCTTTGACGTGCTTTTGGAACAAAAATAGTAATTCATCATCATGTTTAGAGTGTCCTACTTTGTCTAAATTAGTAAGCATCGTTGCTTGTGATGCAAGTACCTCATCCAATTGTCGATTGATGAAAATTATTTTGTATTGCCGATTATCGGGTAAGAACTTTAACAGAGAAGAGATCACTTTAATGCTACGACCTCCAGCGTTATTCAGACAATCATGTTTACCTTTGGCAAGGGCTTTTACGGCTTCATGTTCGTAATAACCTTTTGCGTTGTCTTCATCAGCGACTCGCATATTGTCAGTCACGGGACTAATCCCTCCCGCCTCGAGAATTTGCATGATCATTGAAGTGCCCGAGCGAGGCAGACCGGAGGCAACTGTTACGAAGTCATTACTCGGTTTGTGACGTTTAAAAATACGTTTAATAAGCATTTCTATCACGCAAAACGGTATAAAGCGTTTTCAAAAGAATACGAATATCCAACGCAATTGACCAATTCTGAATGTACTCCAAATCATAACGTATGCGTCTCTGCATCGTTTCAATCGCTTCAGTCTCTCCGCGACACCCATTGATCTGTGCCCAGCCTGTTATGCCTGGCCGAATCTTATGCCGCCCCATATAGCCATGTACTTTATCTCGATAATACTCGTTGTGCGCTACTGCATGCGGGCGAGGCCCGACCAGCGACATAGTGCCGTTGAGTACGTTGATCAATTGAGGCAGTTCGTCAATCGAATACTTTCGAATGAATGACCCAAAACGAGTGACTCGCGCATCATTGGCGACCGCTTGAATAACATTGTTGCCATCTTCACACACTGACATAGAGCGAAATTTCCAGACCAATATCTCTTGACCATCAAGGCCATAGCGACGTTGTTTGAAAAACACTGGGCCTGGCGACTCGAGCTTGATAATCACTGACGTTACCGCTAGTAGTGGGCTAAGAATTAAGC
>JBKEFT010000053.1:0-22157 GCA_046709645.1 Arenicella sp.
GTTTCACTAGCAAGGTGAATGATAATCATTAGATCACGACTAAAGCTCAACGATCAAATCATTAGGCTAAAACAAAAAAAGAAAGTATAAACGTTCTTTTTTGATAAATTCTACAGCCTCAACGCCTCTCAAACGGGCGCGTTGAAAACGCGTCCGAGCCGAAGGCGGTAGTTTTGAGACTTGTTATGTTTCTAATGAAGAGCACTATTTACAATCATTAAATAAAATAAAAAAACTAAAAGCATTAACACTGCTTGAGCAGTGTGACTAACAGCTAATTTCCAAGGTTTTCTACCAAACTTAAATATACTAAGTACCACTCCCACACATGCAAACCCTGCGCCAAGGATTGGTAAAATATATACGATCAAGATTAGTAATACTTCCGTAACTTTATTCGAAGACAGTATAGCTAATAGAAAAACACTAGCTATTAAAACGATTAAAACCCAAAAGCTAGAGTTAATTAATTTGACTTCGTTTGTGATATTCAAGTCGGTCATTAGTCAGTGCTTAAGCAAACATAACAGCTTATTACTGCGCAAGCTCGGTTTCCACCGGAGTGAGATTCTAGGTTCAACCTGCAAGGTTCTGTTTTCATTCCAATTTTCCCTATTTTTCTTCTCTAGTCGACTGGCAAAGCGAGCCAGCTCTGTTTCCACAATAACAGTGCGGGTATGTATTCTCAATAATTCTTTTAAGGTGTTATTTTTATTGCGTTTTTACTGAAGTTCTAGAATGCTAACGCGCAGCGAGCAGTGTGAAAGGGGGCGACCTTTTTTGTGCTTGCTTGATATACTGTATAAAACCTTAGTTTTACAAATGTATAAACGAGCGGTCTAAAGTTGCAGCGCATGTACTCTAAGATGAAAACTCAAGCTATAGAATCAAATACTAAAATAGGTATCAATAATGATTAAGAAGGCCATTATTATTTTTGTTGTCGTCATGGCGCTTGCGCTGGTTGGGCTTTTTACTTTTGCGCCTAGGATGACCGACAAATCGCTTAATGGGGTTACCCCTCATGCACCTTTTGTTGTCAGTGATGCGGCTAAGGAGTTACATGCTAGGCTGACCATCGGAGATTGGCATTCAGATAGTTTGTTATGGAGTCGTGATCTGGGTAAGCGCTACGATTACGGCCACGTTGATATACCGCGTTTGCAAGCTGGCAATGTTAGTTTGCAGATGTTCACCACGGTTACCAAATCACCAAGCGGTTTGAATTACGACCAGAACTCGGCTGATGCCGCTGACGACATCACTAAGATGGCGATTGTTCAGCGCTGGCCGACCGCTACCTGGAGTAGCCTGACGGCGCGTGCCTTGCATCAAGCTGATCGGCTGCACGGTTTTCAAGAACAAAACCCCAATGACTTGATGATCATTAAATCAAAAAACGACCTTGCTGATTTCACCACTAAGCGTCTTAACAATACTACCTTGGTCGGTGGCTTACTTGGCACCGAGGGCTCCCACGCTTTAGATGGGGAATTGGCTAACGTACAAACTTTGTTTGATGCGGGCTTTCGGATGATGAGCTTGCAGCACTTTTTTGATAACAAGTTGGGTGCTTCTTTACATGGGGTCAGCCAAGCGGGTTTGACCGATTTTGGGCGGCAAGTGATTAATGAATTTGACTCGCTGGACATAATATTAGACGTGTCACATTCTTCCGAGGCGGTCGTCGCTGAGGTCTTGGCGCTGTACAACAAGCCGGTAGTGGTCAGTCACACAGGCTTTAAGGGGCATTGCGATACGGAGCGTAATATCGCTGATAGCTTGATGCAACAGATCGCGGCTAACGGTGGCTTAATTGCGGTGGGTTATTGGGATGCTGCGGTTTGCGGCAATAGCCCTAAGGACGTAGTCGCTGCAATGAAGTATGGCCTCGAATTAGTTGGAGAAGACCATATGTCATTAGGCTCTGATTATGATGGCTCTATCACCGCTGGGTTTGATACTAGTGAGCTAGTTGCGTTAACCGATGAGATGCTTAAAGCGGGCTTTACCGAGACCCAAATTAGTAAAATCATGGGCGGTAATATGGTCAAATTCTTAAGTGAAAACTTACCGAATTAGGCCTGATTTACCGTCACTTTAGCCAACCAATTTCGCTAGCGGTTAACTCTGTCAATCGAGTCTGGCTTAGACGCTCGGCTACCTCAAAGCTATCAGCACTGATCTGGCGCGCTCGCCCCATAATCTCGGCATGAGGCTGGGGCCAATAAGGTTTCGCATTTGGCAACACATACCCTTGCGGATAAATTGGTCTGCCTGTAGCAATATCGTACTTATCCGTGGCGCCAAATATGTGCAGCAGTTCGTGCACTAATACCACGTTATGAAAGCGCTTATTGGAGCGTAACGCACGTGCATTAATGAGCCCAATCAAGCCGTTTCTCAGCCCAGTAGAATGGCTGAGAGAGACACCTGAGGCTGGGCTCTGATAGAGCATGAACAGGCGAATATGATAATCTTGGTGATCACTTAACTGATTTTTCCAAGCCCACCAACGCAAACGCAGCGACCAGATAATATGATCGAATCGGCCGCTTCCGGCTTGCGGAATACTCGGTGGTGCGGAGTTAATCGGTGCTTCTAAGTCGACTTGAATTACATTGCTTAATTCTAGGCCGTAACCTTTAGCGCTTTGAATTAGATATCGACTAACTTCATCGAAGTCTTTCGGCCTTAGTGATCTAACAAATTTTGCGGTGCTTAAATGGTCATCGGCGATCACCGGAATTACTTTGATGGTAACCACGCCACTCCAGTCTTCGGCTATCGATTGCTGCATACGATAGGTTCCCCACACCGACGCCAAAACGAACAACAAAATAACTATACGCAAAATTTTAAACATAATGATAGTCGTATTGGATTATGTGTATTGAAGAATGCGCACTGAGTTAGGCGTCTAGCTCAATACTTTTTGTACACGCTTGATTTCCGCTAGTCGCGCATCGTGAATAGCCTGTTGAATTTTTGCGCCATCGGTATGGTGTTTAGCAATTTCTCCGCCGTTGACACTCTTCGCCGCCTGCTGAAACTTTATGAACAAGGCCGCCTGTGTATAGTCTCGATCTTCAAAGCCGGTACGGCCACGGGCGTCAGCTATGCAACATAAGGCCACTTGTTGCGCACGCTGGTCGTCCATCAAACTACGAGTCTTTTCCAACATCTTGAGAACGGTTTTCGCTTTAAGCTCGAACATTTTATGCATGTGCAGATGATATTCCGATACCGCCAAGGCCAATGACTGATACTTTTTCGGAATCCGCAGGCGTTCACACAGCTGCTTAATAAGTGGCAAGCCGCCGATCTCGTGACCTCGGTGCGAGGGTAATATTTCGCTTGGTGTTGTTGCTTTGCCGAGATCATGCACTAACGCGGCGAAGCGCACCACAGGGTCATCGGTTAAACGAGCCGCTTGCTCAACGACCATTAAGGTATGAATACCCGTATCGATCTCGGGGTGGTATTTTGCCGTTTGCGGAATACCAAAGAGCTGCTCTATCTCAGGTAAAATTCGCTCAAGGGCACCACAGTCTCTGAGCACCTGAAAAAAAATTTGCGGTGAGTCGGTAATCAGCGCTTTCTTCATTTCCGCCCACACGCGCTCGGGCACCAAGGCATCAACCTCACCATTACTGACCATAGTTTTCATCAATTTCAATGTATCAGGGGCGATGGTAAAACCAAACCTTGCGGCAAATCGTGCGGCTCGTAAGATACGCACTGGGTCTTCTAGAAAAGCATCTGATACATGGCGTATAACGCCGTCGGCTAAATCTTGTTGACCGCCATGCATATCAATAAGCGTACCATGCTGGTCTTCTGCCATCGCATTGATAGTAAGGTCGCGACGCTCTAGGTCTTGCTCCAGAGTTATCTCCGGCGACGCGTTAAATTGAAAACCTTGATAGCCTTTGGCGGTTTTACGTTCGGTTCTAGCCAAAGCATATTCTTCACCCGTGGTTTTGTTGATGAACACCGGGAAATCTTTACCGACTGGTTCATAACCTTGATCAACCATGGCTTGCGGCGTGGAGCCAACCACCACCCAATCTCGGTCAGGAGCATCAACGCCAAGCAATCGATCACGCACGGCCCCACCGACCAGGTAAATTTGAGCCACTGAACTCATAACTTAGGTAATACCGTATTGCTCGCGGTAAGCCCGCATGTGTTCTAAATTTTGTTCTTGATCTGGCTGTAGTTTCAAGTATTCAATCAAATCTGCCAGGGTTGCAATGGCAACAACTGGAATACCGAAATCGGCTTCTACTTGCTGAATCGCCGATGTATCAGTTAGCTGAGCGTCCTTTTGCCCCCGCTCTTGACGATCCAGCGCCAGAAACACGGCCGATGGCTTGGCACCAGCGGCGGTAATTAATTCAAACGACTCGCGAACAGCGGTGCCGGCGGTAATAACATCGTCAATGATGGCGACGTCACCGCTGAGCTCGGCACCAACGATGTTGCCGCCTTCACCGTGATCTTTCTTCTCTTTTCGATTGAACGCGAACGGCACTTCTTTGCCGGTTGCCTCAGACAATGCCATGGCCGTCGCGCAGGCAAGCGTAATGCCTTTATAAGCAGGGCCAAAAAGCACATCAAAATTCAAATCGGAGTTTTCGATACTACAAGCGAAAAAGCGGCTAAATTGACACATGGTCGCGCCACTATTGAATAAGCCTGTGTTAAAAAAATAAGGACTACTGCGGCCTGACTTCAAGGTGAATTCACCAAACCGTAGTACACCCGTTTTCAACGCAAATTCAATAAATTGTTCTTGATAGGGAAGCATGAATTTTTGCTCTGAACGTTATAAGATGGTGCTTAGTATGATACTCACAAAATACACCGGAGCAAGATGTACAGGGAAATAAGAGGGGTAATAAAGTGTCAATTAGAGGCAATTATGGGTCTTGCAAAACGGTTGACTAGCATCGCGCTCATAGTCTTAGCCTGCTCAATTTCATTCGCCAAGGCCGATACTGCGCACAATGAAGCCACCTTCGGCGACTGGGTTATAGCCTGTGATTCGTTTGGTGATGCCGACAAACATCAAGGCCTCGAATGCACCCTGTCGCAACGCGTCGATTTCGAAGATACCAACGAGGCGCTGCTGCAACTCAATTTGTACCTAAATCCGCAAGGTGCCGAGCCCGAAGCGGTCTTTATTATGCCTTTGGGAATACCCTTAGCAAGCTCACCCGTTCTTTTATTTGATAACTCGACTCGTCTGACGATCAACATAAGTCACTGTTATACCGACGGCTGTTATTTTAAGGCCGCATTGGACGAAGCCCTTTTAGAGTCGTTTTTGAGTATGCGTTCAGCAACTATGAAGTTAATTAGCAGCGAGAATGAAACTGTTAACATACCGATCTCAGGCAACGGTTCGCGGGAGGCCTACAACTATTATAAGGCGCTACCAAAAGATTAAGTTAGCGCTGTGATATAAGTAACCGCCCCACCCCCACAGAGAAAAAGTGTGACCAAGCTGTGATTTTGAGTGCGTTAGTAAGCAACAATACGCATAATGGGCCTGTCGAATAATCGGCCAACAGCTTTAGTTTCAACCACCACAATCTCATAATTAGTCAACTCACATGAAAGTAATTTCAGCAAATTTAAACGGCATTCGCGCCGCTGACCGTAAAGGGTTTTACCAATGGCTGGTTAAGGTCGACGCCGATGTCATCTGCCTACAAGAGCTAAAAGCACAACCAGATCAAATCGAAGGTGAGCCATTTCACCCAGAGGGTTACTACACTTACTTTCATGCGGCCGAGAAAAAAGGCTACTCGGGCGTGGGCATTTACGCCAAACAAAAACCCGACCAAGTGCATATGGGTCTGGGTGCTGGCTTTGAAGACGTGGATTCGGAGGGCCGATATATTCAGGCGGATTTTGGAAACTTGACTGTCGCGTCTCTGTATATGCCCTCGGGATCGAGTAAAGATGAACGACAAGAGTTCAAAATTGACATGATGGGCCGCTTCGAAGGCAAATTACAGCAGCTAGCGGATTCGGGTCGACAGGTGATTATCTGCGGCGACTGGAATATTGTGCATAAGAAACGCGATATAAAAAACTGGCGTGGCAACCAAAAGCGCTCCGGTTTTTTACCGGAAGAGCGCCAATGGATGGACTGGCTCTTTGGTGAATCTGAGCCTGAATTAGAAGGAGGGCGGGGTGGTCATGCTGGCTTTTACGACGCCTTTCGTCTAATCAACGATGAAGATGAGCAATACACCTGGTGGTCAAATCGTGGCCAAGCCTGGGCCAATAACACCGGTTGGCGTATCGACTACCATGTGATTAGCAGCAATTTGAAAGACACGGTCATAGCCGGTTCTGATGTGATTTACAAAGACGAACGCTTCTCAGACCATGCGCCGCTTGTCATCGAATATGATATTTAGCGCTATCGCTAATTCACTCTATCTACGTCACTGTATAGGACCGTTCATAATAATGCTGATAAAGATAACTTACGGGGCATCGGCTTTGGCACATAACACCTCAGATAAATCTAAATGACCAGCATTGTAATTACAGAATCGAAGGTTCGCTGGTGGCGAGAAAAATCCGTTTGGATTCTTTTGCTACTGGGGTTTTCTGCCGGCATGCCTTACTTTTTGATCTTCGGCACCCTATCTTTATGGCTATTTGAAGCCGGAGTTGAGAGATCAGCAGTTACCTACTTTAGCTGGGCGGTTTTAGGCTATTCCTTCAAATTCGTATGGGCGCCACTGGTAGATAGGTTGCCGCTGCCTCTGCTTACTAAACTGTTGGGCCGCCGCAGAGGATGGTTATTACTAGCGCAAGTAGCGGTGATTTTCTCGATCGTGCTGATGTCTAGCATAGATCCAGCCAGCTCACTAAACTGGATGGCGGGCGGTGCAGTATTGCTCGGATTTGCCGCCGCGACTCAAGACATTGTCATCGACGCCTACCGTATTGAGGCCGCCGAACCTCGTTTACAAGCCATGTTGTCATCAACCTATGTAGCAGGTTACCGAACAGGCATGATTGTTGCAGGTGCCGCCGCGCTAGCACTTGCGGAAGAACTTGGTAGCTCTCAAGGCGCATATTCATACGCAGCTTGGCAACAAACGTATTTAATCATGGCGGGAATAATGGGTATCGGCATACTCACCACCCTGTTAATTCGAGAACCCAACACTCAAGCCAGCGTTGGTACACAATACCCGACCCGCGATTACACCTCGTTCTTCGGCGTATTCTTGTTGTCGATAGTGGCGCTGATATTGGTGTACTCGTTTTTTCCAGCACTGCCAACCCTGTTTTCAGAATTAGCTCAAAAGGTATTCGCCTTCTTTTACGCTGTTTTGAGAATGATACTGGCGATTTTTGCTGCCTACACCACCGCCAGAATCTGTGTTAAATTTGGATTGATTAATGCTGATTTAGTTCGCGAAGGCTACGCCGACCCTATTCTCGATTTTCTCAAACGCTACGGCAAACTAGCAATTTGGGTTTTGCTACTTGTCGGCTTATATAGAATATCCGATATTGTCATGGGCGTGATTACCAACGTATTTTACGCCGAGATGGGCTACACCAAAAAAGAAATTGCCAGTATCACCAAGGTTTTTGGCGTATTGATGACCATCTTCGGTGCATTCATGGGAGGCTTGTTAGCACTTCGCATAGGGGTGATGCGCTCGCTAATGCTCGGCGCAGTGCTGGTCGCGGTGACTAATTTATTGTTTATGTGGCTGGCCCAAGTTAGTGGTGCGCATACATACTTAGAGTTCTCGATACCACTATTCTTCACTACAATAGATATCGCTCTGCCCAAAGAATTATTCATTGTGATCATCATAGATAACCTCGCACAAGGGTTTGCAATCGCCGCATTTATAGGCTGGCTATCAGCATTAACCAATGTTTCATTTACAGCAACTCAATATGCAATTTTCAGTTCGCTAATGACACTTGTTCCGAAACTGATTGGTGGTTACTCTGGCACCTTGGTCGAAAGCTTTGGCTATGAAAGTTTTTTTCTATTCGCCAGTGCACTAGGGGTGCCGGTGATTGGCTTAATTTATTTTCTGCAAGGCCGACTAGAATTTAGCAAAAAACTTAGCATTACTTAAGCAAAGACTTTAGTTTTTCAATCGCCGCGTCGGCTTGTTGTAAACCGGCCAAGCCCTCAGCGGCGATGGCCTTTTCGCCCTCATTGCCATGCGCCACTATTTTGTAATAGGTGATGGTTTTATTGCCGGTTGTCGAGCTGGATGTAACTTTCTTTTCGAAACTCTTGAACGAGTATGAGGGTACAAATTGCGGTTTAAATTTATACCCCAACAAACTGCGCTGAGCACTAATGCCCTCAGCACCAATTCTGATTTTTAAGGCGTTGGCAAAAGCATAAATGCCAACCATGGCAAGGATTCCGCCGATCAATGGGAAAACGATGTTGAAAATAATGTCTGGTATGGCTAAACCAATTGCAAAAAAGAAAAGGCCTATGACAATAAGAACCAACATCGATTTATTGCGATAGGCGGGGTAATACAATTGCTGACCACGTTCATCGGGTTTTAAATCAAGCACTGAATCAACCAGATCAGCCGTAGCATCTAAGGTGGCGACTGAGCTCGAGGCGTAAGCTTGCGTATCCGCAATAGTAGAACGTTGCGCGGTGGCGAATACCGGAACATCTTGGTAAATTCTCTCCACCTTTAAACCGTCGTCGGTGGTCGCGGTGAAACGAATACGCCAAGTCTTACGTGGCAAGTCTAGCGGTCTGTCTGAAATTGGCAACGAGTCATCCAGATCAAAACAAAACCGAATCTCTAACCCTTGTTGAGCTATTGCGATTGACGGCACCATGGTCTTTTCAAACAGCACAGTTTCCTCAGTTTTACGGTCTTCGTCACTGCCGGTCTGATAAAAATGCACGTTTTCAATCGTTACTCTGGCTGAGCTAGAAGCACCCTTTAATGTCGTGTTGATATCGCCATTATTGAAATAGATAATCCCACCAGCTTGCCCACCAATAGATGCCGGGTAAGGGTTAAGCTCCAGTGGCATTGCCCCTGTTCTCTTGAAAGACCGATGACCCTTATACCAAAACCAGATAAGACCAACGCCCACGATCGGAAAAATGAGTACAAACAATGCCCCGTATTCACCGTTAGAAACAGGTTTTACGACAGCGAATAGGGCAGGCCAGGATATTAAGTTCCAAAATACCGCTAACCCTAACATCACCTTATTACCCATGCGGGTATCGGATATTAGTGTGGCTTTATTCCATTCAGCATAGTTAGTCCACGGCTTGCTCGGATCCGCATCTGGGAGCACATCTCCGAGATTTCGAAAGCGATACATTGCATATAGGCCACCGAGCCCAATGCCACCAAATAAAAATAGAAACATGGATTTAAACGCCAGTAAGCCCCAGCGGATTTCTCGGTCGATCACCGCTTCCGAGGGATTATCGGGATTGACCCAGACCATTAATGGTGTTGCCCCCCGCGCCACTCGCGACAGCTGAGCATTCATATCTTGATGGTAAGAACCGATATTGTCCGAGCCGCTGGCGAAGCTAACATTGCTACTGTTGAAACGCTGCCCTAAATAGTCGTATCGAAAGCGTGCGGTCGCTTGGTAAGTGGTCGAGTCATCTCCTCGATCGGTAACGAGATCATGATCAATCAACTCGGCCCGCACCTGCTGCCATGACTTTGCCTCAAGCCAACCACTAATCATCGGCAGACCAGAATAGACAAACAAACCTATGCCCGCCGCGGCAAATACACCACAAAATAAAACTCCGAATAACTTAGACATTAGAAAACGCTCCTTTTGCATAATTTTCAGGGCTCAGCATAAAACTCGCCGAAAAGCACCACTGTCTAGTATTTTTCATAGTTAGGTTATTAGTTGGGTTAATTAGTTGGGTTAATTAGTTGAGCTATTAGCTGGGCTAGTAGTTGAACTAATAGTTGAACTGATAGTTGAACTGAAGATTAAAGTAGCAGTTGGTGTAAAATTTGAATGCATTAAGCAGCCACCGACCAGTGTTTAAAGCAAGACATCGGGCACTATTAAACACTTAATCGTACGCCGACCTTATATTGAGGTCTCATATTGACATCATGTTTGTTATTCTAACCCTAGAATGCTAACTGGAAAAACATGATTTTGAAAACTCTTACCTTTGACAACCGCTTCACTCGTGACTTACCGGCTGACCCTATTACTGAAAACACTCGGCGACAGGTTTATAAGGCCTGTTACTCCTATGTCGAACCGACTAAGGTGAGCTCTCCGACGCTAGTGGCGTTTTCCAAGGAGGCCGCCAAGTTATTGGATTTATCTGCACAGGACTGCAATAGCGACCCATTCTTACAAACCTTTTCCGGCAACCAGTTGCTTGACGGCATGAAGCCCTACGCTATGTGCTACGGCGGTCACCAGTTTGGTAACTGGGCTGGCCAACTAGGTGACGGGCGGGCGATTAATCTAGGCGAGGTGGTAAACCAGCAGGGCGACTATTGGGCTTTACAACTTAAAGGCGCCGGGCCAACTCCCTATTCACGGACCGCCGATGGGCTGGCGGTGTTACGCTCATCGATCAGAGAGTTTGTTTGCAGCGAGGCTATGCATCATTTGGGCGTGCCGACTACACGCGCCTTGAGTTTGATCAATACCGGCGAGCAGGTGATGCGCGATGTACTCTACGATGGTAATCCAGCTTATGAGCCAGGCACCGTTGTCTGCCGCTTAAGCCCAAGCTTTATACGCTTTGGAAGCTTTCAAATTCTTGCCTCGCGCAATGAGCACGATGAGCTAAAACAGTTGCTCGACGTGACTATCGAACACCACTTTTCTAAGTTACTTGATGAGCATGCCGCAGGCTCGAAAGAGCTATACATTGCTTGGCTCGACGAAGTTTGCCAACGCACGGCAAGCATGATTGTCGAATGGATGCGTGTCGGCTTTGTTCATGGTGTGATGAACACCGACAATATGTCGATACTCGGCCTGACGATTGATTATGGACCCTATGGCTGGTTAGATGATTTTAACCCAGACTGGACACCCAACACCACCGACTCGCAAAACAAACGCTACCGCTACAGCGAACAAGCCAATATTGCACTATGGAATTGCTACCAACTGGCCAATAGTATTTACCCGCTGATAGAAGAGACTGAACAACTTGAAGCTGTGCTCAATCGCTTTCAGCAAAGTTATCACACCCAGTGGCTTGAAATGATGGCCGCTAAACTGGGGCTAGTTGAAGTATTAGAAGGTGACCAAGATTTGTTCGAGCGCCTCGAGCGGCTACTCGCTCAGGTCGAAACCGATATGACGATTTTCTATCGTTGTTTAGCCAATGATGATCTTAGTCCGAGTAACTTTACAGAGGCTTATTATCAGCAGCAGCATGGTGATGACTATCGATCCGCTATGCAACAATGGCTTGATGATTATCAGATACGCCGAGATCAAGATAAGCTCAGTAGTACCGATCGAATTTCCGCGATGAATTCGGTTAACCCTCTCTACGTATTTCGAAACTACCTCGCACAGCTAGCGATCGATAAAGCCGAGGCTGGCGACTATTCCATGGTCGAGCAATTGTTAACCACCTTGCGTAAGCCTTACCAACAGCAAGAGGGCTGTGAACAATTTTCTGAGAAACGTCCAGAGTGGGCTCGCAGTAAAGTAGGTTGCTCTATGCTGTCGTGTTCGTCTTAGCTCTTTGATAAATGGGCCTTTGATAAATGGGCCTTTGATAAGTAAGCTATCGATAAGTAAGATAACGCCAAAACTGCTCAAGCGGGCCTTGCTTAAAGCGTGATAACCACCAGCTCGAATAAGCTAGCTGAATGACCCAAACACTGACTACTACGGCCAAACATTCGACACGACTCAATTCTGCAAAGTAATTCAAGCCGTAGCCATAAAAGATAAAGGTACAGATCACGCTTTGCATGATGTAGTTAGTAAATGCCATTTTCCCAACATTGCTTAGCGCCGATTTCAAACCAACGAGTGCTTGAGATTGACACAGCAACATAACTAAGGCGATGTAGCCGATGCTTGTGGCTAGGCTGCCTACGTAGTTGAATAGTGTTCCGAGACCAGTGGAGAATTGCATCGAAAAATCATGAGCGATATTTTCTATCACGCCCCATGCGGACACCGACAAACCTAAAGGTAGCGTTATCAGCGCCACCAGCTTATAACGACTTGCATGCATAGAGGCGGTAATGAAACCGATTCGAAGCAAAGCGATGCCGATTAGCATACCCGCCAGTGCCCGCCAGCCATAAATAAAAAGCCCAGCCGATTGAAAAGTAATAACGTTCGGAATACTGGCGAGCCTTGCATCAAGCCAAGAACCTTTAAAAGCGCTAATCTCTTGCTCAAGTAATGCTTGGGATGGCGCCCAGTCCTGTGTTAGTTCTGTGATTAATTTTGGATCGTCAGTCGCTATCAAAAGCAACAACAAATAGGTAAGTAGCACCGGAACCATGAGCATCAACGAGGCTGAAACTAGCAACCGCTTGGTTGACGCAGTAACAAATTTAACCGCAATTAATCCACAGATAGCATAAATAAAGAGAATATCTCCATACCAAATCAAGTAGCCATGTATCAAGCCAAACACCAATAGCCACTGCATACGCCGCGTATTCAGAGCTTGGGCATCAACTCCTTTTTCGCTGGATCGATTATAAAAAATTACTATTCCGGCACCAAACAATATTGAAAACAGAGTCATGAATTTTAACTCAGCAAACACATTGGATATCACCCATGCGTAAAAGTTTGCGCCACTGTAATCCCCATAAGCAGTTGGGTTTGCATACGATGCAAGGGGTGCAGAGAATGACTGAATATTCATCCAGAGAATTCCAAGCACGGCAATGCCGCGTAGAAGGTCTAAGCTAACAATTCGCTGCTTGGTTTTGATGTTCATATTTATTATTCTAGCTACAAGCGATAACGATCGTCATAACGGCGTTGCTCAGTTGCGCGAAAGTTACCTTATTGATTGAGCCGCGTAAAGATTATGCGCGTATACTCGATTTGTTACTATTTAGATTGCAGTAGGCACCTTATGAGCACCGAAAAAATAATCATCACCTTATTCGCCAAAGATCGACCAGGCATCATTCGCGCCTTATCCGATACGGTGTTAGCCAACAAAGGCAATTGGCTCGAGAGTAGCCTGTCGCGCTTGTGCGGCCAATTCACAGGCATTGCACACATAGCCGTGGAGAGCGGTAATAAAGCCGGGTTGATCGCTGACTTCGACGCTATGAGTGAAGACGGTGTTTGGGTAACCGTACAAAAAGCAGAAGGCGTTAAGACCGATGACATTGAAGTTAATGGCCTACAAATTTTAGTCGAAGCAAACGATCGCCCCGGTATTATCAAGGAAATTTCCGCTGCGTTGGCAGCCGAAAACGTTAATGTTGATAACATCGATACCGAGGTTGAAAGTGCTTCGATGGCCGGCTACCCAATCTTTCGCGCACACTTGTTTTTAGCTATGCCTGATGACCTCAGTGAAGATGATTTGGAAGAGATTCTTGAGAGTGTTTCCGATGACGTGATGGTGTCAGTGCTCGACGAATAGTTTGATTTGTAACCATGGATTAATGACCAAGGCTAGCAATTTCTAAGCGATTCGGTTGCTGGCCACGTTGGTGTCGTTTCCTTGGTTTACACAGTCTGCCCTAATGCTGATCGTTGCAGAGAGGCAATATATAAGCAATGCCGGAGCTATTGGCAGGTCTAAGTGCCCTTGGGGTATTTTCACCGAAAAGCGAGGCCCTTACAGGCATTTTTTATTTATTCATCGAGTTATGCTGAGGTCGCTTAGCCCATAAACTATCTAAGATAGCGCCAAGTACCTACTAAAGATGGGGGCAAGTACCCTCAAGTGGCCGCTGATAAACCTACCGCTTTGACGAGTACCTCCGATAGGTATGGGGGTAATACATTACCATCACCCCTGTTACTTCATCTCTGGCCTGCCTGCGGCAGTTTATACGCTCCATGCACAATTCTCATTACGCCTTTAGGTGCAAGAGTATTCGATAAGAGAAAGAGCATTCGAGCTAGCCCTAAGGACAGCACAAATGCTCAGTCTTTTATCGAATAAATACTCTATAGCGCGAGCTAATTTCCCCAGATAGACTGCACATATTCAGGGTGATCAACAAACGGATTTCTGTTGCCTTGATAGACGTGTGCGGCCTCATTACGATCAATTTCTTTTTGACTTACTGGGTCTTGTTGATGCCATTGCTTTAGCAAATTGATATACCACGTTTCGAATACCTGGGTGTTCCCGCCATTAAGCACAGCGTCTGAAGACGAGCTGTTGTTTTCCCAAGCTGCGATTATATTTTCATAACGAGTTGCTACGTATAACGCCGCGCGAGCCATGTCACCTTTGAATTCGTCAATCGGTTCGAACACGGTACCCGAATACCCAAGTCCTGACCGAGCCGAGCCGCGGCGCGAACCATTGTTGGAAACAATGTCAGTAGTGCCAACTTCGCCGTAAGGGAAGCTACTACGGTAGGCGTTAACTTGGCCATCGGTGGCAAAGATAAAGTGCACGTCTGAATTCATTGGCTCTATTGAACCACCAAACCAACTTCTCGGAAATGAGTGTTCACGGTTATAACAATCGGCTTCACTATTATAGCTACCGCACTGATTCGTAATGGCGGTGTAGTTATACGGGTCAGCACCGTTTGGGTTTTCAGAGTAGATGTCGAGTATGCTGCCGTCGTTCTCAAAATATGTATCTAAACTGTGAGCTGAATAGAAACCCCATAGAGCACCGTAACCTTGTGCCGCATGACCCTTTATGATGTTATGCAACGCGGTTTTTAAGGCAAACCCACTTAGGCCATTAGCGGCTTGATAGTAATCGCCGGTATCTGGTGGAGGTGTACCTGAGCCTTGAATCGTAAAGCTTCGAGATTCATTAGAAGCGAACTCGCCGCCACTTAGAAGCTCTTGACCGTTAGCCTCGACTACGTAGCTTCCATTGCCATAGCTACAACAGATGCCATCACCATAGGCGTCGCTGATAGTGAAGGTATAGTCACCGTCAGATAAACAGAACTCGCTTGCATAGCTTTGGTTATTAGCATAGTTAGAGCCACCACCGAGTGCCTGACCTGCTGCGGTGAGTAACTGCCAACTGGTTTCACTACCGTAATTGTCGGTGTTAATTGTGACCGTAGTGGCAACGTCTTGGCAACCTGTCGGCGCGGGCGGAGGCGGAGGAGTGGACGACGTTGGCTGAAAGCTATCGACATATACTACTTCAGAGCCGTCAAAGCCTGCGCGATCATAGAATCGGAGACCTAGGTTAATAGTCTTAGTGCTAGTAGCTTGATAGGTGAAACGAAGTTGTTGCCACTGGTTACGAATCGCTGGGTCAGAATAGCCTCGATAGCCATCCGCTATGATCCGTGCGGCTACGCTGCCTTCAGTGTGGTAAATCGAGACTTCAAAATCATAGGTTTGGTTAGCGACAACGTCGAACTGTTGCAGCAAATCGGTATTACTCTGAGACGCCGTGGTCACGGTGGTTTTCAGCGCATATTGGCCGTCGACAATGGGTGTGCTTACTTGGTCTAACAAAATGCCTGAGTCGATGGTGGTCCAACCGGATGGGGCACCATTAGACCAAGTTTCAAAGGTGCCATTTTCGACTTGAGCAGCCGCATTGAAGCTAGCGGTGGCAAGAGCAACGGAAAACAGAAAGGTTTTAAGGGTCATGCAGGGAATCTCCGAATTGGGTTTAGGGTATGCTATCAATGAACTTCCATAGTTCTTGCCCTAGTGTCCACTATAAATATGACAATTACTATATCACCGACTGCAAAACGTCGCGGGTGAGAGAATACCTCCACGCACGGTCTTTATAGGATACCTAAGTAAAATAGCGGCACACTATCAAATGACTAGTCGTCTCACGTTTCTTCAATTAGCCGTTTCTCGCGGCGTTGTAATAAACGCAATCAAAGTATCACTCGTGGTCGGCAGCATTTTGGCGATTATTAATCACGGCAGTGCAATTCTCACACTCGACATTAGCCGGCAAACTTGGATCAAGATCTTTTTGAGCTATATAGTCCCATATTGTGTCGCCAGCTATTCAGCCGTTAGGGCACTGCAACGGGTTCGTCTGGAAAATTAACCACCGCCGACTAACTTGATTTATTGATTGAGCCAACTAGCGAACAAGAATCTGAACGGGTTAAAAGTGATCTAGCGGGTCGATATCTAAGCTCCAGCGCACCGAATTAGCTAATTTTTTAGCCGCCTTATCAGTAGCAATTAAGTGCAACCAAAGGGCTAGTGTGTGATTAAGTGCGGAGCGCTGATTGCTACATAATAACAACTGAGCCCGGTACCTTCCTGCGCGTCGCTCCATTGGCGCGGGCACGGCGTCCATTAGTCTAACGCCGTCACTCGGCTGAATATCATGCCTCGCTTTACGTAAAAATTGTAAAGCCTGAGCTTGATGCGGTGATTCGGCTCGGATCAAAGCGAAACAACCGAACGGGGGGAACTGTGCGGCTTTACGTTCTGCCATCAGGTCTTTGGCAAAGCCGATGAAATCATGTTTAATCACTTTTTCGAAAAACCGGTTCTCAGGAAAGTTGGTTTGAATAAACACACGGCCAACATCACCGCGACGACCGGCGCGTCCGGAGACTTGTAAAATCTGTTGAAACAAGGCTTCGCTGGCTCGGAAGTCAGTGCTATATAACCCTTGGTCGGCCTCTAAAATGCCAACCATTCCCACATTAGGAAAATCGTGGCCCTTGGTTATTAGCTGAGTACCAATTAGGATGTCGGCCTTACCAGAGCGTGCTTGTTCGAGCACTTCAGCCAATTCACCCTTACGGCTGGTGCTATCGCGGTCGATACGTAACACCGTGGACTCAGGAAAGCGCAGGGCAATTGCGTCTTCTACTCGCTGCGTACCTTCACCAACATCGACCATTTCTGCTGAGTTACAGCTGCCACATCGAGTTTGCAATTGACCCTCGTAACCACAATGGTGGCAACGCATGCGATTTACCCGTCGGTGCAAGGTCAGGTGAGAATCGCAACGATGACATTTAGCGGCTTGCTTACAGTCTTTGCAATACAACACCGGTGCATAGCCGCGCCGGTTAAGAAACAGCATAACTTGCTTTTCTTTTGACAATGTCGCTTTTATCGCTTCAAGCATCGCAGGGCTCAAGCCATCGTTAGTCGGCTGCATAGTAAGATCGATTAGCTCTATGCTTGGCAGTGCAACATTAGTCGCTCGCTCAGTAAGGCTGAGCAAGTTATAGCGGCCTGATTCGGCATTCACGAAAGTCTCGAGCGAGGGTGTTGCCGAACCTAGAATAATCGCTATATTTTGCTGCTTGGCTCTATACGTCGCCACATCTCTGGCTTGATAGCGGACACCATCTTGCTGCTTGAAAGACCCGTCATGCTCTTCGTCAATAATAATTAAACCAAGATCAGCAAACGAGCTAAATACCGACGAACGCGTGCCAATCACTATCTTGGCATTGCCTTGCTTGGCATGCCACCAAGCAAGGTGTCGCTCAGTATCATTGAGCCCAGAGTGCATCACCACAAGTGGCTCTCTAAAGCGACGCTTGACCCGCTCAATTAACTGAGGCGTTAAACCTATCTCTGGAACCATGAGTAAAATTTGTTTACCGATTGCCAATACCGATTCCATCGCCGAGAAATATACTTCGGTCTTGCCGCTGCCGGTAACGCCGTGTAACAAGGTTGCGCAGAAGCGCTGCTGACCAATACTCTGGTTAATAGACTCTACAGCCACTGCTTGCTGCTCAGTTAAGGTAATAAAATCGTGCTTATCAAGCGAACGTTGAGCTAGGGCTGGTTCCGCTTGGGTCTCTTCGACCCAGCCCTTCTCGACTAAGGCATTGACCGCTTGCCGCCAACTTGTCGCCGTATCTTTAAAGTCGTCAGCGGTTAATAAGCTATTTTTCATAAACAACTTGATAATAGCAAGCTGCAGTGGCGCACGATTAAGTTCATCAAGCGAACGGCTGCGACCCACTTCGGTCAGCGCCCAGGTCTTTTTACTAGCGGGCATCAGCTCACCCGCCTGCCGTAAAGCTACCGGTAAAGCGGCATCCAGCACTTCGCCGATGGGCGCTAGATAGTAACGCGATAACCAAAGTAAAGAAGCCCAAAGCGCGTCATCAAATAGGTTGGATTGATCGAGTATTTCGATCGCCGGTTTAAGCTTATTTTCGGGAAAATCACTGTCACTTTTAATCGATAGAATTACGCCGACTAATTTACGCGCCCCGAAGGGAACTTTCACTCTTGCGCCGACACTGGGCTTGATCTCGTTTTCGGGCGAGGTGATCGGTAGCAAAAAGTCAAAACTTTGTCTCAATGGCACAGGCACAGCGACGCTGATAATGTGCTCCGATCGTGGCTCAAATATCGATAAAGTCATTGTTTATGCGGGTTTAGACAAGTTGTCATATTTTAATAAAAAGTTACTCACACAGCCTGTGGATAACTTTGTTGATAAAACTGAAAAACAGGCTGTAACAGTTGATACTTATTGACCTGACAAAAATTGCCTATTTTTTATGCAAATAAATTATATCAATAAAATCAATAGCTTATATTGACTCAAATGTTTCAGTCATGTTACACAAAAAATAAATATTGCAAATCTATTGACTTAAATAATTTGTGTATAACTATTTTTATGCCTCAAAAAACTAAAAATCAGAGTTCCTATTTTTATCAATAAGTTAGCGATTATTATTGAAAACATCGATCAAGATTGCCAGCTAACATTTCTCACTCTAAGCGGCGTAATCTAGCCAATGCTGACACCAGAGTATAAGGCAAATTATATTTCTAGCGAGTGACCTTTATCTCTGTATTAAGGCAAAGGCTATGTGCCTATCTATTAAATTATTTTTAGATCGCCATTAGTGGCATCGATGATGTCTATTTAGAGGGTATTTTTTACGGTACACTTTAGACTGAATTTAGCGCGACCAATCGCACATCAAATCGAGTTTAAAATGGCTAAGAATTACACGGCTAAAACAGCTGATAAATACGTATTATATCAACGCGCAGTTCAATCGGCAGAACAGGACGTTAGCTTTTTAATCGATACCTATAAATCAATCAACGGTAAAAGCAAATCAATCAACGGTAAAAGCCCAAAACATCTGCGAGAAGACTTTTGCGGCACCTGTTTGATGTCAGGCCATTGGGCAAGCTTAGGCAATGATTTTACAACAGAGTCTTACGATATTGATCCTGAGCCACTTGCCTGGGGCCTAAAGCACAATCTAAAACCATTAGGCAAAGTCGGTAAGCGTGTTATGCAATATCAGGAAGATGCGCGCAATCCAAGTCGTCGCGCGCCCGATGTCAGGTGTGCGCAAAATTTTTCTTACTGGATCTTCAAGCAGCGTTCAGAAATGCTTGACTACTTTAGGCGCGTTTATGCCGACTTAGCCCCCGATGGCATTTTTGTCTGTGACCTGCATGGTGGCCCAGAGAGCATCCAAGAGCTCGAAGAAGAAACCGAGATGGAGGATCAAAGCTTCACCTATGTATGGGACCAAGATGCGATCAACCCGATCACCGGTCATGCGCGTTTGCATATTCACTTTCGCTTCCCGGACGGCACCGAGATGACCGATGCGTTTACCTATGAATGGCGACTATGGGGCTTACCTGAGTTGCGTGACATCATGCTCGAAGCCGGCTTCAAGAGCGCTGATTGTTATTGGGAAGGTACCGACGAAGACGGCGAAAGTGGCGATGGTATATTCACTAAAACGGAATTAGGCGAAGCCTGTTTGTCCTACGTCGCGTACTTGGTCGCTACGAAGTAGTCGCTACGAAGTAGTCGCTACGAAGTAGTCGCTACGAAGCGGCGAAAGCCGAATACTCAGCAAAAATTCGTAAAGCTTAATAAACCTATAAACCTCAGTGACACCAAGAAAATAAACTTAAGAAAGAAAATCGATGGCTAAAATACTAATTATTGCACTGATTATCGCGCTCATCGCCGTTGCTAGACGGTCTCAACCAGCAACTGACAAAGCGGGCGTATCGCTACTCTCGCAACCCCAACAAACGGAGCAGCCAGAGGTTCTTAAAATAGCAAGCTACAATATCCAAACCGGCAAGGGTCTCGACGGCAAACGCAACCTTCTTGCCAGTGCCCAAGTTATGGCTAATGCTGATTTAGTTGGCGTTCAAGAAGTGTACGCGGCCGGCTTTGACGGTTTCTTAGGCCTGAGTTCGGGTCAAACCGAGCGTCTAGCTAAGGTTGGCAAGTTTGGTTGGCTGTTCAGCGCTACACGCCAACGCTGGTTCCGCGAGCACCGTGGCAATGCGATTTTAAGTAAGGTCCCGGTAAGCGACTGGCGCGTTGAAATGTTGCCCGATAAATCAGGTAAAAGCTTTCGTAATATGACGGTCGCCCAAGTGCATTGGCAGGGTCAGAGCTTCCATTTTATCAATACTCACTTACACACACGTGGTGGTCGTGAGGATCAGCTTAAGCTGGTGCTACAAGAATTTGCCAAATACCCTCGAGCCATATTACTGGGCGATTTTAATAGCCGTGCTAACATGCCCAGCTTAGCCAATGCACTGAAGGACATCGAGATTACAGATGCGATTTCATCGGCTGGGTTAGATCTAGAAAATGCGGACCGCATCGATTGGATTCTCACCAAAGGCTTTAATGTTGAAGCGGGAGAAATGCTAGAAAAAGGTGTTTCTGACCACCCTTACTACCAAGTTAGCCTCAGCTATCGCTAATCTGCAGAACTAGCCGCTGCATTTGAATTGTGATCAATTGTCACACGGCTTGCAAAAGTCTCTACAAAAGGCAGAATGCGTATCACGAGAGCATGATGACTGCTTAAAGAGCTCCTTGTAAGCCTTGGGAGGACACTACACTCTTGAAGCAGAAGTAGTGCCTACTTATCCAGTATGCATTAGCACACGGTCACCTTCGGCTGATGTCACTATGAAAATTTCAGGAGAATAAAATGTTAAAAGAATTTAAAAAATTTGCACTGAAAGGCAACTTTGTTGACATGGCGGTTGGTATCGTTATCGGCGCAGCCTTTAGCACCATCGTTAAATCGCTGGTTGACGATATAATCATGCCGTTTGTAGGCGTGCTCACCGGCGGCGTAGATTTCAGCAATATGTTTGCGGTCATCAAGGGCGGCAATGGAGCCACCTACGCTACGTTACAGGCGGCCCAAGAAGCCGGCGCAGTAACGATTAATTATGGCTTATTCATTAATGCCATGGTTACCTTCGTGATCGTAGCCTTTGCATTGTTCATGGTCATCAAAGGTATGAACGCTGCCAAGCAAGCCGAAGAAGAGGCTCCAGCAGCACCTGCCGAACCTTCTGATGAAGTTAAGCTACTTACCGAAATCCGAGACGCGCTAGCTAAACAATAAAGTGTAAAGATTAAAATAAAAAAACCGCATCAACTGATGCGGTTTTTTTATGCCTGTAAAGGTCGCCGGACTAACGATTAAACGCCTCAAGCTTACGCTTATATTCGCTACGATCTGACATTTGATTCGCTACACTAAGGGCCTGAACTAAGTACTAATGAGACTCTTTCTTGTTACCTTTGGTAACTTGCAACGTATGCATGCTCACGAATCAGACAGTCTACGACTCCAGACTAGCGTTTAGACGACTCATTTGACAACCGAAGTCAGTTAGTCATAGCGGTTGGGAAACCCAACGGTCTAGCCATCAGAATCTGAGAGCCTGATTCGACTGACCATTGAATTTGCTATTCGCCAAGGCATAGAAAATCGCGCACTATATGCGGTTGGCCGAATTTTAACGACACATGCCACCTTCACTCACTATTGGCTTATCTTCTCGGTCATCGTCGCTAGTGTTAGTTTGCGTGCCTAATTCCGACGACTCTTCACCTGACGAATCTATGTTAAATGCGAGCACGTCATCAATAATATTTCTTAGTGGTTCAGCTACCGGAGGCACATCAGGGGCGGGATCTGGCGTTGGGTCTGGCGTTGGATCCG
>JBKEFT010000054.1:0-21987 GCA_046709645.1 Arenicella sp.
TACCATTTACATAAAAGGGGGCCGATCAGGAAAAAATTATCGTCGTATATCGGTTGACGAGGGTTTGATTGATGAGCTTGATGCGTTCGATAGAAATATTGGCGGTACTGAAAAGTCAGGCGGTGAGGGTACCGCATCAGGTTTGGTTTGGAAGCGCACTGAGGGGTCTGCATTTAGAAAGTTGATTCGAGGGTCAACACCGACCAATGAGGGTGAAAGCCTGATTTCTGATGCGGTTAAAGAAGCGGACTGCATATTTAGGCGCTTCTGGAACTGCCCCGAATGTGGCCATGGGTTTGAGGTTAATTTTGGTGGAAAAGGCAAAGGTTATGGGTTTAAGTGGATCGACAATGACCCAGAAACAACAAAGTACTTATGTGATGGATGTGGGTGTTTAATAGAGAACTCTCAGTTAACAGAGCTGGATAAAAACGGATTCTGGTATGACCAAGAGAAGGACATTAAAACGATCGACGGAATTGAATTTGTTACTGGTTCAGGAAGTAAGATCGCGACCCCTCGGCACGTTGCGTATCGGCCTTGGACCGCATTATCTCCGTTTACGACTTGGCGCGAAATAGTTAGCGAATGGCTTTCGGCACATAGGGATCCGCTAAAACTAAAAACGTTCGTAAATACAACACTAGGTGAGACTTACGAGGTTATTTCTGGTGAGCAAATTAATCACCAGGCCTTAAGTGAACGTAGCGAGGCCTATGGCATTGAAGATATTCCTGATGCCGTTTGCTACATAACAGCAGGCGTTGACACGCAGGCCGACAGGTTCGAGGTTCAGTATTTAGGGTGGGGTGTTGGTAAAGAGTGCTGGGTTCTTGGGTACCGCATTCTTTACTGCGATACGACGCAGCAAAGCAGTTGGGATGACGTTCTCCATGTGGAGTTAAAACGAAAGTTTAAGCACCCGGTTGGCAAAGCGTTGGCCGTGTCATTTTCAGGTATTGATACTGGCGGCGGATCAACTCAACAAGCTTATAACTACTGCAAAGACAATAAGAAGAATGGTGCTCTGGCTCTTAAGGGTAAAGAAGGTGATCGCCCAATAATACCGCTTAGACCTAGCCGCAACTGGAAGTCTAAAGGTTTGGAAGGTTGGATTGTAGGGGCTGATACGGCCAAGACTCTAATCTATAGGCGACTTGATAACGACAAGCCTGGCGAGGGTTACATTCACTTTCCAAAAGAAGGGTTGCCCGAAGGCTATTTCAAGGGGCTCACGTGTGAAAAACGGCTCATGAAAACGGCGGGTCGAACCAATAAGAGAATTTATTACTGGTATACACCCAGTGGTGCAAGAAATGAGCCGCTAGACACATTTGTTTATGGTTTAGCCGCGCTTGAGCATTCATGTGTTGATTTAATTTATGCCTCAGTTGCCTTACATGACGACGAGCGAAAAGTGAATATTTTTGAAGAAATGGGTAAGCAAAATGGCTAAATCGTTTGCAGATATGACGTGTGATGAAAAAGCAAAATTTGTAACAAACTCCCTCGCCACATTGGCGACTGAGGGTAATGTTATAGAGGTTACGCTGAGCGGAGCGGACACCACTAGGTTTTCCAACGCCACACGCACCATGTTCATGGATTTTGTTAAAGTCGCCGCTATTGGATGCCCTAAAGTGCAGGAAATAATTAGGGCAATTGAAGAACCGTCTTCTAGGCGTTACGGCTGCGCGTACCCAACTTTTTAACGATGGCAATTAAATTGTTAAACGCATCTGGTCAGCCAATGGCAGAGAGTTTTGCCGGGGCGTCAAGATCATCACAGGAGTTGATGTTTTTTGATCCAGACAATGCCGACATTGATGCGGCTATTGACAGTGAAGGCGCAATAATTAATGCCCGAGCTAAAGATTTAGTTCGTAACAATGCCGATGTTAGTGGAGGCCTTGATCAGTCAAATGCCACTATTGTTGGGTCAAAATATCGCTTTAATTGCAAAGCGAATCATAGAATATTGGGCATTAGCGAAGAGCAGGCGAAAGACTGGAATTTTAAGGTTGAAAGCATTACCTCTGCCTACTTAAACAGCTCTAGCAATTACGTTGATGTGCAACGCAAAAGAAATTTTGTGCAAATGTTGAGCCAAATAAATACAAGTTCATTCATATATGGTGAGTCGTTTTTCTCGAGAGAACACAAGAAGAATAGAACCGGTATTGGCACGTGCTTTCAAATATTAAACCCTGAGAGAATTGAAACTCCGTTTAATAAGAAAGCGGTTATGGGTGTTGTGTCCGACAAATATGGCGCCGCATCGGGCTATTACGTTCGCGCACCACGCAAGCCGCATCTCTTTGTTGAAGATAAACATAAGTACGTTCCTAAATTTGGTAAGTTCGGGCAGCAAATATTTCACGTTTTTGACCCTCGTTTTGCGGATCAGACGAGAGGGTTTTCAAAATTTGCGCCGATTATCAAAGAAGCATTCATGCTCGATCAATTCAAAGACGCTGAATTAAAAAGTAAAACGTTAGTAAATCAATTCATGGTTTATCTTACTTCTGAGGTTGGCGTTGATGCACTAAAAGCTTTGGATTTAGATAAATTTGAGAGCATATTTACTCAATCATGGAAAGCTCGAAAGTCATTTCAAGACGCGGCAAATTTAAAGGTTAACGGCAATAAAGTGCCGGCGCTTTACAACGGCGATAAATTGCAAATGCTGAACCCTGATGCGAAAGCCACCGATTTAGGCGATTTTGAAAAATCCATATTGAGAAGTTGTGCTAAGTCATTTTCGCAAGGCTACGCACAATACAGTGGCGACTATTCAAGCCAGAACCGCGCCAGCACCGATGCGGCAAAATCAGAAAGCTGGAAGCAAACAAAATATATCCGTAGCACCCTAATCAATAAAGCCGCCGACTACATGCTGTGGGGGCTTGTTGATGAACTGGTTATGACTAACCAAATTAAGGTGCCTGGTGACATCAATTATTTTAAGAGCCGCGAGTTTCTGCTAAACGGAAACTGGGTAGGTGAAGGTAAGGGCGTCTCCAATGAATTGGCTAACGCCCAAGCGAATGACATTTACTTAGCGACTTCGCAAAAAACACTTGAAGACATTCATGCTGAGTCTGGCGGTAGCGATGTGGAAGATGCCATTGATCAGCGGCATAAAGAGGTTGAGCTATTTAAATCAAAAAAAATGACCCTTCCACGAACACATACAAACAAAAATGCCAATGAATCTGAATAAGATAACAGCACTCGATAGGCTCACCAATACAGCGCTTTTATTGTCACCACAGCATGCCAAGAATATTTTCACATACTTGGCTAAGCGCAATGACGTTGATTTGATAGACGGGGAAGGGCAGCAGGTAGGGGCAGTCGCAAAGATGTTAGTCGGCAAGCCTCGTTCGCGCGATTCTATGCCCTATCAAATCACCGGTGACGGCGTGGCGGTGGTTTCGGTAGATGGCTCGCTAGCTCATCGTTTTGGTTATTTGACCACACGTTCAGGCATTACTGGATACGACGGCATAGAGGGGCAGTTACTTCTAGCTGAGCGCGACGATGATGTTAAGGGTGTATTTTTTGATATCTGTTCCGGTGGCGGCGAAGTTTCTGGCTGCTTTGAGCTAGGCGAAATTATACAGGGGTACTCAAAACCCACCTTTGGTTACAGTGATGGTTACTCCTATTCAGCGGCTTACGCGATACTAAGTAGCTGCGATAAAACAGCAACATCAAAAAATGGCTGTGTTGGTTCTATCGGAGTAATAGCCGCGCACTGGGACTATTCGGAGCTAATAAAGGAATCTTACAAATCGACAGTGACGCTTGTGTATTCGGGCGCTCACAAAGCTGACGGTAATTCTTACGGGAAGCTACCTAAAGCCGTTGAAGCAAAATGGCAATCAACATTTGACGGTCTGCGGTCGGATTTTTGTGAGCATGTTGCCGTAAAGAGGAGCATTAGTAAAAAACAAGCATTGAAAACCGAAGCCGATACATACAGGGGCCAAGAAGCCCTGAGTATTGGCTTGGTTGATTTAGTCATGGGCAAGCAAGAGGCGCTTGCCTATTTTTCCAAAACGCTTTCACACGAAAGCACAACTATCGAGGGTTCATCACAAATGAGCAAGAAAGATAACACGCGTGTGGATGCAAACGCTGAAGCACCTGAAGCCACCCCGTTAACCGAAGCGCCTAGCAATAACGATGTAGTGGCGGAAGCCAAGGCTGAATTGCACGCACGTATGTCGTCAGTGATCACCAGTGACGCTGTTGTTGGTAAAGAAAAATTGGCGACTTTTTTGCTAGCTGAAAGCGATATGCCGGCAGACAAAATAATTGAAGCTGTTGGTTTGGTTGATTTAACCACAACTCTGGAACTTTCAGGCGCTGGCATTGAGTCCGATGAGAACGACACAGGCGAAGAAGCCAAACTAGAACACCCAGCATTAGTTTAGGAGATAGACATGAGCGAATTACAATTTAATTGCTGTACTGCGGGTACCGTTACCAAGAACTGGATGTCGAACGGTAAGCCGTTGGTTATTAATCCCGAAGAAATGCATATTCAAGCATTTCCTGTGACAGCCGGGACGGCATACAAGGCTGGCGAGATCGTTGACTTTGATGGTGTTAAAGGTATTTCTTTGAGCGAGGCAACAGTCACTGCGGACGGCACGATGGCATTTCTTACCCATGGGCAGGTCAACAAGGATTTACTCTTTAAAACGGATGGCGCACCCGCCGATGCCGCCGATTTCACCGCGCTTTTAAAGCAATCCATAAACCCAGTTAAAGTAAGCAACTAGGAGCTAATTTAATGAATATTTTAATGCAAGACACTAAAACAGTTGCTTTATTTAACAACGAAGAAAAAATCGATTATGGTTTAACCGAATTTTTATTCTCACGGCCTCCGGTGTTTGCAGGCGAAAGCGATGTGGTTAACGTTAAGGACGTGATAACTAATGAGCCTGATATGGCTGACTTTAATAGCGAATGCTTGAAAGCCACGGTTGTGGCCACTGGAGAGCAAATGGATGCGCTATTTATCAAATTGCCATTAATTTCGCAAAAAGAAGTTATTCAACCATGCAATCTAAAAGACCAATCTTTCTTTGACGCATCAGGCAATGAAATCAAAAGCATTGGAGGTAAGTATTTAGCCAAGAAAGCCAAAATAATGATCGCCGGCCGAACGCGGGTTAATAAGCGTCGAGAATTTATGGTTGGTGAGTTGTTGAAGTCGGGAAAAATGGTCATTGATGGCGAAAACATTAATGCTACCGAGATTGATTTTGGCATCAATCATACTGTCACTTTGACCGCGGCTGATTTATGGACGGCGGGCACGTCTAAGCCTTCTGAACAGTTAGAAGCTATGGAATCTGTGGTTAACAAAGGCGCCGCTGATTCAAATGACGTGCATGTTATTCATACGCCGCTTACTTGGGCGGCTTATCGAAAACACCAAGAATTTAAGGACTGGAAGAAAGAACGCATCAATACCAAGGATTACGGAAAAATCATTTTTGATAAGACTAAGCCTCGAGGCTTAACTTACAAAATGGAAGACTCTGACGGTCATAAACATTGGCTGTACACAGAGCCCACTGGCGGATTGGTTGATGGCTTTATTTACGTTGTTAACCGTCGTAAGTTCTCTGGTATTCCCGTATTTGGTCGAATTGTTACTGATGTTGACGGATCAAGCACAGCGACCAACATCTTGTTTACGTCGCGAAAGCAAGATGACCCAGTTGGCGAAGAGGTTCAGTACCAATCTAAGCCACTTCTTGTGGGCAACTTGGACGCCGTTGTGTCTTCACAAGTGGTTAGCATTGTGGTGCTCGACTAATGACTAATTATAAATACACTGAAGGCAAGTTAGTTGATCTTGATGCCGCCAAGAAAGTAAAAGCGGAGCCAAAGGCGGCGGCAGAAGCAAAGGCAGAAGCTGAAAAAAACAAAACTAAGAAGTAGTTGTTGTGTCTTCTCGCCAAGACGCGCTTTACAAGCGTGCAGTTGAAGCGCGTCTAAAGTATCACGGAGAATGGATCAAGCATGTTCGTGACGATCAAACAGAATGGGTTTTTCTGCAATTTGTTGACCGACATGAAGATGCTAATTTGAGATCTTCTGAGATCGAAATAATGGACGTTAGACCGTATTTGCACGGTCATGCTAGCGCGTTTAGCGTGTTGCCCAAAAAGGTTAAAAACTACAATCAACACACACAAGTAAGTGGTTCAGTTTTTATCATTAGAGGGAAAACGTATCGCCAGCAAGACGATGTGAATGTAAATCACAGGAATGGAATAAAAATCGATTTGTCGCTTGAAAACGATCAAGTTGATAACTCATTTTTTTCAGAACAAGAGGCCGTAGAGAATGCTCAATCGACGTAATGTGCGGTCCATATTTATCGAAATCCTAATTGACGATAAAACAAATAATGGCCCGAATTGCGAAGACATTGGACTAACAAATGCACTTCATAGGGTTCTCGATACTCATCTTGACCCCTTATCCGTCGTGGAAAGTGATAATGAGATGCCTCTTATAGCAGTCTATGCGGATCGTGATTCTCGTTCGCCGCGGGATAAATATTTGCCGGCCATAATGGATCAAACCATAACCATGATCGTTGAATGCTACGAAACGGCGGACAATGGATATGACCTAGAAGACAAGCTTGACGAGCTTGAGTCCCAAGTTTTACACAAATTGATCACGGATACGCGATTTGTAGATTTGGGTGGGTTGTTGAGCTTTGACTCAAACCCTATGCGCGACGGCGACGGCCACGTTATAGGTGTTCGATCCTTAAGTTTTGTTATTAAAGCCGTTGAAGAAATCAAAAAAGAGATTTGCGATCCAAATTTCAAACACATATTTAAGGAGGTTAGTCCACGTGTCTAACATTTTTTTAAAGCCAACGAAGGGCCGAAAAGTACGAATGCCGGAGCGCAGCTTTACGGTTATGCCACCTGGTGGAGCGAGTGTTCCACAAAACAGCTACTACGCCTCACTAATTCGCTTTGGCGATGTTGAGAAAGCTAACAAAACAAAGAAAACAAAACCGTCCGTTCAGGACAACGTTAAAGAGGTCAACTAATGGCTATTACTGTACCGGGCGTTCCATCTAATGTTCGAGTTCCATTTACTTATTTCGGTATTGATAACTCGCAAGCGGGCTTTAATCAACAAAACACCCGCATTCTTGTTTTTGGTGAGAAATTGGCCACTGGGTCAGCGTCAGAAAATAGCATTGTTCAAGTGTTCGGGAATCAAGATACTTTATTTGGTATAGGCTCAATGCTGGCTAATCAAGTGGATATGATTCTGCTCAATGCTCCCAGCGCTGAGATATTTGCGATACCTGTTCCAGAAGCAGGTGCGGCCAGCGTAAATGACGTCACTGTTACGGGTGGGCCTCTAACTAAACCCGAAGTTATAAACCTTATGGTTGGTGGCAGGGTTTATTCAATTACCGGCATAACAGGTGATTCTAATGCCGTGATCGCGTCTAACTTAGCGGTAGCCATTAATGCCGATGTAAAGACTTATGTTACTGCGGCGGTTGCGGCTGGGGTGATTTCCCTAACGTCGCGACATAAAGGCATAGTTGCTGGCTCTATTGACGTGAGAAGTGAATATCGACGTCAACGCATTGAGAATCGGTCAATTACGTTAACCGTTGCTCAAACTACGGTCGCGGCTGGTTCACCATCACTTGCCTCGTCTTTGGCTGGGTTAGCTGATGAGGCGTTTGATTGGATTTGTAATCCATATTTAGACGGTCCTAACATCGCGGTTCTTTCATTAGAGTTGAGTGATACGGCTGGTCGTTGGGGTGCTTTGCAAATGTTATACGGCCATGCTGTTGGGGCAATGGTTGATACACCTGCCAGCTTGTCGACCTTTGGCGACACACTTAATGACCAGCACTTTTCGGTGATTGGTTTGTTTGGCTCGCCGACTCCGGCCTACCTTATCGCATCGGCCGTAACGGCCAAATGCTGGCTGCACCTTTCAACAGCTCCAGAGCTATCACGCCCATTGCAAACTATTTTGCTTAGCGGTGTTCTTGCTCCGGAAGTTGAGGATGTATTTACGAAGTCGACTCGACAGTCTTTGTACTTTGATGGCATCGGGTCGGTCACGGTTGGTCGAGATGGCAAGGTTCGTATTGATCGATTGTTAACGACCTACAAAACCAACGATGCTGGTGCGCCGGATAACTCGTATTTGGACGTGCAGACGATGGCTCAACTGCAGTACTTCATTCGGTACATGGACGCCAGAATTAAGCAGCGTTATCCACGCCATGCTTTACGTGGTGACGCTGAGCCAGTATTGCCTGGTCAATTTACGGTGCGGCCTCGCGATATTAAGAACGAAATGGTCGCGGCCGCTCAAGAGCTTTCGAATCAAAATGTGATTGAAGACATTGCTGGCTTCACGGAGCGACTGGTTGTCCAACGTGCCAGCGACAGTGGAGGTGACCCAAACTGCATCGAAATGGTGTTATCACCTGACCTGGTAAATCAATTCCGAATTGCCAAGGTTCTTGTACAGTTCTACAACCAATACCCGACTTCGGCGTAAGGAGTAAATAATGTCTAAATGTGAATATGGTCGTTTGACCATAACAATAGATGGGGCTCGTTTTAGTGCCCGTGGCGCGTTCACCATTAAGCCAAATAATTTTGAGCGTGAAGCTGGCTTAAACTTAGATTCAACTTTATGGACCACGGTTAAGCCTGTGCCGGCGGAAGCGAGTGGCACTCTCGATGTATGCACTGTTGAGAATTTTCAAGCGCTTCTTGATGCATGTGAGATGACCGCTGTATTCGAAGTTGGGAACCCTAAAAATCCTACTACTTACATTTTCACCGAAGCTGTATTGAGTGGGCGACCATCACTAAACACAGAAACAGGCGAAGTAAGCGATATTGTTATTAATTCAGCCAATGTGAGGACGTTGTAATGCCAGATACCGTAACTAGTCTTCTATCTCCGATAAGTGCTGGAAAGGACTCAGCGCACAAACCAATTAAGCTTTCACCACCTCTTATTGATCAAGAAGGGACTGAACACCAGACAATTGAATTGACAGAGCCGACGGGCCGCCAATGGGATGATATTGGCAAGCCATTTTCAATGATTATGGATGGTGAGGATCAACAGATCGAAATCAACAACAAGAAATTGACTCGTTATGTTTCGGCCGTAACTGGAATCGACACGGCCGTACTTTACACGTTGCCGCGCTCGAAATTACAGGAGTGCCAAGATCAAATGATGAGTTTTTTCGGGGAAGCGGATACGGTCAGCTAAATGACTTAATCGATGATTTGGTTTTCTATTTCAAATTTCCAATTAATGACGTTCTAGATATGCGAATTTCCAAAATTGTTATTTGGCATTCCCGCGGCGTATCCGCCAATAAAAGACACAATAAGGAGCCGTAATGTCAGTTAAATTTGTCACCTCTACGGTTCTTAAGGCGGTCAATCAAGCCAGTGCCCCTATGCGCAAAATGGCGCTTGATGCGCAGAAGTTGAAGCGTCAGTTTAGAGGTGCACAAAAAGCCGCTGATGGGCTTGGTAAGGCTGGAAAGAAGTTAACAACCAACTTCACGGCTCCGGTTGCGCTAGGCTTAGCGGGTGTTATAGCTCAATCGTCAAGCTTTGAAGATGCAATGACGGGTGTCGCTAAACAATTGCCTGATGAAGCTGGCGCTAATGGGTTGAAGAATATCCAAAAACAAATACTTGCAATCGCAAGTGTGAGCAATCAAGCCCCACAGCAAATTGCGGCCATTGCTGAAGAGGCCGGTAAGGCCGCAATCCCGTTCAAGGACTGGGCTAAGTTCATAGACTTAACAACAAAGTCTGCCACGGCTTTAGACATTGAGGGGGGTGAGGCCGCAGAAACTCTCTTAGCTATTGGTGCAGGCCTGGGGATTCGTGGCGACCTTGGTGCATTAGCGCAATTTGCCGCCGATGCCAACCTGGTAGCTGATAGCGTTAAGGCAACAGCGCCTGAGCTGCTTGATTTTACAAAGCGTGTTGCTGGTGTAGCTAGAATTGCGGGCGCAAGCTCTGACGCTATTTTAGCTATTGGCGGTGCATTTATTGACACGGGTACGGAGTCAGAAACAGCGGCGCGAGCCACTGCAAAACTGTTTACCGTTTTAGGTACTAATGTAGGTGTTACCAAGAAGGCTCGCCAAGCATTTGAGCAACTTAAGTTACCGAAAGATTTTGTAACTCAGTTTAGAAAAGATGCACCCGCCGCCCTGAAAATACTGAGCGAGAACCTTTTAAAACTTGACAAAAATTCCCAGTTAGGTGTTTTGAAGAAGGCTTTTGGAGAAGATCAGGCGAAGAATATTGCTAAGCTTTTGGTTAATACAGAGAAGCTTGGAATATTGGTTCAGAAGGTTGGCGACAAGGGTAAGTCTTCACTTAAGTTCAATGAAGAATATTCTCGGCAATTAGCGACGTTTAATTCTCAATGGCAAATGATGAAGAACTCGGTCTTTAAATTCTCGGTTGAGCTTGGGACTACCTTATTGCCAATGCTTAAAGAGCTTTTCAATGAAATTAAGCCAGTGATTTCGTCAATGGTTGATTGGATGAAAAACAACAAGAAGGCCACTGCGACGTTGCTCACGCTGACAATTGCGGCGGCGGCATTAGGACCGGTTTTTATAGCTATCGCTGGGGCCGCTTCAGGTATTTTGTTTATGACTCAGACGATCATATTACTCGGGTCCACCTTTAAGGTGGCGGCGGGTGCCGCTTGGCTTTTTAGCACGGCCTCCAAGGCTGTCTCTTCTGCGATGGCCATACTTAACGTAGTTATGTCGGCGAACCCTATTGGGTTAATAATAATTGGGATTGCAGCGCTAGCGGCTGGGTTTGCTTACCTAGTTCATAAAACAGGCGGGGTAACCGACGCATTTATTGCGATTGGGGGTTTTCTATTGAACTTCACCCCGTTTGGTATTCTGGCGAAAAGCATCTACGAAAATTGGGGTGGCATATCCAGTTTCTTCGAAAACATTTTCGCCAACGTTAAATCGATTTTTTCTAAGGGGGTTCTAATTATTTTGAATCATATTAAGTCTGTGACCAGTGCGTTGAGCTTTGTCGTTCCAGACAGTGTTTTGAATGATCTGGATCAAAAAATAGCAAAATTTGAGGGTTTGTCTAATGGCGGGTTTGCCAGCCAAAGCATTCGTGATGATTTCAATAAGTCTCAGCCGCTTGAGCTAGTGGGTGGAGGGTCTAATGATAAAATTGACACTCATATCACTGTCCAAGTCGAAGGAGCTCAAGTAAAGAAAACATCATCAACGACTAACGCTAGAGGCGGCAGGGGGTCTAGAGTTGGTAATATTGGCGTTAGCATGTTGCCGCAATAATGTCGGATAACATTTTACCCGGGCGGCAGGCGAGTTTTCGCGGTGCTAGGTTTCACTTTCAATCGTCTACTGATTCTGGTGGCAATCGCATAGTTACGCACATCTACCCAAATCGCGATCAGCATGCGAATGAAGATCTCGGTAATCTGCCTGATATATTTGATGTTGCTGGGTACATAACCACACCCAATATTGAGGTGAAAGAGCTAGCGCTAAAAGAGGCGTTCTCAGCGGATGGGGTTGCCACGTTCTTCCACCCAATGCTTCGTACAAACATCGAGTGCCAAGCGGTTTCATGGAGCTTTACGCCTGATAAGAACTCGATATCACGTAGAAACTTTACGGTAAGTATCGTTACTGAAGGTGAGAAGCCATCACCACTAGCGACTTTAAACGCCAAACCGAAAGTCATCGGGTCTTTAGCGGCTCGTAAGAATGTTATTTTGGAGTTTTTCAGAAATACTTTAAATACGGCAAACACGGCGTCTGTGACGGTTCAATCTGCGATTGATGATGTAACGAGTGCAATACAACAAACGAGAGCGGCAATATTTTCGAATTTCGTTGCCGGTGTTGTATTAGTGGCGGGGCCACTTGATTCTGCTCAGGGTTTGGCAAAAGAGATTGTGACCAGCACTGACCTAACACCGTTATTCGATATTGTAGATGGTGTTTTTGATGGCTTTAGCGTGAAAAAACCAGTCGCCTCGTTAGGTTTTAATTCAACCGTGACACTAAGCGTCAGCAATGATTTAAAACGCGAATTAGCAATGGTTCAAATGTCCGAGGTTTCTTTGACTCCGACAATATCAAAATCGCAGCAAGGGTTAACCCGATCGGCCAATACAGCCGCGATACAATCCGCTTTTAGGCAATACGCACTTTTGAAGCTTGCTGAGTCGATTGTTCAAACTAACTATTCAGACTCAGAGCAAGCACATGCTGCAAGGGTTGACTTCACAAGTAGATCAATAGCGCAACAGCAACGGTTATCACTACTCGATAATTCAACTGATTCATACGCTAGCATCGCTGAACTATCTTCATTAGTGGGTCAGCAGTTATCAACATTGGCCGACAAGCTTAAGCCGATATCAACGACAAATACGGGCTCACCACGATCATCATTATCGTTGGCATGGGATCTATATCAAGACCCAAGTCGAGCCAATGATTTGATCAATAGAAATGCCGTAGATAACGGCTCATTCATGCCGCCTACTGTGCGACACCTAACGCAATGAAAGACTTAGTAACACTCGAGGTTAACGGCAAAGAGTACTTTGGCTGGACTGAAGTTGAGATCGTTAGTTCGATTAAGCACGCAGCGAAGACCTTTACCATTTCGGTGACGGAGGAAAAAAAGTCATTTGGCTTGGGCTTTGAAATCACTCCTGGCGATGAGTGCATAATTAAAATAGATGGCCAGCTTGTATTGACCGGTTATATCGATCTTTACGAGCCAAGCATCGAGGCCGAGAGCCATACAGTTACGTTGACCGGCCGAAGCAAAACAGCCGACATCGTTGATTGCTCAGCGGTTCATGTGCCAGGCAATTTCTTTGAGCAGTCGTTAGATCAAATAGCCGCTGCACTGGTCGAGCCATTTGGCATTAAAGTGATTGTTGGTGAGAATGTTGAATTCGAGCCAATATTGAAATTTGAATTAAACCAAGGTGAGTCGCCATTTCAAGCAATTGAGCGTTTGGCTCGAAAAGAGCGAACCTTGGTCACTGATGATAAGTTTGGGAATTTGCTGTTAACCAATGCCTCTACCGTTCGGTACGACATTGTTATTGACCGATATTTAAGCGCCAGAGCAACGATTGACCATTCTTCTAGGTATTCACTCTACAAAGTTAAGGGTCAACAGCATGGCCCGGACTTTGGCGATCCGTTAGAGGCTTCTCAAGTTGTTGGTGAGTCAACCGATGCCGAGATAACGCGTTTTAGACCGCTGATCATTCGGCCAGAATCGAGTACCACATTAGAAGAAGCTCTAAGGCGCGCTATCTTTAGTCGTAATCGTGCAATTGGCGAATCAGTCAATGTAACCATCACCGTGAACGGGTTTCATAATTCAAAGAATGAAAAATGGGAAGAGAACAAACTTATTTGGTTGCAAGATGATGTGCTTGGTATTGAGCACGAATTTCTATTGCATACCGTGATTTTTAGTAAGAGTAATAACGGGTCGATCACTGAATTGGGATTCTCGCTAAGAACCGCCTTTGAATTGCCTCCTGTAATTGAAGCGATAGGAGCGCTGAATGTTTGATCAACAAATAGGGGACATTTTCAGGCGTATTACATCGCTATTAAATCGTAATGTGGTTCACCGAGTGGATAACGCTCATAAAAATCAACTTCTTTACACGCTTGGCTTAATCGACCAAGAAAAGGAGGTCGAGGCCGTCGAGCTTTACGGCATGACCGCTTACCCAGTTGAGGACATTCAAGCCGAGCTTGTGCGTTTTTCAGTTAATGGCTCGGAGGATCACACTTTGTGTTTCGGGGCCACTGGCGGGATTTACAGGCCATTGGATGCTGTTTACGGTGAAGTTATTTATTACTCCTACCTTGATAAGGATGATAAGCATCGAATTCACTTAAAGCAGGGCCGAGAGATTGACATCTACTCGACTGAAAACGTTAAAACGATGATGACGCCATCATTAATACAAAATAGTGTTTTCGGCACGGCCAAAACGACAATAAAGGCGCTCTCAATAAATCACGTGGTGACGAACACGGCCAGCGTTTCCATTTCACCATCGCAGGTTGAGTTAGATGTTTTAGGGCTGGTGAATGTAAAGCTAGCACCGCAAAAAATAGTTGCCTCAGTGGGTTTATTGTCAAAAGTGGAAATTGAACCCGCTAGGATTAAGACGTCAGTAGGTACTACGTTTTTAGAAATAACCAGTGATTCGATCACGCTAAATGTCAAGGGCGTGAATGTGCTAACGATGACGGAGGCCGGCACTGACTGGTTAATGAAAGATTACGAGGCTCGAAATGTCTAAAACCGACGAGATGCGCCTAAGCATGTTAAATCGATGAATGGTGTCGCCGTTGGGGAGTTGGATGCTGCAGTTGGAATGCAGTTAACTCAAATCAACGCTTGGCACAAAGTTGAGGGCAAGCCGGTTGTCGTGATTGGTGACATTGTTGCAGCGCATGCTCCATTCAATGGCGCACATGCGCCTGAGCCAAAGATGGTGGAGGGTTCACCCTGGTATCGATTAAATGGCATTGGTGTTTGCGTTGAAGGTGACGCGGCTGATTGTGGTGATGTAACCACTGGGCGGTCTTGGTACCGGGTTAGCGCATGAGTAATTGTGACCCGAATATCAACGATGGTTGGGACTGGATTGCTATCCCGTCTGATGAGCAATTTATTGAACTTACGAACATTGCCGACTGGCAGATCAAAGATGGCGACTTAGTAAACGACAATCAGCTTCACTCCGCGGTGATCATTCAAATTTTCACAGATAAGCGAATAGCCGACGACAATATTATTGATTTGCCATTAGGTGTAGATGATAAGCGGGGCTGGTGGGGCGATTTTTTCTCACCATTCGAAATAGGATCTCTACTCTGGACACTCTACCGTCAATATTTAACCGATGACGTGATAGAGAATGCGCAGCGGTACGTGCAAGACGCACTGCGCCCTTTGATTAAACAAGGCGCAGCCGCTAGATCGAGTGTCTTTATTGAGGCTAATAAGACACTTGGCTATATGAGTATTTGCCCTGTTTTGTATGCACAAAATGGCGAAGAAACTTACAGGCAAGAATTTCGCCGATTTTGGGAACAGTAATGACGATTGAAAATAGAACATTGGAAGACTCGGTTGAAGAGGTTAGAAACGCGTTTCGCTCAAACGCACCAAACTCTGACGCGTGGATTATTCCCAATAACTTTTGGATTACCGCAACAGTTCTTGGCGGCAAGATTTGGGAAATTTACGCACGAGTTAGATGGTTAATTACCAACTCGCTTCCAGATACGGCAACGGGTGAGATATTAGACCGGTGGGGTAATATCTTTAATGTGTCTCGAAAGGGCGATGGTGAGTCTACCGGTACAGTTTTATTAACTGGCGTTGATGGCTCAGTGGTGCCAGTGGGAGCGATGCTGAGTCTTTCAAATGGTCAGCGATACGACGTTACCGTTGCGGCTGTCATTGCTTCTGGTGTGGCGGAGGTTAGCGTAAAAGCGATAGAACTTGGCCGTAAAAGTAATGCAATCGCGAATACCCCCGTCAAGCTTGCGTCATCTTTGCTGGGGGTTGATTTAACTGGCAAGGTCTCTATCCGTGGTATTACTGGCGGCGTAAACGCTGAGTGCGACGATGCTTATCGTGTAAGGGTGATCTCTCGAATCAGAAAACGTAACCGTTATGGGACCTTGAAGGATTACGAAGATTGGTCACGCGAAGTTGTTGATGTAACTCGAGCTTGGGCAGTTAAATCAGGCTCATCGATTAATGTCTATTTCATGATGGACGTTAAGTATCCGCAGGCGGCGCCATTGCCGGCTGATTCCGATACGTTGAATACATATCTAAATGACCGGTGTAGAAAACCAGCCTGTGCAAGCGTAAATGCCTTATTGCCGATTACTAAGAATCTAGAGGTCACAATAAACTGCGCGAATCTCACACTAGATCAAAAAAACACAATTCAGCAAGAATTGGACGAATTCCTATTTGACGAAGCCGGTATTGGTGAAGATTTTTTTCACCATGAAATACAGCAAGTGCTGAGCAGGATAGATGGCTTAGACATTGTTATCGATTGCGGTTTGGTGTGGTTCGCTAAGCCCGGCGAGCTATTTGTTAAGGCGGCAATAACGTATGTCTAATTGTTGCCCGGTCGAATCAAGCAGCTGTGACGTAACGCATCAAGATTACGTTAATAGTTTTGAAGACTCGTTACCCAAAGGTTTAATTTGGGATTTTGATAATGAGCGAACATACCCAAAATTCTGGGTGTCGGTTGCTTATCCTTTCTGGCTATTGAATAAATATATTTGCGACGTGGTTCGTGAATTGAATCCCTGCACCACAGAAGACCTATTAAAGCGCCAAGCAATCTTGTGGGGGTATCCCGTTGAGTGCATTGGCTACCCTGAAAATAGTGGCAAGCTATGCGAATGGTTGCGCCTAGTTAACGGGGAGTGTGCAGGAACAAGCGTTCAATTCTTTGAAGACATTGTTGCCTTTTCTGGTTTGTCAGGGGTCCGGTATCTTGAGGTAGAGCACGATGGGGCTGAAGCAGGGTGCGCCCAAGCTGGGTGCAGTCAAACAACAAGTGATGACTGTGGTTGTGGAATTTTGATAGAAGCGCCAGCTGCGTTATTCGAACAAAGTCATCAACACGCGGGAGATTGTTGTGGCCAGACAGGAAAGCCAATTTGCACAGAAACAATACCGTTAATTGAATGCTTGATCGGCCAGTTTGTGCCGGCGCATTTAGAAATTTTATACCGTAAAATATAAGAGGTAATCAATTGGATTATACCAATGCTAGTAATGCTGTTGTTGTTCACGGAGAAAACGGCTATGCCGATTGTAAGCCGGGAGTCGCAGGCACATTTATAAATGCTCATGCACTCAATGGACTTCAATCTGAAATAATCAATGCCATCGTTAAGTCAGGTCAGGAACCAATAGCTTTTGACGAAAACGACCCTAGTAGCTATGACCAGCTATGGAAAGCAATTCCTGCGTCAATATTTCTAAAAGATATAAACGGTGACAGCGATGGCGGTAATGTAGCCGCTAACCCGTCGCGACAATTTATTCTTGGTATGAACAATGGAGTTCAGTGGACACTCCAGTTACCAAGCGAATCTGCACAAACGCCAGGTGTTCAATATTTAAATAATCCCGTTGATATTTTAAATGTTTCACAAGCCAAGGGCTCAGGCAATTTCGATACTGGAAATGTGAATCTCAATCTTAATGCAATCTCTGGCGTGACTGTTCCGTCTGGTGCCACTGGGGTGATTTTGCAAACGGCAACGTCTGTAAGCGGGAATAATGACCGTATAGGTCAAGCGAATTCAGCTACCGCTGGTTTTGCGTGGATTCAGGCCGGCGGATCACTTTCAGCAGTGAATTTTTCAAGCGCTGGGCAAGTATCAAACTTAGTTTCATATGTTGATACCGATCTCGGTGGTTCCGACAACGATAACACAAGTTACCCGCTCGTTAGACTCAATGGAACTAACTTGCCGTATAGGGCACGTGTTTATTGGGGATCTGATTTTACTGGAACTGATGCCGGGTTCTTGAGAATAAGGTTAGTCGGCTTCACATTGTAGGAATCAAAATGAAATATTTTATAAACCAGAGTGCAAAAAGCCATTACTGTTTCATCGAGGGTGTTAATCCTCCTGGGGCTAAACCTGTTTCTAAAGAGACGTATCAAGAATTCGTTGCCGAGGTCGAAGAGCTGCGAAATAGAGTACGTGATGAAGTAGATTCCAAGCGATCTGTAAAGCTGATAGGTTTTGAATATAAAGGAATGAGTATGTCAGCAACTAAAGACGATCATATCGGATTGATCCTAGTAGATCATTCCATAAAGTCTGGATTTTTTACGAGCACGAATTTTGAATTTGAAAATGGATCTAAATTGGTATTGGATAGCGAAAACATAATGGAACTGCTGAGTGGCGTTTCCTCCTTCAGACAAACACTATTTAACCCAGGTTAAAGACAGACCAAGCGCAAGTAAAGCTAACAACTTAGGCCGCCATTGAGCGGCTTTTTTTTGCGCCCACAAAAAAGCCACTGCGATGTTGAAGCATCCGGTGGCATGGCAACAACTAAATAGAGTAGTCATTACATGTTTAATTTTATCAAATTTATTATGAAAATCAAAGCTGAAACGAGCAAAGAAGGAGCAGATCACGGCTATAGAATTTTATGCTGGGGGTTATTTATCCTGTTCACCTGCCTAGGTGCAGCATCAATTTTAGCGTCACTTAACTGATGCTAACTCAACTAAAGTAAACAATATTGACCGCGCAGATGCGGTTTTTTTACGCCTATAACTACTGAAAACGACATAATGAATATCGCAAACGTATCCGCAAAAGCATCTGAACAATTAGCCGACAAAGCTCACTTTGTAACTATTGGAGGTGGGGGGACGGTTTTTATTGGAGGCATCAGTGCAAGTACTCTTGTCGCAATCTGTGGCGGGGTTTCGGTAATTCTTGGTTTGGCCCTGCAGTTCATCCGAAGTGCTAGAGACAAAGAGCGCCGCAACGAAGAGCGCGATTTACACGCACTTGAAATGCAGATCAAGAGAAAGCAACTAGAAAACGACAGCCGCGATTAAGCGGTTTTTTTATGCCCACAAAAAAGCCACTGCGATGTTAGAAGCATCCAGTGGCGTGAACCAAACCTACTTAACAGGTGAGATTAATTTGAACTTTAACAAAAGTAAGATCGATATGAAAGGAAAGTTATCAGAAGAAGACGCTGACTATCACGCTAAAAAGCGAGCAGACGCGATCTATATAGGAGTGATTCTAGCCGGAATAGCGTCATTGATTGGGTCAGTCGGCTTCGTATTGTCAGTTTTATTATGAAAATCACGGCTGAAACGAGTGAAGAGGGAGCGGACTATGGCTACATAATTTTATGCTGGGGGTTCTTTGTCCTGTTCGCCTGCCTTGGTGCGGCATCAATTTTGGCGGCGTTGAACTAAAGCAAGATTGACCTAAGTAAACAATGTTGGCCGCCTAGAGCGGTCTTTTTATGCCCATGATATTACCCGAAAACATATGGAAGTTCGTTAAGAGGTGGGAGGGTGGAGACGCCATCACCAATAACCCTGACGATACCGGAGGGCTAACAAAATTCGGTATTAGTCAGGTGAACAATCCGGATGTGAATGTTCGAGAGCTCACTGAGTCTAAAGCGAAATCGCTCTATCTAGAGCGTTACTGGCGCACCGCTAAATGCAATGAAGTCCCTAAGTTTATGCAATTGATTCAGTTCAATTGCGCTGTGAATTGTGGGCCATCTACGGCGCGGAAAATACTTCAAAAATCGGTGGGTGCGAAAGCGGACGGACGAATCGGGCCGAATACAAAAAACAGAATTATGCGCTTCGGGAATAATCCTCGGGTGTTTGTTGGGAAGTACCTGACATTTCAGGTGCTTTATTACTTCAATATCGTGCAAAGGCGAAAGTCGCAGCATGTTTGGCTGAAAGGCTGGGTGCGTCGAACACTTGACGCAATGTGGATAACCGCCGTTACTTACGGCCAGAGAAAACTATGAAACTATTAATAATAATGTTCTTGCTAGTGTCTATCACGGGCTGTGCCGGAACGGTTAAACAATCTTATCAATTGAATGCTAAGGGTGAGCCCATCTTTAGCAAGTACCTTGGCCGACCGCTGATGAAGCGTGAAAGAACATCGAAGACAACCGATCTTGGTGGATCTCTGGCTTCATCCGTCGAGAGCATGGCTAAGCAGAACATTGAGCAAATAAAGCTAGATATAGCCCGAGAGAAGAACAGGCGTGGAATTGATGCAAGCAGCTGCAGTACGGCCACCCCTGAACAGATAGCGGCTATGCCATCCGCGACAGGGGCCGCATACTATGCAAACTATGGCCTATGCCTTATTTCGGCTCAATCGTCGCAAATGGTTTCGTTGATGGCCTCTGCTCTTGAAAACGCGTTAAAGGGTGATAGTGATCTCCAGACGGTTGCTAAGGTTTACGGCAGCGCAATCAATACGGTTGAGACAGAAGACACCAGGCAAATTTCGGCAGTTGCTAACCCGCTGCAAAAGGTTGGCCTTGGAATTGAGCTTCGTAAAGGCGTGCAGAGTGGTAACGAAGCCGTTCGAGATACCGGTATCGCAGGCATTAATGGCGCTGGTGATACAACCGTAGGCAACATATCACTTGGCGGCGGCCTATCTAATGGCGCACAGGCGAATGTGGGCGAAGGTGAGGGCGGTGGTAGCGGCCAAGGCACCAGCACTAATACTAGTAACGGCGGTACGACGATCGTCAACATTGGTGATGAAAATAATACCGCAATATCAAATGATTCTGGCCGTAGCTTCGCCGGTACCACAGCGACTCAGCAAATCGATTCGGACGGTACCGGGCTATTAATTCAAGATGGTACCGTGGACCAGTTTAACGCGATCGATGAAAACAATGCTGAGATTAGTAACCAGCCTCAAAAACGTGGCGACTCACTTCTGGATCTGTAATGGCTATCGTAATAATTCACGGTATTAACACTTATGGCGGTGGTGTTTTTGAGCTGGGTGAATGCCTAAAAGATCTTGGCTACGATGTGCGTTTTTACCGCTACGAAAAGCGTCACTTTTGGTCATATTGGTTTAAGGGCAACCGCAAGCAAGATGGCGCAAGTCTTTTACACGATCAAGTGTACGAAGAGGGTTGCGATGTTATTTGTCACTCTAACGGTCAATTGGTTATGCAGTCGGCAATTGAGAGTGGTGCCAAGTTTGGCAAAGTGATTGTGTTCAGCGGTGCTGGCACGTCGGACAAATTCACATTTCCTCCGGGTTCAGTCGAGGTGGTTCATTGGTTCGTGAATATTCGAGACAAGGCCGTTTTGCTTGGGTCGCTTCTGCCTATGCACCCATTCGGCAGGGCCGCTAGACGAGGTTACGCTGGCAAGTATGATGCCCGGATGCTTAATCACAAATATAACTATGCAACGCTATTTAGTGTTGAGCACTCATTTTGGTTTAACCGAGAGTGGATGCCTAATGTGGTTAAGAAAGTCAGGGAGGTGTTCGGTGCGGTATAAACGAGGATTGTTTAAATTCAATTCTCGTGGTGCTAGAGCCGCTTTAGTAGCAATGCACCAGCTTACGACTCTGGAAGGTCGGCAAGTCATGCTAGATGTCTACAATGGCCAGTTGATTGATCTCGAGCACGATAAGTGGGACGCAGAGCATGTGTTCACGTTGCTGAGTGCATGGCAGGCGGGTTTTGAAGGGCAGTATTTAACGAACCGTGAGGCGGCTCTAAAAAGCATGAAACGCTTCGCCAACGACCCTCGCAATTTGTGGGTGTCCGGCGCTAGCAGTAATCGCAGCCGGGGAGCAAAGACAATATGGAACTGGTCGCCTCTATGTTTAACCAGCGTGCCGAAGCGCAATGCAGTAGTGAGGCAGTTAGCCGGTGATTTTGGTCTAACACTGACTAAGCCGCAGCAATGGGCTATGGATTGGTCAGATAACAAGATTCTTGTTAAGTACAAATATGGAATTCATCTAGGAAAAGCTAGAGCCTGGTTAATACAGAACGGATTCTATAAGTTTTTGATGCCGTTTTAGGTGACCGTTATTTGCCTTTTGCTGCCATTGGTTAAATTAGCAAAAACCAACTGTTATTTGGCCTTTTAAGTGACTTATAGTTGGACAGTTCCATCGACTCACACACTTTACCTTTGTTTGAATTAGGCGGAACATGCTTCGGCTGACTACGAATATTTTTGACCTAAACAATTTATGTTCATAACAAGACATTCGAATCA
>JBKEFT010000055.1:0-19508 GCA_046709645.1 Arenicella sp.
TTTGAATCACGATGGGTACTTACCTGAATTCGTTAGCATTACTGACGGAAAATGTGCTGATGCAACTATCCTGACGTCTGGGGCAGGGAAAAAGATCAACTTCCCCAAAGGAAGTGTGGTGGTGATGAACAAACGTTACAACGACTACCAGTGGTAAAAGCCGTTGAATGATAAGGGTATAATCTTTGTAACTCGGTTAAAGAAAAACGCTCAATATCGTGTTGTGAAACGCCACCGCATCCTTAAAAGCAAAGGCGTTCTTAGCGATCAAACGATCGAATTTACGGGTGTGCAAACGGCGAAGAAATGCCCCATTCGCCTGCGGCGTATTGCTTATCGTGATGCAACAACAGGGACGCACTACGTATTCCTGAGCAATAATTTCAAACTTTCAGCGAAAACGATCGCTGATATTTATAAGTCTCGTTGGCAGATCGAACTGTTTTTCAAGTGGATCAAGCAAAACCTCAAAATAAAGTCATTTATGGGCACCAGCAAGAATGCGGTGTGACTCAAATATGGGTGGCGATGTGTGTTTATCTAATTCTCGCGTTCCTGAAACTACAGTCCAAGTCGAAGAAAAGCGGCCAACAAATATTGCCAGTATTGCAGCTTAACCTGTTTGAGAAACGAGGCCTAATGGCCTTAGTTCGAGGTGACCCAATGAATCACCAAAACTACAACCCAAACCAATTTTCGTTGTTGTGAAAGTTAACGGGACAGCAGTGATACTATACATAAAGTAAATTCGTTGCCAAATTTCTAGCCCATTAGAGGCCTATTAATTGGCGGTAGAGGCTGCGCAACAATTTTCAATGTCAGGGAGGTTTGATCGAATTGTAAGCCTTGTAGGCGTTTTACAAATTGCTAATGTCAGCTCCGAGAAGAACCTACAACAAGCCACTGGTGCGCGGCTGAGACATCATAATCCAAGTTAATGCGGTTGCCCCCATACTTCGCTTTAATCATTTTTACTCATTAATTAGGAAAAAGACCACTTCTGTTTTCGCTTGCCTGAGTCGATAGGGAGCAATAATGAAAATAATCTGCTGGGAGGGCTATCGCATCCTTAAGGCGGCGTTAAACTTGCAGGTTAATACAACTGCAATCGAAGTTGCTGGTGCGATTAAATTGCCGGTGTCACCCTTAGACGAGTCTCAATGGCGCTCCAAATATCGTCACACCATTTCACCTGCTATATTCCAGTCAACCAAACTCCAAAACCAATTCCCCAAACATGACCACCCCAATATCTTTTTTTAATTCGGGGAACTCATCTTGTAAACGCCTAGAACCACACCCATTCAAAATTCGAACATCCTACGCACCACACACTTACATTAATAGCGCGCGGCAACCTTTCTTAATATGGCCTTGCAACACCGGGTAACGATACTTAGTTACCCAAACGATATGAGCGATTAAACGACTAACTGTATGATTATTTTGGCGATGATCTTTCATCTAAAAAGATTAACATAGATGTTTAGTGGCTAAAGCCTTACACAAAAGCGCATAGCTTTAACTAGCGAACTAATACAATAAAGCGAACTCTCTCTCGTCATTTTGGCAAGTATTAAATTCTTCGTACATTTTGAATTTATACATCATCAGAAACAACCCAGTTTATATTTTTCGGTGGCTTTCTTCAGCTCGCCAGCATCAACCGCATTAAATTTGTATATATTTTGTATAACTTTATTGGGAAAGCCACCCTCCGTTAATTATTATATATATCTATTTACTGCATAACTTATGGACAACTATATAAAATGAATGTCTAATAATAGGGTAAATTGTATAGAGGCATCGAATATCTAAGGTCGTAACACGCATAGAAGGCCTCGAAAGCTTTTATTCCGTCAGTACTATTGTAAAGCTAGCCCAAGTGAATGCTCTTAATTAGTAAAACAGCATGTCGTATAGAGTTTGGCAACTACGTTGACGAATAGATCTAATCGCCTCAATCATTTGTAGCGGGGTTCATTTTTGTTAACGGATCACTTTTAACGTCAAGGGTAATAAAATATTTTGGCGAATAATCACACGTTTTGAGGACCGATAGAGGGTGAGCTACTGTTTTTCAGCTTGTCACTGATTTGGGGGTAAGTTTATGCGAACGAGGCAACAAGCAAATGGAAACTATTTATACTGATGATCACTTTCTAAACCGGCGATATTCGATCGGTCGATTTACTATTGATCCGGTCGCAGGTATAGCGAGCTGGGGAAGTTCATTCATATACCTAAGACGAAAAGAAGTAGAGGTACTCGGGCTCTTGGCGAGTCGGCAAGGGACGATTGTTCCTAGAAAAGACTTTATTGAGTCGATTTGGAGCAATAATTTTCACAGTGGTAATTGTGCATTAACCGATACCGTCTACTCTCTCCGAAAAGCGCTCAATGACAAGAATCGTCGCATGCCAGTATTGTCAACCATTCCAAAAAAAGGCTATCAGCTCAACGTTCCAGTTGAGGGCGGTTGATGCTGATGGCTTACGGGTTGTGGCTTGCCTCAATAATTTAGTTTATTTCACTAGCTGAAGTCTGACTCGGGTAGGCTGCCTGTGAGCAGATATTGGGCATGGCTCCCTCTGTAATCGGAGGAGGAGTAGCGACTTCAAATTGAGAATATCCTTTTATTTGCCTAGCTAAGGTATAAGCATCGACTGCCTCTTGTTTGAGCGCCTGTATTTCTTCATCAGATATTGTATTTAGTGAGGTAGCGCTGGATTCAATTTTGAGCAGGGTGCTCCAGAGCTCCCTGTACTTCACTGCGTTCGATTCCAATAACTTAATGTTTTCACTAGACTCATTGGCATTGGGGTCGCGGTTCAACAGGATGTGCTCTAACGCAAAAGTATTCGATAACTCGAAGAGGGATGATATGTCTCCTTGAACGCCTGCCTCATAAAGGAAATGTCTGGATTCAGCAAGCTTGTCAATATTTTCTTGGCTGAGTTTAAGGTAATTGCCTGCATTTTCCTTTTTTTGATCCGCCGAATCCAGTGCCGTATAAACTTCTTGCAGCAGCTTGTTTGCCAGTGTTTTGGTTGCCGATGGCTCAACCGTTCCATTGACAATCAGTTGCCTCAAATCAGCAACAGAGAAATCCTCGTAAAGGCCTTTTCTAACTGTAATCTTGCCATCGAGTGATATATCAACTCCGCCTTCTCCGAAGGAACTTTTCCAGTCAGTAAGCGCCTTATATTGATCTGATAAACCGTAGTCAGCCAAAGTAATACAGTTTTCTAGAGTTGACTCATTTTCAAGCGCCAGTTCGCCGTCATCATCGCTGCGTTCTCCATTGGTAGTAAACGTTCCTGTCGCTAAACTACCTTGCTTAATTTGGTCGGACACAAGCAACGTGTATTTATCATGATCCGGCGGTAATGGTTGCTGTGTAGGGGTTGCCTTGCCTTCGTTTTTTACACGCGCTATCTGAGGTTTAACGTTGGGCTCATTGGACCAAAGTTTCAACGCTGACGCCATTAAGGCAATCAGTAACAGAGAAATTATAGCCAATTTTGATTTATAGAATGTCATTGGGATTCGCTGTTGGGCCGTTGTAATTCCTAATAATTGAATTATTATTAAGTTAGCGAATAGGTCTGGAAAAAAGTATGACTATTCGCCTGAGCATAACCTAATCTAATACGCCAAGCTTAACCATGCCACCCAAACCATGCCGTCCTGATAATTGTGTCACTTCATGGTGGTTAATAAAAACAAGAGATGGCGAAACAGTCAGGTTCCTGTTCGCCAACTCTCGGGCTCTACTGTTTGTGGCTAAATATTTTTTAGCCGCCGCATTTTATTCGGATAGCGTTCATGTTTTTCGTACCCCTTCTGGTCGACGTTACTTCAATCTGCTTAACGAAGTATCCATCAGCGCACTCAAGTGTTGATTCGCCACCACCAGGGCCGCCCATCCACCATGGCGCAAGCTTTGTATTGCTGTGGTTTTGGACATCGCCACAAATAGGCCTAATTCCGTCTACTAAACTACCGCTCTTGATCTTAAGCCCCTTTAGTAGCGGATACCCAGATGGGCAAGTGTAAGTTGTGTAATACTTATTACCGCTGGTTTCTCCAGCAGAGGGCGCGGTGTCATGGCCACATTGTAGTTTTACAGCTGCCATATATTCAGTAGAGTTAGAATGCCAATACCCTTTAATTCCCTTTGGCGTAGTTTCATTGACACATTGAGTCTTGTGAGTTTTACGCTTTATCCAACGCGGGCGTTTACCTTTATAAGCAGTCCATTTGTCGGCTTCCGCTTGTGCGTTGTTCGCGCAGGATCTCATTGCGACCAGACAACCGACAGACCCGCCAGTGGCGACGATCCCAGCGGCAGCGCTAGTACAGGCATAGTCGGCACCAACATTTACGCCACCCTCTACAGCGGCGGCTATGCACGCTACAGCCGTTGCTCCGCCTTTAATAGCAGACCCTCCACAGCTCAATACTGCACCTGTGCAGGCTGCGTTCCAATTGGAGGCGTGTGTGGTTCCGCTATAACTGGATAACACAAAAGCCATTGCTAGAAGGGGAAAGAGCGCCACATGCTTAAAGACTGTGGGCAATAATATTTTTGAAAAATTTGAAAAACTCATTATTGATTTACCTCGGTTGGAACACATTTATAGTTATAATTGTCTTGTAGTGTCGGAGTTTTTAGTTCCAAAATAATCGTAACATTAGCTGAGCCAACAGCCTCAAAAATTCGAGATGATTCGAGATGATTCGAGATAATTCGAGATTGTTTGGGAAAACTCAACAACTACGGACTGAAAGTCAACAGGTTGGTGTATCGGGCAGGGAGTCCTCTTTATTCGAGTATTATAATACCTGTGTCACCAATTGGTGGGTCTCGATGATGTTCTAAATACTCATCGATAAATTTGGAGGGTACTCAACATACATGTCCGCTTGAAATCCAAACATCTTCACTGTCAAAAAATCGTGTTTGAACGCGCGTCGCTAAATCGTTTACTGCCTACTCTTTGCATGGTTGGCTGGCTAGTATGTTCTTGAAAAGCTGATTACTGAGCCGGCACCTCTAGCCGCACTCTTAAGCAATCACAGTTCTCAGGTCTTTGTAATGTAAATATTTAGTTTGTAGTTAAACTTTATGCCTAATGAGATGTTTGCTCATCTAAAACAGCCCCCCCTCTCTTTACTCACCAATTGAAAGCACAGTCACATGTAACAAAATTGCGGTGCTAATTTTATTACACTGCCTTACACCTGTATTGTTGTTACTCAAGAGTGTCGATATAGTGTTGTTGTCGAGTGCTAGTAATTCACAGTAACAAACCTAGGGAGTGACGTTAAAATGGTAGTCCGTAAACACAACATTAAGTTTCTACTATGCGCGCTTGGTTTTTTAGCCGCGTGCAGTAATGAGGTCCAATCAACCGAGAACGAGTTGGCCGAGGAGCAATCGCCTGCGGCGCAAGTTGAGGTAGCAAAACCGGAACCCGCCAGCAACGTTTACGCCTTCAGTATGTTGGCTCCGCATAACAACGGCGGCAATATCATTTACGCTCGGGTGGTAATTGATGCGCCTAACCAAGCTTGCCCGACCTTAAAAGGCGACGATAATAGCGTGCTGACGACTTCGGTTCGCCGCTTAAACCCGACGCCAAGTGGTTTGCAGGTTAAGCCTGAGGATTTTCCGGTAACAGTCTGTGAGGCGGTAATGCGCGAAGGCGTTAGTTATACCAACAGCGCCGTTGGCGTGAGTCTCAATAAGGTTACCCTGGATGTAAAACAGGTTCAGGTCTACGGAGACTCTGGCTGTAAAATTGATGATTGCCCAAGCGGCACGCCTTCTACTGAGTTTAAGGCCCTAAGCGATAAGGGCGCGACGCAGTCGGTCGATCTGATCTTACACATGGGTGATTTTAACTACCGAGGCACGTCTGCGCATTTCGCCACCTTGAACGGTGAGAAAATATACGCATACGATGCTGGTGACACACCGAACCCGCAACCTAGCTGCAGCTATTATGGTGACTATTACAGCCAAAATGCTGGCGATAGCCCAAAGCCGGATGAGTGGAGCTATTGGCGAGACGATTTTTTCACTTCGGCCACCAGCCTATTGCCTAAGGCACCATGGGTATTTGCAAGAGGCAATCATGAGTTATGCAGCCGCGCTGGCGCTGGTTGGTTTTACTTTTTAGGCCCTGGCTCATCATTGGCTGGCAGTGGGCAAAGTCAAATGCAATGCCCAGATCAAGGGCAAAGCTTAGATTCACCACCGAAATCAGCGGCTGGTCGGGTACAAATGATCGCTCCCTATATGGTCTCGTTAAGTAACTTTCAAGTTTGGGTGACTGACTCGGCAAACGCGTGTGACGATTTCTCGCAAACGCCGTTAACAGCACACTACCAAACTCAATTTGAGACGCTAGCGGGTAGCACCTCGGTCATAGCCAACACGCCCACCTGGGTGATGGGACATCGCCCAATTTGGGGTTACCAAGGTGGTAGTAGTTCGATCAATAATATGCTGCAAACGGCGCTGAACAACACCAAGGCCGGCGCGCTTCCGAGCGCAGTGCAATTATCTCTCGCGGGTCATATGCATATATACGAGTCTCTTACCTTTTTTGATAGCAGTAAACAGCCCACCGGCAGGCCACCGCAAATTGTTATCGGCAATAGCGGAGTGGCCTTGGGTGGCGCACCGGGTAACGGCAGCCAAGATAATATAGATGCTCAGACGGCCGAATATAACTCAGCGCTAAGCTTTGGCTTTTTACAAATGACCGTAGGCGATCAGGGTGTTTGGCAAGGACAAGTGATAGAAGCAAACGACGACTTGATCGCTCAATGCGACAGTAAAAACCCGTCTAAGCAAAAACCAATTTGCCAATAATAGTCGATCACCGACCGGCAAGTTAGGCAGTACGCTTAGTGTTGTTATTTAGCAGTCGTCTTCTACCATGTTCCTTGGGTGCAGGCGGCTGTTAAGGAATGTATAACCTTGTTTGCTTTGATAATCTTGTTAGAAGCCTCAAGGGTAGCGATTCACTAAGAACAACCAAATACCAACAACGGTTGTATTACACTGAATTTGTAACGGCAAAAAATATTACGCCGAGTAAACACTCATTTAAAAGGAGCAAGGAACATGATCGAATTTAAGCTGAATGGTGAAACAGTCAAGTCGGATAGTCCTGAGGACACCCCTCTTTTATGGGTGATCCGCGACGAACTCAAGCTCAAGGGCACCAAATTTGGTTGTGGGATTGCGCAATGCGGTGCTTGCACTGTGCACTTCGAGGGCACGGCATTACGTTCATGCTCGGTTCCTTTGAGTGTCGTTGGCGATAAAGAGATCACCACCATTGAGGGCTTAGATTCGCCCCAAGGCAAGGCCTTGCAAGAAGCGTGGGTAGCCGAGCAGGTTCCGCAATGTGGCTACTGTCAATCGGGGCAGATTATGCAAGCCGCTGATCTACTCGCTAAAAACCCCAAGCCAACTGATCAAGAGATTATTAACGCTATGAATGGTAATTTATGTCGTTGCATGGCTTATAAACGTATTCACAAGGCTATTAAAGTAGCCGCAGGAGTATAAGAATGGGATCTATCATGAAGCAGAAAACAGACATCTCACGCCGCACGTTTATTGCCGCGAGTATCGGCACTGGTTTGGCCATGGGCTACGGCTCGCTACTGTCGGGCTTTAGCCAGGCGCAAGCGACTCAAGCACTGGCAAATGGGGCGTTGGCAAATGGCGATGTCAAAGAATTATTTTCTCCTATTGTTTGGTTCGAAATCAACCATCACGGTAAGGTGCTGGTTAACATAGCCAAAGCCGAAATGGGTCAACATGTTGGCACCGCCCTAGCACGTATTGTGGCCGACGAATTAGCCGCCGACTGGGCCGACATTGAGATTAAACATGTTGATACCGATCCGAAGTGGGGCTACATGGTTACCGGTGGTTCTTGGTCGGTGTTTACTACTTTTCAAATGCTCTCTCAGGCCGGTGCGGCTGGGCGCACTATTTTATTAAGCGCGGGGGCTAAGCTACTTAAGTCAGACCCTAGCGTCTGCTCTATAAACAATGGCGTGGTTTCAAATGGTAGCAAATCGATAAGTTTTGCCGAGATCGTTCAACGCGGTGACATTAGCCGCAGCTTTAGTGAAGAAGAGCTAGCGGCTCTGCCAGTTAAGGCGGCGGCTGATCGACAATACATTGGCAAGCAAGCCACCGCCTTAGATATTCCGGCGAAAACTAATGGTCAAGCAGTCTATGGTATCGATGCTGAGCTGCCGGGCATGGTCTACGCTCACGTATTGATGCCCCCTACCCGTTATGGCAGTTCGATCATCTCAGTCAATGACGCTAATGCAAAAAAAGTAAAAGGCTATCAGCAAACCCTCGAATTAGACGACCCGAGCAATCAACTGCAAGGCTGGGCCTTAGTGATAGCCGACAGCTTTCCTGGGGCTATCAAAGCCGCCAAGGCGGTAGATATCAGCTGGAAAGCAGGGCCAACCGCCACTGTTAATGAGGCAGACCTGATTAATGAAGGCCAACGGTTAGCCGCTGATTACCAAGCCGGAACACTTTTTGTCGATCACGGCGATGCCCCTAAAGCTAGGGCGTCAGCCGACAAAGTAATACAAAGCGTATACCGAACAGGAACAGCCCTTCATTTTGCACTCGAGCCGGCTAACGCGCTGGTCGAATTCAAAGACGGTAAATGCCATATTCATTCTGGCAATCAATGGCAATCGCTGATCTTGCCGACCCTATCCAAAGCGTTGGATATGCCCGAGTCGGATATCATCATCCACCAGTACTATCTAGGCGGCGGCTTCGGGCGTCGTTTGTGGGGCGACTACATGATTCCAGCGGCTCTGGCGGCGAAGCGGCTTAATAAGCCGGTTAAACTCGTGTTTCAGCGGCCAGATGACAGTCGTTTTGACTGTGTACGTTCAGCGTCGGTGCAGCAATTTGATGCCTCTTTAGACGCGCAGAACAATCTTACCGGTATTGAACACGGTGCCGCCGCTGGTTGGCCTACCTTGAATCTAGCACCAGGTTTTCTTGGCACCGGGGTAGATGGCAAAGGTAAGTTCGACGCATTTTCGATTAGCGGTGCCGATCACTGGTACAGCTTAGAAAATCACCGTGTTAGGGCGATTAATAACGACCTAGCTCAGCGCACTTTTCAACCAGGTTTCTTACGCGCGGTTGGCCCTGGTTGGGTCGGCTGGGGCGTAGAGTCTTTTATGGATGAGTTAGCCCAGCTTAAACAGCAGGACCCAATCGATTTTCGACTGGCGATGCTAGACGCCAAAGGCAAAAATTCAGGCAAAGCACCCGAATCCGTTGGTGGCGCAAAGCGCTTGGCTGCGGTACTTGAAGATGTGCGTAAACGCAGTGCTTGGGGCAAAAAGATGCCGGCCGGTGAAGGCCTTGGTGTTGCTGTCGCGCATGGGCAAGAACGCACAATGCCAACCTGGACCGCCGTGGTCGCGCATGTTGCTGTTGACCCGGATACCAATGCCATTACGGTTAAGAAAATCTGGCAGTCTATTGATTGTGGCACCGTGGTTCACCCTGACGGAGCACTTTCCCAAGCTGAAGGCGCAACTCTTTGGGGAATAAGCTTAGCGCTTAAAGAAAGTAGTCGTTTTGAAAATGGCGAAGTCAGTAAAACTAACTTGGATACCTATACTCCATTGAGAATGGCCGATGTACCCGACCTAGACATTAAGTTCATGCCGAGTATTGAAGTGCCTACGGGGCTAGGAGAACCACCGCTTATTGCAATTGCTCCGGCAATCGGCAATGCCGTATTTGCCGCTACCGGTAAGCGCGTTTATAACCTGCCAATTTCATTATAAGAACGTCACAAGTTTAAGGTGAAAAATAGCAATTGCGTAGCCGCCACAAAATAGATACGGGTAATATTTAAGCTAGCACACTTAGCCCTTGCTGCTGGCGAACACTAAACTGCGAAAAGCCCCTCAACTGGGGCTTTTTTTGTTGCTAATTACTTTGTTGTTAAAGGACCTAGTAGTGAGAAATGTAAATTCGGTTTTCATTAATGTCTAGGTAACCACTCTCCAATCTCGTTTGGCGACGATGCTGGCAAGGTAAATTAAGGCCAGACCAAAGCAAAATTTATTCGTGTCTACATTATCGATTCTGCATTCACTTTGACATTCTAGACAAATGCGTCACATCTTAGACCTACCGAAACCTGCTCTATTGCTACATTTAGACCGGAAAATGCACAATCGTTATAAACCTCCAACTACTAGAACAGACACACATAATTTAAGCGGCGACTATCGCTATGTTCGAATGCTCGGCCTTACCCGCAGTGTCGGCAACAACTGGGGATACTCAATTTATGAGATCAAGATCTTTGGCTCGACATCAACACCAGCACCTGACTCTGATAATGATGGTGTGATCGATGCCAATGACAACTGCCCAAACACAGCCCCAAATAGCAGTGTAGACGCCAACGGCTGCCCTACTGTGGTGATCGACCCCGATGGTTCAAGAGTGGAAGCCGAAGATTATAAGGCTTTCTCCGACACCACTAGCGGTAATATTGGTGGTGTTTTTCGGCAAGACGACGTTGATATTGAAGCGACTACCGACCTTGGTGGCGGCTACAATGTCGGCTGGATGGAGACCGGTGATTGGCTACAATACGACGTTGGTCTTGACGCTGGCACCTATAACGTTAACGTACGTGTGGCATCAAACCAGACAACCGGCAATATCTCCTTAACCTTGGATGGCGCTAACATCGGTACAGATTTAGTCGGCAGTACTGGCGGCTGGCAGCTCTGGGAAACGCATTCGATTGGCCAGGTGACAGTGAATTCATCAGGCACCAAGTCACTACGGGTTAATGTGGTAAACAGCGCTTTAAACCTTAACTGGATTGAATTTATCCGTACTGGCAGCACCGGTGACGGTGATGCTGATAACGATGGTGTTGCTGACTCCATTGACACCTGCCCCAACACACCATCAGGAACTAGCGTCGATGCCAATGGCTGCCCAATATCTATTGGCAATATCACTCCGCTATACAACAGCGCTACCGCTCTGGAACCGGATACGCAGATTGATCGTGGCGATGCCCTTATCACTCGGTTTTCAGACAGACCTCGAACACGACATGCTCGCGAAGACCAGTTTCAATCCTACGATCATTACATCAAATTTTACTTTGAACATCGTTCTAGCAATATTGAGATCATTGACTACGTTGCCAAAGGCGGTGATCGAATCGTTATGAACGTGCGCACCCTATGGCCATTAAATGATACCGAAGCGGAAAACCGTTGGTGGTAACTTGGTCGCAATACTGTCGCTGAATACAGCGGTAATTTCGGAATGCAATACGTTGGCTTCGATGGCACTTATTACAACTACACAAAAACAGACAATCTAAATCGACAACTTAACCGAGAGATTCGGCTTGGTGACCGCCTAGAGTTTGAAATAAGTCAATTTAGCCGCGGTGATATACCGCGCGGACAAGCTAATTACTATGGCACAACGTTCTTGTACATCGTCGGCAAAGGAATAGTGCCGTGGTATACCGAGAATGCAGGAGAGTTTAGGCCCGGCGGTGGTACTTTTCAGGAGGACAGTCGTGAAGTTCCCGAGGCTTATTGGTTGGGTGGTAACACCACCACACATTATCAATACACTAATGAACCAAACGACCATTTTCTGCAAATGGCGACCAACCTAGGCTACCTTAACGGCCAGAAATTCCTAGAAGGTCGTCGATTACTGCACTCGTCTTTCATTGATGGAATGCACGATGAAGATCCCGACAACGGCATCTTCAGCACGGTGGTCGGTTTAGGTGGATCACAAGGCTATGTCAATCAGCGTTGCACAGGTTGCCACGAGCGCAATGGCGCGGCACCGGTAGCAGACAACAATCAATTGTTAGATCGATGGGTATTTAAAGTCGGCGATGCCAATGGTAATCCAGACCCTAATATCGGCCGCGTACTGCAACCTAAAAATCTCAACGGTGTTGGTGAAGGCGACGTCTCTATCGCCTTTTGGTCAAACGTGAATGGAGGCCTACGAAAACCAAATTACCAATTCCAAAGCGGTGAGCCTGCGCGCTTTTCAGCACGCATCGCGCCACGCTTGGTTGGTTTAGGTTTACTAGAAGCGATTCCAGAATCGACGATTCTGAGCATGGAAGACCCCACGGATGCAAATGGCGACGGGATCTCTGGGCGAGCCAATCGCATTCCCGACCCTGAAAACGCTAGCATCACCCGCTTAGGTCGATTTGGCTGGAAAGCGGGCAGTACCAGCATCAAGCATCAAGTAGCCGCCGCGCTGAATACCGACATGGGTGTACGAACTAATCTATTGCCAAATCTAGATTGTGGTTCTGCACAGACTGGATGCAGCAACAGCAGCCCCGTGTTAGCAGATGTCGAGGTTGACAAACTAGTAACCTACTTATCAGGCTTGGGCGTTCGCCCACAACGCGGCTGGGAAACCGGGTTTGAAGATCAGGACGTCGTTCGTGGTAAAACACTGTTTGCCAGTACTGGCTGTGCCGGCTGCCACACGCCGACACAGCAAACCAGCGAGTTCCATCCCTTAGCCGAGGTTCGCGATCAGACCATACACCCCTATACCGACATGTTGTTACACGATATGAGAGCTGACATGGCCGATAATCTTGGCGAAGGTCTGGCAAGCGGCAGCGAATGGCGCACCACACCATTGTGGGGTCTTGGGCAGTCGGCCTGCGTTACTGGAGGAGTTGTTAACCCCTTAGGCGGCGAAGGCAATGAGCTCTGCGCTCCAGAGCACGGCTATCTGCATGACGGCCGAGCGCGTTCAATCGAAGAAGCCATTCTATGGCACGGAGGCGAAGGTTCAGACTCTAGAGCTCGTTACCAAGCCCTGTCCAATACTGATAAACAACAATTACTTAAGTTTTTGGAGGCTCTATAAGCAGCCGAACGTTAAGCTAGGCTATGCTTGACGCTACCGCTTCCTGTAATCGAAGTGGTAGCTCAGATTGGAGCACGGGTATCAGATTTGGTACTCGTGCTTTTTTTGTCAGTGGTAGATGCTAATTGCTCATCAAACATCAGCGCAGCTTGTTCAGAGCAGATAAATTGCTGTAAGGAAATTTCAAGCCCACACTAATTTATCTAAACTATTATCTTTCAATCTCTAATAAAAATTGTCTAGCCAGGTCTTTGCCGGAAGTTCTATAGTTTTTTCCAGAGTTGCTCCATTGACGACAATACCAACAGAGTCGTTCAGCTATTGTTCCATCAGATGGTTCTCCAAGCTTTGCTCTGAGTGCAAGAACTTGTGCTCCAATGTCGACAAACTCCTCGGTCAATTTATCAGTTTTACCCTTCAATTCAGAGAATGGATTAAACGCCGTAACGCAAAACAATAACTCGTTTCTCCCCTGGGCAGCCTCCTCAAGGTGCGCTAAAAGCCCTTCCCTTAATTGAGTTTCTAGTAAATCCATTTTTTGGTAAAGCTTAACGTTTGAAACCACCTTAGCCGAACCTTCTAGCGCATAATAAGCAGGCAACTTTTCGTCTATTAGAGACGTAATGGTTGTTCAATTGCTCGAAAATAAGCGGAAAAATAAACCAAAGTGATGCTTTCGTACTAGTCAATTTCATTATCCGACAGGCCCTTTCAATAAAGTCTGGTTTTTTGATACGATACAACAATTCAGGATCTCCTTCATGGTCTTTTATCTCAACGTCTCTTCGATCTTAGAATTCCTGCATTGGCCAGAATTCAATATTAAATTCCCAGCTTTTCTAATTCACTCTTCCGTTTAGCTTCGGTATCAAGCACCGTTTTCTCCACAGCCTTTGCCTTCTCGAGAGCCTCCAATTGATGCTCTATAATTTTTATCTGAGTGCCCTCATTTTCCTCACCCGACTTGGCGCCGCAGCCCACCAACAGTAATGACAACAATATAGCGATCGTAATTTTACTAATTTCCACAAATTCACCTCTGATATTTAAAACATAGTGTCACACTTGGCTAAGGTGTTGTTTCAATAGTTACTACAATAGTTACTACAATTCAATTTCATTTCAATCATTGAATTTACGAACCCTGCTTTTTGGTAAGCGCGTATAGCCGCTTCATTGTCACTATAAACATCCAAATAACAATCCGATATCCCCTGATTCGTGCTCCACTGGATAAGCCTCTCAAGGATACTTTTGTTAATCCCGCGACCGCGGAATTCAGGAACCACGTACATAAAGCCCAAATAAGAGTGAAAGTCGTGCACCAAGGACTGTTTAGATGTCCGTATTTGAGCATAGCCTGATGCAACAACGACACCGTTAATTTCAGCTACAAGCAGATGAGATTTTTTACTATTAAGTAGATCAGCCATATCGTAATAGTATGCATCAACTGACTTTATAGCTGAATTAAACGGGCGTTCTGCCTGTATAACGTGTTGCTCAAATTCGAGCAGTACCGGCTTATCATTTAATGATGCTTCTCTAAAAACAATATCATTCATATCCTCTAAACCCTCAGTAGTTGGTATTACAATAACACCATGTTTTTTTGCTTATCCATTAAATTTACGTCGGTCTGCTTCAGCTAGAAAGTGCTTCATAATGTTTTTTACGTCATCTGATCATAATGTCTATAACACCAACGCGAACATAGTCCGAGTCGAAAAGTGAAACGAGCGAATTATTCTTAACAAATTTGCTACCTGTCATTTTCATTTTTATGCTGTGTTAAGACAAGCGGTGATTCGCGGTTGCTTTCAAGGTGCTAGGCATAGGTCATTGATTAAGATGCTGAGTAGTCTATTTGTGCTAATGAACTCAAGCCTAAAATGATAGACAATATTGTAGCCACATGAGCCATTGATGCTCAAATGAATTCACAAAATTAGGTTTAAATCTACAGAGGGAAAAATGTCACACGTTAGAACAAATCAAGAACCGGTTATATTTTGCGAAACACGTGCGGAATACCGTGCACAGCAAATGAGTGAGACTCGTTGGGACAATATCACTCAAGGCGTTTCTGATCACGACCTTGACAATAACTTTGACTTTTTAAATGCTGCGGTTTTGAACCGCAGCGCGGATGATAAATTACTACTTACGACAACGGGCCTATTTGGCCCAATTCGCGCTGGTACTGTTGTAAATCTAGATATTAATACGGATAACTTAGTGGTGCAAAGCGATCAAGCGCCTGGAGCCTCAGAGCCAACATTAATTAGCTATCTGAATCAACTTCACGATCAACGAAGCGGTATTCCACCATCAAGCACACACGCTCTGGCCGTCGATGGGTATTGGACAGCAGCAATCTACGGTGCCGGCGTTGTGACCGACAAATCAGCGAATGTCTTCGGCAGTACAGGCCAACTCATATGCGATACGGATGAACTAAATTTTCCCTTGCTTAGCTATGGCTCTTCTGAGACCTCACAATTCGAATATTTAGAAACCCTAAGTTATTACGGTGGTACCTTAATCAAACCTGGTGAAGAGTTCGCACTGGGCTTCAATCAAGATCTTTGGGGCATCCAGTACGATCAGAAGTTGCCTGAATACATCACCGATTATCAATTCGGAGCAACCAAGGGTGGCGGTCTATTTGTTGAGCATCACCCATTTCCCCATATTTGGTTGCCAGCACAAGGCACTGACCCAGTATTTGGTGAAAAAACTCTCTCACGGATTTTGCTAGGGCGTCGAGTCGATAACAGTCATGAAGACCCCTATTTTCGTACCGTTAATACGCAAAAATTTCATTTCACTATGTTCGAAATACCTCTGGATGGCAGCGCCCTAGCTATTCGACCTCAATGTATTCACAACGACAGTTTTACCCAAGGTGCTCAGACCGTGTTTCTAGCGAATACTCCGGCAAATACAGTAGCTTTACGTCATAGCATGCCTATCACAAATATGTATGCTGGCGGTGTTCCGGTGAAAAAACTTTCTGAATAAATAGTTCAGGGCTAAAGTGAATTACAATTTACTCAGCTAATCAACTGTCGGGGCCTAGGGCCACTAACTACTCGACCAGTGCTTACTTAATATGCTCTATAAAAGATCTGAGAATCTTCTAGCCTGCCTCCTCGCGGTTAGCGAACGCTAACCGCTCACTCATCAATTGCAGACTGGGCGGCCAAAGTCGTCGTTCTTATGGCGAGGATAAAATATACTCAGATCAATTCTCTTATCGACCAGATGATACGGCGCATATTAAAAGGTACCGGTCTGTAGTTGATCTTGATAGTTGATCTTGATAGTTGATCTTGATAGTTGATCTTGATAGTTGATCTTGATAGTTGATCTTGATAGTTGATCTTGATAGTTGATCTTGATAGTTGATCACTATCATCGAGCGTTGATTATAGTCGTAAGATTCGTAGTTAGGCATCTTCGACTCCGTTAACTCTAAGCCTTATCTTTATCAAATATCCTTTTGATCGAGGTTTTTTCTACAGCCTCAACGCCCGGCCAAGGGGCGCGCGTTGTCTGCGCGTCCCGCGGAGCCAGCTTGCTGGTGGAGTGCACTTTGGGTTCTTATTGAACGAAGCCGCTCTGCGGCAAAGAAGACACACTATTCCTATCACGCCCAATCATGGGTGTGTCAAAAATAGGATTTAGATATGAAGCCATCCGAACAATCTCGCTTTGACTCTTTTTACCAACAACATCTCAGCGTACTGCGACTGCAAGGCAAAGCCGATGCCACTATCGATGCCTATTCTCGTGCCGTGCGCAGAGTTTCCGCTTTCTTCGATTGTTGCCCCGACACGCTTAATCAACATCAACTTCGCAACTACTTCTCGTCATTGGTTCACAGCCATTCGTGGTCGACGGTAAAGCTCGATCGTAACGGGCTGCAGTTCTTTTATCGGCACATTCTCAACAAGCCATGGCAGTGGGTTGAGATTATGGAACCGCCTAAGGTTAAAACATTGCCTGATATCCTTTCGATAGGCGAAGTCGCTAAGGTCATCGATCATACGCGCGAAGCGCGTTATCACCCTTTCTCTTGTGCGTCTACAGCATGGGGCTGCGTCTAAGCGAAGCCCTGAATTTAACCATTGCTGACATCGACAGTGCGCGGCATAAAGTACATGTGCGTTGTGGTAAAGGCGACAAAGACCGGTTTGTCATTCTCCCCGAGCGAACACTAGTGATGTTGCGTAACTATTGGGCGAGTCACCGCAACCCGATCTTTCTATTCCCGCGCGGCAAGACCGATGAGCTTCGTGGCTCGGCGGATGGCCATTGCAAAAAGGTAGGCCGGGGATTACCCGCGTTGCAATACCTATCGCGTTATCTGTATCGCGGCGTTATCGCTGAGAAAAACATTCTCTGCGGTCAAAATGGCCATATCACCTTTCGCTATCGCGATAATAAACAGCAGAGCCAAACCCGCACACTCAGAGCCAATGACCTCCTTAAATTGGTGTTGCAACACGTATTACCCAAAGGGTTTCGCCCGGTCCGCGATTATGGTTATCTGCATGGCAATGCAAAACAAACCTTGAAACGGGTGCAGTGGGCGTTACAAGTAGACCCACCAAAGATCAAGCAACGGGAACGACCAAGCTGGCATTGCAAACACTGCGCAGGCGCGATGCACATCGTGAGCACCTATCGACGACGATTTTATAGTGGCTAATCGCCCGCGTCGCCAAAACCTTAAGTCACCATAATTTGGAGGATTGATTTTTATGTCATAGCGAAAAAACATCGCTCAACGAGTGAGGGAGTCACTCGTCTGCTCACCGTGCTGACCCTCAGCAACGGCTACACCACACGGATGCGAAGTGTATTTATTTACTTAATAGAGAGTACGACCGGGCTTGTTCAACAATTGGATGAAGTCGCGGCTGCGCACGACTTATCCTTATTCGTTATCTTTGAACTTGATTTTTGATACAGGCAATTCTAAAAAACGATAGGAAATATAAGATGTCAATGTTGATGAAAAGATTACAAACCAAGCAGAAATATATTCCCCTAGCATCATTTTTCTGGCCATTCCGATGAAAACCGGATGAAACAAGTATATTGAAAGACTAAGCGCCCCATAAAATCTAAGCCACTTCATTTTAAATAGTGAGGACAATTTTGAATTGAAGTTGACCACTGACAATAAAATTATGCTCCAGAAAACGGTGTATTGAATAAAATCTTTATGAAAGAGATTGCCTTTTACATCATCAAGTATCAATGATGCTCCCGCCGGTGTCATAAAAACTAAAGCTAACAATGACAAATAGCTTAAAGGGACAATAGGCTTTATAAATTCTCTATTTATTCTTCCACATTCAATCTCACATTGAATTGCCGCCAAAATCGTACCAAGTATGAAAATACACATATATGGCATTAGTCTAGAGTCGTTCGTGAGAGATTCGCTTTGCGGACTAATTATCTGTGTTACAACTACGAGTGAAAATAAAAAAATTATTTCCATTATAAAGCCAGATTTAGCCTTCACAAACTGAGTAAAAAATATAAGAAAAGGCAAGACAAAGTAGAACTTGAATTCAACAGCGATACTCCATGTAACCCCCTTGCCTTCAACTAAAAGAAGATGATTTAAAAACTCTATCACTGTCAGTGAGAAAGGTACTCCAACACCCTCCTGATTTAACATTAGGCTGATAATAGATGTACTTATTAGCCCCACAAGTAAATATAGGGTAAATAGCGGATAAATGCGAAAGAACCTTCTTTGTGCATAAATACTCATTGAAGACATTGAAAATGCACTATCACCTTTTGTCATTAACGCTCTAGATAATAAAAATGAGCTTAACAAAAAGAAAAGAAACACCCCAGACTTACCAATTCCGCTAGCATTAATGTAGGGAGCAAAAAACATTGAAGCATTGCTCGTATGACTCAATATTACTATTAGTGCCGCAAGCCCTCTAAGTCCATCGAGTGCATCTAGTTGAAGATTGTTGTCAGAAATTTTTCTATTCATAAATATATAACCTGATATTCACATAACGAGACTGTAGAAAAAGCGTCATAACAAATCCATCTTTCCCTGTCGCTGCATTTTTTATCATGGCACTAATTTGCCATAGTTCATGCTTTAAACGCAAGGTTCTCTTTATGAACCTCATTCTAAGCCGCCATTTGGCCGTAATTGGCTATCTTTTCGATGTTATACACCATGCAATACAACTTCTATTGACTGTCGACCTTTTTACGCACTCGTAAACTAAACCTAGTCTACCTTTTCTGTGTGCCTATGTTTGCAAAGATCCGACAGCAAAAATCTTAGGACACACCAAAAATCTTAGGACAGGCATGCGAACACTTGCAAAAATCTTAGGACAGGCATGCGAACACTTGAAACCATTGTCTCAAAATGAGACTCTTGAGCCACAAGGAATTTGACTAGGAGTCATGGAATGACCCAAGCAAGAAGCACCCTCGTATCGGTGACAGA
>JBKEFT010000056.1:0-18875 GCA_046709645.1 Arenicella sp.
CCCCGCTTAGTTCACCAATTTGCTAAAATAAGACATGCAAAAGCCTTTCACTACTCAATCAGAGCTCTTTGTTAGCGCGTCAGATATCGATCACCCCATACTTCGCAGCTTGGACGATACGGAAGCGCTATAAGACTGATCACAGATTGAAGATATATTATCGTCGATTTATTCTTCTAAAACGGGACGGCCGAGTTACCCGTCATTAACATTATTTAGAAGCTTATTACTTGGAATCTGGTATCAGCTTTCGGATGTTCAGCTAGCGCAATGCTTGTATCGAGACCTACTGTTTCGCAAGTTTTGCCGTCTTGAATTGGGCGGGAATGTTCCTGAAGCCACGACATTTGGCCGTTTTCGGAGCGAATTGTTAGAGCAAGACTTGTGGGATCGTTTATTCGCCGAGGTTAATCGCCAACTTGAAGCTAAGAACATTATTATAACTCACGGTCGCATCAACATTATTGATGCTACACCAATCGAGGCCGCGCAGTCAGGCCCAGGTAATGGCCTAGACGGCAAGCCCAAAAAAGACTCGGATGCGGGCTGGCATGTGAAGAATGATAGCCGTGGAAATAAGAAATCAACCTTCGGGTTCTCAGTTCATAGCGGTGTCGACGAGGATGGCTTTATTCATCGACAAAGCGTGACCGCAGGTAATGTCCACGACAGCCAAGAGCGAGAGACATTGTTACTTGGTGATGAAGTTGCGCCGTACGCTGATGCGGCATACAGCTCGCTGGAGACACGCAATAAACTCGCCCAACTTGGTATTGATGATCAAGTGCAGCGTAAGGGCTATCGAAACCGCCCGCTGTCGAGTGCGGATCAATGTCGAAATAAAGTGATCGCTGTAACGCGTGCGGGAGGAGAGCATCCGTTCGCCGCTTACAAACAACATTATGGTTTGGCGCGAACACGATTTATGGGTCTTGCTAAAAACATGAGTTTCTTTGGCCTCGCCGCAGTTGCAGCAAATCTCCGCAAGGGCACAAGATCCTTAATACTTTACGGCTTGCCAGAGCCGATGACTGCAGGGGAATTGGGTTTAAAAATTGGTAATTAGGAAATAACATCAACATAACCTCTCAATAATGCGATTTTGCGCGCTAAATCGAACTTAAAGATCACATAGTTGGAAAGTTCAATGAAAAGACCCTAGTTATGCAGAGGTCTCATGACAACAAAAGACAAAGTTGTTGCTAACTATATATTGGAATTAGCGAAAAAATCAAAAAAAACAGTTACACCAATGCAGCTAATTAACTTGGTGTACCTGTGTCATGGCTGGATGCTTGGAATTCGAGGTCGGCTATTAATAGATGATGAGCAAGTTCAAGCTTGGCGTTATGGCCCAGTTATCTGCTCTGTTTATCAGGAAATAAAAGACTACAGATCATTGCCAGTAACTGAGCCCCTGTCTATTTCTGGGTCTGCGGGCCTGAACGATGATGACAAGGCATTAGTAGAGGCTGCATACAAGATGTATGGAGATTTCAGTGGAATAGCGCTTTCATCCATGACCCACGAGCCAGGAACTCCTTGATCTATTGTTTGGGAACAAAATGAAGAATGCAATGCAGTGATATCTAACGATATAATTGAGAAGCATTATTCTGAAAAGTATAGACAAGCGAACCCGAATTAGTTTTGTCTGACTACATTATACCGCGTCCATCACCAAGATCTGGCGGTGATGATGATGCAAGGCGAGAGGGAAGCTCGTTATCATACGGTAAAGATCTAGAGAATCTAGCGAACGCTACTCAACATGGACGAAGGGAGGGTGTCAGAGACCTTATTGCACGATGTTTAAAAGTTGTTATTTGTGTTGGTGTCCTTATATTTTTAGCGGGTGCATTGATCTGGTCATGGCACATACTTGGCTGGACTTGCAAATGGCTTTCACCAAAGGACTTAGCAAGCATACAGAAAGGCATTGGTCAGGTCGGGATAGGTGCCTTATTTGGCTTTCTCATAAAGAGTAAATTTTTGTAGTCTAGTACTTAGGGTTGTAGTTAAGCACACCGATTTATTCATCTTGTGTAAACTTATATAATCACCTATCTAAATTCAGCTCATTCATGAGCTTCAATAGCACTCCGTTTGTCCATCCAAACCCGTGTTGCACCTCGTATTCACCACCCACAGCGGGCAAGCCTAAATCGATCACGTTATATTTTTCAACAAGCTTGCCGATGGCTTTATACACCTTTAAGTTATTGTCGACCCAGCGCGACGCGCCTTCATAAGCGTCATCGTCAAAACCATAGTTAATTAAGCCTTGATAACATAACCATTGCAATGGAGCCCAACCATTAGGTGAATCCCATTGCTGGCTAGTCGTGTTCAGCGTGGTTAGCCATCCGCCCGCTTGCAGGAATTCTGAAGCAAGCTTTTTCGCCACCGATATCGCCTGATTATTGCTTGCCAAGTTGAAAAACAATGGATAAACGCAGGCTAAAGAACTTACCTCTGTTGGCTTGAATCGATTAATATCTAGATCAACAAACATCCCCGAGTGATTGTCATAAAATAATGTCTGTATAACGCTCTTTCGAAAAGTACACCGTTGCTCGAGCTCTAATTGCTTATCGAGCTGGCCTGAAAACTTATAGGCTTTGGCTAAGGTACATTCAAGATTATGCATCAAGCAATTTAAGTCAACAGGTAAAATACCTGTGGTCACAATTGAACTGATCTTGTCGGGCTCAATAAACCATCTAGAAGTAAAGTCCCAGCCAGACTCACAGGCCGCTCGAATATCGCGATAGAGCTCAGCATCGCTGCGTTTAGAGGTAGCGGCCAACTCAATGTCTTCAGCGTAGCTCTCCGGTCTGGGCTGATCGCTGTCATCCCAATATCGATTCAAGCACCCTCCTTCGAGCTTTACAACTCGATGAATTGCGTCGCCTTCTGCGGTCAATTGATCTTCACCTCGCATCCAGAACGCATACTCCATTTCAAGCTGAGGCAGGTAGCGCAAATAGACAGACTCTACGTCTTTAGCCTGAGCGAGCAGATCAACCATCAAGGCGAAGAAAGGCGGTTGAGAACGAGTGCAAAAATAACTTCGATTTCCATTCGGAATAAACCCAATCTGGTCAATCAGATAGGCAAAATTCTCTATCATCGCCTCAACCGTCTCCACCTGACCAGAATCCATCAAGCCGAGCATGGTGAAATAGCTATCCCAATAATATATTTCTCGAAAACGCCCTCCAGGTACTATATACGGATTGGGCAGCGCAATTAACGATGAATTTGGATCATCAGCATCCGCTGGGCGCGCTAGAATTTTCCAAAGATTATCGATGTGCTCACGTACAGGGCGTTTAGAACTCTCCTGATAACTTGCACCCACGCTCTGCGGAAGTTGAAAGTGCCGTTCAACGAAATCAGAAATATCAAAGTTAATTTCTAAAGATTCAAGCTGATAGGCTCTGAGTACCACATCGGGCGAATACTTAGGGGTTGCGTCGACAAAATATTTCGAATCTTGATATACCCCGCTTAACTGTATTGCTTCAAACAGGGTCGGATAAAGTTGGGCATGAGTTTTAATTGGCATAATTGTAAAATCCATATAGCCCTAACATCTGATGCTATGAAGCATGTGAGATCCTATCGGTCTGACGTTTGAACAAAGTCAGCATCAACAGAATAATAGCAATCGGTATCAGCGAGCAATAGAACGCTGTTGCACCGTCAAAATGTTCGAATAACGCGCCAGTTATTATCGACCCAGTGGTACCTCCAAGTGCAGAAAACACAACGATTAAACCCGTCATTGCTGCTTGCTGATTTTTTTCAAGCGTGGATAACATAACCGAATTTATAATTGGATAAACAGGTGCGAGACACAAACCAATTAATGGAAAGATAAACGCCGCTATTGGAGCACTAAGCCACCCAGTTACCGGAACAGAAGAATCAACACTTTCAGCCAACGGCAAGGCGATTAAAACCAAGGCGGCCGCAAATAGTAGAGAGGTGACTAACATCGGATACCAATCAATTTTCTTACTGACAAAGCCAGCAATAAACCGGCCCAAGGCGATAGAGCCAGCCAATATGCTGGTCATCTGTATACTCAATGAGGCTGGCAGAGAAAGGATTTTGTTATTGAAAGTTGGCAACCAAGACATGATTCCCTGTTCAATCAACACATACAGAAAGATGCTAATAACAAACACTAGCACCAACGGTTTGAAGCAAAGTTTGAGCATGCTGATGAAGTCCCGCAATGCAGATTTACTTGTGCTGTGCTCTACTTCAGACTCATCTAAGCCGGTAAATAACAAAATAATAAATGCCAACGACGACAAAGCGGCTAAAGCATAGTACACATCAAACCACGCTAGTGAGCCTGGTTCAGCATCATCAATAAAACCGCTAAACACAAAGTAGCCAGATAGCACAGCGAGCATAAAAAATGCTTCTAGAAAATTCATCATGCTAACGTGTTCTTTACGATCAGCCGAGATCAATCCGATAGTAGCGAACACCGAAACTTTGATCAAAGCAAAGCTAGCACCGGTAGCTGCGAACATTAACTTATTCATCCAGAATGTCGGCACCTGTGGCATTGCTAAACAGACTAAGCCGATGAAGCCTAATCCAAAAAGCATCGTACGCTTGTAACCCGCACGGGCAATAAAGGCAGCAACTAAGAACGAGACTAAAGCAATGCTCAGATCTTTATATGCCTCAAGCACACTGGCCGCTGACTCAGTCACGCCGAAGCTACTTTGTACTTGTAAAATTACCGTGCCAACACTATTCAACAAAATTGCAAAAACACAATAGTTGATAACAATGGAAAATTTAATCGCCCAATATTTATTTTGCAAAGACATGAACCTCTATCTACCTTAGTTTGCGTTAGCCGATTTAACTAGGCCTTTTATTTGGCGTCGCGTGATGCGATGTTTACCCAAACCTGTAACATTTAACATGAAAGGGTTCGGTAAACGGCGCATCGCACTAGGCCAGTTAAAAGGCGTTGCGACAGTTAAGTCTGTTAAATACGATTAACTATTCGATTTAAAAATCGTAGCCAATACTGAACTTAACCGAGCGACCAAGAATTGGGCGACCATTCGGTGCTGCCGGGTTTCGCGGGTCTCCCTCAGTGATGCCTTCTGAATCACTCAAGTTATCACCGTGTATCTGAAAGAACAAACCACTCTCTTTACGTAAGATTAAGCCCAGGTCGTATTTTTCGAAACTTGGTAAGTCTACTGTATTAGCGTTGTCACCAAAACGATCTCCGATAAACGCCGCTGAGGCATACAGCACGGCTGAAAAATCGGTACCGATACTAAATTCATATTGAGGCGAGATACGAACCTGGCTATCCGGCTGTCGTAACACCGTATTGCCGATGTCACTGGTGGTGCTAGAAGCATCAATCTCGGCGTTTTGAAAAGTCGCTGAAACCGTTGTTGAAAAATTACCGCCAAAATCAACCGTACCTTCAAGCTCTACACCTGTTGCGTCGGTTACGAATTCAGCATTGGCAACCGCACTACCAACAACCGCACTAAACGCATCAACTTCGTTTGAATAAACTGTCGCATACGCACTTAGCCATTCATTCGAATACTTTATGCCGACTTCAAGTTGCTCAACTGAGCGAACGTTTTGATTACCCTCACGGATATTATCAAATGTCGGGAAGCTGAAACCGTCAGATACGCGAACAAAAACACCAAGTTCATCGTTTACTCGGTAATCGATCGCCGCAGTATAGGCCGTTTCGTCACCGTCGACGCTAGTGGCTAAATCACCAACGCCATCAGGGAATCCAGGGCCAGTATCAAGCGTATAATCTATCTCTAACTCTTCAAAGCGAATGCCTAAATCGACACGCAGCCTATCGTTTACCTGCCATGAATCAGCCACGTAAATCGCAGTAACCTGAGCGTCTCCCGAACTGGCTAGGCCAAAATTAAAGCCCGCATCGCCACCCGCATCGGCTATGTTGGAGGGAGTAATACTGGCATTCAATAAATCGCCATTAGTATTATTTTCAACCGCAATTGGGTTACCAATTGACCACCAGTCATTAGAGCTAAAAGTCGATTGGTACAAACCAACAGTGACGTCATGTGATCCGCCGAAAGTTTTACTTATACTCAAGTCATTCGAGAATGACTGAAGATCTTTCAGCACCACCCAGTGCCCGTATGTTTGTACGAATTCGTTTGCTGCAAGAGTCCGACCGCCCAATGTTGTTACTGGACCGCCGATTACACTAGAGAGTGCACCCGCGGTTGTAGCCGAACCTGAAGGAACCAGACCGAATGTATTAGCATCACCACTTAGGAAGTTAACATTGTCTTTAAACGTATAGCCATTGCCAAGATCAAATTCGATATTGGCGCCAGATACTTGACCATCCCAACCTCGACCCTCACTAAAATCAAACACTTCTGTTTGACCGCTCGGGCTTACTTGGATTTCGCGTAAACGTGTGGCATTGCCTAGTTGAGAAAAAGTGCCAGTGTCAATATTGGGGTTATTCAGACTGATTGGTAAATACCACTGCCCATGGTCATCGGTGATCCGTGTATAGACATTCACCTTTCCGTTATCAAACAACTTAGTAATCTGCGCGGTGAATTGCTGGCCCTCTTCAGATTGAAACTGAGCATCACGAATGCCCGGGGAGGTTGACACATAACCACCGATTGAATAGAAAAGATCTTCTGCAATCTCACCACTTAGGTGGCCGTCGAAACGCTGTAGATCGTAATCGGAAGTAGTGTATTTAACACGACCAAGAGTTTCTTCACTCCCTTCTTTCAGCTTAAAGTTAATCGTAGCGCCAGGCTCGCCTTTGGCAAACACCGAGTTAGGACCACCGCGAAGAGCTTCTACTGATGACACTGTTTCATCGATTCGAAATAATGTGCTTCCCTCTAGAAATGACAGTGAATTGTAACCAAACAAAGGTGATCCATTAACTGAAAATGCGGCAAACGGGGCATCGCCTCCGCCAGGCAAGCCACGCACATCGATATTGGCACCCGCTACGCCACCTGAGCTTTCTGACCAAATGCCAGGAACTGATTTCAATAAATCAGCGGTGCTCTTAGCTTGAATTTTTTCCAATTGATTTGAATCGAACGTCGTTACTGCAAAACTTGCGTCATCACGACTAATACCTTTACCGCCAGCAGTGCCAATTACCACAAGCTCTTCAAGTGAAATCGGCTCGTCGCTTTGTTGCGCATACACAGGAATACTAACAGCCATCAAACTCGATAGCGCCAGCGCTATCGCTTTGGGCTTTGGTGAGAAATCTACATTTTTCATCTCAATTCTCCTCTAATTTAAAAATTTATATTATTAACGTCCGTGGACTTCCGCCTCGGTTTTTGCAGTATATGAAATAATGAAATGCATTTCAACATATTTATGAAATGCATTTCATGAAATCAAAAAACAAGCCTGGAAACCAATCAATCAGGGTACTAATGATGAAAGTAATGACTATAAAAACCATCGTTATTTTTAAAAAAAATAATTAAAAACAGCAGCTTATAAAAACCTATCTGCAATCAAAGCTACTTCATCGCTTATACATTTCCTCGATTAGCCAGCATTAAAAATTCAATCAAACCATGAAATCAGTTCCAAAATATTGCCAGAATTTAAAATAAGATTGATATTTCGATACAGCTATAAGCTATGTTAATCTAGACATATCGATACCTAATTGATCATTTTTTCACGCTGAAGAGCAAACTTAAAATCGACCTTATGTCTAAAAAACCAATAACGATGGCCGATGTGGCTCGACTTGCAAATGTGTCTAAGCCAACGGTTTCTAGAGCTCTTGGTGGGCACCCAAATGTGAAACCAAAAACTCGTGAAAAAGTCCTTTCTGTGGCTCGGGAACACGGCTATGCGGTTAATCGAAATGCCAAAAAACTACGCGAGAAATACACTAACACGATTGCCGTAATCTTAGATTTCAGTTCACATCGCCGACATCGAATTACTGACCCATTTATCTTTGAGTTGCTGGCCGGAGTGTCAGAGGCGTTATCAATTCGAAAGCAGGATCTACTGCTCTCTCCACCGACACTTTCAGATGCAAATTCGTATAAGGAACTAGTAAGCGGGCGGGTCGTTGATGGTTTTATCTTTCTTGGCCAAGGGGCCAACGACGCAATGTTCAATGAACTAGTAAAGAAAGATGTTCCTATGGTTGCTTGGGGTGGTAACACAGAAGGTACCAAGTACTGCACGGTTGGCAGCGACAATTTTTTAGGCGGTTTTTTAGCTGGTGAGCGCTTTGTTCAACACAACAAGAAAAATATTCTATTCGTAGGCAACACCGAGCACATCGAACTGCGCCTTAGGCGTGAGGGGCTTGAAAAAGCATTAAGTACCGCCGACTACGACTACACACTCAGCGAGCTTCAAGGCGAAGACTTCTCATTTAATGCCCACTACGAGGCAATGGTGCAACTACTCAAAAGCAGCCCTGCCCCAGATGCCATCTTCGCTTATAGTGATACGGCCGCCATGGCGATCATTAATGCGCTAAACGAACATGGTTTAGAACCAATTCGGGACTATCTATTGGTTGGCTACAATGATATCGCTCAAGCGTCACACTTTTCACCAAGGCTCACCACAATTAGGCAAGACACATTTTTAGCCGGCGCTCTTTTGGTCGAAAAATTCATGGCCGTACTAAACGACAACTCACCTATGTCGAGCACCATTCCTACTGAGCTAATCGTTAGAAACACCTAAATGGTTTAGAGCGATACAAAGCCTTGCGCCGCTCTATCGATTCAGCCTATTGTTAATGGCTTGATAACTTCACCGATCTGTTAAATGAACGTTCTAACAATTGTTACCCGAATATCCGTTTGTGGTATCGCGCTACTACTTAGTGCCTGCGCCTCTTCTGGAGCCTCGCCCCTTGGAGTGCTAACATCTTCTGGAGCCTCGCCCCTTGGAGCGCTAACAATAGGTGCACCAAAAATAGGAGCTTCAACAACACCCGCCAGTATTGCCGAACTAACAATCGACGCAAATGGCAGCCGCATGCCTGGCCTAATTTACCAAGCTGCCGGCCAAGGACCTCACCCGACAGCCATTATGTTGCATGGTTATCCCGGCAATGAAAAAAACCTAGATCTTGCGCAAGCATTACGTAAAGCCGATTGGAATGCGGTGTTCTTTAATTACCGAGGAGCATGGGGGGCTGAAGGTGAGTTTTCATTTATTGGCGCAGAACAAGATGTTCAAACCGCTATAAATTACCTGCAGCACGCGGATAATTCAGCACGGTTGAGAGTAAATCCGAGCCAAATATCGCTAGTAGGGCATAGCATGGGCGGGCATATGGCGATCGCTGGCATTCTAGACAATCCAAGCATTCTATGCGCGGTTGCGCATGATGGCGCGAATATGGGCGCCAGAGGGAAAGGCTTATTCAATGATAAACAAAGCATCAAGCTTTGGAGCGACTACAGTGACACTTTATTTATGCTTAAAGGCTGGTCAGGTAAAAAAGCGATTGCCGAAATCTCACAACATGGTAGTGAATTAGACTTGGACGGTCGTGTAGCGAGTATTAACCAACGCCCCGTTCATTTGATCGCAGCGGACACCGATGTCATTCCAATCGACCAACACATCAAGCCACTGTATGAGGCTCTGAGAAATTATTCAGACAAAATTTCATACCAGCTAATCGATGACGATCATAGCTTTTCGAACTCTCGCGATAAATTGATCGACTCGACATTGCGCTTCCTTAACAAGAGCTGTCGCTAATCACATGGCCGTTGAACTCTGGCTAGCATTCGTCGCCGCTTCAACAGTAATGCGGCTGATACCGGGCCCGACGATACTAACAGTGGTAGCATACGCCTCATCTTACGGTAAAAAAGCCACCTTGCCATTGGTTGCCGCCGTCTCGTTGGGTGACATCACTGTGATCACCTTAGTATGCCTTGCCGCCATCAATACCCTTGGCTATGCCTTGCTTGAATCAAAAGCCAGCCAATTATTTAACTCAAATACAGCAAAACGACGGTTTAATATTTGTGGGGTTACGGCTATGTCGGCGGCGGGTGTGTGCGCTCTTAGTGGCCAGCAAGCGAGTTAAAATGCTCAGTTAAAAAGACTTTAAACAACCATTAAAGTTTTGCCTGCCACGTTTCCAAGCAATCAATAGAGCCCATTTCAAACTCCCTACAAAGCCAAGGGCGGAGTTCATAGATAGAGCAATTCATAGTGTCTCGATTCAGCGCTGAGCACCAGCCATCGTCTAAGCGCAGCATTGTTTGCGTGCCATCATCATCGGTCTCGATATGCTCTTCAGGAACACCGGTATCGGTAATAAGAAAAACTTCAAACCGGCAACAGCTGGCGGCACAATTACGGCAGCTTTTAGCGACTGTAGACATCAATTAACTCAACCATACTTTTTAATCACACGCCGAGGTTAAACCCGAACTAACTGCTTCAAACTAACTACTGAAAACTCACTATTTAAAACTAAGATTCTCCATCCTTGGCTTTTTCACTTTTTGATCGCCGAGCGCCCTGCCCGTATAAACTCTTACTTTTGATCTTCGGGCGGCGCGGAGGCAATCTATCTTCTCTAGCCACCACCTTACCTGAAGTCGGCCGCTCAGGTTCGCGCGCGTCGCGATGACGAAACTCTTCAGGTAACACGAATCGCCACTGGCCTTCTTCTAACTTACCAAGACGCAGCTCGCCTACACGAACTCGCTTCAAGCCACTTACATGCAAGCCAACAGCCTCACACATACGACGAATTTGGCGCTTCTTGCCTTCACGCAATATGATTTGTAACTGCTCAGAGTTAAGTTGCTTAACCTTGGCATGCTTTAATGGCTTGCCGTCTAATTCTAGGCCAAAAGTTAGCTTTTCAATCTGCTCATCAGTGACGTCAACATCGACCCGCACCAAATATTCCTTCTCCAGCTCAGTATTTTCACCAATCAATTGCTTAGCAATTCGACCGTCTTGGGTAAGCACCAGCAAGCCCTGAGAATCGATATCAAGTCGTCCAGCCGGGGCAAGCCCTCTAAAATGAGAAGGCTTTAAATGTTGGCGCGTTTGATCGGTTTCAGAGTGAGACTCTTGAGTAATCAAGCGTACCGCTGGAATATAATCGTCTTCGGCCTGGCCCGAGACATAGCCAATCGGCTTGTTAATCATGATGGTCACACGCTCATTCTGCATTGCTTGAGCGCGTTGTGTCAGTTCGATAGTAACGTCTTCAGGAAACTTAACCCCAAGCGTATTTACCAACTCACCATTAACCCTAACCAGCCCCTGCTCGATCAGCTTGTCGGCCTCACGGCGAGAGCATAAGCCTCGCTGAGACATTAATTTAGAAAGGCGGACTGGATCAGACATTAGTTTTTCGCGAGTTCAGCGGCAAGGCCGATATAGTTTGCAGGGGTCAGCTTTTTTAACTCATCTTTTACCGATTCGGGTACTTCTAGGCCTTCAATAAAATCCTCTAAAGCGGCTTGGTCTATACCATCTTTACCACGAGTCAGCTGCTTCAATTTTTCGTACGGCTCAGCAATATCATAACGGCGCATTACCGTTTGAATTGCCTCCCCGAGCACAGCCCAATTATCATCTAGGTCAGCCGCTAAAGCAGCCGCATTAACCTCAAGTTTACTAATGCCTTTAAGCGTAGCGGCGCAGGCCAGCATGGTATAGCCAAAACCTACGCCGATATTACGCAGCACCGTTGAATCAGTAAGGTCTCGTTGCCAGCGACTGATCGGCAACTTTTGCGCCAAGTGATCAAACATAGCATTGGCTAAGCCAAGGTTGCCTTCTGAGTTTTCAAAATCAATAGGGTTCACTTTATGTGGCATGGTCGAAGAACCAACTTCACCAGCGATAACTTTTTGCTTGAAATAGCCGATTGAAATATAGCTCCATATGTCGCGATCAAAGTCCAACAAGATGGTATTAAAACGAGCAACCGCGTGAAACAACTCAGCCATATAATCGTGCGGTTCGATCTGCGTTGTTAGTGGGTTCCAATCCAAACCTAAAGACTCAACAAAATTTTGCGAGAATGCTTGCCAATTGACTTCTGGGTAAGCCACCACGTGAGCGTTGTAATTACCGGTTGCGCCGTTAATCTTACCGAGTATAGAAACAGATTTGATTTGCTCAATTTGGCGTTCTAAACGAGCCACCACGTTGCGCATCTCTTTACCGAGAGTTGTCGGTGATGCAGGCTGACCGTGTGTACGAGCCAACATTGAAAGGCCGGCGTTATCGTTGGCCAGTTTATCAATCGCCGCAACAACTTGTTGAAACGTGGGCAGTACCACTTGCTCGCGCGCGTCGTGCAGCATCAAAGCGTAAGACAGATTATTGATGTCTTCTGAAGTACACGCAAAGTGAAAAAATTCGCTTACCGCTTTAACTTCATCAATTGAGTCTGAGCGATCTTTCAGAAAATATTCCACCGCCTTCACATCATGGTTGGTGGTGGCCTCAATACTCTTAACCGATTCAGCGTCGACAACCGAAAAATCATCGATGATGGCATCCAACTGAGTATTGGTGTCTGCCGAGAATGCTGGCACTTCGGCGATATTGGCCTCGTTAGCCAAGGCTTGTAGCCATCTAACCTCAACTAGGCAACGATATTTAATTAGACCAAACTCGCTAAAGATCGGTCTGAGGGCCTTAACTTTGCTGCCATAGCGGCCGTCTAAGGGTGTCAATGCGGTGGTCGCTGAAAGTTCTAAATCAAGCATAGTAGATAAATACAAGAAAGTGAAAGTGTGACTATTTCGAAAGCGAGATGTTACCATACTTGGGTTTTAATTAGGCTTGAAATTCGATGTCAGTCAACTGGTCACAATACACCCTAGAACAGCTACGGGCTCATGCCACTCAGACCTTTCGTGAGGGCGGCGGCTCTCGCCCAGATGTGCTGCTGATCGAGATCGATGGCCAACAAGCGGTATTAAAGGACCAAAGCGCAGCGGACAAAACGTTCGCTCTACTGATTGGCCCAATTTTAAACTGGCGCGAATGCAAAGCACTTAAAAAGCTTAGCAATGTTAGTTGCGTACCAGATCTTCTGAGCAAGCCGACTGCTCGTTCATTTTTAATGACTTACCATCAGTCTGAACAAATCACAAAACTCGAACGCTACCAACCAGAATGGCCTGAGTTTTTCGAAAAACTCGGCGCTGCTATCGATGAAATACACCGAGCCGGTGTCGCTCATAATGATTTGCGCAACCCAACCAATACCTTAGTAACGCCAAACGGCGAGCCGATCCTTGTCGATCTCGTCGCTTGCTTTTGCCGAGGTCAGGCTTGGAATTTGCCAAACCGATGGATGTTTAATAAGTTCTCTCAAGTCGATCTATCGGCAATCACTAAAATTAAAAGCAAAGTAGCAAAAGAGCTGATTACTGACACGGATATAGTCGCTGAAGATATCGCCGGGCGACCGGGCATGGCAATTAAAGGCTTGGGTCAGTTGATTCGGCGGATTTCACGGCGACTATTTACCAAATAGCCTACAGTAACAACCGCGCCCAAAGCCATGAGCGTACAAACGAGTTTATTTGTATATCCAGTATATCCAGCTCGCTATTGTGTTAACCCTCAATCTTTTGATAAAAGCTATTTAGTAGCGAAGCAAACGGCTCAATAGATGCATGTCCTATCAACAAAATTAGTTTAAAAAGCAGCACCAGGAGACAGAAATGACAGCACCTTCTAACACAGTAGACCCGAATGGTTTACTTGAATACTCAGTGGTTTTTACAGATCGATCATTGAATCATATGTCGAAATCATTTCAATCAGTAATGAACGATATCTCCAGCACTCTAAAGCAGGTTTACAATGCAGATGCGGTAGCGGTCGTACCCGGTGGCGGCACTTTTGGCATGGAAGCAGTCGCTCGTCAGTTTGCCAACAACAATCGCTGCCTGGTTATTCGCAACGGCTGGTTTAGCTATCGATGGACGCAAATTTTCGAAATGGCCGATTTGCCCTCAAGTTGCACCGTAATGAAGGCTCGGCAGACCCATGACGATAGTCAAGCCCCGTTTGCGCCAGCGGCAATCGATGAGGTTGTCGCCACAATTAAGTCTGAAAAGCCAGCCGTGGTGTTCGCACCTCATGTCGAAACGTCCGCTGGCATTATCTTGCCAACAGACTATCTCAAGCAGGTCGCCGACGCCGTGCACTCAGTCGGTGGGCTCTTTGTTCTCGATTGCATAGCATCGGGCGCCGTGTGGGTCGACATGAAAAAAGTAGGCGTAGACGTATTAATCAGCGCACCACAAAAAGGCTGGAGCGGCTCCCCGTGCTGTGGGCTAGTGATGATGAGCGACAAGGCCGTTGAACGCATGCAGGCGACCCAGAGCAATAGTTTTGCCTGTGATCTAAAAAAATGGTCTGAGATCATGAGCGCCTATGAAAATGGCGGTCACGCCTATCACGCCACCATGCCAACTGATTCTTTGGTCCGCTTTAATCAAGCGATGCAAGAAACGAAAGAGCACGGCTTTGACAAAGTGCATAACGCACAAGTTGAGTTAGGTCAAAAAATTCGCGCGGTATTAGGTGATAAAGGATTTAAAAGCGTTGCCGCCGAAGGCTTTGAAGCACCTGGTGTGGTGGTCATGTACACCAAAGACCCAGGCGTTCAAAACGGCAGCAAGTTCTCAACCGAGGGCATGCAAATTGCCGCTGGGGTCCCTTTGCAATGCGACGAGCCAGCTGATTTTCAAACCTTTCGCCTAGGTCTGTTCGGTCTCGACAAGCTCTATGACGTAGACACCGCTGTAGCCAAATTCGAAGATACGCTAGAAAAAGTGCTTGAATAAGAGGCGAAGAAAGCGGATGCGCTAGCTGTTATTAATAATGGACACCCAATTTTGAATAAACCACTCATGTAGTTTATCTGCAAAGCCTCCATGCAGAAACTTTACGGGAGAACCTTAATGGGTGTCCAACTATCTTTGCTCAATAATTCAGAGCCCTGACTGTTACATCACGACCAAAACCCGCTAATTTTGCAGTCCCCTGGCTCGCCTCGAATGTTCCCGTCAGCGTAAGAGGCCCCAAGTCCGCTCGGTCACATGTAAATATCATTGTCGTCGCAACGCTACCTGACACGCTGTTGTCAGAAAATATCCCATCAAACAGCATTTCACCACGACAGGTCGAAACCACTTGATCATTCCTATCAAGAATCCTTATCGGAAAAATTCCGCTAGGGATACTAAATTCGCCATCAGGCCCGATACTGGACGTACCTGAAAATTGCGCAAATGAAATACCCACCTGTTGACTGCCTGGAACAACGCCCAATACCTCTAAAAAGATCCTCGAAGGATCCTCGCTACTATCTACAATATTGTTCCCTTCGAAGTCCAAAATTAAGTCCCCGCTGTATAGGCCGGTGACAAACAAGGTAAAGGCTGGGAGCACTGGTGCCGCAGCCCCCCCTGAATTGGAACTTCCCCCACCACACGCTGTAACAGTGATTGCGCACAAGATAGTAAACACCATCTTTATCGAAAGGTTTTTTGTATGAATTGTCATGGTTTTTTTAAACGGGCTAACGCCCGATTTATTTGAATATTCGAAAGTATTTAGCGCCCATTAGGGGAGCTCATTTTGACCAAAACCGTCAGCGAAGTAAGTTCTGATTATTGTTCTAGGTATGGGGTCTACTGAATAAGAAATAGTTTCCTTTATTTATTAAAGATACGCTTCAGTATTATTGTTTCGCTTACGAGCATTGAGAAAACGTTTGCTCTGTAAACAAAATCCCAGTTGGAAAAACTAGTAAATTATATCGCTGCTGTCCCGTTAACTTTCACAACAACGAAAATTGGTTTGGGTTGTAATTTTGGTGATTCATTGGGTCACCTCGAACTAAGGCCATTAGGTCTCGTTTCTCAAACAGGTTAAGCTGCAATACTGGTAATATTTGTTGGTCGCTTTTCTTCGACTTGGACTGTAGTTTCAGGAACGGCAGATAGGGTCACCCATTAGAAAGATCTGGTCAAGCAGATAAAGGAAGTTCCCCTCGATATTTTCATCAAGTACTGATCAAGCATCGGTTCTATCTCTTTGTTTACGTCAATGCGCCTAAAAATCTCACGGTGTGGCATCAAACTAATATGCACCAGTCACCGTTTTTTACTCCTGCAAAAACGGCATTGACTACATCCCTGTAGCGAACCCATCTGAATTAAGGCTATTGCCGATGGCTAAAATAGATATCGGCGGCCCTTGGCATTTTGCCTCAGAAATTATTTAGTACCGTACAGTGTCCAAGTCTTCAAGCGACAGCAGTGCTGCCAACTTATACGACAGGTCTATGGTTTATGCCTTCGGCATACCCAGACTCCGGGGGGCTCACTGCACGGGCATATCAGCGTACAACAAACAGATAAAACTTCTAAAATAAGATGATTAGAAGGGGGTTTAATCAGGTCTGATGGTTTTACCAACCCCAAAACACGAACTCACCCTCCTAATCAAATCTCTAAATTCTATATTTTCATATTGATTAACCAAATGCCTTATTAACGTCAAATTCAACCTGATCGCGCAGTACATAAAAACAGGCTCTAGCAAGTTTGTGAGCCACTATTTTTCGGGCAACAATCACATTCGTTTTTGACAATTTTCGTTGATAGTAGCGCTTGACGGTCTCGTTATAGCGAATCGCAAAGTTGGCCGCTTCGACAAACGCCCAGGCCAAATACTTATTGCCGTTTTTGGTGTTCGTTTTACTTTTACGTTTGCCATTACTGTATCGTGCACCACTGACGCAGCGGCAGTAGGAAGCATACTGACCGACCCTTTGAAAACGGGTGATTTCGCCGGTTTCCAGCATAATGGTTAACGCGAGTATCAAGCCAATGCCGTCAATGCTGGTCAAATTCACAAACTCATCTCTGAGTTTTAGCCGCTGCTTTAAGGACCTTTCGATCAAACGGATTTGCTCAGCCAAACAATTAAGAATTACCAGGTTACCATTCACGGCCATACGAACATTCATATCAGAATAATCGGCAACCAGTTGATCCGCAGTCAGCTGTTTGACCTTATTACTGTTGAGCCGTTTATTCAGATGACGATCATACAGACCTTGAATGGACAACAAATTGCTGGTTTTCTGTTGTACCAACTGAAGCCGTTTACGTAGCAAGTCCCGCAGCATCCGTTCCTCTTTGGGATAGATATAGCCCTCTGGCAAAATGCCTAGGCGTAACATGTTTGCGAGCCAATTCGCATCGCTGTCATCATCGCCATGTTTTAAACCTGAATATTGTTGAATCGCCGTAGTGTTCGCTAGATGGATTTTATAACCGGCTTCCATTAGGCCATCAACCAGCCAATACCAGTTGTAGGTGGATTCAACCACCAACCCAACTAGGTCATCCCGATATGGATTCAGTAGATACAAAATCGTATCAAGATTATTGATCAATCGTTTTTTAAGATGAACTTGACCCTCTTCATCTACCAAGTTGAAAACACAATTATTTGAATGCAAATCAATTCCACCATATAGTTTCATGCTGAGCTCCTCTGCGTAGCAGATTAGTTTTGGTTGTTAGAACCTAAAACTTTACCGCTTTCTCGGAGGAGCTTTCTATATGATTATCAGGTCTTTGATTTATGATTAGTCAGTATTCCACTAATCGTACTGTAGTGTAAACCGAAATACTCGCCAACCTCTTTCAAAGTATATCCACCACTTCCGTACGCGCGACTATTGCCTCGTTGCGAGTTTTGCTCTGTCGCTCATAACCTTCCAAAGCCTTAGGCTTCGGGCGGCGCTGAGAAGAGGGTACTTCGTCCAATTCATTCGATCCGTCAATAAGTGCAACCATCGAGGTTACGAAGTTATCGCTACCCAGATAAACTTGATTCTTTAATTCCTTCCAAGGCGAAGGCTGGCCTTTACCTTCTGAGATGAACCGACGGTAAGCCTTAATCGCATTAGACTTAACGCCGCCAAAACTCGCTAGCAGCCAGTCTACATCTAGACAAGCCTCAGTCTTTTCCTGCCCCGCCATTGCACGATAACTACTCCACCGCCAATCTTTTGCCGAGCGAACCATTTCAGCCCTCACAGGGTTCAATACAATATATCGAGACAGCTCTAGCAAATAGCTCTGTTTCTCAACTAAGATCGCTTTATAACGCCCTTGAAACACATGCCCGACTCGATTATTCGACCTATTGAATATCTGTGTATAGACACCGTTGAGCTGGCGCATACCTTTCGATAAGTTAGCGTCTGGCGTCTCGATAAGAAGATGGTAATGATTTCCCATCAGGCAATACGCATGACAGCTCCAGTTATAACGGACGCAGACGTCGCCAAGCAAATTTAAAAATGATTGACGGTCCGCATCAGATTCATAAATGTCCTCGCGTCGATCTCCGCGTGACGTAACGTGATACAACGCGCCCGCAAACTCGAGACGAGGGGTCGTGACATATCGGTCTAATCCTTAGTGACGTTCAATATTAGGACTTAGGTTAACATTGACTCGATCACAAATCAAAATAGAGTAGAAGGCAGGGCAACGATATAGTTGATACATATCAACACGTTACCCAGCATCCCCTCATCAAACCGGACAAGCGGTTCTCCCGCATACGGCTTTCCGATATTCTTCTTCTCAAGCATGCACAATTTCCAAAGCTCAGGTTATTGCTTGGCTTTTTGATAAAGCTCCCTCTGGAGCTCTCTGACGGCCTCTTTCGAGTCTTTCGGCGTTTCTAGCATTACGCAATCACCTCCGCCCTTTGCCCTTCAGTTGCATGAATAA
>JBKEFT010000057.1:0-18823 GCA_046709645.1 Arenicella sp.
AATCAGAAGTTTTTGCATGATGTTCCATCATCAAAAATCGTGACTCACTGGGGGTCTTGGGGGATGTAATCCCCTAAGCAAGATGTAAATTTTAGAATGAGGCACGATATTCTCGGGAATTTGCAATGTTGCTACCAAAACCACACTCCGACTCAAACACTAAACGCCTTCGATGTGAAGAGCCGCTGCAAGAAATGTAGTGCCGTGCTGGTGAAAAAGAAAAGCCTCCCATCATGACGACTTAGTTCCTTGTCTTTATTTGCCGTCATTCTCTTTTAGTTAACGCTAAATATTATTCCCCTTCCCACTTACTCGGCTTTTTCTGAGACTGATGAAACACGCGCAGCATTTCAATATCGTCGCCTTTTACTTGATATGGCAGTGTGTAATTTAGATTGGGGATGTTCCATTCCAAAATATCATCGTCCATTGTCGGCACACCGATCAACGGCTGCTCAGCTAAACGTGTAGCTGACTGAAATATCCGTTGTAGTAAACTTGCTGCGACCTTAGCCGATGCTTTTTCGCTGTAGTAGGCTTGAATCTCAATCAAGTCTAACTTGGCGGCGTTGAGCCAAACTAACTTCTTCATACTGGTGCTTTAAAAACATCAACGCTAGGAGCGGGTAATTCATCATCTGTACCAAGTGAGTTAATCCACTCACCCATTGCTTGGTGTGAGATGAACTCGCCTTTTTCAGCTTCAGCCTTAGCTCGCTTTAACGCCTCCACTTTCCAGCTATTACGCTCGACATACTCTTCAATAGCCTTAGAGGTTACATAGGCTTTTGAACGCTCAGTTAAGTCGCAAATTTTTTCGAGTTGATCTCGAACACTGTCATCGATTCTGATTGAAAAAGGGGTAGTTGCCATTGCTCACATACTCGTTTAGTTAAAAAGTAACTTAATGACTACATTGTAGTCAAAAATAATCATATTACAAATCAAGTTACGAAACTAACATTGACAATTTTAGATTTTCTTTAGAATAAAGGTCACAACCTACCCTCTTGCTTTTCTCAAAGAGAAGATCAAGAAATGTGGGCTTGTGGACTACACAGGCAAAACTAACCAGTGCAATCACTGGTTAGACCCAGTGGATACACCTTCAAATAGGAGGTGTTATGCCCTCAACATCATTTATCAAACTCTTTGATGGCATCGCAAAGCACAATCATCGTTATACGATTTTTAGTGACTTTGTGACGCTATCAGCTATCTCATTGCACAACGCAGTCAATAAGTTAGACCATCTGGAAGCTGAGTATATGGAGATCATCGGCAAATATACGAAAGATGAAGCCAATAACTTTAGCAAGCTTCTTGCGGAACTTATCAATATGCTCGAAGAAGAACCCAAGGACGTACTCGGTGGCCTCTACATGGATCTCAACTTAAGCAATAACAAGACAGGCCAGTTTTTCACGCCGAATCATATCTCTGAACTCATGGCCAAAATTAGCTATGACGATGATTTACGTGAACTGAAAAAGCCATTTATTAGCTTAAGTGAACCAGCTTGTGGTGCGGGTGGAATGGTTTTCGCATTTACCAAAGTCATGCTATCTCATAACCATAATCCCGCTGAAAGGCTATGGGTTCAATGCGTTGATGTGGATCGTATTGCAGCGTTGATGTGTTACATACAACTGCCTCTGTGGAATATTCCAGCGCAGGTATACGTAGGTAATACGCTGACGTTAGAGTTTCGCGAACGTTTTTTTACACCAGCGCATTACTTATATGGCCAGCGTGAAAAACTTCTGTTCGAGAAAGTGGCTGACCTAAGTACTAACAAAGCAAAAACTGATGCTCTTAATGAAACTCTACAAGACGGAGATCAACAATTAACAAAACCACAGGTTAAAAACCCTTCAGACCAACTCAATTTATTTTGAATTGGCTCGATACTAATTACTCCCCATTATTTGGGGAGTTTTTTATTTCAAAACTAGTTAAATAGAACGTTTATCTAGCCAGCAATCTAGTTGAGCGAGGAGTAACACCACATAAACGGCTTTATGAGCTGTAGCGTTACTATAATGCCGTTTCCCCTCGGACTCAAAACCTACCACTACATATGGTGTTTTGCCTAGCTAGAGGAATTTTGAGGCTAAGAGCTAATTTTCATGCTAGTTCTTAGTTTAATTATTCATCTAGTAGCAACAAAATTATAGGAATAATAATCTTGTCCTTTTTAAATTCAACCAAAATATCTTTTACCGCCCACTTCTCATATTCAAAACCCGAAAACGAGCCACTTGGCTTAAGTTGCTGTAATTCAATTAAATTTTCTCCAACACTCAAAATAGACGTTGGCAATATAAACGAGTTTCTCGTTCCAAATGAACTTTGCTGTGTTGTTTCAAGATAACCAAGCGATGATCCATTTAGAAAAACTTCAGTTTCATCTGCTTGGTCTATATCCCACCCAGTCAATGTAAGTTTGCGGTCTAACTCTCTGTCTAAAAGGTTAAATGTAAACCTTAACCCTGTATACCTAGTTGGTGTTTCTAAGTATCCGTATTGATTTGTATCCTGAGTCCCAATTGTAAGCGGAATAGCTGGAGTTAATTTGACGCTAATGTCTTTTAAACCCCACTTAAAACTAGCATCAAGCGGTTCAATCCTTATCGTGTTATTACCATCTTGGAATAGATTTCGATTTATAATAAGGTTCTTGATAGTTTCCTGGTTATTGTCAAAACCATCAATAGTATCAATAAGATTATTGTTTAGTTTTACTCTAAATTTTCGCCACGGAGAAAAAGATTCATCGAAAATTCCAGTAAATTCTAAAATGACATCTCGTTGCTGGTTTGGTGTTGTGCTTAGACCTTGTGATAAGTTTTGAGCTACGTGAAAATCAATAGTTCTAGCCGCTAAAAGAATCGAAAAATCAATATCAATTTCCACTTCATCAGATGATTGTCCACCAAAAGCTATTCCATGATTTGTCGGGTCAAAATGAATATCATCATTTGGGTTGTTATTAGTATTGTTATCTTCTTCGATTATCGCGGCAAGTTTGCTAATAGCATTGTTAATTTGAAAACTTGTAATGCGCCTTTTGGTCACACCTGAGTAGGTATGCATGCTATTGCTAGCGTCGTCTAATGCTGCATATTTTTGCGTAGCGTGGACACCTAATTTTACGTAGCGTGGACAGTGAATTTTACCAACCGTGGACACTTATTATTATCGAAGCGTGGACACTTTTTGAATTGGTAAAATTTTGATCTAGCGAACCCTCCGCCTTCTTGCGGTTAACGTATTTGTCGTTAACCTGCAGTTCCCTTATTTAGATTTGGAACTGCTATGAAACCCAAGAAGGTCACCGTGTTAAAACTTAAAGACATTCTGCGCTTACATTATCAAGCGCACTTATCCACACGTCAGATTGCCCGCAGTTTGAACGTGTCACGCAGTGTCGTATCTAAATATCTAATTCGAGCACGTGGTGCTCAACTGTCATGGCCGCTGCCGCCGGACATGACCGAAGACCAGTTGCGCTCCATCTTGCAACCCAAACGTAACGGCACGGCTACCGCATTGCTTAGCGAGCCTGACTTCGCTCAGATGTCGGTGGAGCTATCTCGCAAAGGTATGACTCGGCAATTACTGTGGGAAGAGTACGCCGAGCAACACCCGAAAAACCACTACAGTTACTCACGCTTCGCAGTTCTGTACCGCACCTGGCATAAAAAGCAACGGATCTCGATGCGCCAGACTCATCGTGCGGGCGAGAAGCTATTCGTTGATTATGCGGGCCTAACACTCAAGATCATTGACTCGTCCACGGGTGAGGAACGCTCCGCGCAGGTGTTTGTCTGCGTGCTTGGAGCAAGCTCTTATACGTACGCTGAAGCCACATGGACACAACGCTTAGCCGATTGGATCGGCTCACACGTTCGTGCCTTTGAGTTTTACGGTGGTGTGCCTGAACTTGTGGTGCCGGACAACCTTAAAAGCGCGGTCTCCAAGGCATGTCTATATGATCCAGAACTCAATCCCAGTTACGCGCAATTAGCGGCGTATTACCAAACGGCGGTGATTCCCGCGCGGCCTTATAAACCGCAAGATAAGTCGAAAGCGGAAGTCGGTGTGCAGATCGTTGAACGCTGGATCATGATGCGCTTACGTAAGCGGCAACTGTTTAGTTTAGCCGAGCCGAATCAGGCGATTAGGATCATGCTCGACGACCTGAACAACCGGCCCTTCAAACAGCGTCCAGGCTCTCGTCACTCGCAGTTTGAGTCGATTGATAAACCCGCTCTAAAGCCCCTGCCAGCAACCCCTTACGCTTACCGTTACGTAGTGAAAGCGCGTGCGCACATCGACTACCACGTCAGTTACGACGGCCACCACTACTCAGTCCCGTACCGCCTGCGTGGAGAAGAAGTCATGGTACATGGGGGTGAGCAGACAGTCGCTGTGTTCTATCAGGGCAAGTGCGTGGCCGAACATCCACGGTCACGAACGCCAAGCGGCCATACCACCAACACGGCGCATATGCCTAAAGCCCATGCGAAACATCAAGAATGGACGCCGGGTCGGTTCCTCAACTGGGCGCAGAGCATCGGCCCGGCAACCCAGCGCGTGGTGCGCTATCAACTGGAAAGCCGACCGCATCCAGAGCACGGCTACCGAGCCTGCTTAGGGATATTAAGCCTCGCCAAGAAGTACGGTAAAGCACGACTTGAAGCGGCCTGTACAAGGGCTGAGAAGATTGGTGGCCTGCACTATAAGAATCTCGCGTCAATCTTAGCCACCAGCCTCGACAAGCTGCCTCTTGAGACCGACAAACAACAATCGTTACCCATCACACACGACAACGTGCGTGGTGCCGATTACTACCATTAACCACACCAAACGGAGAACACCATGACACCACAACAAGCCTTAACGCAGCTCAACGAGCTGCGCCTAACCGGCATGGCCGAGCAACTGAGCTACCAGTTCGATCAGCCCAATACCTACGATGAGCTTGGCTTTATCGAACGCTTGAGTCTACTAATAAATCATGAAGCGAGCATGCGGGATAACCGCAAGGTAACGCGGTTACTCAGACAAGCCAAACTACGTTACAGCGGGCAAGCGAGTGACATCGATTACCGCTCCAAGCGCGGATTGCATAAAGATACCGTGGCACAACTGCTAAGCCTTGATTGGATCAACAAAAGCCGTAACGTTCTAATCCAAGGCCCGACGGGAACCGGCAAAACCTTCTTAGCCTGCGTGTTAGGACAAGCGGCCTGTGAACATGGTATCAGCACCAAATACATCCGTGCGAGCCGGATGTCTGAAGCGCTGACCTTAAGTCACGGTGATGGCAGTTACACCAAATTATTGGCTCAAATAGCCAAGATTAAATTACTAATCATCGACGATTGGGGCTTGGATACTCTCAACCAACAGAACCGAAATGATCTCTTAGAAATAATCGAAGACCGACACGGAAACGCTGCCACGCTGATCACTAGCCAATTACCGACTCAACATTGGCACGACGCGATCGGCGAAGCCACCTTGGCCGATGCCATCCTAGATCGACTGCTTCACAACGCACATAAAATCCAATTAGAGGGCGAATCGATGCGAAAAATACAGTCAGAACAAAACAAAGCGTAGACACTTTACGCTAAACTAGCCCGACCGCTTGAAGGCGAGGTGCAGGTGTCCACGCTACGCAATAATCGGTGTCCACGTTCGTAAAAATACGCACCTACTAATGAATCTATTTAGTAAGACTAGTCGAGCGGAAGAATGTCGGCCCCTAACGACCTTGTATCAGGGTGATTTAATGGCAGAAATCGAGTTTGACCTCAATAAGCCTCGATTTGTAGGGACGATTTGTTACGATGATGGCGTTGATGTGTTTTATTCGCAATCACATACGAAGTTGAACAAGGAGTTTAGAAAAGCAATAGGTCGAGTAAAACAAAAAATAGAAATTGTGGTTCGGGTACGCCGTCAGGTTGTCCCCCTAATGGACATTATTCAATCAGGAGAGACATCCATCGTTATTGATGAAAGCCACTCAGATCAATCAATATTCGAGGCCGCCTAATGATTCAAACAGAAAACCCACGGTTCTATATAAATGCAGCTAAAGCTTTAATACTCGAGCTCCATATAAGCGATACGAGCGGACTTGAATTTGTACTTGAGCAACCCGAAGCAAGAACAAGTGCTGAAGCAATAAGCTTATGGCTAATTAGTCAGAGTGCGCCGCCTTACAGAGAGGACCCCAAAGACTGGTACGCTAGACTTAAATCTAAGTTGAAAGAAATTTTAGTTTCTCTGAAAGACAGTCAATATGATTAGTACTATTTCGAGTAGCTAGAGAGTTGCTGGCATTATATCAGCGAGTTCAACATTTAGCGCTCGAGTTATTTTAACGAGAGTTAAAATTGATGGGTTTATTTCACCGCGTTCAAGACTGCCGTAATAACTTCGACCCAACCCAACTTCATAGGCAAATTTATCCTGTGAAAATCCAAATTTTTCACGAAACCTTCTAACTTTTTTACCTAAGTCTAATAGTTCTGGTGCTTTAGCGCTCATGTCTCCGAATATATTGGTGTGCCTTAAATATAGACACCCTATATATAAGGTATTACACTTAGCCAAAGTTAATTTGCATAGGTTTTGAGCAAGAGCTTATCGAACGATGGCATTGATTTTCTATGTGGATAGGGGGTTCTGGCGGTTGGGTTTCACGCTTGCAAATAGCAAATACATAAATTTATCAGAATAAATTAGGAAACAAAATGAAACTATTAAATCACCCCACTCCCCCCGTTACTGGGACAAGAGGTAACGGCAAACTGGACGCAGATAACAGAGCTATTGGCGGTAGGGTAACAGAGCTATTGGCAGGTGAAGTACATTGATAAATATGGCTTCAAGGCATTGTGTTTCCTAGTAGAGGAAGTAATTCTCGCAAAAATTAATACATTTCTCGAGGGAAAGGAGGATGACGCGGCCACGGTTAGCAGAGCGAATGAGATATTGAAAAGTATCACTAACCTAGAATCTGGGATACAAGACCTAGCTATTCGGTTACGGTCAAAGATAACCAATGAGTATGTTCAGATCCGATTTTTAAATGAACTATAAAGGGCAATTAGCTGCCTCTGAGCTACATCAGATTTGATTTAATCGACCGTCAGCTCCATACTCATAGCGGTCAGTCAGGACTTTCTACATTACAGTGGTTTTTTTACTCAGAAGGAAGCACTAAAGGACTAGCATCTACAAGGATGCAAAAACGCAGCATTCAACAAAAGAGTCATTTTGTAGGATGTTTCAACCTAACAATGGAATTAATGATGAAAAAAAACATTCAAATATTTACCGCTCTATGCTTTTTAGGAACGGTATCTGCACAAACTTTTGCATGTGGTATCCAAGGGACAGCAGTTAACTCTGATGGTTCGAAAATTAACGGTTCAGGCACAGTGTTGACTAGCTGGAATAGTAAAAAAGCATTCCCTAAAAATGGTGAATATAGGCTTGATCTGGGGGATGGTGTTTGCGGTGAAAAAATCACAGTCTATCTTAATGATGGTGGCGGTTCTCAAACGGTCAGAGTTAATGGTTGGACAACTGTTAATCTAAGACGAAGATAAACAAGCCTAAGTCTACACAATCTCGAGCATTGCTCTTGCTGTGTAGACTTAGTGTTTTTTGGGGTTGTACAACAAGCTCGTATAAGGGGTTTTGTGTGAAACGCCTCCATAAGCCCTAAATTTCTTCAAAGGGTACGTATGCAGGGCTGCCAACGAACTCATTCACTTGTTGTTCTGCTACTGATTGGTACTGTAAATACTTAACAGATACAGATCGAGGGGTTTTTAATTTTCCCGTAAAAACATCTACTAGGTATTCACCTCTGTCTTGGTCAAAAGTGCGTACTTTTCCTGTAAATTGCATTTTATAGGTGACCCACATACAAAGATTAAAACCAAAAAGTCCGGCGCAATCATCAGTGTATTGCTTAAGAGTCGAGACCCATTCAACACTTTTCCCTATCTTTTCTTTGGCAGTTTCATACTTTAGTTTCCGATCAGCTAGCTCTATTTTAAGTTGATTTTTTTTGCGATCGAGGCTGGAAGCGTATTTTTCCCTTGATTCAGGGTTTACAACATGAATTTCAACTCTACGATTTTTTTGTTGGCCGACCTCACTTGAATTATCGGCTATTGGATAAAGCTTCCCAAACCCTAACCCAGAAAAACGAGACTCTTTCAAACCTTTCTTGACAAGATAATCTAATACATTCTCGGCTCTTCTTTCGGATAGAGTGATATTTCGCTCAAAACCACCAATACTGTCCGTATAACCGACAATATAAATATAATCTTCGGTAGCGTTTATCTTCTCATAAAGGTCGTTTAAAAATGGTTCAACTTCCTTTTTCAGCTTGGATTTACCAAAATCAAAGACCACTTGGTCTCTGAGTGAATATGATTCACCGTAAGATCGTTTTTTCTGAGTAATTGGGGCTCCATTCGAAGTGAGTTTATTTAAAAGTCCCGTCGGCGAAAAAGCTCCTGTAGAGGTGCAGCCACTGAGCATAAAAAAAGGTAAAAATAAAAATAAACGCATTGTAATCACAAGTGATAATATTAATTATCTAGTTTAAATCTTTAGATGGTAATTTACGAGATATTTTGAATCACTAGCACAATTAAGAGTTGGTAATTGAGAGAGGCTGTCCAGCCTTGTAAGTGCGAGGTATTAAGTTTCTGTATTGAACTCTCAGTTTCATTTGCAATTGAACTCATTCAAAAGGGAAGTTGAAAAAAGGCTAACAGAAAAAACGCAGGACGTACCCAAATCGGAGTAGATCCACTTAACAAGTTGCTCGAACGTACAGAAGCTGTTGGCGTTTGCTCCTTCCTTACAAATTTTAGCCAACTATTTTTTGCCCCTTAGCAAGGCATTATGCATACTGAAGTGAACATGCTTAATAAGTTTGAATTAGAAGTGCTAGAACATATTGCACAAAGCAATCCTTGTTTAAATAACTTCATCGCTAACCTTCGAGTGTCTGAGAGAAAATTCACAGGGTGTGGCAGTTATACAGACTTTGAAACTGGTTCAGTGGCTCTAGATATTTCCAAAATAAAAGCAACAAATTGTATTTAGAAAGTTTAACTTCTGAGCACCAGGTGCATAACAAGTTGCTCCAACGGACAAAAAAAACTGGCTTTTGCTCGGATGCGCAGATAACTCACTCCCGTTTTAAACGCGTTAGCGGAATTTAAAATGTCTGTTTTGGGCAACGAATTGCAACTCAGCACAAACCAGATTTGATTTGATCGAGCGTCGACGTCACAACTAAAAACGGCCATTTAGCACTGGTACCTCGCATCGTTTGGACCAATTAATTCTCTAATTTTATTCGCCTTTTATTTTTCGAATTCAGAATCACCGAGAACGGTATGGATATACGGCATATATTTATTGGTCCGCGAAATTATATTGAGAACAGCTATTTACTTACGCTGACATGTTTAGAGTGTGGGAAATACAAGAATAAATTGTTAGTCATTAGTTGTACTTTTCATTTTTCTACTCAGGAGACTTTAAAATAATGAAAGTCGCCGTTGAATGTCCCAAAGCCTCTCTATCAATCCGTCAAGGTAGTAATGGTCTCAGCCAACAGGCTCAAAGCTTCGCTTCGCTCTTCAAAGTAGTCGTAGCGATCATAAATTCCTTCGACGCCTCGAACCTTATGATTTAGACAGCGCTCTGCAATATGGCTAGGCACTCTCAACTCAGCGAGAATGCTCCTGCATGTTCTCCTTAAATCATGAACGGTGAAATGATCTACTTTAAGTTTATTGTCTTTAAAAAGCTTAGCTATTGCCGCATTTAGCGTATCTGGCCTAATGTGCTTGTAGCGCTTACTCTCTCTTCGATTCGGTAACACGTACTCCGAAGAATTTGATCTGATGAACAATTCCTCTAACCAGCAAATAACTTCTTTCGACAGAGGGATTGAAATAGCGACACCGGTTTTGCTGCGTTCTGCAGGTAGCTTCCAAATACCCGCCACCAAATCGAATTCGACCCACTTTGAGGCTACTAGCTCGACTTTACGTACTCCGAGCGTCAGAAGAAGCAAAACGGCCAAGTAATTTTCACGGGCGAACTGATCTGTGTGCGTTCTCATGATCTTTAACACGTGTGAAATTTCATCTAAGCTTAGCGCTCTAGTGCGGCTTTTTTCTTGTCCGCCAGCGTCCGTATTAGTAAACGCTGTGGCTGGGTTAATTTCAATTAAACCTAACTTGATTGCATGAGTAAAAAGCTGCTTTAAGTACATTAAGGCGTCGTTAGCACGTGTAGTCGCGCCTTTTGATTTAATTCGTTTTATAGCACCGCGAACATCAAGTGCAGTTACTTTATGAATGGCATGCTTTCCAAGGCTAGGCTGTATGTAGTCCCTATATACTTGCCTCGGTATTCGAGGATTCTTGAGTCGGCTATCACATTCCTGAAACCAGTCTTCAGCGAGATCATTAACCGTTAATAGATGCCCGCTCTTCTCGCGTTCTTTTTCGACAAGCGGGTCTTTCCCTTCTTTAACGTCTAACTTAATCTCAGCTGCTTTTAAATTTGCACGCGCTAGTGACAACGCATCAAAGCGTCCAAGGGTGATTTCTCGCCTCATACCAAAAATGCTGTAACGGACAACCCAGTACCCAGTATTTTCTTTACTCACCCTCAAATAAAGGCCATTACCGACTGCATGTCTCCCTGTAACGCCTTTAGTTACTAGCGATTTTGCTTGAGCTGCGTTCATAGTATATTTTGCTAATAAATGGTGACATAAATCTAGCATAACTCATTTATGTCACCTTTCGTCATCATGCATGTCACCATTAAAATGAGCACTCATGAATTCTCCTAGCAGTTAGAAAATCTAAAAACCATTATATAACAGTTATTTACCCTTAAAATAGAAGCTAATGAAACCTCCTGAAAACTCATTCGATATTCTGAACCTGTTTATCGACTTAGAAGTTAAAAACTTTTTTAAATAGACACTTAAGTTCAATTTTGTTTCATCGACCTTGCTTCGTCCCGCCACTCATCCCGCCACTTTGTTAAAACGTACCTTTAGAATTGTTTAGTACTTAAATCAGTTTCTCACTACTTCTCGGATTCTAATATCGCATGACGCAAGACATCAGCGCCAACAAAGTGCGCTATTGATGATGACACAGTTCCCCGTAACAATATGCCAACCAACATAACCTTTAAGACATTATTAGAAGATAGAAGCTTATAGACTGGTGACCCACTTAAGCCATTAAAGTCATCTAGACCATGATTTTGATCAAACCGAATTTCATGACAATGCTTCATTGAACTGCTACCAATGTAATTAGCATTAAAATCAGATTGTCGATACTTTATTTTATAACTTTCATAGTCAACCTCTCTTCCATCAAGCGGAAAACCCACAACATATAAACGATCACCTAAATTCAAATCATTTGGGTTTAAGAGACCATTTTCTAACGCTTGACTGACTATTTCTTTATCACCTGTTTTATTAAAGAGTGCGCTATCAATTCTTAATATGCATAAATCCGAATAATCATCATCTTCTCTAATGACTATACATTGGTCAAAGGGAATCGAAATTCGTGACTTTTCCGCTGGATAAATACGAAGATTTTCGGGCTTTTGAGATTGATTATCGATCACATGTTGCGCAGTAACCCAGTAGCAATTTTTTGAGGTGGATATTAATACAGAAGACCCAAACCCATGATAATACTCATCGGACTCAAATAGCACTGGCCTAGAAGCATAATGAAATAGCTTCATCTATCTTGTACCCATTTTTCAACTTCGCTATATCGCCACCCTACACTTCCAGCAGTCAAAGGCAATCGCTTAGGAAACTCATTTTTGCGTTCCATACGCCAAAGTGTGGTTCGAGATAAACCCGTCATTTCCAAAACTTGTTTAATACGAATAATCTTATCAGGATTATTAGATTTAGGCGTTGGTACTACTCCACCAGACACACTGCCAAGTAAGTACTCCACAAGCTGATAGCCAAAAAACTCTATCTGACCATCAGGCAATTCATAGAAACGAATTTGATGATCTTTAGCCATTTTCTCAAGACTTGGAATACCACAGCGTAGAAACAATGAGCCTTCTTGCAAAGTAAACCGTTGATACATAGCAACACCCATTTCATCAGCCACAAGGTTTAGCTGGTCGTTAAATGGATGTTGGGAATTCTCGCTCATGTATGGCAAAGTATCCTTGAAATTCGCAAAAAACGAAAGACAAGAATATACTCAGCTAATGAATGATCAAGCTCACAGCTATCACCCCGAAGAAGACTCGCTGAATGCGAAGGTCGAAGCGCTAAGGTGCGCCTTGATTGATAGGAAAAATGCCCAGCTTAGTTTGAAGGCAAAGCCAGATGATCGGCTTGGTAGTGCTGAGGAAATTCAATACGCTCTCGACGTATCTGAAAACACCCTTCAAAAAGCCGTGAATAGCTTTTCTAGCCATGACCTTCAGCAAGCACATAAGGACGGCTTATTAGCCAGCGGTGATCTTGTAGAAGCCCAAGCATTTGCAAGAAATATTGAGATGAAAAATCATCGTGCGCAGCAATCAAACGATGATGATAGCCACTCTCGAAAATTATAGTTAATTCGGTTTACTCGAATTAACTGAATTACTCGAAACTATCGAATTATTCGAGTAATTCAAAATAATTAGGTAAATCAAGTTACTTGAGTAAACTGAGTATATCGATTTATTTGATAATTTCGAGTTAATGAAAATCACGATTTATAATATGAAATGAGGCGCGGGTAAAACTCCCATTGCGACCAACATAGTGCTGGATAGGGAATACGCGCTTGGCACAAATGAGCCGTATCATATTTTAGATACATTTATCCCCGAAGAACGTTTGATAACCGTTGCCAGTGATGAGGCATTCCCAGTCATACCTGACGATATTGATATTATCTTTGACCTTGCTGGTTCAATCTCAAAAAATGCTCACAGCATAACGAGCGCTCTGCAACAAAGTGATCTTGTGATTATTCCGATCTTCAATGAACTTAAGTGTCTTACAGCATGACTACATACCATACTAGAAGTGGCCAATTTCAATAAAAATATCGTTGTGGTCGCCACTAAACTGGTGAAGCAAAAAGGGGATATATGAAGCGACTGGAAAAGCTACACCGATTTTAAAAACATTGATAATCTTCTCAAAGCTAAAATTGATTTTGATGTACCAGTGTTACCGCTTAAGTTCAGCAAGGCTTTTGACCTCATCTTTGAAAAAGAGCAATCCATTCATCAGCTCATGCAAAACAACCCACTTTCAAGCTATGCATATAGACTAGTAAACGAACAATTTAACGGCGTTTATGACTTAATCGACACCTACCATGCCAAATAAAAATGACCTCAGCTCAATCAAGCTAAAGACTGAAGCGACACTACAAGTAGCTACTCACAAAAAACCATGACGCAAGCCAAAAGCAGTTCATGAAAAATGCAGTGAATGTGTAGTAATAAAATTTACGCCAAAAGAAATAAAAAAAGTGAAAGAAAATGCAAAATTAGTGCCACTCGCCACATTTTTGAAAAACGAATTGCGTTTTTTCAAAGACAATTAAAAATCCAACCAATTACATAACAATAAAGACAAGAACTACACTAATTAGAGGAGGGAGAACCGCAGTTCAGTTGAGTCCAATATTCTCTTAAAAACTAGGGCTCCAAAGTAGTATCTCGCACTAGACGCACAGCAGCCCTAAACCTAAAAGAGTATTGGGTAGTTTCACCTCCTAATCCAAAGCGAATACTCCACGTTTCACTTATTGATCTGCCTGGAGTTGAGGACCAAGCTACGCCACTGGAAGTAATCCCACTTGGGGTATTTGGGAATACCTCTAGATTAATACTCGGACTTGAACAATTAACGGCAACTATCGACATAAGCTCTTTAATATTCGGTAGACGCCAATCAGAGAACCCTCCTATAGTACTAGCTTCAGCAGCGCTTAAAGCTCCGCTGAAATCAAATAATGATGCAAAAGTTGCGCACTCATTCCCAGTTTGCCCTAATGAGCACCTCGACCATGTAAGTCCAGTTTCAATATCTCTAACTGTCAACCCATCATCGTTGATATCGAACCTTTCATTTGGCGTATCGCTTGGAATATAGCTCTTACACCCTGCTTTTACAGTATCAGATAAAAAACAAATGAATATTATCAATAATACGCTTTTATAGTTTCTATAAATTTTTCTCATCATACCTATTCCGCTACCAACCTAATTGGAAGAGTGCTAGACCGAGAGCTGTATCGATCAACAAATCTCGTGTCAAATATACGCGCTTCACCAGCGACTCGAGCCGATGGAGTTGCAGTCCAGTAGTTTTTTGCAGCCAAATATGGGAAAAATGGATACCCAGTGTTCGACCTATTTAAAAGCGAATATAGCTCTTTAAATGTAGCTACTCTCCACTCAGACAGACCACATAATGACAATGAATTAGCTGTGATAATTACCGAATTCCAATCATCAAAATAATCACCCTCTCGCTCATTTGCTTCACGCCCTTGAGCAGTAAGGCCGCCCCACTTGAACACTTGATCTTTGTCAAAAACACTTCCATCATCAGTTGGTATCAACCAAGTATATTTCGTAACATTATCCGTAACGCAAGACCAAGATGCAGTAGATAAATCTAGAGTATTACCCAGTGAATCCAATTTCTTAAAACTAAATCCAGCTGGACCATCATCATCATAATTTTCATCAAAATCTCGCCCATGACTACAATCTTGTTGAGCAATAGCCACCCCGCTACAACCAGTGTTGTGGCCAAACGGAAGATTCACACCAAAAGTTATACCCGTATCGTTTAGTAGCCTCATTGATGAAATGGGTAGCTCAGGCTCTTCCGTATCATCTAATAGCAATGAAATCACTGGCGCTATTGAAACTTTTCTTGGCTCATCAACAACATTGGGGTTAGTCCTATCTCGATATTCTTGTAAATTACTTCGCCCGTCTCCGTCTGGATCTTGATTTCTATCAGCAGAACTCCTTGGGTTTAAGCCATTGGCAATTTCCCAAGTGTCTGGCATTCCATCGTTATCATCATCAGGATCACAAGCATCGCCTTGTTTGTCACCATCAAAATCATTTTGATTTGTATTTGGACGATTGAGGCAGTTATCAAACCCGTCGGGAATAGTATCTAGGTCTGAATCTTTAAAATAACTAATCTGATAGGGGAGCCCTCTTTGAAACCCTGGATGCGGAAAAGCAGAAGTGGCAACAGTTTCACCGTACCAAAATATCGGACCGCTATGGTTATCCATGAAGTTTAGGTACTCGCTTCCTCCCGAAGTCCCGTCATCCAACCGCCGATTCTCAGTCCATCCGTTATATTGGCCTGACGTATAGCCTAGCTGATCGCTATCAGAAAAAAGGTCATCATCATCAATAACGTAATAATTTCTAGAATATTTTGTCCAAAGGTGTGTCACCGCAAAGTCGTCGTCTAGATCTAAATCTTCGCCTATAGATACGAGCTCAGCGTCATTTACAAACGGGTCCAGAGCAATGTGTTCAACAGTAATTTCGTCACCAAACTTATGTTCAAGGTAATCGGAAGCCCTTCTAACAACCCAATTACCTGCGCTATGAGCTATAAACTGCACATTATCTGGTTCTATTGTCTCTATGATTTTTGCCAATTTTAAGCCATGCACATGCGCCCTATCCCTACTTTCATTAGCGGCCACCCATTTGTCAGGGTCCGTTCCAACTTGAAGTCCAGCCGGACCAGTATTAGCATCTTCTGCCCAATCATACCTTGCTAAAGTCCAATCGCGATCTACTAGCGCGTCGTTGGCCAACTTCTCGTAAAGTCGATGCCATGAAAACCTGAGGTCAAAAACTCCCTCTATTGGTCTTTGACATGAAACCTCACCTCTCGGGGCATAGTGGTTTGCATTGCCATTAGGATTCCACCCATGCACAAACACTACCAAATTCTTTTTATCACCATCAACTTTGATTCCTGAAATTTGATCGCACCCACTCTCATTTTTGAGAGTACTCAAGGACACTTCAGAAAGACTACTAACCCCAGTAAACGGTTGATCTAAAGAGTCCGTATAGCCATCTGCTTCATAATAGTCCTGTAAACCGTTCCCAAAACCATCTACTACTTCTCTATGATAGGTAACATTTATTTCTATGCCTAAAACATCCGATCCAACCAATACACTTTCGCTCCCTGAAACTATTATCGACCAACAATCAGGGTCTGGTGCCGTACCTGAAATTGCACTACCTCTGCCAACAAAGTTGTTCGCTAAAATTAAAAAGGCTCCGTCAGTATAGTGATGAAATTCGTTTTCGACATCGGAGAAATCAAAACCTTGACCAGAGCAATTATATATCCGTTCAATACGGGTCACATCAGGCTCTACGTCTGATAGAAACTGCATCTTTATATATAGTTCATCAACTATCGCCTCGATGGGGATGTTTGGCAAATCCGGTGTATATTGAAGTCCGATTCCATCTACAGAACTTACATCATCTATCCCTGTTAAGATATCATCAACAAAAGCGTGTGATGCGTGTTCTTCGGGGTTGGAGACTATCGCCGCATTAATTTGATTACTCAATAGCGTTATAATTACTATTGAAGCTCGTGTTAAACACCAGATCCATTTTTTCATTTCCTAAGCTCCTCTACTATCTTTTCTGAAGTCATTTCTATTAATCGACTATCTTCGCTCGTATCGACTTTTACCGCACCATCATGGAAAAACTCTAGTGCCCGCTTCGCTAGCCCAAAATCCCCAGCCAACAAAAACTCTTCAACAAATGTAGTCTTTTCCTGGACAGAAAAGTTATTGCTAAGAAGATATTTTCTCAATAGAAAATTAAATGACACATCAGAATGGGCTTTTCTTCGCAATAATGACTCGGCAAGTGGAATAAATGCCGCCTTTATCTCATTAGTTTCCATATCAGACCCTAAAGTATTTGAAGCCCTCTTCACATTTTCTCTTAAAAACTCCACATAGTCTTTTTTTAGAAACCTTGATAAATTATCTGGATCTGGAATTAAGTCAGCATCAATTGAAGTCACACCAATAGTTGGATTCGATGGTGAGTTACCTAGACCTAGTTCGTTTGTATAATAAGAATCTAAGACTAGTGTCTGTAACAATTGCATTAGGTCTTCTTTTTGAATATTTTCGTAACCGTTCTCAGAAAAAAACCTAACAGTAATAAGCCCCTTTATAATATTTGAGTGGTTAATAATTTTTGCTTCATTCTCTAATGTTTTGTCTGTGTCATCTAACAGAACATCTAGGCTCAATAAATTCTTTTTACTTTCCACTGCTCTAGAGCTTGCTTGTCCTTTAGCTAGTTTCGCTACGGTCTTGGCGCTACTATTTTCAGGAGCCACCCTTTGTTCAAGGCTACTACTGTAAATAAAATAGAGCACCAATGACGCAAGGGACACAAAGAAAACACTCAAAATAGATTTTTTCGACATCCTGTTCGTTAAGTTTGGAATGTAATACGAATCTATTATATTGATTAACTTTCAGTAATCAATAATTCTTTTATATGCAACTGTCTACTTACACGATTTCTTTAAAAAATCCCATGCCACATTAATTTTCTTAGCCTCATCTTCTGCCTGTTTCCGCCTGCCCTCAGGCAATCCAGCCAACTTATCAGGATGATACAAGTTCATGAGCTTACTCCTAGCTCGTTTAGCTTCTTTCATTGTCGCGTTTGGCTTTAACCCTAATACAGCAAGAGCTTTATCTCGTTCGCCTAGTGGTTTTGGTTTAGGCTTTTGATAGCTTTGTTTATATTGCTCGTAGCCACTATTATTCGATGAGCTATTTTGCTGCGATTGATTCGAGTTAGCTGAACCTCTATTTTGTTTTTGTTGATTCTGTTTTGAACCTGATTTTTTACGCTTAGCTTTCTCTCTATCTTGCTTGGCCTGTTCTTGTCGTTTTCTGGTTTCCTGCTCGCGAAAGTCATCATATTGTTGGTTCGCCGTAGCTTGTCCGCGAGCCTCTTCTCGCCCGTATTTTCTGCTTTGCATTTTCCACTTAAAGCGGTTGAATAAACCACTAAACCAAGTAAACGGATTGACTACTCCAATCATCTCTTTTGCATGTAAAAAGCCAATGAGTAGGCCTAGGCTGACATCCACCATGTGGTGCCGTTCGTATGCTGTGAGAAATAACGGGCCACCTACAAAAACCAACACCACCAATTTACCTAAGCCAAACCCTTTACGATTAAAAAAGGCATAGCCGATGCCCATGCTTGCGGTTAAGAACACAATAAAACTGTGTGGGTCGTTGGTTATCTCAATAGTCATGACGAAAGAACCTCAGTGAAAAACCTGCTAAATAGCCCAAGGTATAAAACCATGATTGCAGTGCTTCTACATTTACTAACACCACACTAAGAACGCCAAACATCCAAGCGAAAGTAAGTACGCTCATGATGATGCCTTTTTGAAATAAGTGCGAAAGGTTCTTAAATAGGTAGGCTAAGTGATACCCCGCAGAAAAGAATATCGCAATTTGAAAATACAGTTCAAAGCTTTCGGGTAATACTATTGTCATCACAGACTCACGAATTTTAGCTTTGACGCAGTTTTGTTTTTAATTTGGTGTATTGGGTAGTCAGTAAGTTTTCTAAGCCCTCTCTGCTTAAAATACGGTGTCGCTCGTGTGAG
>JBKEFT010000058.1:0-18134 GCA_046709645.1 Arenicella sp.
TATCGTAGCCACACAAAAACGCGCGTCTAACGCATCGCGAGACGCAGTGGTAGTAGGGTGTATCTGTCACCGATACGAGGGTGCTTCTTGCTTGGGTCATTCCATGACTCCTAGTCAAATTCCTTGTAGCTCAAGAGTCTCATTTTGAGACAATGGTTTCAAGTGTTCGCATGCCTGTCCTAACATTTACACCTTCTAAGATTTACACCTTCATTTTGATGAGCAGGCGATGGTTTGCCGCTGCCCAGCGGGTAAGCTTTTGTGGCGCAACAGTAAAAAGGTTGATGCTAATGGCAAAGATTACGCTCGGTTTGCCGAGTATTTAAAGGACTGTAAACGTTGCCCATTACGCAAGCAGTGTATGCGTAATCCAGCGATCAAGGTAGGTAGGCAAGTTCAATTTTTAATTAACTCAAGGAGTAAGGTTTCGAACACGGATAAAATGCGAGTTAAGATCGACAGCCCCATTGGGCGGCGTCAATACAGCAAGCGCTTAGGGATGATTGAACCGGTGTTTGGAAATATTACGGTTAACAAAGGGATGAATAAGTTCACCTTGCGAGGGCATGGCAAAGTGAACGCGCAATGGCAGATGTACTGCTTGGTTCACAACATAGAAAAGCTCAGACATAGCCTTCACTAGGGAGGTAATGGCGTTTTAAATGCGTTTACCAACCTGGCCGAGCCTAATTAGCGGTCTCAAACATATTACCGATGAAAAATACCCGTAATAACGAGATAGAGGATTGAAACGTTTATGGAACTCAATTATCGTTTTGTCATTAATAATTATTGGCTGAGAATGATAAATTCTACAGCCTCGTTATATTTCCTAACAAATAGGAGGAGTGGCTTACTCCTCCTATTTCGTTTGGCCGTTAATTTCTACCTGACATTACTCCGCCATCGGTATCCCATATTGCGCCTGTAACCCAAGCGGCTTTATCGCTGAGTAAGAAACTAATGGTATTGGCAACATCATCTGGTGTACCAATCCGCCCTATCGGATGGAAATCATCAAAGGCTGATAAAGCAGTGTCCATCTCTTTTGGGTCGATAAAGGTTTCATAGATAGGTGTTTTAACTACCGCGGGTGATACCGCATTAACCCGAATATTATACTCTGCTAGCTCCATCGCCATATTCTGTGTCAGTGAATGCAAGCCTGCTTTTGCCATCGAATAAGCGGACGATGGCGTTGCTTTAACTGCCTGCTTGCCCCACATTGAGCCGATATGTACGATAGACCCGCCGCCATTACTTGACATGTTTTGCGAGACGGCTTGTGAGATAAAGAATCCAGCGCGATTGAAGTCGGCGTAGATGTCGTAATCATCATGGCTGTGTTCTAGAAACGGTTTTGGATTAAAATACCCAGCGGCGTTTACCATGTACTTGATATGCTGTTGACTATCGTTGATTTGCGCTAATACACGCTCAACATCATCTTGATTTGATAGGTTGGCTTGCACAATATCGACAGTGGCTGAGCCAGTTAGAGTTTCTTTAGCTTCCTCTAACTTATTTAACTTACTACCTAATAATAGTAGATTTATTCCTGCTTCATGTAATTTCTTCGCTGTTGCAAAACCCATCCCACTTGAACCGCCAACGATCATTGCTATTTCTGTCTTTTTCATTTTGAACTCCGTATTTATTTAAGATGGAAGTATCTTAGTAAAAGAGGTAGCCTCTGAAAAGTAGGCACAATTCAGTGCGGTAGGTACTTATTGGTACATCTTAATGAAAATCAACGAAAAATTAATTTCAAGAAAACCAGCGCCTGAGCAAAGTGCACGCATGGTTGAGTCTATTTACGGCTGTAAGTGGTCATTAACGGTTTATCATTTAATTACAAATGGTATCAATCGTCCTGGTGCGATGACACGAAGTGTCGATGGTTTATCGACAAAAGTGTTGAATGCATGCCTGCAACGAAATATTAAATTTGGGATTTTAGAGCGCGTCACATTTAACGAGGTTCCGCCACGGGTCGAGTATAAAGTGACCAAGTTTGGAACAAAATTTATTAGAATCCTTGATGATATTGATAAACTTCAAATTGAAATTGAAAACGAAATATAACAAACACATCAAAAATCGCTTCACTACGTTGCGCTGGACACCCAACCCGAGAGGCTTGAATACGCGCCTTTTTAACTCAACTTTTTTGTAATATAGGCCGAAAAGTAATTGATTTAAAATAACAAGTGTCTTATTCGGCATCGGTGTCCTCGCCGTTTACATATATCAGCTAGTCTCAAAAAAAATAATCGGGGTCAGAGTAGCATTTCCCTCAATATTGTTCACCCTGAGCCTAACAATGTTACTCTGACCCCGAATATTCCATGAGCCTAACAATGTTACTCTGACCCCGATTATTCTTCCATGAGCCTAACAATGTTACTCTGACCCCGATTATTCTAGCTGGTGTTTTAGGAACTAGGCAATAACCGAAGAAGCCAATGATCTTTGCTACAGCTTCTGGGTGGGGCTTAACAATACTCTTTTCCCATAATAGAATTGTTTTTTGACAGGCCTCTAAAGTACCCTCTAGGTCTTTTTGACTCAGTCCTAAATCAAGCCGTTTCGTTCTTAAGTGGTCGCCAATAGTTTCTAATTTCAGCGGGTAAAACCTCCGGAATGGCTTATTTACTGACTTTATCGTTGAGGGGAACAAGGCAACGCCCCCGTGTTCTTGTGGCTACTTAGGCGATGGCACCGATCGGTGCGTTTGCAGTGCTAATAAAATCGAGCAGTATCGAGCGAAATTGTCGGGGCCGATGCTGGGCCGTATCGAAATGCATGTACACTTACCCAGAATATCCGTGTCTGAGCTTCGCAAGCGATCTGAGACGGTGGAACCCTCTGCGGTAGTTCGCGAGCGAGTGAAGGCAGTACGCGATCTTCAAATGGAGCGCCAAGCCGACCTCAACAGCAATCTCGCAGGCGTAACGCTTGAAGAGCATTGTCAATTGGATGACGGAATACACCAATTCTTAGATATGGCATACGAGCGGCTGCGTTTATCCGCTAGGGCCTACCATCGAATTCTTCGGCTGGCACGCCCAATTGCCGACATGTCAGATAGGACGAGTATTGAGCAAACGTATATAGCCGAGGCGATTGGCTACCGTAGCTTAGATAGACAAAATCGATGACGGGAACTAGGTTGGTTTCAGCAATGACAAGCACTGGAGACTTAAATTACGGTTGGATAAGCCTGTTAAGAAGGCAAGAAATAAGACTTCGGTTGGCTCAACTTTGACACGTTTTGGCCTTTTAGGTATGGGCGCTTACCTTTTAAATACTCAATGTGGTTTTCAGGGGCCGTTTGATAGGGGCTTTGTCCCCTTACTCTTAGTGCTTTTGTTCATCAGGGTATTTACGAAAAATCGACGTCACTGATAAACTCATATTGAAATGATAGAAAAAAGTAGTAGGATGTATAACAAGCCGAATTTGTGGCGGTAAAATGGGGAGTTAAAGATGAATTTATTCGGGAAGACAGGCAAAAGGTTATCAAAACCCTTGGTTAGCAAATTAAAGCGTGGCATCACATACCAGAATCACACTGCCAGACAAAACGTTACTAAGAACATGGAAAGATCTGGCGTTTTCGGATCACTTATAAAAAAAATCGAGTATCAGGAAAATACGCAATCTCAAAGTCTAAATAAACATAGAGTTAGGTTGCTCAAAAAATTCCCAGAAGGGAGTCATATTAAGGGGGAGAGAGATAAGCGTACTGAAATAAATAATCACTTTAATAGGCTGATAGAAAAGAAACAGGTCCATATAAGAGTCGATGAAAAGGCAAAGAATAATAATTTTTCGCTTGAAGGTATTACTCCAACCGTAACTTTAAGGGATGCAAAAAGGTTACCCGAAGCTGCCCACGAATTAACACATTCTTTTGACTACTTAAGGGGAAAGTTGAGTTTCCCAAACAACCTCAACGAGGTTGCCCATAGTGAAGTTAGAGCCGGAACGATGCAAATGTTGGTAAATAAGGAGCAAGGATTTCTAGAGAATTATCTTATTCCTGGAGGGTCTTTAGACGAGATGAACAAGGTTTATCATGAATTTGGGCGAGCTGATCGGCTCTCGACATCTGAGATCAAAAAATCGCATGATGAAATACGAGCTGAAATTCGACAAAAACACCACGGAATAAAATTTTAAAGTAGAGTGCAAAAATAACTGTGTAACTGCCATTAATTATAGAGTTACAGATAATCAGTCTTCGAATTCAATCATAAACCGGTTGAGTGAGCTAAATAGCCAGCGTAATAACCAGGACACCCAGTGCGCCAAGCGAAGCTGGCGTTAGATCAAAGAGTGAAATTCTCTTACGCAGTAAGGTGTAGTGAACCGCTGCGCCCCCGAGTCATGGGCTGTTATCCGTAAGGGTATTGGTTAAGCGTTGACAGGGGAAGGTACAGGCTCAAGCAGGAGTCATTGATGACGGCCAGTGGAGCAAAAGTAAGACAGGAATACCGCAAGGAGGAGTTTTATCGCCGCTACTTGCGAATATATACCTGCACTATGCTTTTGATCTGTGGGCGAACCAATGGCGCAAGCGATACGCAAGAGAGGAGACTTACATTATCCGCTACGCGGACGATGTGATTAGTTGTTTCGAGTATGAGGAAGATGGAATCGCATTTAAACGCGCTTTGGAAATGAGATTGTCAGGATTTAATCTTATGTTACATCCAAAGAAAACCAAACTAATAACGTTTGGGCGCTTTGCTAGCAAAAACCACCAACAGAAAGGGTTAAGGAAACCAGAAACGGTTGATTTTCTTGGTTTTACCCATGTCTGTGGTAAACGTCGAAGTGATGGTAAATTCGCGCTTAGACGGCAAACGATAGCAAAGCGACAAAAAGCAAAGCTAAATGAGGTTCGTCAATGGTTGAAAGTAAATCGCCATAAGCCAATCAAAGAACAGGGTGAAAAGCTGAGGTCAGTTATTCGGGGGGCTATGAATTATTATGATGTAGCAGGAAACTTGAAATCAATAGAGGCTTTTCGCACAGAGATTTGTAAAAGCTGGCTACGCGGATTAAGGCGTAGAAGCCAAAAAGCAGGTAAATTTACGTGGGCAAAAATGCAGATACTGATTGGTATTTGGATACCCAGCAGCCGACTCACACACCCTTATCCAAATCAGCGATTTTGCGGTTGACCTGACGTAGGAGCCGTATGCGTTAGTAGCGCACGTACGGATCTGTGCCGGAGGGCTGTATTGGCTATAATGGCCATATAAAACGGTACTTTACGGCGATTTCAAGAGGCTTGAACAAGCACATTCTAATCTCAAGTTTCTCTGAAATAGAGAATGATAAGTAATTGATTCATAATAATAAATGACTCTCTTGGCAAGGATATTCGCCTTAATATTTCCGTTGCCTACGTGAGTTTCAAGATAACCGAATCAAAGCCCGTTTTAAAACGAACAAGCGCATGCAATATAAGCGGACAATTTAAGCTGGACATATATGGATACCTCTTTAAATGCAAGCCGAGTGAAGCCTAAATCAGCGTGTTAGCGCTGATTTAAACTAGTTTTATTAGCAGAAGCTAATTTATTGTTACTAAAACCAGGTGAAGCGTATCAAACCGGCATGGGACGGTACATCTCTTGCTTGTTGAGTAGCACCCAAGCGAGTCTCGCTAAACGATTCGCAACCGCAACAACAGCGATGTTTTGGCCGCGGCGCTTCTTCAGTCGCGATGCCCACCGACATAGCGCGTCTTCTGGTCGCTTATCACAAAACATCAGTAACGCACGTGCACCATGAATCAGTTGTTTTCGTAAATACGGGTCACCTCGCTTGCTAATACCTTGCATCTGTATTCGATGTCCGCTGGCACTGAGCTTAGGCGTCAATCCGAGGCTCACCGGAAGACCGCGAGCGTCATTAAACTGTGAGTCATTACCATATTTGCAGGTCAGAGCGGTGGCATTGATGACGCCGATTCCTGGCATGGAATGCAGTATTTTAGCGTTATGGTCTTGTTCAACTTGATGCCTGAGTTGGCTTTCGATTCCTGCGATATGCCCAGAGATAAGTTCATATTCTTGCAGCGCACATTCAAGCTCGCTCTTGAGTAAGCCAGAAATCTCGATATCATTCATCGCTTGCTCTATGCCTAGTAAAAAACCTTTCTTACCCTTAGCCATTACGATGCCGTAGTCGGTGAGTAAGCCTCGCGTTTGATTGCTTAGGCCAGTACGATTTCTAACTAAGCGATCGCGAATACGGTGTAAGCACTGGATGTCTTGCTGATGGGTTGTTTTCATCGGCACGAAGGTTAAGTCTGGTCGTTGCGAGGCTTCAATAATGGCCACGGCGTCGTTTGCGTCTGTTTTGTTGCCTCTCACGAAAGGCTTGACGTGCTGCGCCGGGACTAACAACACAGAATGCCCCATTCGTTCGAATTCCCTAGCCCAATAATGTGATGAGTAACAGGCCTCCATCGCAACCGTTGCTAGCGGGTGGTTCGTTATAAACAGCCGGAGTTCTTTTCTATTAACTCGTTTATTCGACCTGATTTTATTGTTAGACATCACCGCTATTTGGAAAACTGTCTTTGCCAAATCAATGCCAATAATTGTATTCTTACTCATGGTGGATACATCGTTAAACGATGATTTATTGAAACCTCATTTTGGCACATTGATGCCGTAAACCGAGGTATCCATCTCATCACCCATCCTACTTTGTTGCTTCATATATGTTCGGCTTAGTTTGCTATCTAGTTTCACCACAGGCTGATAAGCAAAGAGCTCGGCCAAGGCCGAGCTCTTGCAATACAGCTATGATATTAATGGTACTACTTTACGACTTCGGCCCAGATGTTGGTGAAGACGGTGCCCCGCGTGTCGAACTTCGACACAGGTAGAATCCAGGTCTTCTTATCGGAGCCACAACCAGAGTCGGAATTGGAGATCTTCTGCACGCTCTCATCAACTTGCCTCATAGCCACCCGACAAACGGGTAGCGGCTTGCTCAGAGAGTTGTATTTGTAGTCTTCGGCCAGTGCATACGCCGCGCCATGCGAAATTTCGAACTTAGACGCGGCAAGTAAGTCGTCATCGTTTTGGACGCTGTAATTGAACAGGATGCCAACGATCTCGGTTAACAGATACCACTCTGGGTCGCCATTGGGGTCAAAGGCATTTGATCCTTCGGAATACCATTCATCTCTAGCATCGGAGATCGAATACTCAGCATCAGGGCGCGCATTGTCGGCTTCTGCTAGCTGCCACATATAAAGCACCGAAGTACCTGGCTCAATAACGATGGAATGATCTTTCGATTGCCCAAATGCCCCCATCTTGCAGTCGTGGATGTCTTTAAGTCCTGATTGCATGCAATAGTCTGGATTTGAGCTTACATCCTCGATGAATTCATCGGTGCCATTACGCTTGGGAAGCTCGGTCGAATTCTGACTTCCTGGAGGCGTAGTTCTCAAGTACCAATACTTATCCATTCCTTCTTTGTCGTTGAAGAGGTAATCCAAATAATCTAGCTTGTAGTGGAACGTGACTGGCGGTAGACCCACTCGCTTATCGTTCAGGCTGTGAATTACCTTCAAATGCCGCGTATACGAGCTCTTGAGGCTGCCTAATACATCGAGCATTTCCTGAGGTGAGTCGTAGTTGGCGAGATCGATGAGGCGTGGGTTGGAAGCCAAATACGTGTAGTGCTCCCGCTTGTCGCTCCCACTGTCATTTTTCAACCCGACTGTGCCCTGATAGTCGCTGTCCTTACAGTCGTGCTCGGGCTTGGGAAACGGTGTGTCCTCTTGAACTGGATACTGATTATAGGTTTGTGTGAATTGGCTATCGCCTGGGGGAAAGTAGTGACCGTTTAGTGGATCAAAGCCCCTGTTATCTTCAGCTGAGCGGAAGCCGCCATCGGTATCGCATACAGGGCTCCCGTAGGTACCACCAACTCGTGGCGAAAAACGAGCCCACCAAAAATTCTGGTCTCTCGAAACCGTTGCTTCTGTGCAACATTTATCGATATTCGGGGCACTATCTGCGTCATACAGAACTTTGATCTGGTCTCCTGCAGTTTCGAACGGCAAATAGACTAGGTCGTATTTTCCTGCGCTATCTAAGGCTGTAGTGATATGTAGGGCATCGGTTATTGCTTCGCTAAATTTTTGCACATAAGCACGCCCTTGAGTGCAAAGCTCTGAAAGGTTTAACCCGCAGCTGGTTTCATCGCTTGTGAAAAGCTCGTTGAACTTACCGTAGACGAAGTCAACTGTATAATTCTGACCGTCTTGTTCAATTTGAACGGAATCAACCTGTTGGAAACCGCCGTCACTCACATCTTCTACCAAGAGCCAGCGAGCGTTTTGATCAATAGGGGTTAGCGCTTTTTGAAATGCTACCTTACCTTCACCCGTGGCTAGATTGCACCAAACGGAGTCAGTTATTAGCGGGTCGTTTAAGGGGTAAAGGTAACTTAGCGTGGTGTTTTCATAACTGAACAAACCCGAGGTGGTCCAGGCGGTTTCTTCATACCCACTGGCATAAAGGTCTTGAAATATCCAACAAGCCCACTGCACCCAATTGTCTTCATCGGAGCACACCTTCTCCATAGGGCCGCAGCTTTCAACTGTCCCATAGACCTCCTCATGGGTGCCTTCATAAACGTAGACATCAAACTTGAGTCCAGCTCCTCGATCGAACTGGAAGTAATGCACATAGCCTGGCTCAGCTCCAAAGGCTTGCTGAGATTGCAGCCCGCTGAGTAATATTGATAAAAATGCTACTGTATAAAATATCCTATATATATAACCTGACATTAAAGTTTCCTTGTTAATTGAATAAAACAAAATCCCCCCTGAGTTGCATTTGGGAATTGAGAATTGTAAGTTGAAAAATAAATTGCTAATTAATCAATGAAAATTTATCGTTACCTTTCGCGAAAAATCAAAAATATTAGTAACTTAGCTCGTGTTTATAGCAAAACATACGATCTATTGCATGGATTAAAATGGACAATTGATCACAATTTGCAATTTAAGCTGGACACATATGGATACCTCAATAATAGCAAGCCAAGCGATGCCACAAACTAGATAAATTCAAGTTTTATCTAAAACTCAATCACCAGTTGGTTTGTTGTTTTAAGCAAGATAAAACCGGGTTGCACTGACATAGTTACGGGCTCGTTATAGCTGCGTTGTCGCAAAAGAATTATAAGGACACGCATGTTAATGCTGTCACAGAAGCGCTGATTGAAACATCAGAGCAGAGTCGGCAAGAATTTAAGCTGGATACCCGTTGCAGATGCTTGAACAAGCAGCTTTTAATCCCAACTTTCTTTGAAATAGAGACCGATAAGTAATTGATTTAAAGCAATGAGTGGCTTTCTTGACATGAGTGTCCGCGCTAACATCTGAGTGTCCGCGCTAACATCCGAGTGTCCGCGCTAACATCCGCGCTAACATTTTCTGCACTTTTGTCCGAGCATATTGGTAACAGTTTATACCCTGTCAGCATCTCAACTGGAGGTGCTTGAGCCTTGGCAAACGATCAGAAAATTCATTTTATCAGCGACTATTTACGATGTAATAGCTCTTTTGCCTGGTTGTGTGAACGCTATTCGATTAGTAGAAAGACGGGTTATCAACTAGTCAATCGCTATAGGAATATGGGGCTTGACGGTTTGACTGAGCAGCCTCGCCGGCCGATATCACACCCATTCTGCCTCTCGTCCGTTGAACGATTCGACTTGTGCCTAGCAACTGTTTAACGTATTTTCACGACGGTTCAAGATAATATCGACTGCAAATCAAGAAACCTGTCAATAACTTATCAGATCTTTTTTTTATGGTCTAAATAGCGTTACTCTTTTATTTCATTATTTAGCCCAACACCATATTTGGAATGCGCGAGAAGCTAAGGCGATTTTCCATCGCCCTAATAGATTGCATGACCCCCAACGGAAAAATGAAGAAACTATTATTAGCATTACTATTACTAGCATCAGCGCCACTTTGCTCACACGCCACCCCATTCATAATTAAAGATATTAATTTGGCTCAGCCAAATTCTACAGTGCGAGAATTATGTTCGGAATTGACTGAATTAAACGGGCACTATTATTTCTGCGGTGACGACTCCTCCGGTGAAGAGTTGTGGCGAACAGATGGTAGCGAAGAAGGCACCGAACTTGTCGCTGATATTAGAGTCGGCTCGGGAGATTCATCGCCGAGAGACTTAACCGTGTTTAACGAGAAACTCTACTTTATTACTGACGTTGGCGACTCCCTGTATCGACTCGCTGATGATAGAGCTAGTGTTGAATTGATCAAAGATTTTTTCGACGCTTATATTGTTGGAGAGATCGACGGCAAACTGTTATTAGTCGCCCGTGGAACTAGCTCTGGGTTAGAACTGTGGATAAGCGATGGCACTACTGACGGCACTGAGTTACTAAAAGATATTTCTGCTGGCTCCTCTGGAAGTTTCGGTTCATTTGTTTCCAAAGACGATTTTGTCAAACTTAATGACAAGATTTATTTTAGTGCCGACGACGGAATAAACGGGGTCGAACTATGGGTTACCGAAGGCACGGCTATCAGCACAAAAATGGTTAACACCATCGATAATGGCGACGCGTTAATCGTTCAATTTGGTACAAAGGTACTTTTCAGAGGCGATCGATACGGTGATGCTCTTTGGATTACTGATGGCACAGACCTTGGTACACTCAAACTTACTGACGCAACTGATGGTAGTTTTACCTTCTGCGGAGCACCGCTGGTGATCGGGAGCAAGGCATTATTTTGCTTCTCAGATTCAAGTAATACCGGCCGCGAACTATGGGTTACCGATGGTACTGTAGAAGGCACATCTCTATTGTTAGATATCAATACCGGATTAAATGGTAGTTCTAACCCAGAAATGTTGGCCACGGTAAACGGCAAAGCGTATTTTGTTGCTAGCGATACACTCGGAACTGAGTTATGGAGCAGTGATGGCAGCGTCGAGAATACTCAGAAGATCACCAGTCGACCTGGTGTTTTCCACGATGCTTTTTTCGCGCTGGGCGAAAGTGATGGCGAGTTACTTTTTGTTGCCGATATGCCGAGTGTCGGCATCTCCTTGTGGAAAACGAGTGCGGTTGATTCCAGTGTGATTCAAGTAAAAGATTTTGACTCAAATCTGGGCGCCTATGGAGCGAGTGGCTCATCTACCGAGCTACTTGGGACGATAGGCAGCGACGTTTATTTTACTCTAGATATTGAAGTTAACCAACCACGCAGTTTATGGAAAACGGATGGTACAGAGAGCGGCACAACCAAGGTCGGAGATTTCCCTGTACTAGTGAACTTAAGGTTTAAGCAAGACACCAAACCCCGGTTTTTTTCAGGCTTTTCAGATGTAGGTTTCTTTGCTGCTGGCGACCCAAATTTAGTTGGTGTCGAGAGAATATGGCGTGCCAATGTAGCCGGTACATCTATACTTAAAGAACTCACTCCAGCCGATTTAATACAATCTAGGTCGACCGTATTTTCAGAGTTTGTCAACATGGGTAACAGCCTATTCTTTTTAACAAGAAGCAGCCCCACTTCATCGTCTTCGGTTTCTTTATGGAAGTCTGACGGAACGGCTCAGGGTACTGTCTTTATCAAGCAGGTATGCGATAATTTTTGTGATATCACCGAGGCCGAGATTGTCGCAACCGAAAACCAAGTATTTATCCTAATTGATAGTGAAATTTTATGGCGATCAGATGGCACAGTTGACGGAACTGTAGAGCTCAAAACTGTTGGCGATAGTCGCTTTTTGCTCCGGAGACCGTCAAAGCTTACACCGTTCGGAAACACCGTATTCTTTGTTGGGTGGGATAGCGCGAATAAGAAGGAATTGTGGGTGTCGGACGGAACTGTTTTGGGTACCAAAGTGGTCAAGAATATCGATCCACGGAATTCAGGGTCAGGTTTCGCCAACTCCGAATCAGATACTCTGGAACAGCTAAGCGACTTCGCAATACTTAATGGAGTGCTTTATTTTGCTGCTGATGACGGGGTACACGGGGCTGAACTATGGCGCTCTGGCGGCACCGACGAGTCCACGTTTATGGTTAAAGATATCTTCAGCAACCCTAGGTTTCCAGGCCAAGGATCGTTTCCGCAAGATATAACGGCGGCAGGCAATACCTTATTTTTCTCTGCCTTCACATTAAATGGCGGCTATGAGTTATGGAAATCCAATGGTACTGCGGCTGGAACTAGTTTAGTTAAAGATATAGAACCGGCCTTATTTAGCTCTGGCCTGCCAGTCAGTTCTTTGCCCAAAGGTTTCCTGAGCCTAGGTAATAAGGCTGTGTTTAGGGCATATAAACAGGCCACCGGCTATGAAACTTGGGTGAGCGACGGAACCAAAAAGGGAACTTTTATGCTCAAGGAAATTTTACCTGGCGGCTTTAGTTCTTCGTCATTCCTTAGCACCCCTCCAACTAACGGAGATTTTCCTGAGGATTTAACAAATATCCGCAGACTCAAAGAGGGAGTCGTTCTCAATAATGAACTATTTTTCGTTGCTAACCAGCGATTAGGTGGCTCAGAGTTGTGGAAGACTGACGGCACTCGTGCTGGCACGGTTTTAGTTAAGCAGATTGCCCTAGGCGAATTCAGCGCAGTGCAGATAGGCAATATCACCTTTGAGAAATTGAATGGTAAGCTATTCTATTTTGCTATGAGCAATGGTTCTAATCAAACTAAGCTCTGGCAATCAGATGGTACGTCACAAGGAACCGTAATTGTAGAAGATCACCCGCAAACACCGTTGGTCAATGTAAGTCGGGTGATTTCGTTTAACAGCAATGTATTTTTCACGGCCGACAACGGTATTAAAGGTGTTGAGCTGTGGGCGACCAAACCAGATTCTGACCGCGACGGATTATCTGACAGCGATGACAACTGTCTAGTGGTAGCTAACCCCGATCAAGCCAATAATGATTTGGATGTTTTTGGTGACGTTTGCGATCCTGACGATGACAACGATAACGTTCGCGATTCCGTTGATGCATTTCCATTTGACGATTCAGAATCATTGGATACAGACAAAGATGGAATCGGTAACAATGCCGACCCCGATGATGATAATGATATGGTAAACGATGTTGACGGCTCGGGTGAACCGCTAGACAATTGCCCTCTGATAGCCAATCCGAGCCAAGAAGACTCAAATAATAATGGAGAGGGCGACGCTTGCGAAGACAGTCAACTGTGTTTGCCTATTATTGCAGGTAATGGGGCAATTGCCGTTATTTGCTTGTAGCGTTGTATTTCCGTTGCACGCTAGCGCTGCAGGCCTGAGTGCTATTGTGAGTGCTATTGTGAGAACTATTGTGAGTATCAAGATAACCGAATCAAAGCCCGTTACAAAATAAGTCTGTTTTAAAGGTGATCTGGTTTAAACTGAATCACTCTAGCTATGGAAGCCTAATCAATCACGATGCTAATTAACTAGCCTAATTAACTATGTCTAAGAAAATTAAATTTCCCACACTTTCGAATAAGAAGCGGCGCAAAATACTGCAATCCCCGAGCGCCAAGCGTAAACCTCTGCGCGTCGTTTTCGATACCGATTTTGACAATGAAGTCGACGACCACTTTGCCCTCGCGTGGCTTTTGCAACAAGAGAAGTTTCCGGTAGCGTCGTTAAACAGGGTCAAATTGGAGGCGGTTCTAATCGAACCTTACTCATTCCAAACGCGTTTAACCAGCTTGGTGGAGGCTTACGTAATTTTCCTCCTGCCTCCGTCAAAACGAACAGAGAAGCAGCAAACATTCCTTAACGGCTTCCAAGACCGAATTGAAGCCATTTTGGCATTGGGTACGACACCATTCGAATTAGAAAGCGATCCACACCTCAATGGTGGCTGCATTAATGGCCTTTGCGACTTGGGCATTCCCGGAAGCTATGACAGTGTGCTAAAGATGTTTGACTTGATGGACGTTTCTTCAGAAGGAAAAGTGTTTATAGGTGCTACCGAATTTATGCAAGGGCCAACGACACCGGTCAAAAGTGCCGCTGCAGAACGCTTGATCGAGCTGGCCTTGACCGCGTCGCCTGAAGAGCCGATTTATGTGGTCGCAATTGCCGCCCCTACCAATGTGGCTTCGGCACTGTTGTTGGAGCCGAAAATTCTGCCTAACATCGTTGTAATATGGGATTCGGGTTACCCCACAAACAGTAAATTAGTTAATAACTCACTCAATTTGGATGAAGATTTGTTTGCCTCGCAACTGTTGTTCAGCAGCGGCGTACCGCTTGTTTACATTCCGGGGTTTTACATAGCCCAAATGCTCAATATGTCAAAGCCAGATGTCGAAACTTGGTTTGGTGATTCGGGGGCGATAGGGCAGGCGCTCATTCACCGATACAACAACAACCCGTTATATACTTTTTATGGCATTGATAAGAACGATGTGTTTGGCCGTAGTTGGGTTATCTGGGATATTGCCAACGTTGGCTGGCTGTTGAACCCAAGTGCGGTGCCTACACAGTTTGTTAAAACACCGATCCTTACCGATGATAAGACCTGGAAGAAACAACCTAAGGCGAAACTGATGCTCGAAGCCTATGGCCTTTCGGCCAATTCAATTTTCGTGCCGTTTGCAAAGCAATTGCTGGCGCATTATGGGCCTGATAGTGAATGCTAACGCAGCTTGCCTAGTCTGTATCGACCAGGCAGGCCACCGCTAATAGGCAATCATTAAGCCGCTATCAAATAGCCAACTAGCGACTAAAGCGACTTAACCCCCATGTTATAGAGCGTAAAGCCGTATACATCGGCATACTGTTCAATCGTTTTACTAATCGGCGTGCCGGCACCGTGCCCTGCATCGGTTTCGATGCGAATAAGCGTTGGGTTATTGCCTTGTTGAGCCTCTTGCAAGGCAGCGGCGAACTTAAATGAATGTGCCGGTACAACTCGATCGTCATGGTCAGCGGTGGTAATCATGGTCGCTGGGTATTCAACAGCGGCTTTCAAATTATGCACAGGAGAATAGCCTTTCAAGTATTCAAACATCTCTTTACTTTGCTCTGACGTACCGTAGTCGTAAGCCCAGCCTGCGCCAGCCGTGAATGTGTGATAACGCAACATATCCAATACCCCGACGGCGGGTAGAGCAACCGCGGCAAGATCAGGCCGTTGAGTCATCACCGCACCAACAAGCAAGCCCCCATTTGAGCCACCCCGTATTGCCAGTTTTGAACTATTGGTGTAACGCTTATCGATTAAATAGTCAGCCGCTGCGATAAAGTCGTCAAATACATTCTGCTTTTGTAATTGAGTGCCGGCTTGGTGCCATGCTTTACCATATTCACCGCCGCCGCGTATATTCGGTACGGCATAAATACCGCCTAATTCCAACCATGCAGCTACGGTAGAACTGAAGCTAGGGGTTAAGCTAACGTTAAAACCGCCATAAGCATACAACATGGTCGGGTTATCAGCGTTTAGCTTGGTATCTTTATGATGGGTGATGATCATCGGCACTTTGGTGCCGTCCTTAGAGGAATAGAACACCTGGTTTGACACAAACTGGCTACCATCAAAGCTTGAGGCCGGTTTGTTATATACGCTGGATTCACCGCTTTCGATATCAAGCGAGTAAATAGTGGTGGGCGTTACATAGTTACTAAAAGTGTAGTAAGTGCGTTTGATATCTTTCTTACCGCCAAAAGAGCCGGCGCTACCAATTGCCGGTAATTTAATAGTGCGTAATTGCTTACCATCCAAGGAATACTGATAAACCTTAGAGATCGCATCAACCATGTATTCGGCAAAAATAAACCCGCCAGCGGTGCTGGGGCTTAATACGTTTTCGGTTTCTGGGATCAGGTCTTTCCAGTGTTCCAGGGCTGGGTTTTTCGCATCAACCATAACGATCTTGCTGTTTGGCGCATTTTCATTGGTGACCAAATACAGGCTTGAGCCGTCGTTGGTGAGTAAATAGACGTCAGAGCCTATGCTTTCTTTGATTGTCTTCCAGGCAGAATCGGGGCGTTCAAGGTCTTTCAAATAAGCACGATTACCCGAGGTGGATTCTTGCGCGGTGACCACTAAGTAACGATTGTCTTCGCTTACTTGAGCACCAATATAGCGATGTTTCTCGGCATCACTATGGCCGAAAACGTTATTGTTTGTGGCTTGTTCTGTGCCTATTTTATGGTAATAAAGCTTATGTTGATCGGTAAGTTCACTGAGCTCTGAGCCTTCCGGTTTGTCGTAGCTGGAATAATAAATCCCTTCATTTTTATACCAACTCATGTCGCTAAATTTGACGTTAATTAATGTATCGTCAAGCAGTTTCATCGAGTTAGTATCGAGAAAGTAAACCGTACGCCAATCGCTGCCGCCGGTAGACGTTTGGTAGGCGGCAATAGAGCCGTTGTCCGAAAAGGATAGGCCGCCTAATGATACTGTTCCGTCGTCGCTGAAGGTATTCGGGTCGATAAAAACCTCGATCTGGTCGCCTTCCTTTTGGCGATAAACGATGCTTTGATCTTGTAAGCCATCGTTTTTATAGAAATAGGTATAATCGCCCTCGGTAAACGGTGCGCTAATACGTTCATAATCGAGTAAATTACGCACCACGCCAGCAATTTTTTCGCGGTAGGGAATGTTGGCCAAATAAGATTGCGTTACCTTATTTTGCTCAACTACCCAAGCCTCAGTGTCGGCGCTACGGTCGTCTTCCAACCAACGGTAAGGGTCGGCAACCGCCGTTTCGAAATAAGTATCGATTACCTCGCCTTTTTTTGTAGTAGGGTAGACAAGACTCATTTCTTTTGACTCTTCTTTGCGCTCGTTTTGGGAATCTGAATTCGACATTTCGGGTTTGGGTTTTGGTGACACTTCATTTTGCGGTGAACAAGCCATCATTGCCGTAGTAACGATGGTTCCAACCAATATTAATTTCGATTTATTCCGTATTGCACTCAATCTCATTGTTAAGCCTTTGGGGTTATTAATGAATGTATTTGGGGGCAAGCCTGCCGGTAAACCTGATGGTAAACTGAGCCTCTTGCCGTCCCTAGCGACGCACATATTAGCATGTAACAGCCTTATTTGATTTTCAATTGAGTGCTTAATGTTGGCTCGTGTGAACCCCAGACGTCAGGATAGTTGCATCATGAGGCGCAGTCGCTACTACTCGCTGGTTAGGGTGGACTCTAATAATGATTTTGCGGCAGATTTGAGTAGCGATTTCGGCATCGGGAACTGCATTTTCAGTGCTTGTTTTTGCCTCTTTACGGATTATATCGTAAGGGATTATCTCATCACCATAGGCAAGCATCCCACGCTCTAAATCGGTCGACTTTATTTCTCGACTGGTGCTAGTCATAGACGATCATTCTCCACGAGAAAGGCCCAGCCTTGTAATCTGCAGCACTTCTTGGATAAATCGCTCAGCGTTGTCAATGCCTAAGTCATCAAACAGCATAGGTAATAATTTCATACTAATAGCGTTTTCTATCTCGGCAGGGTTAATAGAGTATTCTGCCACCGCTGTTTTAGCTACGGAGTCTATTTCAAAGGCATATTTGACGCATCTTTCATCATCTAGTCCAGCAGCAGATAGCTGCGCTGTATCAAAAAGGTGCCTGAACAACCCGAAGTAAGCCTGAGTATGTTTGTTCAGTTTGCCATCAGATTTAACAAAAACGTTCGGCATATCAGCAACCCTGCGCTCTTTCACTTCCTGCTCGAAGTCAGCAAATAAGATGTATTGCTTCACAGGTACATCAAACGAATAAAATGATATTTCACTTCATTTCTTTCGCAAAGAAGGCACTCGCCTTTTTTAATATCTCTTTCTCCATTCTAAGTTCTTTAACTTCTTTGCGAAGCCGTTTAAGCTCATCGCGCTCATTTGGGTCGAGTGACTTAGCCGTTAATTCTAACTCAATTTTCTCCTTCCACTTGTAGAGTAACGACGGCTTTATGCCTATTGATTCAGCGGCTTTAGCGACTGAATAACCCTGATCTCGAACTAGTGAAATAACGTCTTCTTTAAACTCATTTGAATACTGCTTATACGCTCTTTTTTCAGCCATAGTGACACCTCATTAATT
>JBKEFT010000059.1:0-17953 GCA_046709645.1 Arenicella sp.
GTGCAACCCAATCATCGTTCATAAAGGCGGCTCCGTAGTTTGCTAATAAAACTAATTAAAGTCAGCGCTAACGCGCTGACTTAGGCTTCATTCGGCTTGCTATTAGAGAGGTATCCATATATGTCCGCGTAATTACGTTGGAATACTCAAAACGGTCATTTCACCTAGTTAACACAAGCTAAATTATCAGTGTCAGAAAAACGGTTGATAGTATATTTGGATCAAAATAAATGGATACAACTAGCCAGGTTAGAGCACGGTCTAGATGACACTGAGAATGACTTAGATATACTATCTCAAGTCAGATTAAAGCTAAGTTCGGGCCATCTATTTCCGGTTTCATCGTATCATCTGATGGAGTTTGCGCGAATCCGAGATGTCGAGAGACGGCGGAAACTTGGCTCGATCATGTGGAAGTACTCAAATGGGCTCAGCGTTTCATCACCTCACGAGATCGTTAGCTATGAAATCGAGGCCGCACTTCGTAAACTTGGTTTTGATATAGTCGTTAGAAATTTCCGATATCTAAAAAAAGGTTTTTCCCAGACCCTAGGTGTTGATTTTGACTCTTTGGGCATACCAAATTCTTATTCCGAGATAATTGACAAAGCTATACTTTGCGGACAAGAGGACATCCCTCCAATTCATGGAATTCCAAATACGTTTAGGGACAATTTCATGGATTCACAGAAACAAATTCAAACCAACTCTGATGAGTTCGACAAGCATGAAATGGAAAATTATCTCTACGCCCTATGTATGCGCGACATCACATCACCACTCAAGAAAATATTGAAGTTACATAAGTTGGACGATTTAAATTTTCGTGACTGGAACGATTATGAACTTAAAAGTTTCGTAGACAATATTCCGTATTTGAGGGTTCAAAAACATTTATTTGGTCAATTGATAAAAAATAGATCACAGATACCTAAACCTTCTGATTTAGAGGATTGGTCGGGACTAGGTACAGCGGTCAATTATTGCAATCTCGTAGTTTGCGAAAAACACTTCGCAAATACGATAGTTAGGGATGGATTTGAAACATTTGCACGAGTAGAGACCGGCTTATAAGTAATAAGTCAGAATGGTAATTTGATGTAACAGTTAACTAGCTCGAGTGGCCGTAAAGCGCAATTAGCTGCCTCTGAGCCAAATCAGATTTGATTCAATCGACCGTCAGCTCCATACTCACAACGGACACTGGCAAGGTTGGGCGGAAAGCAAGACTTGAACCTCAATCTATTTTTATGTAGAGCGTCTAAATTGTAAAAAATAGTTTGTTAAATGGAGATTGTATGGACACTAAAGAAGTTAGAGCACTCATCTCAAAGGCGCCATCAAAGAATTGGTTTAATACCTTAAGCGTGGTGATTCAATATAAGAAAATTAGATTTAGTCAAGTTTTTAAAGGTGTGAGCGCCTACCATAAATTTTTAACTGATCAAGTTAATGGCTGGCAGGATTTTGGGAGTGATATTCCGAGTCAATTAAGTCCTTCACAACAATACTTCCGGCGTCTAAAAACAGCTTTAGAGGCGTTTCTAAATTCTAGAAAAGATGTAGACGAAGCTGCGTTGAATAGCCTGTGGCCGCGAGAAAGCGGCAACCCTCAAGCGGATCAAAGTTACTTTACTAGTGATTGCTCTGAGACGATTTTTTTAGTTAGTCTTCAGAAGATTCACCCCAATGCGGTTTCTGGTGCACACTCATTTTTAGTAGAGTCCCCAGAATTTAACGGATATGACAATGTCCTAGGATCCTTATTGGCCTATGAGTTCAAACGAGCTGAGTTACCTAAGTTTTCACATAGGAAGTTAGCTGAAGGGGAATCTATTCGAGGCTTAATCAATAAATTTAATTCCCAAATTTCTGAGTCTGAAACTGAGTTAAGTAAGCATCAGTCAGATGCTGTTTCTAAATCTGAAGAGTTTGCTAAATCTATCGATGCATTGAAAGAATCGAAGGATGATTTGTTTGCAGAATGGTTTGAGGCTACCAAATCTGAATTTAGCGCTTTTGACGAAAGCTCTAAACAAAAGATAGTGGATTTGGAAACTCAATATAAGGAAAATCTTAAGTTGAAGGAGCCTGCGCAACATTGGGAAGACTTAAGTAAAAAATACAGCTCACAGGGTTGGTGGTCTTTTGCTCTATTTTTTGTTTTCACTTTGGTTGTAATTTTTCTCTTAAGAGAAATTTTGTGGAAAACCCCAGATCAGTTATATACAAGTTTTTATGGCGAAGATAAGAGTGCCGCTATTCGTTGGTCGATAATATTCGTGACTTTCATCTCGTTTATGGCCTATTGCATTCGATCGATTTCGAAAGTTATGTTTAGTGCGTTTCATCTATCTAGGGATTGCCAAGAAAGACACACCTTGACTTACTTTTACCTATCATTATTGAATGAGTCTGAAATTAATACAGATGAACGTCAACTTGTTATGCAATCACTTTTTAGTCGTGCTGATACCGGCCTTCTTAAAGATGATGGTTCACCAGCAATGCCAAATGATTTTGTTGGTAAAGTCCTAGGTAAGAAGTAAAGCTCAGCATCTCGGATGCAGGTTTTGAGTATATAGAATATGATGGTTAAATGACCGTTAAGAGCAACTTTCTGCCTTTTCGTATACAAATGTTTGATTAAGTGAAAAGGCTGTAGAATACTCAAAGCGGACACTTAGAAATTAGTGTGCCAAATTCCAACCCCAACAAAAAACTAACCATTCAATGGACGAAAAAAACAAACCGGTACTGCGAGGAAAGAACTTTCGGTCGGCCTTGATAACGAATTTTTTCGCTAACAAACTCAAAGTATTCTGTTTTGGTTTGGCTCTCTTAATCTTAGGGTATTTATTTCAATATTTTGGGATAGACGATAATGCGTTATCTAGGTCTGGTTCAGTTTTAGTAATGTTTGCGGTGTTAACCGTTTATCTGAATCACTTCGTAAGCAAGGAAGTTAAATCAGCTGAGCAAGTATTAGAGATTACGAACGATCTTAGTCACGCAATGAAAGAGCTAGATAACGTTGGGACTATTGATCTAGATAAGCCCCCGCAGGCCATAAGTTATCAACTGAACCGACTTAAAACCACCGCTGATCCAGCACCTAGAAGTACCGTAGAGGCATTCAAGTTATTACTCGGGATAATTGGGGCGAGAAAAAATACACAGAGTCGCCTAGAAACACTTACGAAGTACAAGCCAGAAATTGAAACAATCGAGTTTAGTTTTGGTATTGCTGGGACATTTATCTGGGGGTTCGGTGACCTTGTGTATAAATGGGTGGCCTGCCTTTTTTAGAGTATTAGAAGTCATCTACGCACTCAAGAAGTAATGCTTTTTTAATTAAAGCGGGGCGTTTTTATTTTTTACGAATGACGGCTAAAGGCAAACTAGAGCCTATTCAACCTATCAGTTTAAATTCTGCAAAGGCTCTGAGATACTCATAACAGCCATTTACAGCTAAATTTAGTTAGAAGGATTTTAAATAAAATGTGATTAAATCTAACAAGACCCAAAACTACCGCCTTGGCTCGGATGCGTTTTCAACAGGCGCTTGAGAGCAGAAACGAAAGGTGCTTGAGAGCCAAATAAAATGGTTAAAATATGAAACTAGAGCCAACAAAAAAATTAGCAGAAGCAGGACAGAATCTTGTTAGAACGAGCAATTTTCTTAAGGCTGAGATGAGCTATTTGGTTGCCCCCCTAAGAAAGTCTAATGACTATGTACGGGATGCGGAAGCTGTTATGTTCTCTTATCGGTCAGTTGTTCGGGCGCAAATTAGTCATATCGAGGCCGTATGTCACTTGATGCGAAAAATGGTCCTTTCCGTCGACGAAGAAAAATTAAAAATTGTATTTACTGATGCTGAGATCTTACGCCTTCAGGATAAAAAAGTTGATCGAAAAGATAGTTCTAAGCACATCACATTTTTTCCTGATAGCCTATCTAATCTGGGTTTTTCGTTTGGCAGTTTTGCGAAGGTGTTTGCTCCCAACTTTGTTCTACAAAAAAGTGGCGTTGGCTGGGAGCATTACCTTGTATTGTTAAGGGTTCGTAATCGACTGACTCACCCTAAATCATTTGACAGCCAAATGGTGACCGGAGATGAGACTGAAAGTGCCCATATAGCCGATGATTGGTTTACTAAAGAAGTGAACCGTCTGCTACATTTAGCGAAGAAAGAGAACACGTTCTTGGCCAACTAGTGAAAATATGGAGTTACATCTCGAATTGTGAATGACCGGTTTAGTACAAGGGCAACTTTCGGCCTTTTCGCTTACATTGGTTTGTGTGAGTTCAACTGATCAACCAATTAATTCCACAGCATTGTCCGAACTCGCGTACGGTTTTCGTCAAGTCAAGTTCAAATTTTTACAGCCAGAGCTTGAAGACTAAGGTTTAGCTATCCAACTAATAAACCCTAGTCATTCAATCTTAATCTAAAATGCCAAACCATCAAACCTTAGTCATCAACCATTGATCGATCAACCGCTCTAATACCGACAGCGGAAGCGCTCCGTTCTCTAATATTTTGTCGTGAAATTCTCTCACGTCAAAATCATTGCCTAACTGCTTTTCAGCCCTTGCTCTGAGCTCGCGAATCTTCAACTCACCAGTTTTATAGGCTAACGCCTGCCCCGGCCATGATATGTAGCGATCTACTTCTGAGGTTATGTTGTTCATTGATAAGCCTGAGTTCTCGGCCATGTAGTCAATCGCTTGCTGTCGGCTCCAGCCTTTGCTGTGTAAGCCGGTATCCACCACTAAGCGACAGGCGCGCCACATTTCGTATGAGAGCCGACCAAAGTTGGTATAAGGTGTTTGATAAAAGCCAACTTCTAAACCGAGCCTCTCTGAATATAAGCCCCAGCCTTCGACAAAAACGGTCTGCCCGCCGTACTTTCTAAAATCAGGTAAGTCGAGTTCTTGTGCTAATGCTATTTGTAAATGATGGCCCGGCACGGCTTCGTGCAAGGATAGGGCTTCAAGCTGATACAGTGGCCGGGTCTCTAGCAAGGTGGTATTTACAAAGTAAAAGCCTGCACGAGAGCCATCACCAGCGGGTCGGTTGTAATAAGCGGTGGTGGTTTTCTCGGCAATGTCTAAGGGAATTTCTTTTAGCCCATAAGGCATGCGCGGCAATTTGCCAAACAGTTTGGGTAGTTGGCCATCCATTTTCTTGGAAATAGTCGACGCCACTTGCATGCGCTCTTCAGCTGTCTTTGGATAAAATTCTGGCGTGTCTCGAAGGTAGATCAACCATTCTTCGAAGCTACCCTCAAACTTTGCTTGTTTGATAACCTCGAGCATTTCCGCTTTGATTCGCGCAACTTCAGAGAGGCCTATGTTATGAATCTCATCGGCGCTAGCATCGGTGGTGGTGAAATACGCTACGCGGTAGTCGTAATATTGTTTGCCACCTGGCATGTCGTCAGTACCAACATTTGCCCGGCATTTAGGCGCGTACTGTTTTAGATAAAAATCTTTAAAACGTTGCAGCGCTGGCAGAATATCATTCTCGACCAGCTTGGTTGCGTGTGATTTCATATCGGCAAAGCTTTGCTCATCAACAATGCTCGGTCGCTTTTCAAACGGCTTAAGAAAAGTGCTATCGGCGATATTATCGACAAGGTGCGTTTCAATTGACTGTTCGAAGCCTTTCATCGGGGCACACGGTTGTACCCAACCAGCGTCAAGCCCGGATTGAATTCGGCTGGTAGCACGGGTTAAATACTCTGGCATCAGCGCTAGGCGTTTTAGATAGCTCTGATAATCACTCTTTTTGAAAAAAGGCAAACGACTCGCCATGCCGGTGAGGCTCAAATGCGGGCCCGAGCGATTGTTCATTATTAGATATTTACCTCCATGTTTTGACCCCTCGACTTCGTTGCGTAGGTCAAGTAGCAATAGTGAGTGATTTAAGCGATTAGCCTCACTCAACGTTTCAACTTTGGTGGCTTCTAGCTTAGTGATGAATCCTTTTGCTTGCTTAATTGAGGCGTCATAGGCCGTGAGCGAAGGATCACTTAATAAGTGGTCGTAGTCTCTGACTCCCAAACTAGTGGCAAACTCGGGCCTATGTTTTAGCTGACCCGCCCAGTGATCAGCCATCAATTTTTCAAACTCACCATCAGCTTTGCTCGCAGCAAGACTAACCGTGGTACCGAGCATAGCCAATATCGCTAGGCTAAAAATCAATCGAAAAGTGTTCATATTAAAACCCCTAATAAGATGAGTCCTCAGCGTAACTCGACGAACGAATAAAAATGTCTGTCATGCCTCCACTTTTCGTTGAAAATACCCCAAGGGCAGCCAGACTTGCCAATAGCTAGCTATTAGCGGCGTTTTCCGCCTCAATTGGAGACATTCCAACCTGTTTTTAATGCATCCCTGATTTATGCTGAGGCCTCAAGATAAATTATAGTAATCGTCGTACAGCATCATAATCCAAATCGCGGCAAGACTAAATCAACTCAACAATCAGAATTGCGAATATGTTTGCGGCGTGGCAAGCTGCTGAAGTATTTTTTCGCAGTGCCGCTTTACCAACTTGACTATCTAACCTAAAAGGGCTCCCTTTGTTTAGCAAAATAGTATCCAGATTCCGTGCCACTTTTTTTCCTCAACCGCCGGCTCCGGTTGTCATTAGTCAGCATCAACGAGAGACCCTAAAAACCAAAGTTTCTTTCTACTCCAGCTTGAGCGCAGACGACCAAGCATTATTTGAACAGCGCTGCTTGGCCTTCATCTACCACACCGAATTCGTTGGACACAACCTTGACGTAAGCGATGCCGATAGAATGCTAATTGCTTCGGGCTCGGTGATTTTAGCCTGGGGTTTCAAGCAGTGGCACTATGTTAAAGTTGATACCGTTTACCTAGTGCCCAGTTCGTTCAATGACAGCTCGGAGTTCAGCCAGAATGATTCCAATATCACCGGATTGGTCGGCACGGCTCATCTGCGCGGCAAGATGATTTTAAGCCAGCCGGCTTTGCATCAAGGGTTTGATAACGATCGCGATAAACGCAACGTTGCTCTGCATGAGTTCGCTCATTTGATTGATATGGCCGATGGTGATATCGACGGCTTACCGCGACAGATCGCCGAGCAAAGCTTTTCGTTGCCGTGGCTAGAGTTGATCGCCCGAAAAATCACCGAGATACGCTTGGGTAAAAGTGATATTCGCGATTACGGCGCAACCAACAATGCTGAGTTCTTCTCAGTTGCGACAGAGTACTTCTTTGAACGTCCCAAACGATTAAAGCAGAAGCACCCGATTTTGTACCAGCAGCTCGAGAGTTTCTATAAGCAAAACCGTGCCGATGTTCACGTCGCTGAACGTATCCGTAAAAAAGCGCCATGCCCGTGCGGCAGCGGTAAACGCTATAAACATTGTTGCTTGAAAAAGGCCTAAGTTTTACAAGGCTTAGCTTCAGAAGGCCCAGCTTTCAGAAGCGTCGACTTCGAAAAAACTCAGTTTTATCCTAGCAACTCTTAGCTTATACCGACCTTAAGCGGCTTCTTCCTTATCTAACTCCTGAATTGCATTGATAAATACCTCTTTAGGCTGACCACCTGAGACAAGATACTTATTGTTGAAGATGAATGCCGGTACCGAACTGATACCCTGCTGTTGGCTAAGTTGCTGGTCAGCACGAACTTCTGCAGCGAATTTATCAGAGTCAAGAATCTCCTTCGCCTGCTGCTTAGGTAGGCCAACTTTCTCTACGCAGCTAAGTAGGTCTTCATCGCTACTCGGATTACCAGCCTGCTTAAAATATAGGTCGAATAAGGCAAGCTTCAATTCTGTCTGTAAATCGTGCTCATTGGCCCAGTGAATTAATCGGTGAGCATTAAACGTGTTGTATACGCGGCCGTTTTCTGGAAACTTAAACTGATAGCCAACCGACAAACCTCTATCAACTAAGTTTTGTCGATTCACTTTGGCTTGTTGATCGGTAACACCATATTTCTGCTGTAGGTGCTCGGCACGATCTTGACCTTCTGCAGGCATTGACGGGTTTAGCTCAAACGGCCGCCAAGAAATTTTGACGGTGTCTTTGGCATTCAATTGCTCCAATGCCGATAGTAATGAGTTATAACCTATGATGCACCATGGGCATGAGACGTCTGAAATAATATCGATAGTATGCATAATTAGTTTTCCTATAATTGAGTGTGCGACTGATGCTTAACCTTAAGCGACGCCATTTTTTACCAACCATTGTTTCAACTGACTGAGCGACATTGCGCCAGAGGTGCGTGTTACCTCCTTACCAGCCTTAAACAAAATCAAGGTTGGTATCGAGCGTATCTGCCAGCGACCCGCCACCTGCTGTTGGTCTTCGGTATTGAGTTTAGCGAATCGAAGCCTAGGCTCTAGCTCTTGCGCAGCCTTCTCAAAAGTCGGGGCAAAGCTCACACATGGGCCACACCAAGGTGCCCAGCAGTCTACCAAAACCGGAATCTCGTTATGGTTTAACACCGTCGCCACGTTGGCGGAGGTTAACTCGATTGGATTGCCTTGAAATAAGGCTATTTTACACTTGGCGCATTTGGGCTTATCACCAAGACGCTCCGATGGAACTCGATTGGTCGAGGCACATCTAGGGCAAGAAATATTGGTAGTAGACATATTAGTTATTTAATTCGGTAGTGATTTTAATTTCGTTTTCTAAGGTTTTGTGAACCGGGCATCGGTCCGCAATCTCTAACATGCGGTGGCGCTGCGCTTGGCTTAAATTCCCTTTCAATGTGATGGCGCGATTAAAAACATCAACCTTACCATCGGTTTTTTCGCAATCGACACAGTCGTCAGCGTGGATCCGACTGTGTTCAACGGTCACGTCGACATTTGCTAAATCAATTTTCTTATGGCGAGCATACATATTCAGCGTCATGGCGGTACAGCTTGATAATGCCGCACCTAAGAAGTCATAAGGTGACGGCCCAAGATTGCCGCCGCCAACGCTGACAGGTTCATCCGCTAACATGCGATGGCCACTGGCATTAATCTGGCATAGAAAACCTTGCTTAGTCTGAGCACTGGCCGACACACCTTGGTGTTCGCTGGGCTCGATTTCCGCTATCTCAATGTATCTAGTCACCCAACTACTCAACACCTCGGCGACGTATTTGGCGTCTTGCTTATCGCTTAGTAGATGATCAGCGTGTTCAAGACTGACAAAGCTCTTAGGGTGCAATGCTTGTGAAAATATTTTACCGGCCTCGTCTATCGATACCGTTTTATCGCTAGGCGAATGCATTACCATTAAGGCTTTACGCAAGTTTCGATAGTCAATTGTGTGTTTAGCTACGTCATCAACGAACGCTTGCTTAAACTTGAAGGGGCGGCCAGCTAACTCAACTTCAGCGGAACCCGATTGCTCGATGGTTGCTAAGTGATCCTCAAGCTGATGTAAAATATGCTCGGGCTTAGACGGCGACCCTATACACGCTAGCGCCTTAGCCGATTCAATCATTTGCGACGCGGCGAGTACCGCGGTACCACCTAGAGAATGCCCTATCAACAATTTAGGCGCTTGATACTCAGCCTTTAAGAACTCCGCGGCATCGATCAAGTCATTGATATTGGTCGAGAAGTTACTATCGACAAAGTCACCCTTACTGCCGCCCAAGCCAGTAAAATCAAAACGCAGGGTTGCTAACCCCCGTTGAGCCAAGGTGTCAGCAATAACCACCGCTGCCTTAATGCTTTTGGTACAGGTAAAGCAATGGGCAAACAGTGCATAGGCAATTGGCTGACCATCACTTGGCAGATGTAGCACACCGGACAGATCCAGATGGTCGCGGTTTTGAAATTTAATACGCTGTTGCATACATTTTTGAGCTGTTTATTATTTTGTATTTTGAACATGTTAACAGACCGCTATCAGGATGCTTTTATTGCTCAAACTTTAGAACACATCTGATGACCGAAACAGTTTATTACTGTTTTACGATAAATAATTATTGTTTTAAGTTGTTTTTAGTGTATTTTGAATGACGATCCAAAACTAATACGGCTTGATTTAAATGCACTCTAATAAACTAAAGCGTCTCTCAACATTGATGTCGGTGATTTGCACCTGCCTTATTTTGGCTCTCCCTATCTTAACGATTTGGTTTTGGATTAACTTTCAAAGTAATGCACCGCGACTAAACATCGCTCAACAAGGCGTGCTTCAACTTGAAACCATCGAAGCTTGGCAAATCATCTGCGCCGGCGCTTATAGTGTCGCTACGACTCTAGTGGTGGTGTATGGGCTAATTCAACTACGACAATTATTCAAACACTTTAGGTCTGACAATTTTTTTACCAAAGCAAGTGTTAGAGCGTTACATGGTTTTTGTTTAGCTTTGTTCGTTAGCGCGATATTAAAAGTGTTGAATACCGCGGTGCTCAGCGTATTGCTCACCATCAATAATGGCCCCAATCAGAAAGCGCTAATCATTAGTCTCGGCAGCAACGAGTTTTGGCTGCTATTCATTGCCGCAACATTTCTGACAATCGCGTGGTGCTTCAAAGAGGGCCTTGCGCTGGCTAACGAAAACGCTTCGTTCGTTTAGGGTCACTATGAGCATCATCGTAAATCTAGATACCATGCTAGCCATGCGTAAAAAACGTTCAAAAGAATTGGCCGAATATGTCGGCATCACCGAGCAAAACATCTCGCTACTTAAAACAGGCAGGGTTAAAGGTATTCGTTTTAATACCTTAGAAAAAATATGCGAGTTCTTAGAGTGCCAACCAGGAGATATATTGGTGCATCACTATGAAAAATAAGGTGCACCGCTATGAAAAACAAAGCGCACCGCTATGAAAAACAAGGCGCGCCGCTATGAAAAACAAGGCGCACCGCTATGAAAAATAGATTAACCATTCTAATCGCCCTCATCGCAATCTCGGGATGTTCGAGCAAGCAGCTTTATGAGGAAATGCAAAGAGACAGCCGCAGCCGCTGTCAACAGCAACCGAACCAAGATGCGCGTGAAGAATGCCTTAAGGGCCTAGAACCTGACTATCAAGGCTATAAACGTCAGCGAGACGACTTGTTAAAGAATGAAGACAACTAATCAATTAAAATCGAAATCAGTGATGGCACCAGGGCTCATGCGTTGACTCTGCTACTTCCAACCTATGAGCCACTGGCAGGGATCATTCAAATCACGCCACTCGAGTGACCGTAGGCGCTTGCTCATCACCGCTTCAATAACACAGTCAACAACATTGGCATCGTCGTCGTATTCGACCTCAACAATTAAGAAATGTTTTTCTTTATTGACCGGGTTTATCGCGGTCCATTTACTGTTTAGTAGCTTTTTTGGATTAACTTTATTCACTTCTTAGGCTTTTTATTAGCCGCTCGCTTTAGTTTGATTGCCTCTGCCCGCAAGGCCGCTTGAAAACTTTGTTCAGCCCAGTATGCGGCTTGCTCAAGGTCATCGTAAATTACTTCGGGCGCTAGATAGTATGACATCTTAGATGTCTTATTCTTGGCAACAAACTCAAATGGGCCGAGCCCAAGCGCCTCAAACAGAGAAACGTTGGTGCTGTCAGCCTTTAGGTATAGCTCGTCATCAGCGACTAGGCCAAACATTAAGTCGTTGTGATAGATGCCATGCCCGCCGAACATTTTACGACTTCTAATTGGGCCGAAGGATTCGAACACTTCGTGCAGATAATCTACAAACTCGCTCATTGAGACTGACCCTCGTCGAGACCTGTCGCCCCGAGACCTGTCGCCCCGAGACCTGTCGCCCCGAGACCTGTCGCCCCGAGACCTGTCGCCCCGAGACCCTCCAATAACGGAGCTAGGAATTCTTTGTAATGCTTCCATTGCTGCATTGATGTTTTATAGATTGGTTGGCGCACTTGCTCCGAACTGGGCGTTCTGACCGCTCTTTCGGTTTTATGAAAATCAATACAGGCTTGCTCAAACGGCAATTTACAATAGTCGAGTAGTCGCCTTACCTGGCCTTCTAAATCATCAATCACGTCTTCGTGCTGCACGGTTAAAATGCGCCCTGGTAGCACCGTGTCCCAGTGCTTCATCAGATCAATGTACGCTTGATAATAAATGCCAATTTGCTCAAGACCGTAAGTAAACTCCTGACCTTCAGCAAATAGCTGCTTAAAGCTACTAAAGCAACAGGCCATTGGTTCACGCCGAGCATCAATGATTTTAGCGTTTGGCAACATCAAGTGAATTAACCCAATATGGCGGAAATTGTTCGGCATCTTATCGATGAAATAGACGCCTGCTTGCCGATGGATTAGCGTATCGTGAATAAAGTCTTGGCCAAATTTTTGACAATGTTGCTGGCTTACGTTGCTTAAGATATCTGGGTACTGGCTTTTATTGTCGCTGGTGGCCCTGCCCCCTAATCGATTGGCTAAACCAATTACATTAGCCAATTCCATGGTGCCGTCGACGTGCGAGTGTGAAGCCAGTATTTGCTCTAATAAGGTGGAACCTGCACGCGGTAAGCCAAGAATAAAAATCGGCGCTGGCGAGTCGTGTCCAAAGCCGCTTCGTTGTGCAAAAAAATCGGCCGTGAAAAGTGACTTTTGCCGTTCAAAATCAGCCAGCAAGGATTCGCTAGAGTACTTACTCGATTGTCGTTTGAGTTGGTTGCCTCGATCATAAAATTCAAACGACTGACGGTATTCTTCGCGGTCTTCTAAAGCCTTTCCTAAGGCAAAACAAAGATGAGTTTTATCTTCAATCGAGGTTGAGCTTAACCCTTGTTGCTCGCGCATTGAATCAATTTCTTGCTGCGAAAAGCGATACGTTTTAAGGTTTGCCAAACTCCAATACGCGTCTCCGTAGCTAGGCGCTATTTTGTACGCGTGTTGATATGAGCTGATTGCCTCATCCGTTCGCCCAATGGTTTTCAAGGCGTGACCACGTGCTGAATAAACCGAATGATTAGTGTGATCTTTACGCAGAATCTCGTCGTAGATACGCAACGCCTGCTGAAAGTCTCCGACGGCCTGAAGGCTACTGGCTAGGCTTAGCTCGAATACCGGATTCGATGAGTCCAAGGCGTATAGTTTTTTCGCCTGCTCTAAGGCCTTCTCAAACTTTTGCCGACGATGCAGCACCTGAACATAATCAGCACGTGCATGGTGAAAGTCTGGATAAAACTCTAGGCACTTTTCTAACAAGAACTCGGCATCATCTAAGATTTGCAGGCGCGTGCCGATTTCCGCCAACAGTCGCATTGCCTCAGGGTGGTGGGCGTGTTTTTTTAGGTACTGCCTACAGAGCTGCTCCGCTAAATATATTTTGTCATCATGCAATAAACTACTAACCGATACTAGCTCGGGCGGCATCTGAGATAAATGCTGCACATGCCTAGCCGCCTCATCTGCTTTTTTACTATTGCCAAGTTGTTGGTAATGCGTGTGCAAGAAGGTCCAACTTGCGATCAAACTGGGGTTTAGCGAAACCGCCTTGGTAAAGCTTTTAACCGAATTAGTGTTATCTTCCATCGCCACATAGTTGTGAGCATACTCTTGATACGCTCGACCATTTTCAGGCTGCGCACCTAACAAACGCTCTAGCACCTTAAATGCTTGGTCGTGCTTACTTTGCCTACGTAAACACACCGCCAAGAAATATAAGGCCTCACGATGAAAAGGTTGCTCTGCGATTACGTGCTCTAAGAGACCAATTGATTGGTCTACATCCCCCGCTCGAAGATAGTTTTTAGCCTCAGCCATCCTCAATTCCAATTGAGTTTCTAATTGAGTTCCTAATTGAGTTTCATGAGCGTCAGACATTGACAAGGTCCTATCGGGCAGCTGATTAGCCATAGTTTAAGTAGCGGTTTCTTTATCAGCTAGCATTATGAAGCCTTTCCGAATTGCATGCCAACTTCCTGGTAAAGCATGTCTAGCGGCCATCGACCCTCTTCCAGCAAGAATTTAGTCATATGAATAAAGAACTAGCTGGTGATTAATCATCAAACCAGTTCATTCAGGCTAGATCCTTTCGTTACTACTCCAGTTACGGACAAATAAACGCATTCGCTTATTTGTCCTCTTCTCGTGTTGATTTATCCACTGGCGCGTTTCAGTGTGTTTTTACCAAGCCAAATTGAGCTTGGATAACTTTTAACATATAAATATGGGGTTTTACCATGAAAGCTAATGTACTTGCTAAGGCACAAATTTTGTCAACTGGAGTTTATCTCCCTCCTCAAGTAGTAACGTCAGACTACTTACTAGAAGAAATCGATAGTGAACGTCAATATGGAATTCCCCTTGATTATCTTTCTAAAGAGATGGGCATAATTGAGCGCCGTGTATCAGATCACGGCACCCTACCGTCTGAGTTAGCCATAAAGGCAGCACAACAGGCGATGGGACGTTGCCCGGATCTGAACCCGGATGATATCGATGCTGTAATTTTTTGTGGTATCGAGCGGGATCACCCTGAACCGGCAACCGCGCATGTGATTCAACACGCTTTAGGCCTTAAAGCCAATTATGTTTTTGATGTCTCTAACGCCTGTTTTGGTTTTTTGGATGGACTACGAATAGCATCGGTTTACATTACCGCCGGTTTGATTAAACAGGCATTAGTAGTCACGGGAGAGGTTTCGTCGACCCTTCTTTGGGAATTTACTCGCCAACTTAAACGAGGTATGAGCGTAGAAGACGCGCGACTTCGTATAGGTGCCCTTACCGTGGGAGACGCCGGAGGAGCTATGTTGCTGGGGGGATCTTATGGTTATGATTGCTCAGGTTTTGAAGTATTCAATCATCAAGTCGATAGCGCCCACGTAGAGAAATGTGTCTATAAGATTAAAAAGGATGGTTCAATGGAAGGCCAGATGGAGATGGCAAAACTGACAGCGGCCAACCTAAGAATGCAGCGCCGCATGTTTGCCGAGACGCTTCAGCAAACTGGGTGGAGCGAGTTCGATTGGCTACTTACCCATCAAATAGGCAACCGATACTTTGAAAAGCTGGAAAAAATCACCGGAGTATCGCCGGATAGAATGATCAAGACATTTGATAAATTAGGTAACATTACAACGGCTACGTTGCCGGTGGGCTATGACAGATTGCTGAACAGTGCTAAAGTAGCCAAAGGCAGTCGCATAGTAGGATGCTTTGCAGGTTCAGGACAAACTGCCGGTCAATTCGGATATACAAGTTAAGGAGCGTTTGGGAATGAGTATTTTTATAATAATAGTATTAACTGCACTGGTCCTAAAAGGGACTGTGTTATGGATCGCTAGGAAAGTTCCGGGTGAGATGAAAATTTTTCTGGGTTTAGTGTTGATGTTTTCTCTACACAACCTTTGTGAATTACTTATCTATCTTGGTCCTCTCCAGGCAAACACCTCAGACATGCTTCTGAGGGCCTACTACGTTTTATCTTCGATGGTTGTCACCTGGATGTGCTTGTATTCGATACACGTCGCTGCGTTTAAGTCAGATTTAGCTTCTAGGATAGTGCTGTCTACTGGCGTTGTCGTGAGCTTGATCTTTCTGTTTACCGATATGGTTGTTGTTGGTGCTACAGTCTTGGGGGCAGGAGTCACTGCGTTGAAAGGCCCATACTATTTCGTCTTTCAAGTGACCATGATTACCGGCTTTGTTTTTGTGATAACGTCTCTTGCGTTGTCATGGAGGAACTCTGATAGTCATCTGGTGAAGACTCGATGTTCTTTGGTGCTTTTGGCTTTGATGCCCATAATGGTGGCGGCTACTGCTGTCATTTTGTTGATGCAGTTCGATGTAAAGGTTAATGCGGCAGGATTGATACCTATCGCGACCACTATCTTTCTTGTGGTAATTCTAAGAATGGAGCGATCTCATAAACTTACTGACATGCGGATGCTTATTCCTGGCAGCGAGGAAAGTAAGGTCTTAGGAGAACTTATGGCTGCATTTTCTAATTACTCGATTTACGGAGAAAACCATAAGGAAACGCTTAATGAAATCGAGCGCGCTTTGGTCATTTACAAGCACACAGCAATGGCAAATATGAAGACCTCGGAGATAGCCAAAGAGATGGGAATGCCTCGGCCAACCCTGTACTCGATATACAATCGTTTGGGTTTGAAAGATTCGATAAGAGATGTGTTAAAGAGACCGGAAGGTTGATGTAAATAATCACACTTGTTGTACGGGCAGGAAAATTTCTAGTAAGGTTTAATTGCCCTCCTTTTTTAGCAAACCCACTTTATTTATTTAGATATTGTGGGTTTTCTATTTCTAAGGGCTATCGAGCCGGTCTTGATAGCCTACCCTTATTGGTCCTTGGTTTAACTGTGGCCTATCCCTCGATATCGCTGTACTATATTCACTGCTTTAGTTAACGAAGGAGTGTTACATGTCTGTGATAGAAATAATTGAACCGGAACAAGCCGAAGGCGAGTTAAAAGCTATTTATGATGAGCTGGTTCGTTCGCGTGGCAAGGTGGCCGAAGTCCATAAGATACAAAGCCTTAACCCCAAAACAATTACTAGCCATATGGATTTGTATATGTCGGTAATGTTCGGGCAATCGCCGCTTAAACGAGTGCATCGAGAAATGATGGCCGTAGTTGTGTCAGTCTCAAACCGTTGTGAGTACTGTACAATTCATCATCTCGAAGCCGTTCAGAATTATTGGAAGGATGAAGAAAGGCTCGCAACCCTCAAACACGACTTTACCACCTGCCAACTTACCGATAAGGAAATGGCGCTGTGCGAATATGCCCGTGATCTAACAATTGCTCCGTACAAAAGCAGTGAACAGGAGTACGCCGCAAAACTCCGCAAAGCAGGATTTACCGATCGCGAAATTCTCGATGCCACCCTAGTAGTGTCTTATTTTAATTTCGTCAACCGGATCGTGTTGAGCCTTGGAGTTGAATTGGAAGAAACCCCGGGCGGATATAAATATTAATACAAGAGCCTTACATAAGCGACATTAGTCGCTGAGCCCTATATCTTGTGACGAACACTTCACTTTTTTGGGCGCTGTTCTTATAGACATTCCTTTTTATTAAGCCCTGTCGCCAATCGCATGCTGAGCTAACGGCTTAATCCCCTGCTGCGCACCGCATGCTGCGCACCGCACCAGAATAAGAGCCTTTTCAGGCACGGACCTTCGTCAAAGTGCAAATTGCATGGCTCGCTAACGAAATCTACCTTCGAGAAGCCGCCTCTATGTCACGGATTCTTTCATTAAAAGAGTATATCCAGTTAATCGATTGAATTAGGCGCATTGTCCGTAGAGAGAAACGCGGCACTATAAACCGAGACGATTAAGCCAAAAACGCATGAACTGCACCCATGGCAATATAAAACAACAGCCAATAAGTCGCATCTATAAAGAACAAAGTTTTTGATTTTTGCGAGAATAGATAGTTAGGCCCGATGGCCGGAATAATGAAACCTATCGCGATACCAAAGGCGGTCATTATCTTAGCCTGAATACTGAAATCAGCACCGTAACTGGCGAAGGTATGAGCAAGAGTCCATGAGGCCAGCAGGCTAAAGGCAAAGGCGCCACAGTATATTGCGGCCATATTTCCGCCTTGTATCTGCTCTTCGGTCAAACCTACCGCGCCCATCCATTTTTTACCCATGATGGGCCATACCAAATACCGCCAACAACAAAACCACAGATCGATGCTGCGATGATAGCGAGCCAACTCAGATTAAACAATTCCATAATATCCTCCTGTTGATTAGGCTTATTTCGCCTTTTATTTTGAAATAAGCCTTAACAACCGTTAACGATAGACATTCTTTAGATTGATTCTTATGCTAAGCGGCACTATTGCAACGCTAACGTTATAAGGACATATATGGATACCTCTCTAATAGCAAGCCGAATGAAGCCTAAGTCAGCGCGTTAGCGCTGACTTTAATTAGTTTTATTAGCAAACTACGGAGCCGCCTTTATGAACGATGATTGGGTTGCACT
>JBKEFT010000060.1:0-14754 GCA_046709645.1 Arenicella sp.
CCAAGTACGATCGTCAACGTAATCTTCACGTGGTTCAATCACCTTGACCAGAAAATTGCTGGAAGCCAACCTAACGGCAAGGCTCAAACCGGCACAACCGCCGCCTAGAATAGCAACGTCGACATCAGGTGCGGACATGAGAAGAAGCGTGGTTAGATTTCAAAATGAGCGTGCCTTCTTGCCTAACGGCCTTTAGAGCGAGACCGGTCTTTCGGAGGTTTGATACGACCGCGCGTCCATTCAGTGGCGTATAATTACGGAAGCGGAGTTCTGACCCGATACCGGCATACATCGCACTGGCGGCAGCGACAGCAAGACGTAAGCGCCACGGCAATGCAATAAAGCCAGCGCGACCGGACAAATATAAATCATCCGCTCTATCTAGTAATAGGGCCATTGCCTGGCTTGCGGCATCAATGGCCTCGCCACCCCCTGCCAAGATTTCTTCTGGTGTAAACGGGCAGTGGTTGAATGGCAAATAGCGGCGACCTATAACGGCATCCTCAGCAACATCGCGACAAATATTGGTTAACTGCATTGCTTTACCGAGGTCGGCGGCTGACGCATGCCACTTTTTATCGATGTTAAAGAGGGTGCAAATCATTACGCCAACCGTGCCCGCAACACCCATGCAATACACCTCAAGTTGGGCATCATCGTTAATGCATGTACGGCCCGTATCGGCGGCGGCCGTAGCAACAAGATCTGCTAATGCAGTTAAACCTTCAGGGCGTTCTTTGAAGAGAAGGCGTGCTTCTTTGGCAAGCGGGTTGTTGGTGTCAAAATTGGTGAGATCGGCGTACAAGTTTTGTAATCTTTGGTGCCCAATTGGGCCGCCAATATCATCAGCGATATCGTCTATAGTGCGGCATATAGCATAAAGACGGGCTACCCGCGATCGGTCAGAACGCGCTAAGAGGCGCGTCGCAGGCGCGAAACTACGGGCGTGACGTGCCATCAAAGACTCGGCACTCATGTGACGGTTTTTGCTATTGGAATCAGATGCTCCAAAATTTTGGCTGACGACACAACTCCTGGTAGACCTGCACCCGGATGGGTTCCTGCGCCGACAAAGTAGAGGTCGCGTATGCCTTCGCCGCGATTGTGGAATCGGAACCACGCCGATTGAGTAAAAAATGGTGATAGAGAAAAACCAGCACCGTCAACCGACTTGTAGTCGTCGCGAAAATCTTCCGGTGTCATGGCGAACTCAGCGGTAATTGTATCTTTAAGACCAGGCATCATCGTAGCGTCTAAAGCATTAACAATACGGTCTCGTAGTTTAGGGCCTTCGACTGACCAATCCTGCCCTCCGGACAAATTAGGAACCGGGCAAAGCACATAAAAACTGTCGCATCCTGCAGGGGCAAAACTTTTATCCGTGGCCGTTGGCCGATGAACATAAAGGGAGAAATCTTCTGTCAATTTCTTATTGGTAAAGATATCGCGCAGCAGACTTTTATAGCGTTCACCAAACCAGACAGTATGGTGTGCGACCTCAGGCCATGTTTTTTTTGCGCCAAAATAAAGAACGTAAAGACCCATGGAAAGCTTGGCATGCTGCATGCGCACTTTCGCAACTTTAGAGATTTGTGTGACTGGTAGCATGTTGCGATAGACATGCACGGGATCCATATTGGATACAACTAGGTCAGCGTTTATATCCGCACCCGTGTCTAGCACCACACCTGACGCTCGACCAGCGTCAACCTTGATTCGCTCAATTGTAGTTCCAAGACTAATCTTAATGCCTTGCTCTTGCATCAATCGTTCGAGTGCATCGATTAACGCACCTGTGCCTCCAATCGCAAACCAAATGCCGTGTTTGCGTTCCAGATGATTGATCATGCCATAGATAGAGGTCGTCTCAAACGGATTGCCTCCCACCAGCAATGGCTGGATTGAAAAAGCGCGACGCAAGTAATCGCTCGTTAAGTGGCGGCATACCATAGTCCATACGCTTTGATACGAGCGCAGTCGCAACAGGTGGGGGATCTGTCTAAGCATGAAAAAAATGGAATGAAAAGGCACAGCCGACAGACCGGTAAACCCAACATCATAGATTTTTCGGGAAGCGCGCCCCATTTTTCGGTAGCCCTCCAGATCCGCTGGCGACAGTCGCATAATCTCAGCTTCGGTCGCTTCTTCGGTTGGGCCGTAGTCGAAGGTTTCGCCGTCGTGATAATAAAAACGATACCAAGGATCGGGCTCCACCAAGGTTAAGTAATCAGACATTTTCTTACCGAACAGTTCGAACAATTCTTCGAACAACTGTGGCGCCGTTAAAACAGTTGGCCCCGCATCGTGACGGTAGCCGTCTTTCTCGAATACTTGACCACGACCGCCGAGGCGTGGACAACGATCAATCAAATGCACATTATAACCTTTAGCACGCAAGCGCAGAGCGGCCGCGATACCGCCAAAACCGGCTCCTGCAACAATTGCCGACTGATGCGAATTAGTCTCGGTATTAATTGGCATTATTAGTGTCTTTAAGTTGCTGGTCTAGACGATCGGCAAGCTGCAGGAATGGTGTGCCTACTGCCCTCGTTAGCGACTTCGCCTCTCTCCGAGCTGTCTTGAGAGCACCATAAGCCCGACTGCAAGTAGACGCGGCAGCTTCGGCTGGAGTGAGACCGCTGGCCTCTAGTAAAAGGCAGATATTGACTGAACCGTTGACCTTATCCAGGCTCTTGTCTGCAAGATCATCCAACGATTGATAGGCAACCGCTAATGCGCGCGCAGCTCGCAAAGCGATGTCTTGCCCAGGCGCGTCAGCAGCAATAAGCGCAAGGCAAACTGGCAATGCCAATAAAGGGCCAGATTTATTCGCAGCAATTTCAGCATACTGAGCGACAGAGTGGTGGGCGCTATCGCTATCTTGCATTTGCCCATGAATTGTCAGCGATATGGCATTGTGCATCGCGGTTAAAGCCATGCCAGGTCGCGGGTGTCGCGCAAGCGTTAGGTAGGCTGTTGAAATTAGAAAATCGCCAGTCGCGAGCGCAATTGCCGTACCGAACTGCGACCAAACTGCCGGTTTACCGCGGCGTGTAATGTCGCCGTCTTGTAAGTCGTCGTGAATCAGTGATGCATTGTGAAGCAACTCTGGGGCGACGGCACACACCATTGAAGTGTGGTGGTCAAGCGCCAAAGCATTAGCCGCCTCGAGTCCGAGCTGGGCTCGCACTCGTGAGCCACCGGCCGCTAAATGATAACGAGCTGAGTCTGTAACATACGACTCATCTAGCCGCACCAGGCGGTTCATCTCTGCATCGATATCACACAAGGATAGAGACTTATTTAAGACTGTTTTTAACATCTAAATCTTTCTCGTCTAAAATAAAAAACGGGCCGCTACCTATATAATGGAGCGGCCCGAGTGTGTTACGCCGTAGGTGACGTTTGGAAGGTGCCGTTTACAAATGGACCGCTTTTACGAACTGCGATCATGTAAATCAGAACACCAAAACCCGCCTTGGCGATAATGTCGGCGATGGTATAGCCCACTTGGATTACAACGCCTGCAGTTGATCCGTCGAGACCGATCGCACCGGCAAAATAAACCACCGGGTAGAATGCCCAGCTAGCTACGGTTACGTTACGTGCCAATATGATAAGGCCACGTGCATTTTCCGGCTGGCTTGCGATTGACTTAGACAGTCCAACGAATAATTCGTAGACAATCCAAAGGAATGGCAACATCGACAAAAGACCCCACATCCAGCGAGCGCTGGCAGTAGCAGCTATTTCACCAGGATAACCAAGCGCTACCATTAATGCGGCTAATAAACCCAGTCGTGTAGCACGGCTAATGGTCTCAGCCTTACTAAGACCCATCACTAGTATGAGTTCGATAAGCAACAGTGGCACAGTAAGTAGCCAGTCAACATAACGATATGCGTCGTTGAACGGCACTCCGCTTGACATTATTGCGCCGTCTACAAAACCATAGGCGCCGCCCCAACTTTCGAAAATGCGAAAGTAATGGTAGGCCGCAATGGCCGTAACTAGGCCAGTGATAGTTAAGGCGGTCTTGTATTGATGTGCGACTTGACTACGACCAAACCAGAAGAAAGCCGTTGCTGCGGCTAGGGTAGCGAAGCCAAATGAGAACGCGTTGTAGATCAAGTTATATTGACCTATTGAAATGATTTCCATTAGTTAGTTCCTATATTTTTAGGTTATATACGACTGCCCTAATCAACTAGAACAGAACCCCATTGTGTCGAGATTGTTCAAGGCTATAAGATCAAAGTGAGAGTTCTTACCGGGTGCAAAAAAATACTCCCTAACTAATAACGTTGAATATTTCGTTAAACAATCTTGGTACTTGGCTTGTTACGATTACGTGATTCACAGGCGTGATTTCTACGTACACAACTAAAGTAGAAGATCAGGTTATAGTCTTACTTTTAAAGTAATATCGCCAAGTTGGTCAAATAAATGGCAACATTCCAATGAAATTTTAAGGTATTGCCAGGTTAACTTTTAAGCCCGAACAAAATCACCTTTATAATCTTAAACAACCGTGCTTTGCCAAACAGTAAACGCATCTCTCCTAAAGTTTCTACAGTCCTTCGCAGAAATTAGATGGCGACCGAGATTGAATAGAGTGTGAACAGGCGCGTGAACATCAAAGAATCTTTGAGCTTGGCCTACTGATTTAAACTTTCTCATCCCACGCTCTCGAACTCGTGTTGGCTGATGTGAGTCTACCACTCCAAGTTAACGCCCCTTACCCCCATCCATGGAGACAACCGCTCTGAGCGATTGTTCGCGTATTGCGACGTGCCATGAAGCGCATCAGGCATCAATTCTCTGTGCGCCACGTTATAATTTCACGGTTTGTCGTCCATATCGCGTTGAGCGAGCGAAATAAACGTGGTCTGCCGCTGTTTTACCCTGTTTCATACCCCTCGCGACAAGCTCCGTGTCTCAAACGTTACTCTGATTTTTTCTTGAGCATAGACTTCAGATCGGCAAACGGGTTGCTGGTTGCCTCTTTGCGTTGGGCTTCCTTGTCCGCGCCGTTATGACGGCTGGTGTCCAAATTCCTTTGATGCTCATTGTCATGGCAATAAACGCAAAGCAACTCCCAGTTACTGCCATCTTCAGGGTTATCGTCATGATTGTGGTTGCGGTGATGTACCGTTAATTCAAACAGGTTCTTCTTATCAAACTCACGCGCGCAGCGTCCACAAATATGCGGATACATGGTCAATGCCTTATGTCGGTACCCTTGCTCTCTGGTCTCACTGGCTATTCTGGCGCTGGCTACCAGTTGATTTAGCTTGTCGTCTGATCGATTGTTCATTTCTCAAAACTCACGGTGCAAAAGGTTGCTCTTATGTTTTAGAATCAAAGATTGTACGCCCCAACGCACGATCAAAGCAATAAATTGCGGAAATTCGGGACAGACCACGCTTTACCCCCCCGGCACTCAGTCGTTAGTCTATGAGCATAGTCATGTTGGCGAAAATACCGGTAGAATAATCAGTATTCGCAAAACTATATCTTAGAAATGTATAATTCATGATGAGATTCACGACGGGGCTGTAAAATAATCCCAACGATTATTGATTGTGGCTGAGAAAAAACGAATTATGAAACTTTCAATTATTAGCGACACTCATGGGCAACAGAATAAGATCGGGCGCTTGAATGGGGATGTTCTGATTCATTGCGGCGATATGTTTAATCTCTTCTCAAATACTAACTCTGGAGATGAAATAGATGTCATTGATGAATGGTTTGGGCAGCAGAGTTTCGATCTTATTTTATGCATTGGCGGAAATCATGATTTAAGTCTACAGCGTCATTTAAAACTTAACGCTCAGCCATTTAGCAACGCTATTTTTCTCAATGGTGAGACATATAATTATCAAGGGATTAATTTTTTTGGTTCCTCTTGGGTCCCAGAGCTGCAATCTCAGGCTTTTTATGCCGATGAGAAACTTTTGAAGGATGAGTGGGCGGCTATACCTAAATCAACAGATGTGCTAATCACACATACGCCGCCATTTGGTGTGCTCGACACCTCTAGTCAAGGAATGGTTCTTGGGTGTAAACATCTTGCTAAGAATGTAAAACGAATCAAACCGACTTTACATTGTTTTGGTCATATACACGCAAGTTCAGGAATGGTGAAAAATGGTAGAACAACGTTTATTAATGCTGCTTTAGCTGGCAGAGGGCATCAGCTTATTAGGGACCCATACATCTTTGATTTATTTTAGATAGTGGAAGAGAGACAAATGGCAACAGACCGCGTTTTACAATTGGTCTTAAATCAAATGAAGGCTGTTTATCTGATATAGTCTATTTCACGATAACAAAAAGGAGATTTGTTATGCCAAGGCGGGCTCGAATCACGGCTGCGAACATTGCGCACCATATTATTCAACGAGGCAATAACCGTAGCGCATGTTTTTACGCGGAAGATGATTATCTTTTGTACCTAGAATGGCTTCATAAGTATGCGCTTGAGAGAGAGTGTCAGATACATGCCTACGTGTTGATGACTAATCACGTTCACTTGTTGGTCACACCGGCAGACCGAGCAGGGCTAGCCGGTTTAATGAAAAGTTTGGGGCAGCGCTATGTGCAGTATATAAATCGTAGTTACAGCCGCAGTGGCACACTATGGGAGGGTCGGTTCAAATCGTGTATCGCGAATGAATCGAACTATGTTTTGGGGTGCTACCGATATATTGAGCTAAATCCCGTGAGGGCTTGTATGGTCTCACACCCCGGCGATTACCGCTGGTCAAGTTATGGTGCGAATGCTCAGAGCGATAACAGCACTTTACTGACACCGCATGAGTCATATCGGGCTCTTGGTCGCCGTTCAGAAGATAGGCTTCGCGCCTATCGCTCGCTTTTCAAGTCAGAGATATCGGGTGAGTTGATCGACGAAATCCGCACTGCGACCAATGGAAACTATGCGCTTGGTTCGGAGAAGTTCACGCGTGACGTAGAGGAAATGCTTGGTAGGCGCGCAAGGCTTGGGAAGCGAGGGCGGCCGAGCAAGAGTTCGCTCGATTGCGATTAAACGCGATTAAACGTACGATTAAACGTGGTCTGTCCCTGTTTAAGTACGTCAAGCGGTGGCGGGGGAGGTTTTTCAGGTGGCGGCGGCGGCGGAGGAGGCGGTTGGTAGGCTGGTTTTTCCTCTTTGGAGGCGTAATAGTCTGTAATACCTTCTGAGAATAAAGGATGCTAGCTTAAGATTGTGAAGGTGCTTGTATCGTCGTGCGGCGAAATGTTAATGGTCTGTGACTATTAATATAAACACTCTTTAAGTGGTATCGGTTGTGCCATGTGTCAATGGTACTCACGACACGTAGTTTTACTTCACCGCTGACCTAATAGGTTCTGAAGATTTTTTATATTCGCTTACCGAAAGAGAAATTCAACGGCCTATTGCTCAACGATCTTTAGTGCAACTTAATTAATAAAAGGAGTTAAACCATGAATTCAATGTCGAATGACATTATCCTTATGCGCAGGCCTGCTTTTGGCATCAGCATCCTCGGCGCAAAACCCGAATGCCGAATCCTTAAGCTCAGTCGAGGCGTTGGCGTGGCAAATCTTTGTCGGAATTAATCGTAAAAACAACGATGGGCAACTTGTTTGGGAAAGCTGGACGTCGCAGGCCTGTCTAAATAATTCCGCTGACTGCCCAAGTGGGCGCCTGCACCAAAGCAAGCTACGTTTAGCAAAACACGCCGTCGACCCGAAGAGAACTGGCCGATGCAGCGCCATGACGAACAGGAATTCTAACCCGTTACCACCACCTAGCTTAGTCCCATTTATCCCGCGAAACCTGAGTGCTGACCCGGTATTTTGTGAAGAGGTTACAATCAACCCCAGCGAACAGGCTTACGCGCAAAGTAGAGGTTTACTTACTACCGATGGCCAAATGGAATATCTCCAAGCTGGAAAAACCATAGATTTTCCTTGGAATGCTATCGAAGTAAAAGGCGATTGGGTGCCGGCTTCATCTTTCACGGATGTGACTTTCGATTGTGCAAAGCCATCTAAGTTAATCTACACCGAGAGTATAGAGGGAGTGTGTTATGCCCTTGTGGGACTGCACTTAAATTCAAAACGGTTTCCAAACTGGCTATGGGCGACTTTTGAACCGCAATATAGTAAGACCAACCCAAATCGTTGCAACCCAGATTTATACAATTCCTGCTATGATTCTTGGGGCTCTAATCCAGCAATGTCAACCGGTGGAGAGACCAAGCCTACCGCGGCACTTAAAGAATTATTCGCATCTGCCGGTGCATCCTTGGACCCTGCTTTTCAAAACTACCGATTGACTGGAGTCCAAACTGAGTTTGAGGAGCCACTCCATAGTAACGGATCGCTGGGCAGTTCCTTCGTGGAGTTTAATGCGCAAGTAGAGCCTCACCAAGCCTCGTGCATAACGTGTCATAGTTACGCTCAACGAAGCATAGAAACAGGTGAAACCCCTCCAGGTTCCGCACCAAAGGGCTATCCAACAACAGGCATTCCTAGACCACTTGCGGCTGACTATAAATCCTTGGACTTTTCATGGTTCCTAGGGTTTGGTGTACCTAAAAAGTAGTTTTGGATAGGTGCGAGTTAAGGATGTGATGCTTAACTCGGTACTTAGCTAGCCGGACATCAATAGTAAAAAGATTAAAAATTAATGACTTAGCGGTCGGTGCTCAAGTAAGTTCAGTTACTCAGTAAAAAGTAGCCTTCAAACTAAGGGGTCATAATGATCGACCAATAGAGTCGATATTTATTTCCATAACTGCCTAGTGTTCTAAGGGTGAGGACGTCGAATAACATTCTGAAAATCGGAGTAACCTCGAGATTTAGAAAACTCTGGGCGAGGCATATGAGAGGTTTGCATTTTCGTTACCTAACTTTGCGTGACAGTCGAAGAGGGCATATATTGCTGAATTTATAGGCAGGCTAATTGTCATCACCCCGCATAGATGTTGCTCTGTTATGCTCTATCTCTGAGCTGGTAATCCAAGAAAAAAGACCCACATGAGCCTTAATGCGAAGAAACAACCGCGTTTGTTGAAAACTATTAAGAAAATAGCCCGAGTATCAGGGGTTTGTATGGCCTTGCCTTTCTTCATTTGGTTGCCAATTGGGCTGATTGCTAATGTGCCTTCTGTCATCGATGTTTTTGGAATGGATGGCCTCAGGTACCCTACAGCCATAGTTATCGGCGGACTAATGCTCGCCGCGTTTGGCTTTGAGGATTTTTAAGTCTTAGATATGAGCTATTGAGAATAGTTACTTTAGTAGAAATATTATTTTGTTAAGAGGACAAATCAAGCATGTTTAAATTATCTGATGTTTTTATATTACTAGCGGTAGCCGTGTCTTTTGCGGTGTCTGGCTTCTCATACTTCAATGGGTACGAAACCCAAGCTTTATTTACGGCCATCTGGGTGCCATCAATATTAGCCTTTGGAATTTACTTCAAGCTCGCTGCTTTGATTGCACGAGGTAACAAGTAATGAATACTGAAGGCTTAGTATATATTGCGATCACAGTATTTCTATTAATGCTGATCGGTCTAGTGCTTACTATAATTGAATTTAAGAAAGGTGCACCAAAAGAACAAATAGAAGACAAAGATAAAGTTCAGGACAGCCCGCATGGACATGTTGATTGAGTCACAGACTCAAACAAGATACAGTAATTGAAAGGGCCTTCGAAGTGCAAGCGTGGGATGTCTTTGAGTCTTAACACAGTAACCTTCTTGAGTTTCATGGCGATTCCGGTGTCGGGATAAAGGAACCACAGGTTAACGAGATAGTCGTTAACCGCAAGGAGACAAGATGACTCTAAATAGAAATTTTACAGAATCAAAAAAGTGGCCACACTTCGACAATAATAAGTGGCCACGATTGGTGAAATTAGGCGGTCACGTTACGCAAAAATATGCAATGCATGCTAAACAGGCTTAACATAGTGCCTCTCGGGTCTGTCCCTGTTTGACTGCCCGGCCTAGCGCAATTCTACCCCCAAGGCAAAGCGTTTTAGACTTACCCCAGCCCAAGGGCCTTTTCCACGTGGAGGAAGTATTCAAGTGTTAAGATACTTGCCCGTTGACGTGCTGGTGAACTCATTGTCGTTGACTCAACTAAATGATCAGGGAATGTTTTGTGAGAAAATTTCTAACTCTTATGCTCGGTCTGAGCTTGTTTTATTCAGCGGTATCGTTGGCTACATCTTGTAGGGGTATCGAGAACGAGTACTATGTTCTGTGCGTTAATGGGGAATGCACTCAGGGTGTGGAATCAATAAAGTTACCCGTTAGCCCATACTGCAGTAGGCAGCCGGAGGTCGCTGAGGCTCCTATTTGGTCTCTAACATTAGCCAGTCGAATTTTAGCTCTTAAGAGCGAGAGCCCGAGAGATGGAATATACCGTTTTGTCGATAGGCCTTATTATCACCGAGCTGGAAATCGAATTAGCAGTTTTGAAGAATTTAATGAAGTAAAACGAATTAGAGAGCGGTTCTCAAGAAACATTGAAAAAGCTGCAGATGAGGAGATGAGTTTTTCAGACCTTATTTTTACCTTAGACGAGCAGTCGCCCGACTGGTTTGCGCTCTACGAGGAGAAAGCTAGCGTTAGCGAGTTGAATCAAATTAGAGAAGATCTAATCTCAGATGCAAGGAGTAAGAGGGCCAAGCGAATTGTTTTTTGGTCAATTTACTGGAGTTGTCTAATTCTACTGCTTATTGCTTTTGTATGGTCGATAAACAGTTTTTATAGTCGATTGCATCATAGAGGCGATAAGCCGCTTTTAACCTCGGTTAAGGCGCCGTTAGTGACTCAAGTAGTCATGTTTGTTTTAGTTTTTCTTTTGGCTATACCGGGTCTCGGCATGGCTGATCGCTTTCTACCTTTTCTGGCTATATTGCCGGCGATATTCTTTGTGTTAGTTGCGGAGATTTATCAGCTAATTAGATTGAAGCTGGCATCCAATGTCCGGCGTTGATTGGAAGAAAGTAGAAAAACAGGGAAGGGGACGGACTTAATCTGCCTACAGTTAAATAGGCCGTAAAACTGTGACAGCCTGACTGACCCCTGCGGCCCTGCAGAATTCGATCACGAGTCATCTCAATAGACCCGCTGCTTGAATGGTGCATTGACTATTTTAATGCACCACTTCAGTGATAGTGCGCAGCGTTTTTCACGCTATCGTCAACGGCGAATTACACTCAGATAAGGTCAATCGGGAAAATGATTTCTATTTTCTGGCGCTTTGAGATCTTTTTTCAACTTTTATAAATACCAATTTTGAAATTGGCTCTGGTGTCAATAAATGGCATGGATTTTGCTTTTCTTTAATTTAGAGGAATAATCTAAAGCAACAATCCAAAGAAAAAAACCGAATAAAAAACAATTCCAGTATTAAGAAGTTGAATAAATACTGTGCAAAGAGCGTTTTACGAGAAGAGAAAAAGAAGATGAAAAACCGTTTTAGTAATGCAATATTTTATAAGTCGATGGCACTTTCGACAATGGCTTTCTCCGCTAGCATATCAATATCACACGCACAGGTGCTTGAGGAAGTTGTGGTTGTCGCCGAAAAGCGTAACGAAAGCTTACAAGACCTATCACAAGCAGTTACCGCTTTGTCCAGACAAACTCTAGACGATAAAAATATTGTGTCTTTTGTTGATCTCAGCGGCATAGCGCCGGGCATTACCATCGCTAAGAACGAGGGGTTTAAAACAGTCATAGCGATTCGAGGCGTAGGCAACGAGGCGAATCAAAATGCCGTCGCCAACCCGTCAGTCTCTTATCATATTGATGGCATCTACATCGCATCACCATTTTCACTACAAACGGACTTCATTGGGGTTGACCGAATAGAAGCGCTACGCGGGCCTCAAGGCACCTTGTTTGGGCAGAATTCCACTGGCGGAGCAATTAATGTAATCAGCCAAAAACCCACTAGCGATGAATTTTCAGGCAAGGCTGATCTCACTTTAGGCGAACATAACTTAGTGCGGGTGCGAGGTTCGGTAAATCTGCCTTTAAGTGATTCTGTGTCAACTAGAACATCGATATCAAGCTTTGAGCATGACGGTTTTTCAAACAATATTTTAAATGGGCAAGAACTCGATGACGCTAATAATCTTAGTTTTCGCTCAGATTGGCTCTGGAATATTAACGACACCAGTAGCATTCGAGTATTTGCCCAATTATTTGAAGAAGACAGCAATGGCGCGGCGATAAAAGGGATCTTTGATCCAACGCCTGACCCACGACAATTAGCGCAAGATACCGTATCTTCTTATGACTTAGAGTCGGAGATTTATGGGCTTATTGCCGAAACCGATATCGGCGTGGCAACACTAAAGTATCTTGGTAGTTATCAAAAAGATGATATTACCGTGGTACGCGATAATGACCGCCACTCAGTTGCACTGAACCCAGAGATACAAATTAGTGAATTTGATCCTGAGAGAAATGTACAAACCACCACAACGCATGAAATCAACCTGGTGTCGAATCAGCCGATTGGCGGTAAATTGGATTGGATCGTCGGCGCTTTCTATCTCGACACTGAAGTCGATATCACTATTCGAGAAGAGCTAGACACGAATTTTAATGGCGTTCTTGATGGATTCGTTAGCTCTTTTCCGGCGGTATTTGGTGGTGACATCGGTTTTATATCAGATGCATTACCAACACGTGAATCACTGTCGGTCTATGGTCAGACTACGTATTACTTTAATGATGTCATCCGATTAATTACCGGCTTACGCTATACCGAAGACGATGTTGAAAGCGCTGTATCGAACTTTTTTCAATTGCCTGCAAATGAAATCGCCGCCTCGGTCAGTGAAACCACTGGCAGAATTGCACTTGAGTACGATATAAACGATTCAACGCTTCTATTTGGTTCCTTCACGCGCGGATTTAAACCAGGTGGCAGTAATTTGACCTTTGGCTTCTTGCCCGGTGAGTTCGATTTTATTGCTGGCGGAATAGATAACTCGGCTCCGTTGGTATTTCCTACCTTTGAAGATGAAACTATTAACGCGTTTGAAATTGGCTTAAAGACAGAGTTCTTAGATGGCCGTTTTAGAGCCAACATTGCCGCATTTCTGTACGACTATGAAAATATTCAGTTTCAGGCGACTGATCCAAATGCTTTTCAAGGCGGTGTGGCAAACATCCCTGAATCCGAAATCTTCGGCGCCGAACTGGAGTTATTAGGTTTCATTACTGATAAGTTGTCTCTCGATGCCAAAATGGCCGTGGTTGATACCGAGATAACAAGTGACTTTTTCGCTTTGGATAACGTATTAGCGGCGGGCCTTGGTTTTGCTCCAGGTCAAGACGTAACACGTGCGGCGTTAGCCGAAAACGTTAATGGAAATGAACTTGCTAAAACCCCAGGCTTCACCGCGGACATAAGCTTGAGTTATAGAACTGAGATTTCTAACGGCGCGAGTATTGGTGGAATACTGCAATACACGTATCGTGATTCATTCCAGCAACGTATCTTTAACAACCCTGATGTTGATTTTGTTAATTCCTATAATTTAGTAAGCACAACGCTATCCTATACCCCCGCTGACGCTCCCTGGGCGGCTGACTTTATAGTCACTAACCTGTTTGATGAAGATGGAGTTAATTCTCGTATGACCGATGTATTTGGCGTAAATGCGACTGGCGAAGAGCGGGTTGCTCCGCGTCAAATTATGGCTCGAGTACGTCTCGATTTCTAAAGAGACAAATTGCTTAGCCGCAGTTTAGTTATCGTTAGTAGAACCTAAGCACGGACGCTGGGCTACTATCAAGCGTTGAGTAAGCGGCATTAGCGGCGCTGACAAATGGTGCTCATTGGTATTTAAAAACTTTCGCTGTGCCATAAGTTTACGTAATATACGTTTGTCGAAAGGATAGCCAATAAAAAGTTATGAACACCATAATTAAGCTGTTCAGTAAAAATACAATAAAGCGTGGTCTAGACCTGATTGTTTTGCTAAGAGTAGCCCAAACAAACCGAGGGCGTTTCAGCGATAGCGCTGACTCATGACTAAACGTTAGGAGTAAAACCTATGATTTTAATGCTGTTGTCTGTATTTTTCTGCTGGTTGATTTGTCGCGAGTTGTTCCGTCCAACAGAGCGGTTTAGCTTATTTACCGCTGCCTACCTAACCGTCCTAGCATCACTTGCTGCCGCTTGTGCCTTACCTGCCTACAAAATATGGCGCTTGGAAACCTTTCTATCTGAAAAAGCCTCAATTATTGCTGACCGACCCAACGTAGTCGTAAAGTGCAATTCAATATTCGAGACAATATTTGATGGCAAAGGGCTCGATACGCTCGCTGGCACAGCCTATATTCAAACAGGAGAAATTTTCTTTGAAGATAATTGGTGTAAAAATTTCATACAGTATTTAGATCACCCGCAAAGTGCTTCATCAAAAGAATTATTTGCCATGCACGTATTTACTCATGAAGTTATGCATATCCGAGGCGAGAGAAATGAGCGTAAAACAGACTGCCAAGCGATACAAAGAAATCACACGGTCGGCGAATTGCTCGGTATTAAAGCGTCTCTGGCCAGAGAGAATGCGCTAAGGTATTACAATACGGGTTATCAAAGACATATATGGATACCTCTCTAATAGCAAGCCGAATGAAGCCTAAGTCAGCGCGTTAGCGCTGACTTTAATTAGTTTTATTAGCAAACTACGGAGCCGCCTTTATGAACGATGATT
>JBKEFT010000061.1:0-12147 GCA_046709645.1 Arenicella sp.
CGAAGTGATCTTTGTAGTGTGTGATGAAGCCGTTTTCACGCACTAAATTAATAGAAACGCCGTTTTTATTACCTGAACGAATCGCTAGGCCTGCTTCATCGTAATCAATCCAATCGCCTTGGCGATTGCTCCACCTAAAACCTGTATCGGTTATCGTGATTCGTAGGTCGTTACCGTTGTGCTCATAAACGTAATAGTCTTCGCCATCTTTAAGTTGGTATAGATAATCATTTCGGTCAATCAGCCGAGGCTTGGGAGCGTCTAACAAACTCGAGTCTCCCGATGATGCTCCCGAACCCGTGGTGGAGCCATCGCTGGACGAACTGCCGGAAGTAGTAGCGCTTGCGACTCGCGTCTCGACAAATAATAGGTCGTGCCAACGACGATGAAACTGCCAAACAGCAAAATCGCTACGCTTTGCCTTACCGGCTTCGAATAAAAAGGCTTCAGATTGCAAGGTGTTGCCGTTATAGCCTTGTAAGTCACCCGAGACACCAGGGTAGCCTGCTTCATCCGGGTTACGTTTCATAACACGGTAGAAACGGTTAACCGAGATCGAGCCACCAAGTACTTTAACGCTCATGTCTTCGACGTTTTCTTCAGGCATAGCGCGACTGAAATCAACGCGCTCACTGACAGTAGTGCTCGCTTGAACACTATTAATGCTCGGCACTATTAAGCATAAACAGACGCTGAAAACAATTGCCGCTAAGGCTTTGCTCGTTAATAGCGTGGTATTCGATTTTGCGTTCATATTGGCACTGCTCAGCTGTTAACGCGAATGAAAAAGTCAGCCGCCGAGTTGTTAGCATCGCTAGTGGCAAGCACCGTGTCACCACTGTTATCAGAAAACTCTACTACAACATTAATCTCGTTAATCGACTTATCGCTAAGGGTGTTTTCTATTCTTAGCTTGGCTTCAAAAGCCTGGCGCTCAATGGTCAACTCTTGAGCAATTTCAATCTTCACCTCAGCACAGACCGTGTCTTGCGCATGGGCTATTTGCGAGCTGAATGCACATAGCAATAAGCCGCAGACAGATAGTGCATGAACACGCCATTGCGACGAACTCTTAGTTGCCGATTGGTTTAACTTAAATAGTTGAGTAATTGCTTGAAACATGTTCATTTTCCATTGGGCCTTCGCCCGTGTTACCGCCCGCCAAAGAACGGTAGCTGTATCTTAAATTTTTTTTATTTGTTTAAACGAGCATGCTCGTCGTTCTAATTTTCTTTTTGCTAAATTAATAAAATGGTTCTGGCCCTATTTATCTTTGCTAAAACGGGGTAAGGCAAAAGGCAACCTGACCCCTTTATTCTTTCACAATATTTAGAATGAATATCCTAGTTACTACTTTTTACTGATTTCAATAATACTCACTTCATCACATTTTATTTTTATAAACCCTTCAATCAAATACATAAAAAATTTACCATCTACTAAATGTGCATCAACTATATTGCCTGCGTTTGCATTGTCTAACAAATAGTCAATATCGCAAGAAATATTAAACTCATTCAATTTATCGAACCTCACCATATAGCGCTTCCTTTCTGAACTATTCTGATTTTCGTAAGCACTGACCTTCAAAGTGATGCTGCACTTTGCAGCCCCAGCTAAAAATTCACACTCGTCGAGTACGCCGTCATGCCAAAAGAAATTTTCCATTATGCTTGTCATATATACCTCAATTCATTAAATAAACTACCTTAAGGCTTCGCCAAAAGGCCCTAAAATTAATGCGCATGTCAGACCTATACCAAGAAGCCCTATCTGAACCCAGCTATCACACTCCTCAATATTCGTACAGAGAACAAACTCGTTACTGTCATCAGGAAGCGGAAGTGGGTCGATTTCGAAGCCGTTATCTGCAGCACACTGTTTAATCCGATTCGGAGCACTTTGACCAGTCGCTCCATGAGACGGCCGACCATGTTCTCCCATTGCGCCACTCTTTCCAGGGCACTCCCAGTGCAGATGACGCCCCTCTCCAACATGATCGTAATCAATACGAATTCGGCAGCCTCCACCGCAATTTTTCCATCGACCACTACGATGTGCCAAACCTTCCGGATCCGAATATCTCAATGGATTGCCAACTACATATCCATATGAATTAAGTCCCCCACCCAACCCAATCGGATCACTGGTGACGTACCGACCTATCTCCGGGTCATAGTACCGATTCCAATTGTAATGGAAATATGATTCTTCATCGTAATACTGACCCGGAAACCGGATAGGCTGCTTGAACGTTGAGACTACTTGCTCAGCCTTACCAAAAGCATCATAGATAGCTTGCCAAACAATTTCACCATTGTCTTTAATAAGCTGCTGAGGTGTACCTAAATGATCATTTTGATAAAACGCAAACTCATCTAGATTCGATTGACGCACCTTCATGTATACCGGATCAGTCGTAAAACTACTCGTCGGGAAGTAACCATAACTCCGAATAAGGTTGCCGTTGCCATCATACTCGGCACTTAAACCTACGCCCAAGTCGTCGTACAAAAATATGGTTGCCTGATCATTGACTATTTTTGCGACCCGACGCTCCATACCATCATAAAGATAGTTGCTGGATATCGACACCGCATTCTGCGTGGAAATCAACTGCTCTACTCGGCCAAAACTGTTATACCTTAGCGTTTTGTTCACTAAATCATCGGCTTGTAAAGCCCCATTTTCATCGTAAGTATTACTTACTGGCGAAACACCCTCACCCTGCAAACCCAGAAACTCTTGTCGCTCAGAATAAGCAAAATTCTGCTCTACCGTCTCGTCATCAATTGTTTGAGTTAATTGTGTGCGATTGCTGTTCTCATCATATTTGTACGCTTGATCACCAAATGTATTGGGTTGCGTCGCTGATATTAATCGGTCAATACCATCGTAAACATAGCGATACCCCTCGGCGGCCGAATTAGCATTTAGGGCCGTATCACGCTGAACAATGTTGCCTTTTGCATCAAAATCATAACGAAAATCCATTATTGGGTTTTGAGCATTGTTGGTGACTAAAATACGGTTCAACCTTGCTAAACCATCGTATTCAAGTTCGCGAGTAACGCCACCCGGGTAAGACATTTTAGTAAGAAGGTTGCCTTCGTAGCTATTAAACACAATGCTGCCCGCATTTTGTATGGCCATTTTCTGCAACCTACCCGCGGCATCGTAGTGAAAATTGCTTACATTGCCTTCGGGGTCTGTCTTGGTCTTAATCTGGCCATTTGGGTAATAGCTTGTGGATAATTCTTTACTGAAACCGTTTGAAGTGCCTTGCCCAGGGAAGCCGGTAAAAGATGATATTTGCTTAACTAAACGCGCAAGCCCATCGTATTGGTACTCAATTGAAAGTCGATCGTCATCGTAATTTTTAAGTAAGTTCGATTTATCATAAGCATAGCTAATCACTCGATCCGCTTTAGAACCATCTTTAATAGGCTCACTGGCTGGTGTATTACTCGATCCTTTCAATCTATTATCTTCATCAAAAACAAACAGAGTCACATTGCCCTTATAGTCCGTTTTACCGACTAGATTATTAACCTCATCGAAGTAGTAATACTGCTTTTGTGTGTTAGCACCTTCACCGCCAAACGGTCGAGTCTCGCTCTTTTTATTATTAACGCCGTCGTATTCATAGTGTGTTTTATTACCAAGACCATCAATAACTCGTATCAAGTTACCACGGTTATCATAGTTAGAGAAAACCACGTCGCCTGCCGCATTGGTTTGTTGAGCTATTTCACCATGAGGATTGTAGCTAAGCTGAGTTACATTGCCATTGGGGTCAGTTTGATTCTTAGCATTGCCCCTTAAAGTGTAATTTGTTGTTGATACACTGACTAAGTCATCACTTTTTATACTAACGTTTCTCAAATTGATCTGCCGATTACGGCTGTCGTAGGTAAAACTGGTTTTTGCGTTCGGGGTTTCTATGCTTTCAACTAGGCGACCAAAAATTTCAGCTTGCTTAACATAGCGGGTCAGTGTTGTATTACCAACGCCGTCAATCATCTCTGTCGGCCTACCCGAACGGTCATACTTATAAACCATGGTTTGACCTGATGGGTCGGTACTATTAAGAATCTGACCATCCATTCGATAAGTGGTCTTGCGCTCGCCGCCTAAATTATCGATCACTTTTTCGGCATTGTTACGGGAATCATATTGATAAGATGTGGCGCGTAATTCAGCGTCCCGATGTCTCGTAACCCGGTGTAAAGCATCATACTCAATATGAGTTTCAAACCCTAGAGAGCTCGCACTTAAGGTTAAGTTTCCTTGAGCATCATAACGGTAAACCGAGGTGTGACCGCGCCCGTCTACCCTCGTTTTAGGACGTCCAAATGAGGTGTAGTCTTGGTACTGAGTGGCATTACCATTACCATCAATGACCCTAGTGATATTGCCGTAACTATCGTACATAGTGACGGTTTCAATTGTCGGCGACACGCTGCCGTCTTTATTGGTTCTACCAACATATCGTGTGGTCGCTAACTGACCGTATTGATCATATACGAACTCAACTACACGAACATCATCGGCTCCTAAACCTTCGATGGTCTTTATACGATTACCTTTCGCGTCGTACTCATGCTTAGTCTTAAACCCAAGCTGATCAGTAACTAAGGTCGGTAAATTATAATTTGGTAAATATTCATACTTAACCGTTCCACCATCCGCATACGTAATGGATTCAATAGCCTCGAAACGAGTGTATTTTTTTGTGGTGCGGTTTCCATAGGCATCGCGCGAAACAGCCGTTTGGCTATTACGAACCCGCACCCCCGCCACGCGACCGCCAACTAAGTGATAACGCACCTGACCATCTAAATCAAACCAACGCTCACGCTCCACCCCATCGCTATTAACCTCCAAAATCATGTAGCTTTCGCTTTGTGGGTCATAACGATATTGATAACGCACGCGCTTGCCATCGGGGTAAATCATCGCAGTGTGCATTAGCGTCGGCTCTACCGGCACACTAAAGCTGGCTTGGTTACTAGAGCCTCCACTTGAACCGCCTGACGATATCGCGACAGGAGTATCGTCCCCAATTAAGGTGACATCTGGGCCACCAGAGCTTGGTGTTGAGTATTGAAACCCGCCTTCGGTTTGTTGAAACTCGTAAAGAAACGTTTGGTTTTCAGGGTCGGTTTTACTGGTCATTACTCGGTTTAGGCCAATTTGACTGTAGCCGTACTTCCACTTATGGCCTCGAGTGGTGGTGACTTCTACTAAGTCGTGACCCTGCCACTTGTACTCAACTACTCGGCCATCGTAATCGGTGGCTTTTACTGGTTTTCCGTTTAGATATTCCCAAGTGACAACGGTATTGCCGAAGTGATCTTTGTAGTGTGTGATGAAGCCGTTTTCACGCACTAAATTAATAGAAACGCCGTTTTTATTACCTGAACGAATCGCTAGGCCTGCTTCATCGTAATCAATCCAATCGCCTTGGCGATTACTCCACCTAAAGCCTGTGTCGGTTATAGTAATTCGTAGGTCGTTACCGTTGTGCTCATAAACGTAATAGTCTTCGCCATCTTTAAGTTCGTATAGATAATCATTTCGGTCAATCAGCCTAGGCTTGGGGGCGTCTAACAAACTCGAGTCGCCCGATGATGGCCCCGAACCAGTGGTGGAGCCATCGCTGGGCGAACCGCCTGAGGTAGTAGCGTAGCCAACTCGAGTCTCGACAAACAATAGATCGTGCCAACGACGATGAAACTGCCAAACAGCAAAATCGTTACGCTTTGCCTTACCGGCTTCGAATAAAAAGGCTTCAGATTGTAAGGTGTTGCCGTTATAGCCTTGTAAGTCACCCGACACACCAGGGTAGCCAGCTTCATCCGGGTTACGTTTCATAACACGGTAGAAACGATTAACCGAGATGGAGCCGCCAAGTACCTTAACACTCATGTCTTCGACATTTTCTTCTGGCATGGCACGGCTGAAATCAACGCGCTCGCTGACAGTAGTGCTGGCCTGAGCACTATTAATGCTCGGCACTATTAAGCATAAACAGACGCTGAAAATAATTGCCGCTAAGGTTTTGCCTGTTGATAGCTTGGTATTCGGTTTTGCATTCATATTGGCGCTGCTCAGCTGATTTTGTTCAGGCATGTTGTTGATTGAATTTTTCAATTTTTGCATAGAAGTTTTAATTTTTTCCATAACAGTTCTAGCGTAACCTTATGCGTTTGAGCCTATCGGCCTAAACGCACACTAGTTACTTAGCACCACCCCCACGTTGAACACCGCAATCGCCACCGCCAGCACGACACCGTGGAAAGCCACCGCCTTGAGGTAGAGGGTCGTTTGCACCACCACCGCCACCACCTGGGATGTAAATCGGGCCACCGTCGCCGTAGGTTGGCCGATAAGGTGGGGTGAAACCCGTCTCGCCCCCGCAGCTACCATAGGAGATACTGACACAACTGCTGCTATCGGTTTCCGAAACGCCAGTGGGACAATTTGACTTACACGCAACTGAAGCGCATTTGGTGTACACACCACAACCCCCACCAGTAGCATCTTGCTGCTCCAGCGAGCGAAGCGCGGTCACTTTGTAAGGCACAACAACTTGCTCTTTTGCCTCTAACGACTCAGGTACCACACTGGTCAGATATTCAAACTGATAAAATTCATCTGATTGCTGTGGCACAAAATTAATATCGAAAGCACGAATCAAACCGTAGTTTGTCATGATTAACTCGCCGTAAAACACATCACCTTGCTCCATTGGCGGCAGTTTGATATTAGTCGGCTCTATCATCACCACGGCGGCTGGCACATCCGTTTCGAAGGTTGCGCGTAGGGTAATTTCATAACGGTCTTCCAGCGTTATTTCGTTTACCGTCCATTCCAACTTGATTAGTTCGTAATCGAGGAAGATTTGCTCTGACGCGATAAAGCCCGGTTGTATGCGCATGCGCTGATGCACTTCTCGATAATTCGGTGCTGACACCCATACGCTGTAACGGCCTGCGGGTATGTCTTCGACCAACACCTCACCAAGCTCGTCGGCTTTTAGCGCAAACTCAATGCTAGGGTCAGATTCGTTTTGAATACGAACATTGGCATTGTCTAACCCTTGAATAATCTGGCCGACCGAGTTCAGTGTGCCGGAATACATGTCGGTGACTTTTATCAAGATACCGCCTTCACCCGATTCAACAATCGAGGTTACGATTGGCACTTGGTAGGTTGGTGCGTTGGCTGATTTAACTTCTAATACAAAATGCTCAACCCCGGTTGGGGCTGCGTTATTAGGTTGCAGTAGGATGTCGGCCTTGGCGCTCTCGCCTACGGCTATATCGCCTAAGCTATTTTGAGTGGTGAGTTTGATCCAGTCGGACGCTGGGAAGCCATCGGCTGTTTTTAGTGTCACGCGCACGTCTTGGAGTGACGCTAGACCTTTGTTTTCGAGCGTAATGGAACCGGATGCGACGGTATCTAAGGTAGAACCCAGCTCTAGAATACTAGGTGTGAACGCAAGTGACGGCTTAGCTTCTGAAAAAGCATACGCTACCTTAATAGTGCCGATAACGGTATCGGGTGATTCATCAGCGTAGATTGAAACAATGAACTCTCCGTTTTCATCGGCGGTGTTATCCGCGGTGATGGTGATGTTTTCAGTGATACGTTGCAATGACGTTAGCTTAGCAATGCTTGGGTAAGCAAATTCTATGCCTTGTGGTAACTGACCATTGGCTTGCTGTGCGGCCTCGACGGCAAAGCTTAAGTTGTTTAGCTCGGTGCCCTCACCGGCGCGAAAACTGATGGGGATATTGTAGGCTAGGTCATACGGAATGCGCAGATTAAGCACGCTCGGTGACACGGTGAGTCGGCTAATCACAAACTCGCCGCTATTCGGCCTGCTGGTTTGAATTGGGTGCAGAACAGACACTTTGTATACACCCGATTCGCCGTCTTGCGATTGGTAGCTAAGCTCAAATTCACCCGCCGAATCGGTAAGCACTTCGAAGCTTCGCTCAAAGCCGTTTAGGCTGATGATGATCTGTAAATCGACATTAGACAGCAACCTATCTGTCTCACGCTCGAGCGCTCGGCCTTTAATCACGATTGGCTCGCGGCCAAATGAATTGTCTGGCGTGATCGAGGTAATTTCGCCACGGTACGGTGTTTCAGTAAGTACGATTTGCTGTCGTGAGCTTGGGCCTTTCACGGTTACTTGTTCTGGCGTGCCTCGATTTGCGTACATGTTTCGTATTACCGCTGATAAGAAAACGGTCTCCGGAGCGTTCAACGGCACAGATACCGTTATTGGCTCAGACTGCCAGCGTTCACCCGCGGCTAAGGTCAATATTGCTTCACCTGCCACGTTGTTAACCACGCCCTCGCCTAGCGCTTGTCGCATGCCGACTACCGACAACACGTTGTCGTCTTCGTCGCGTAATGATAACAACACATCGGGCGAGTCTGATTTACCTTGATTGGTGGCGGTAATCAATTGAATAGCTTGGTCACCGCTATTCTCAATTGATAAGCGTACAGTGCCATCAGCGCCGCGAATAAAGTCTTGGGTTTCAAAGCTAAGTGCTAAGGCACCGTCACGCACATCCATAGATATGGTTTTGGCAATTTCTATACTCTCGCCGGCATTTGGTTGGCTGTGTAGCTCTAACGAGGGTTGCCATAAGTCTGGTAGGCTCTCGAGCCCGCCAACGGTAATTGGCACGGTAATTTCTGCATTAGCGGCGATGTCAACTTGCGATGATTTGAAGTTAGCTTGGTCGCTTAGCAAGTTTATTCTCGCGTTGCTGATGGGTTGATCACTTAAGTTAGCTACGGTTACATCAATAACGTTAATCAGATTACGCTTAATCTGTTGGCCTTGCGCTATCTCAAGCTCGACCTTAGGTAAGCTGATAAAGCGCGGTAAGCTACGCTCGTCGTTAACGTCAATCGCGACTACCGAGTAGGTTTTAGACTCGTTTGAATAACCAACATCGATGTACTGGTTGCCGCTAATAGTCGCGTCGTTCAACTGAACGGTTTGCCCTTGTTGGCCAAAGAACACGTCGAAACTGTCGATAGAAGGCTTGCTGTGTGACCAACTCAGGGTCGGCACTTGGCCATCGAGTAAACGTACTTTAATTGACGCTACTGGCAACAAATCAACATTTAAGTAAGCGGTTTCTGATGGCTCAGATTTATTGCCGATACTATCTACGGCAACAACTGTATACGCAGGTTTGCTCTGACTGGCATTGGTATCGACCACAAATGGCTGATTCAGCCCTTCTAAAATAGCGGTAAGAGCGCTTACATCTGTAATTGGGCCACTCTCAGCGGTGTATAGCTGATAGCTTACGCCCGCCTCGGAAACTTCGCCCCATTCAGCTTGAATGCCAATAGGAAATAGCTCAAGCGTTAAGCCTTCTGGTTTAGGCGGCGAGATAGAATCAGTTGTTATGCTCAGTGGTGCTGTTCTGGCACTTTCGGCTAATTCACCGTTGTCACTTCTGACGCTTGAAAGCTGATACTGATAGTCGCCATCAATAGGCGTTTGATCGGTATAAGACTCACCGGTGGTGAGTTCGACCAATAGCGTAAAGTCGGCATCTGTTTCAGATTTGCGATACAGCGTATAAGCACTGGCTTGTTGAACTTCGAACCACTCTAAGCTTACACGTCCGCCAGATATTGCCTTGCCCCTGAAATTAAACGGTGCTTCCAATGCAGGTAAATCGCCTTGATAAACCTGAATGGTTGAAATGGGGTTTGCGCCCACAGTTCTATTTCCTAAGCTATCTTCGCCTTCAAAGAACAGGCTGAGTGTTTCGGCTTGATCTGCTCCCGCGTTGCTCGGCAAGGAAATGCTCGCCTGCCAGGACTTGTCAGCCAGTTTGACAACGCTGTTTGCTTCTTGCGGGTCGCCCGCTGAGCTTGATAAAGAGTATTTTAACGTTGGAGCAACGCTTGCCGAGAGTGATTCGTCTAGGTTAAATGCCACCGTTAGTGTCACCGGTGAGGCAGAATCATTCTTAATCGGGCTTGCGGGGTCACTAGTAACGCCAACAACGGTTGGGCTGGCTGTATCAATCTTGATTTGCTGACCAGAATTTACATTAGTGCCACGGTTACCCGCTTTATCACGTGCTGAGAACACCGCGTAAGCGGTGCCAGATCGCACTTGCTCATCTAAGATGATGCGACCATTATAAACCGTGTCTGACTCGTCAGACTGGCTCAAAGCAACGCTAATAGGCACGCCACCGTCAGGTGAGATGCTTAAAAATGGCGTGGTTAACAGAGGCTCATTGACGCTTAGGGCAATTGATAGATTACCACGACCATAAGTGTCGCTGGCGGCGTCATATTCACCGTCAGTTGAGTATTCGATGGTTTCAGCAAATGGGTCGGTTACGTCAACAGCGGCGCTAGCACTAAGCGATGCTTCGCTGCGAACCCCGAATTCATTTAAACTCACGACTTTGTAGTAGTAGGTTCCATCATCAACAACTAAGTCACTAAACGATGTTGAGGTTACCGTATTCGAGTTGATTTTTCCTGTATTCGGAATATCAAATACATCAGAATCACTGCGATAGATTTCAAAGCTCTCAATTCGCCCACCGCTACCAGTAGACCAACCCAAGGACACAATGCCGTTGTCTTTAACTTCAGCATTTACACCAATTGGTTTGGCCGGCAAGGTTGTATCTAACTCAACAATAATAGCGGCCGTGTAAGCGCCTTCGCCGGAGCGGTTTCTAGCTCTAACTACTATTGTATTGTCGCCTTGCTCGCCTAGAAAAACTGGGATTGAAAACTGTCCAGTGGCATTAATGGTGCTCCACTCGCCTTCAATTGTATTAACCGTGGCCTGCACTTCGAGACCAGGCATAGATGTGCCAACGATATCGAGTATTTGTTGGTTGGTTACTAGGCCGTTAGTAGGCTCTGAAATAACGGGCGCGGATGGCGGCGCTAGCAGTACTGAGACACTGTAGTTAACCGGCTCTACGTTCTCGAAGACATCGTACGCCACCACGCTAATTTGGTGCGACGCGTCATCGAATTCACTAACGCGGAAATTGAAGCAATAGCCGTCAGCCGCAGTTGAATCTGAGTCAACAAACGTGCTGTCAATCAAAAACTCTACTCGGGATATTTTTGAAACATCGCTTACTTCAGCGCAGAACACATCATCATTAGCAGCGGTAAAACCACTAACAACTTCAATAGCACCAAAGGTCACTTTTGATACCGCCGGTGCGGTGTTGTCAACCTCAGGGCTTACTAATACGGAATTAACCGCTTTAGTTTCATAACCTGATGCATTTACTGAGGTAATAGCGAAAAAATAATCCGTATCGTTTGTTAGACCGCCAATTGATGTAGCCGTTTTGTTTTTCTCAACCTCAAGAACTGATTGCAAGCCGGTGATGTCAGTGAAACTAGACTCATTTTGATAAATTCGGTACTGGTTAATGCCGCTTGTGTCAGCAGGGTTTGCCCATGACAAATCAGCTAAGTTACTTCGCCCAATGCCACTCAAACCCGTCGGGTTCGGGAACGGTGTGGCGAAGTTAACAAATACCGCGGCGCTCTCATTACCAACTCGATCAATGGTCACTACCGATGCCCGGTAAAGTGTCGACGGATCTAAATTAGTCAGTCGGTACGTGTGTGCCGGTGCCAAGACCTCGAATTGCACGCCACCGACTATCGAAACATGGTATCGGCGGATATCAGACACATTAAACGCCGGTAATTCCCAAGATAGTTCAACCTCGTTATTACTTATCACGGTAGAAGCCAGGTCACGAACACTGAACGGCTGAGTTAGACCACCGCCACTATCATTACCATCACCAGAAAAATCAATCGACGTATCTACAAAGTTTGCATAGTCAATCAGTGGCGATGATGGAGTGTCTCTAAAATCATAGAGAACCGTATTAATCTCGTTAATACTGCTAACACCCCACCAATTGCTGGTCGCATCCAGCGCGGTCGTACTCGGGTTGGCGTAATTTCTCGCCTGATAGGCGTAGCTTGAATTATTCTCGAAATTATTACCATTTACCCTCGGCATTGGGTCATGGTAGTTGGCATTATTACTGCCCCCTGTATAAATACCATAAGCATTGCCTTCGATTTGAT
>JBKEFT010000062.1:0-11634 GCA_046709645.1 Arenicella sp.
GCACAGCAGGCTTTGCATCTGTTCATGACCCCGTCCTAGAAAAACATGATCGAGGTGAAATCAGTAGTGGCGAATATTGGGGTAAGGGCGTTGCTGGAGGTGTGGCCGTTGCCGGAGTTAGTTTAGCCACGGGCCGGGTTACAACTCCGTTCTTAGTCGGAGCTAATACGATCAAGGCGTTAGTCGGAATCGGTGCTACTACGGGTCTCGTTGAGGGTGTTGCGACTGATGCACTTACTCAAGGAGTGCATATTTATGCAGGTGTTCAAGAGGGGTATGATTATGGAAGAACTGCTAAGTCGGGAGCATTAGGCTTTGCCATTGGCGGAGGCGCTGCAGGCACTGGTAAGATCATTAATGATCGAAGTTCGAGTACTGGAGCTGGGGGGCAATAGACTTCTTTGGTTCGAGAGGTTGATGATAAGATCACGCCTACTCAGAGTCATTCAGGTCAGGCCTTAAATGCGGGAGCATCTGACCAAAAAATGATTGATGGAATTGTTGGTCATCGAGCTAAAAATAATACATCGCCCGATGGTACTTTGGGTGTGGGGCGTGATGGTAATTTGACACCGGTTAGAGAAAGCACCATTGATCGTAAGTCACATGCTGAGACGCAAGTATTAAAAGACTTAGAAGGGCGACCGCGACCTCATACAGTCGCCATGGATCAACGACCATGCCCTAATTGCACCGGTGTAATTATGAGGAATAATGTGGATAAAGTAATCGTGCCTAGAGATACTAATCCTCGAGTACATGAAAATGCTGCTAGAGATGGTAGGCAGGCGTCACCCAAAACAGCGGCTAGAAAGGCAGCTGGAGGCAAAACTACTGTTACTCCTGAGGAAATTAATTTTGATGATTAAATGTGCCAAGATATGAATATATGTAAGTTTAGCAATAGAAGATGCTCATTGAATGGATATACAATTGGTCAAAATTATTCCATTTTAGGTTTTGAAAAAACTGACTCGGGCAGATTTGTATGTGGAGAGCCTAAACAATTCACCATAGGCTTTAATAAGGAAGGTATGTGTGATGGTTTTAGTATGGTATTTAGAGACAACGACTATGGACTGCCTTCTTTTATTGGAAAAGTCATTTATGAAGGAAAAGAAATTGAAATTAGTGTTTTGGTAACACCTGGTGAAATTCGCTCATTATTCGGAAACGAAACAGATGACGAATGGAATGATGATGTAGAAATTAATTTACAATATTTGCTTGGTCAAGTAAGAGTTGAATTCAGTTGGTGTAAAGAGAAAAATAATTCATTGAATTATGTTGATGTTGGTTATGATTGACGAAGGTCGAAAGTAGTAATAACTTGGATAGCCATAACAAGCCCGAATAAAGCGAATGTAATAGTTGGGACTGGAATAAGAGCAACTAAAGATCAAGTTGGAAGAATAACTAAACCAATAGCGATTAACCCTGATATGTTCAGGCTTTCTGTTAAGAAGTTTGGTAGCTTTCGAGTTTTGGAAAAGTAGTCTATGACGAATAAACAAAAGCGGGGAATTCGATTCGACACATAAAGCTGAACAGTGCGTCCGCACCCAGAGCGACCATAACGGTTTGAGCATATAATACGTTTACCGACAGGTTTACGCTCAGCGATTGAGGTTTGCTTGTAAATAATGCCGTGTGAAATAAATTGATTGTTCTTTAAGCAGTGAGCACACTGAGTTTTGTTCTGATGGTGATCGAGGGAGAGGGTAAATAAATTGATGATGGAGAATGAATCAAAAAAGCGTTGCATCAGCGTATTAGACAAAATCTAGTGCGTTGGTGGTAAGAAAATTTAAGTCTAACGGTGTAGAAATTCAGTTTCCCAAATTAAGCTTATAAAACTACGCGCTGTTTACGACCCTAAATTGATTCAAAAACGCCCGTTTATACGGCCACAGATTGGGAAATAACAGTACACAAAAGCCACAAAACATGAGGTACGTAACTATGAAAAAAGACTCAAAAACTGATTGGAAGCGCTTATCTTCGATGACTGATGAGCAAATTAATACTGATGATATTGTAGAGCTTGACCATACCTTCTTCCGCAATGCTCAGCTCAAAACACCGTCTAAGCAGCCAGTAACATTACGCATAGATGCGGATGTACTGGCGTTCTTTAAGGCTGAAGGTCCGGGCTATCAAACGCGTATTAATCAGTTGTTACGCAAATACATGGATGCTCAGCAATCTCATTAAATCTCTGAAATGAAAAAGAGCAGCTAAAGGAAAAGCGCTCGTCATTCCGCTGTGATGTGCCTCCCTCGGCAACTGCTCCTGCGTTGCTCTACCTCCTGTATCCCTACAGTCGTGCACGATACCTCCCGCATCCCTGCGGTCGTTAGTGGCACTACTTTCGGCCACCGGCAGAAGATTGAAAAGTGAACCTTGAGGGTCGCGACAAATAGTAACCGTAGGCGGGTGATCATGATTTTTTCCGGTTGTGGCATTACCAGACTATTTTAACTGATTCCGATCAAGAGTGGAGTTTTGCGACACCCTCTGAGGGGGAGTAGTCCATACATCTCCTTCGAAAACTCGCAGCTCCCATTCAGGCAAAAGGAAAGGTCGATGCAAAAATTTAAGAGTGGGGTGACGTTACAGATTTTCACTAGTATCCATTCACAAATTTACAACCACTTTAACCATCAACGACATTTACAAAAGAGAGCGATTTTCAAACAACAAAGAAGCAATTCACTTTCCGAATGGAGAGGGCTTTGTGCCGTGTAGGGGAAGTTCTCGGTTTTGGGTTTCTTGGCGTGTTAAAGTTAGTCTGACAACACCCTACAAAGGGATTTGTTTGATTGAAATTAGTGCCTAAGAACTAATGGCGTTTGGTTCTAATCCACCCCAAAGTTTTTTTACTAATCAATGATTTAAGCAAGATCACTGTTTTCCAGACAAAATAGTAGGGAATGTAAAGAGCAATTTTAAAAATCGAACTTAATCGCCCGTATTGGTAAGCAGAAATCAAATAGTGGGCTATTAATAGCACAAACAATGTCATCCCCAGCAAATAGAAAGGCTGGCCACCTAACAATGTGCCCACTAATAGTAAGATACAAATAAGGCTGACTGGTGGCATGAAAATATCCAGTAGCCCCATTAGGCCACGCGTATTTCCTGTCAGTGCTAAGCGAGCCATGTTTGGCGCATATGCTTTTATAGTGAAAATGCGGCCACGTTCCCAGCGTTCTCTTTGTGTTTCTGCCTCGGCCGCGTCAACCGGCATTTGTGATAACACCGAGCCGTGATCAGAATAATGCACTCGATAGCCAGCGTTAAGTAAATGCATATGATATTCAATGTCTTCAACGATTGAATGCGCTAAGTAAGGTACTTTTTGAATAACGTCACGCGAAAACCCAAAGCCATTGCCATTGATTCCAACTGAAATCCCTAGACGATCTTTACCTTTGAGTCTTAGGGCATTAAAAGATGCCATACTAAACTCGAATACGGTGGTTCGAATTGACTCATCGGGGTTAAGAACGCCATACCTAAACTGAAATATCTCGCGCTTGTCGGCAAGTAAATTGTTCATTGTCTGCAAACTATTAACGCCTAAATGTGAATCTGCGTCGGTAATCAAAAAGCCATCCCAGTCTTCTTGGAGTAATATATCGAGGGTGTACTTTAACGCTTGGCCCTTGCCTGGGTCTCCACTGCGTTCAAGCACGCGTGCCCCGGCTTCTCTAGCCAGTGCAACCGTCCGATCGTTGCAATTGTCAGCGATGACAACCACTTCGAATTTATCTTGGGCATAACGTTGCGCAAGCGCAACAGCGACTGTTTCTGCGATCAACACTTCTTCATTGTGCGCGGGAATGATAATTGCCAACTTTCTGCGATCCTTGGCTTCTGGCAAGGGCCTACTCGGAAAACAGGCTGCTAATGTTAACAGCGTTAACACGGCAATAGAAAATATCGGAATTATCAGTAAGATACTCGCGAAGGCGGGAAGAATAATTAACATGATTAGCAGCCTCCTAGGCAGGCTTAAACAGTGAATTCACTTAAATAGTCGGCGAGTCGGAGTGAGTTCTTTTTTAGATCGAACCTCGCTTGCACAAACGCCGTTGCGGCATCAACCCTGGCCTCGCTCATTGATACGTCATCAATGGTTATTTCAATTGCATTCGCTAATGCAGCAGCATCATTAGAGGGTACCAGAAGGCCGCAGTTGCCACCATCAAGTAGTTCGGGAATTGCGCCTACGTCAGTGGTAATGATCGGCACACGTGCACGCATCGCCTCCATGAGTGCGATCGGCATTCCTTCCACAATGCTAGACATGACATAGGCATCATAAGTCGGCAACAAATCAAGCACTTCGTTGTGGTACTTTAGGCCAAGTAGGTTGACTTCATCTTGTAAGTTGAACCGATCGATCAGGTCGCGCAGTTGTTGTCGCTTCGGGCCGGCGCCGATAATGTCGCAAGAAACATTTACACCACGGACCTTTAATTGGTTGATCGCATCGATCAGCACATGCTGACCTTTATGCACGTCTAATCGACCAATATTCAGGCACTTGAATGTATCGCCTGGTTTGAGTTTCTGCTTTTTCTTGCCATGTGCCGAGTCAACGCCTAATGGTATTACCTTATAGGGTTGCTCAATCAAAGCGGGGTATTGTTGATGCAGGTATTGAATATTGAATTCAGAGATTGAAACGACTGAATCGGCTTGCGCCAATTTATCAGACAAATTAGGTGGGTTATCAAACAGCAAATCGGAGCCGTGCAGGGTCAGGCTGTAGCTTCGGCCTGCGAGTTGTTTCAGTAGTAATGCTACAGCTGTAGCTCCATAACTGAAATTCGCATGAAAATGCGAGCGCGTTCCCTCGTATCGTTGGATTAGAATCGCTGCGCCGATAACATGGCTCAGTCTTGTCTTCAGGGAGTCTTGAGGCTGATCACGGGAAGGAAAAAGTAATTGTGTAATTACTCTTAAAGTTGAAATTGGGTGGTGGATCAACAGAGAGGCGCTCGCAGCCAGGGCCGCTAAAATTTTTGTTTCACTTAAGTAGTGAACCGAAGCTTGAATGCCGCGCATCCTCGGGTGAACTTCTGTTGCTAGTGGCTTATTGTTGGAGACAATATCAACCGGCAATCCAGCTTCAAGTAATATATCAAGCTGATCATATATAAAGGTTTCACTGATGCATGGAAACACCGAGTTCAGGAAAACGAATCTGTTTTTGGACGTATTGTTATTCTTATGAGCGGGCATTTATATTACTTTGAAAATATTAGAGACACGATCGTTAAGTTAGACTTTTCATAACGAAGCAACTAGTCAAACAAGTAGGTGTTTGAAACCGGTTTAACATGCTGTAGTCTTGCGCGAATTATTTGCCCCTTAACATGATGGATGTTTACAGGAATTTTATTGATACCCTGTTTCAACTCTAGGTTTTTAGCGTAAGCCGTGTTTGCAGGCCAAAAACCACCGGCCTCACCTTGCCAACCGGTATTAACCAGTAGCGTGGCTTCGGTATATTCTTGCAATGCAGGATTGTCGTTTACAACATATACCCAGATGGTATTGGGTGGGTCTGAGTCCCAGCTTTTAATATAGACTTTCCAAGTACCTTGGTTGCGGGTGTCGTTATGACCTCTAGGCCAATACGCTGTGCCTGGCCAAACACCGGGTGTTTCAGGGTTGGTGTAGCGAGGCTCTTCTTCAGCGCGCCCGGGGTTAATCGCTCCATTGGGCACTCTAATTGCACGCGGGTCTTCTTCACGCCCACCACCGGCTACTGCGACATCGGTGAGTAGACTCGCCAGCAAAACTAGAATTGGCATTCTGAATAAAACACATTTCATGATATAGCCCTAAGCATTCAGTCCCTTGTTGGTTAGTAAATAGTGACTTAAAGTCGATTCTAACACCAACTTTGCGTTTTAAAATGATTTAGTCCTAAATTCAAACATTTAATACACGAAAATCAACAAAGTAAGCTTGGCTTTTATGTGAAAGTCGCGAGAATAGGTCTATAATCACCGATCGGGTGAAGTCTGCTTGAAGACGCTTATTTTGAATGGGTTTATTCCTTAGTAATTAACGAAACGTTCATCCAAAGTCTCCGGTTTAGCTAATTGTCATAGACATTGGCGAAGTCAAAATGCCACGTCTTTGACACTTCTTGGTTAGGTCTCTATTTGTTCAAGTGCCACGCATAGAGTTAAAGTGCTGCGATAATGCACCGGAGAAATATTTTCCATGATAGGTGATATTTGTAATTTTTTTGAATTGTCGTCAAGTCCGTTTGATAATTCTCTCAACCAAAATTTTTACTTTGATACTGCTACGCATAGTGAAGCGCTGAAGGCGCTCGAGTATACACTTGAGTCCAATAAGGGAATTGCGTTGATATACGGAGTTCCAGGTACGGGGAAAACCTTCCTATCTTACGCGTTTAAAACTCAAGCAATCAAAAACGGGCATGTTGTGCTTGAGAGTGACCAGTTATTACGAAATGAAAATCATTTTCTCAGTCAGTTAGCCCTTAAGCTAAAAATTAAGAGTGAGTCGCATGAACAAATAGGCTTATCGGAGGCGATAAAGGTAAAACTACTCGCGCAAACTAAGAGGGGAAAGAGTTTTATCGTAATTGTTGATGAAGCACAGGAGATGGATGACAACTTTTTCGCGCTGTTGCGTAGCATCAATAATATTGAGTCCGAGAATAGAAAGTTAGTGCAAATTGTATTGTTAGCTCAGCCTACTATTATTAACAAGTTAGCAAGACCTGAATTTGATTCCTTACGACAACGAATCGCTTTTAAACAGGAGCTACGACAGCTCTCCAAACAAGAGACTATCGACTACATACACTACCGCATAAAAATGGCTGATGGAGACGAAGAACGAACTATTTTTCATGAAAGTGCTTTGAATGTGATCTTCAATGCTACCAAGGGAGTGCCTCGATTAATCAATGAAGTGTGCGGGAATTGCTTGGTTGCGGCATTCCATAAAGACAAGAAGACTGTCAATGAATCTATCGCGAAGCGTGCTTTGGAGTCATCTCTCACTATCTCCATTGAGAACCAGTTTAAGCTCGACATAGACCCGCCGATTGTAGAGAAAAGAGCTAATAGCTCTGAGAGTGAAACGCCTTTGCGTTCGAGGCCTCCGATCCCTGCGTTGGCTCCAGTAAATCAAGTAAGTAGCGGCCCTGATGTTTATCATTCCGTGTTAACGCCAGCGTCGCAAGTGCCATTCGTAGCACCAACGATGAAAAGTGATGTTAAGGTCAAAACTAAAAATACCGATCACAGCTGGTTGAAAGATAATTTTCCGCTAATTATATTCGCTTTAATTGCAATTATTGCTTTGCAATACATCGTTCTTCAGTTGCGTCCAACATCGACTCCGATAGCTCATTCTACAACTCCGGTTCCGAGTGACTCCAGAGCCACATCGCTAACTAGTGTTATAACTGAGAAAATTACCGCAGAGAATACACCCGGTGACGCCCCCAAAATATCGCAAGATCAAAGAGAAAGTGATGACCTTGCAATTGAAAATAAAGAAGCGGCCTATGATTATTTTGAGCTTGCAGTTCCAAAAACGGAATGATGTCAGACAAATATGCTTGAGCACCTCGCGATTTACTAATTTGACTGCTTAGGTTTGACTAAATTAGGTTTGACTACGTTAGATAGCACCTCTATTTATCTAATTTTTTTTGCCAGCGAAGAGAGGGCTAATTAATGCGTATACTCGTTCTGCATTTTTCAGCCAGGTGTAGTTTCTAACTACGGAGTCGCGCGCTGCTCGGCCCGTTTCTCCGCGTTTATTGTCGTCGTCAACATATTCTAAAATTGACGCCTGCATCGCAGCATAATCGCCTTGTGGGAAAAGAGCGCCTTCATGCATTGCTTGCAATATATTAGCGACGGGCTCTGTGTTTACACAAACAATCGCTTTTGACATCGCCATATATTCAAATAGCTTAAGTGGCGAGCAATAATACGCAGTATTCGGCAACACTGCGATATCCATCAGATTGATGTATTCGGGGGCTTTTTCAAAGTCAATAAATCCAGTGAACGTAACATGGTCGTTCATTGCTAAGCTGGTTACGTAATGCTTTAGTGATTCTGCGAATTTGTTTTCGCTGCCAACCAGAAGCAAATGCACGTGTTTCTCCATTTCACGTAAATTTTTGATAACATCAACCAGCTTCTCTACTTCGTGCCATGGCGAGAAACCACCAATATAACCCAGTACAACGCTGCCTTTGGGTATATTCAGCGAGCTACGCAGTTTGAGGTTTTGCGGACCCGGAAAGAATTTTTCAACGTCTACCCCGTTCGGAATAACCTCAATTTTTTTGTCATACTCCCGTGAATCCTTGAACCTAGATAGTATCTCTTGTTTGAGGGTTTGAGAAACCACAAACGCACGATCTACCAGGCCGATAGCCGCGTTATTGAGAATCATTTTCTGTACAAATGGTAGGCGCTTATAGTCACCATCAGGCTTTTCTGTATCCGATGCATTTACTTCTAACACACAGGGAATCCTTAGCTTACGGCAGGCATACAAAATTGACAGGTTTCTGCCATTGTAACGAACCAAAACCACATTCGGCTGCTTATCCCTCAGCATTTGTAACTCGCGACGGTAAGCCGTAAATTGTTGTGCGATTACTTTAAAGTCTCGTAGATAATATTTGCCGAGCAAAAATTTGAGCTGAGAGGTTCGACCGCTGTCACTAGTTGAATTGCCACCGTTACTCAACGGTGATACGACCTCAAACTCAAAACCGTCAGTTTCCGCTATCTCAGAAAAATGCCGAATAAACTCGGTTACATGAGTGGCTGCGCCATCTCTAATCGAGTTTACGTAATTTACGTACAGAACCTTTTTATTTTTGTACTTGCCCACTAGAAAGCCTTTTTTTAGTTTTAGAAGGATCTAAGATTGTAGGCAACCTTAGAAATCGCTACTGTGTAATTATCATCGCCAAGTAGCTTTCAATGAAGTTTAGGATACTATTAGCCAAATTTCACTGAATATAATTATTTAGCAGCCGCTATACTGAGTATAACCTGCTTGTTTGCTGTTATGCAGCCCATCTTGTAACAGTTCGCCCGAGAGCGGCTGATGATGGTGTGCGGTCTGTCGACGGACTCTGGACGAGTAAGCGAAACTTAATGGGAAACTATGCAACTTAAAATTTCATTGTTAATTTGTCTTCTGTATTCAACCTGCGGTATCGCCAACGCAGGGCAGGTAAGTGTGTACGCTGTCGACACGAATGTGCTTGCTGTTGTTTTTCTTGCTGGGAAAGTTGATGAGGCCAAACAAGTAGGCTACTTCCCACAGACCAACGACAGACTGAACGCGGGAAATCAAAGGCATCAATGGCTGTATAGGAATAATCGACCCATTGGTGCGCTTGTGGGCAGACATCGTACTGCACTCTTTGGCTTCGATAAATTTATGCCGGCCAGCTTGCGAACAAAAAAGCTGGATCAATCTGACAGTTACTCACTGAGTTCACAAGGTGATCCGAATTTTTTAGCTGGCGTGAAGCCTGCCGACGTTTCTCGTAAGTCAAAACCAATCAATCTAGCCTACACTGGTATTTGGCGTTTTGACTTCCCAGTTAAACATATTGTATATCTGCATTTTAATTCTGACCTACAAGCCGGTGCCAGTTATGCCCTGGATCTGTCTGCGCTGAGCGCCGGAAGTGTTAACTACCATCATCAACCAACAACACAATTTAGTGAGTCAGTGCATGTCAGCCAAATTGGTTTCAGGCCCAACGATCCTTATAAAGCCGCCTACCTGTCGCTATGGAAAGGTTCGCTTGGTGGTCACGATTACGGCTCTAAGATTACTTATTTTGTAAAAGATTTACATGGAAAGCAGGTCCTGACTGGCAATGCGAAACCGAGCTATCAGCCGCAAGCGGACATTGATGAGCGACTAACCAAGACACCTGTTTATCGACTAGCATTTGATTCGATTACTCAGCATGGGAATTACCAAGTGTGTGTGACGGGTGTCGGTTGTTCTTATTCCTTTGAGATATCCAACTCGGTGTGGGATAAAGCGCTGAAGAAAAGCTTTAGGGGCTTGTATAACCAGAGAAGTGGTATTGCCATCACAAATAGGCCCGGCGCTTACTCCCGCAAAAAAAATATGCACCCAGACAACGGCGTAATCGTACAGAACTCAAAAGCGACTATTGTACGTAGTAAGAATGGGCTAAATCTTGGAAAGTACCCCAATAATTTTGAGGATTTGCTTCGGGGCGCTACACCAGTCGAAGTTAAAAACGCGATCGGTGGCTATGCTGATGCTGGCGATTGGGACCGGCGAATTCAGCATCTAAAAATCAGCAGGCTGCTCAGTGAACTGATGGAAGTCAAACCAGACTTCATGAGCGCTTTGACTCTCAACCTTAGTCCTAATGAGTTATCTAACGATCTGCCAGACATTCTCGATGAAGCACTTTGGGCCGTCATGTTTTTCGCGAGACTACAGTCACCGGATGGCGGGGTTCGCGGTGGAGTCGAGTCAGCAGAACATCCACGACATGGTGAGGGAAGTTGGCAAGAATCCCAACGGGTATTCGCCTATTCGCCTGACCCATGGGCTAGCCTTCTATTTGCTGCAAGCGCGGCCAAGGTGTCGAGACAGCTCAGTAAGTATGATGAAGCGGCCGCAAAAACACTGCTGGCGAACGCGACTAGGGCCGCTAACTGGGCTGAAAAAGCGCTTGTTATTGACCGCCGACTGCGAGACACGTTTCAAGTTCGAGATGCACGGAATATCGCTGCGGTTGAGTTATATGCCGCGACCGGAAGCCAGTATTGGCATCAATTGTTTTTACAGACCAGCGCATTTACGCAGACGCAGATACCTGTTGAGTCCTTTGGAAAGCATTCACAGAGCGACGCTTCATTCACCTACGCGCGTCTCGCCAAGGTAGATCAAACGGTCAGAAACAATATTCTATCGGCTTTCAAAATTACTTCTGCCACATTGGCGTTGAGTATTGATCGCACACCCTTTGGTTGGGCGATGAACAACCCTGATGAATGGGTCGGCTGGGGTTCTTTGTCAGTACCGCAGGTAGTCAATCTGATTCGCTTTAATGAGCTCGAACCGCAGGATAAAGCGCTTGCGCAGATTATGAGCGCAAGTCAATTTGGTCTTGGCGCTAACCCATCTAATTTGTCATTTACCACTGGTGTGGGGCATAACTACCCGCAACACCCGCTGCATCATGATCATCGTGTTAGTGGCCAACCGGTGCCTTTCGGCTTAACGGTCAATGGCCCGCATGATGTTAAGCGCTTGGCAAATCATTGGCTGATGCCAATGCTTAAGTCTGCAATATACCCAGCGTATGAAGACTGGCCTTTATGTGAGTCTTATCTGGATATCTATAGCTTTGCGCCCATGACTGAATTTTCAGTACACAACACAATCGCGCCAAATCTCTATGTATGGGCATATTTGGCTAGCTCCTGAAGAAACGCTTAGTGCTGTTCAGGAACGTAACAATAGTGCTGTTCAGGAACGTAACAATAGTGCTGTTCAGGAACGTAACAATAGTGCTGTTCAGGAACGTAACAATAG
>JBKEFT010000063.1:0-10305 GCA_046709645.1 Arenicella sp.
CCAAGTACGATCGTCAACGTAATCTTCACGTGGTTCAATCACCTTGACCAGAAAATTGCTGGAAGCCAACCTAACGGCAAGGCTCAAACCGGCACAACCGCCGCCTAGAATAGCAACGTCGACATCAAGGGTAATGGGGACAGACCACGTTTTATGCTCACTCTCAAGTGAACCAGTTGATTTAAACGTGGTCTGTCCCTCTAATTTGTCCCTCTAATTTGATAAGGGTTTTTGTGGCTACTACGACCTCTCGAGCCTTGCTGACCAAGGTGTTGACTCGATCGTGACGGTTGCGAGAAGGAAGCCGGTAACGGCCGCGCAAGCGGATCAAATTATTGGCAAGAATGATCGGATTATCCATTGGAAAAAACCGGTGTTGAATACAAGCGCCAGTTATACCAAAGCTCAATGGGAAGCCTTACCAGAACGACTTTCGATTCGACAAATTAAGGTCACCGTGGCGCAGAAAGGCTTTCGTACTACTCACTTTTATATTGCCACCACATTATTAGATTCAGAACTATACCCAGCCGATAATATCGCTGACTTGTACCGTCAACGCTGGGATGTGGAGCTTTCGTTCCGTGATATAAAGACGACGATGGGCATGGATATTCTGCGCTGCAAGACACCTGATATGGTCACTAAGGAAATCGTAATGCATATGATTGTTTATAACAGTATTCGTCAGCTAATGTTAGAATCAGCGCAACGAGTTGGCGCTGAATTAAGACGCGTGAGTTTCAAGGGAAGTGTGCAAGCAATTAGGCAATGGGAGCCGCATCTAAATCAAGCCCGGTCAGGCCCCATGGAACGGCAACGATTGTTGAATACTTTATACCAGCTGCTCGCTGGGTTGATAGTGCTGGAACGGCCCGGTAGGAGAGAGCCCAGAGCTGTAAAACGGCGGTCTAAAAACTATCAGCTAATGACCTCCCCTCGACACATAATGCAGGAGACCCCTCATCGAGGAAATAGGCATGCTAAACAGGCTTAACTTAGTGCCATTCGGGACAGACCACGTTTTATGCTCAATCTCAGTGAACCAGTTGATTTAAACGTGGTCTGTCCCTCTAATTTGCAATATTGATGCGGCCCTGCAATAATATGATCGAGTTCAAGCAGATTATTGGGCGTGGCACACGCACCATCGAAGGCAAAGACTTCTTCACCGTATTTGATTTTGTAAAAGCCCACCAAAACTTCGAGGACTCTGAATGGGATGGCGACCCTCTGCCACTCGACGAGTGTAAGGTCTGCGGCGACACCCCTTGCAGCTGTGAGCCGTTGCCCTGTGACGACTGCGGTTTCAGACCCTGTGTTTGCAAAAAAACCTGCGCCAAGTGCCAACAAGACCCGTGTGCCTGTGAGCTAGAAACGTGCGCAGTGTGCGGCTCAAGCCCCTGTCTCTGTGAACCAGAGGCCTGCGCAAAATGCGGCAACAGCCCCTGTAGCTGTAACGAAAAAATAGTGATTAAACTAAGCGACGGCAAAACCCGCCAGATTAGGCATATTGACGCGGTAATGTATTGGAGTGCCGAGGGTAAGCCCATCACCGGCCCAGACTTCCTAGGCCGCATGTTCGGTGATCTACCCAGGTTTTTTAAAGATGAAGACCAACTCCGCGAAATATGGAGTGACCCAACTACCCGCGAGAAACTATTAGCAGATCTCTCAGACGACGGCTACGACGCTGAGAAGCTAGATGCTATGAAAGACCTAATCGAAGCCCGTGGAAGCGATGTATACGATGTACTTGCCTATGTGGCCTTTTCTGCCGAAACCCAAACACGCTGGGATCGCGTTAAGCACGCCAACACTGAAATTAGAGAGAACTTTGATTACAAACAACAGGAATTCATTAACTTTGTACTGGAGAAATACATCGCCGACGGCGTACACGAATTGGCTACCTCTAAAATGAAAAGTTTAATAGAACTCAAGTACAACACCATAAACGACGCGACAAGCGAATTTGGCTCACCGGCAAATATTCGAAACATGTTCGTTGGCTTTCAGAAGTATTTATACGAAGATCGAGAGCAACGTTAGTCAGGGCACTTAAAATCAATCAGAAAAGGAGATAGTGAAATGAATGTTTGGGGAATACACATGGGCAGGCATGTTGGGTCTGATCCTGTCGATAATGGATACATAGGGATTGGCTGGCACCAACTTGGTGACTTAGCTTTGATAGAGGACACTCGCGAGGCTATAAAGGCTGAGCTAGCAGATAAGATAGAGTATGAAAAGCCCGGCGCGATACCAGTTCACGCTGGCGTTTTGTACCGATTCAAGGTCGAGATGACGCTTGGTGATATCGTGATCTACCCGTCGAAGTCTGACAGACTCGTTAACATTGGAGAAATTACTGGAAATTATGAATTCGTCGAAAGAGATGACAACGGCTACCCGAACCATAGGTCTATAAGATGGATAGGAAGCTTTCCGCGAACGGATTTTAAGCAAAGCGCCCTAAACGAAATCGGGTCTGCGATGACCATGTTCATGGTTAATACCCACAGGGATGACTTTCTAGAAAAAGTAGGCCTAAGTGATACGGAGCTGAGTGCGGCAACGTCTAGTGATGAACCGGATGACGAAAGCGTCACTGAGAGCGTTGCTCAACAAGCTCAATTGACCACTGAGGATTTTATAATCAAACGCTTGCACTCTCGCCTAACCCATTACGAATTTGAGTATTTCGTCGCTCATTTGTTGGAATGCATGGGATACACCACAAGGGTTTCAGAACAGTCCAGCGATGGTGGGGTGGATGTGATCGCCCACAATGACCAGTTTGGTTTTGTGCCGCCAATTCTTAAGGTTCAATGTAAACAATCTACAGGCAGTAACGGGGAGCCCGAAGCAAGCCAGTTACTAGGTACTTTGGGGGAGGGGGAGTACGCGCTCTTCGTGAACCTAGGTTCATATTCTCGACCAGCTCGGATGTTAGAGAGAAATAAAGCAAAACTTCGTTTGATCGATGGAAGTGAACTTGCCGAATTGGTTGTAGAGCATTACTCAAAAATGTCGCCAAGGTATCGGACGATTTTGCCACTTAAGCAAATTCATGTTCCAGACTTGAATAAGTCAGACAATCAACCTTAGCTAGAGAAATTACAGCTACTTTGTAGTAAAAAGGTAGCAACCTCTGCTGAATTAACTGTTAATTCAGTAGAGGTTGTTGGTTTGTCTCTCTAATTTGCAAAATTCGGTGAATATCTCGTCCAGAAAATCGATGAGATAGAGGCCGGGCTAGCTTAAAAATATTATTCAGTACGGCAATAATCGTTGCTGAAGATCAATCAAATTATCAGGTAATAGAAATGGATACTAGATTCAATTGGACTGGAATAAAGACGTTTGATTATTACTCTCTAGCTTATTTAAACCAATGGCTTGAAAAAGATAGATATTTCTTTGAAGAATTAAATAGTGATAGAAAAGAAGACGAAAGGCTTTTAGCGCTTAAGCGAGGGGCGACATTCTATCGAATAGCTCGTAACCTCAAAACACCACAAAGTGTGAAGTCTGGGGATATTCAAAGATACAAAGCAGTTCTAGCTTCTCTGGATAGCATAACTATAGAGCAAGCGCAAAGTAGCCCTATTGAAACGATATCTCTTTTTAATGAATCGTTGAAAAAATCATACGGCGAGAGCAACCGAATTTCGGCCTCAAGTAAATTTTTATGGATGAAGTTTCGCAGCCCATTCTATATTTATGATGCATTGAGCCGTGAGGCTCTAGGTACGAAACATAATAGACTGGACGATTTTTTTAGTTCTTGGAACGAATCATTCTTAAAGAAAGAGCCTGAAATCGTTGTGGCGTGTAGCAATCTCAACAGAGCATTTCGTTATTCTTGCGATTCTCGGATAAGTGCTGAGGCTATTAATAAGCTGTCTTCTGAACCGTGGTTTTTAGAACGTGTCCACGATTTATATTTGATGGACGTTGCTAGAGAGAAGCTGCGCAAGAAATGAGGAAGAAATGTATACAAAAATGGGGACAGACTGAAGCTGTCATAGTGAATGATAATTGGGTTGAGATTACACATATTTGTTTTCTTAATAGCAAGTTTTTCGGCTGAGCTTTGATGAAAATCAGCACCTAAACAGCCTTAAACGACGGTCATAAGTTTTCGTGAAGCAAATGATTACTGAACTAGTTTTGTTGAAGATCAAATGAAAATCGTAGTAGCTAAATCGCTAACTTTCCGTGGAGCTTGTCCATTTTATATGCCGGCTAAGACCATCCAGACCAGGGTATACGGTAGCCTCGTGGATGCCATATTGATGTAATTGTTGTTTTAGTGTGCTTCGCTGGTTTTTTGGTATAACAATTTTGAATATTTGGTCCGACGAAAAAGGTTTTGTTGGACTCGGATGGATTGTAAATAGTCCGCTTTGAGCAATAATTCTTTGATTTAAATGTGCCGGTATATACCGTTGCGCCTCCGGATTGCTTGGGATGGATATAGGGTCTTTGTAGATACTGGCACCGTTTGAATCTTTGTGGTCAACATCTACGGAGTCTTGGTTGTCAATATAAAGATAAACGACTGAATCGGCTTTAGAGCTGTCATCTTCTACTGCGAAGTATAGTGCTATCAGTGCGTTGGTTGTCCAATCTAAAAGCCTTGTTGGCAAGCCGTGATGCTGTGCTAACGATAGCCACTCCCACTCATTTCTAGGTGTGAAGTCTAAGTATGGAAGTGCTTCTTGTTTGAACTTGCTGAAAATATTTCGTTCCACTTTCTCTAGATCTATGTCTTTTATTACGAGTCGACCGGCAGAAGGTTTAAGCTCCCAACTATTATCTGACATGCCTCGAAATACTATAGTTTTACCCTTATTCTTAGTTTTATATTCTTGAGTAATTTCATGAAATTGAATAAACGGGTCTCCTTTTTTGTCTATTTCTTCTTTGCGGTACTCCTCCACATAATTTGAAACATTCAAGTTATATCTTTGTTTCTTAACCCTTTCTATCGGTACCAATTCTGAATAAAGTTCCAAATTTTGGGGGCTTTTTAAGGTTCGAAGAATTTTTTCAATATCCTCTTCTCTGAGTACGTTTCTATATCTTTCTTTTCCATGATCGTCACTAGCATCAATGAAAAGAATATGATCTGGATTCTTCCTTTCTTTTCTTATGATTAGAATGCAAGTAGGAATAGCCGTGTTGTAAAATAAATTTGCGGGTAGGGCAATGACGGCATCAACACAGTTAAGTTCTTCTATCATTTTTCGGCGAAAATTTTGCTCGCTGTGTCCTCTGAACAATACTCCCATGCTAAGCACCATTGCCATCGTGCCTTGGCTGCTAAGTTTCTGAAACCCTCTCCATAAAAACACAATGTCCCCGCTTTTTTTAGGCACCTTGGGCCCCCCTGAACGCCAATATGAATCATCCATACTGTGCTGATCCCAATGAAGTCCAAAGGGAGGGTTCGAGATGATTACATCGAACTCTCTTCCTGGTTCAAGGTAGCTATGGAGGAAGTCACCCTGTTGCAAATTATACTTGTTTAAATCTTCGCCGCTTAAAACTAATCTAATCTTTGCAAGTAGCAGGGTGCCTGCGTATTTTTCTTTGCCATATAAAGACCGTATCGATTTGTTGTTCTTGCTCGCGGTAATTAACAGCCCTGTAGAACCGCATGCAGGGTCATAAACCTTGAGAGGTTTATGTTTATCGTAGGTGGCGATACTTGCCAATAGAGTATTTAAGCCTTCTGGGGTGAATGACTCGGTGCCATTTTTGCCTTCGGATTTTGCGAACCATTCGAAAATTATGTTGGCTACCTCGTCTTTTCGGTACTTGGCATACAAGGCATCAAAGTTAAGACGATCTAATGTATAAATTAGATCGACCGCATTATGGCCCTCCAAAGTGTAAACAAATCGTTCTGCATGACGAAAAATATCGCCGAGCTCATGATACTCATGGTAGAAAGACCTGAGGAGTCCAGTTAGGTGTTCATTATAATTTTGTTTTGATGTAACTTGATCAAGACATCTTTGCCATGCTCCATGGGCTTTGTTGTCAATGCTTAAAGAAAGCACGTTGTTTTCGAATCTGTCTTCGCTCAAATATTTTGTAAGAATAAGTATGAGGATGAGAATTTTTTGATCTGATTTATTGAGAGCCCTATTCGTGAGTTTGTATGATTGATTTAGAACATCGTCGAGAACACTCTCAATTCCATTTGATATTTGCTGCTGTGACAAACCTAACTCCTTATGCATATTTATTCGTGATGATTCAAGTATACGGCTAAACGAATTAAGCATAAGGGATCAAAGTCCATTTCTATTAATCATGATGCTAAATCGCAACCAATAAAGTATTAAATCGGAACAGACCAGAATGGCACTAAGTTAAGCTTGTTTAGCATGCATTCTGCCACGGTGTGGAATCTCCTGCATTATGTGTCGAGGGGAGGTCATTAACTGATAGTTTTTGGGTCGCCGTTTTAGGACTCTAGGCTCTCTCCTACCGGGTCGCTCCAATACGATCAATCCGGCTATCAGCTTATATAGATTATTCAACAATCGTTGGCGTTCCGTGAAGCCTGACTGAGCTTGATTTAAGTGCGGCTCCCATTGCCTGATCGCTTGCACGCTTCCCTTGAAACTCATGCGTCTTAAATCAGCGCCAAACCGTTCCGCTGATTCAAACATTAGCTGACGAATACAGTTATAAACAATCATATGCATTACGATTTCCTTGCGCACCATATCGGGTGTCTTGCAACGCAGAATATCCACGCCCATGGTTGTTTTGATATCACGGAACGAAAGTTCCACATCCCAGCGTTGAAGGTACAAGTCAGCGATATCATCGGCTGGGTATAGTTCAGCATCTAATAATGTTGTGGCAATATAAAAGTGAGCAGTACGAAAGCCTTTTTGCGCCACGGTGACCCTGATTTGTCGAATGTAGTAATGGGGACAGACCACGTTTATGCTCGCTCTCAAGTGCGCAAGTTGATTTAAACGTTGTCTGTCCCTCTGATTTATTTGATGCGATTAGCCAGCACTGGTATCAGCGCAAAGGTTGCGAACGACCAATCAAGGAGCAGGTATTATACTAATAGTTCTCATCTTAGTCCGGTAGTGAGAGAAATACACAAGCATTTTTGTCTCCCAAATCACATGCTTTATCTAAATATTTTTTCGCAGAGACTAGCTGATCCATTTGGTAATAAGCCGCACCAATTAATGCTACGTCACTGGAGCTTTCAGGGTACATAGAAACAACTACTTGCAGGTTAGATATTGCATCTTCATAATTAGTGTTAGAAAAGTTGTCCCTCGCAATTTTTCGATATCTTTCAGCTACAGATTTACCGTCTTGCGACAGTGACATAAGTTGTTGTATTTTACAGCTATCCTTTTTAATTTTGGCTGTTTCGGACTTCTCACATACATATTTAAAATCTGCTATGGCCTTATCTTTCATACCATTTAGTTGATAAAGTACAGCCCTATTTAGTCTAGCATCTATCCACTTAGGCTTAAAAAGAACAGCTTTCTTTGCATACTTAAGAGATATAACGAGTTGTTCCTTTTTTTCGTAACTTTTAGATAGAAAATAGGATAAATCCGCAACGCCGCCTTCTGCCATGCCTAGGCGCTCTGACTCTAGAAAGTCAGGTAATGCTTGGTCGTACTTTCCTGCATAGTAATATGTAGTGCCTCTTAGGTAATAATTTAGCGAAGTTAACGGCGAAAATGATTGAGACAGTTCAATGCTGCGTGAGCAATCTGTTGTCGCCTGAAGTTCTGAACCTAACAAGAAATAGTCCAGACATGAGGAAGTGTAGTTAATAGCTGACTTTAATGAACTTGCGTCAGAACTTGTGAACTCATACTCTCCACTCTTAATCGTATCTAGAATGTCTCGAAGGATCATACCCAGGCCATCCACTTGTTTGTCCCGATTTCTCATAAAGCCATTCGCTACTTCAACAGCAATCGGTGCTCCAGAGTTGTTCATAATGTTTAAGTTAACGTCTCCCGGTCCATTATGCATTATGCTCTTTGAGCCGCTTTGCGTATTGTTAATAGTTGATGTTGGGATATTCGCTTGAAAGACCGTCCATGTAAACGAGAGGGCGGCTATTGAAACACCTGCGAAAGCTAACGCCAATCCTATGTTTTTTTTATTCATTATAAATATTGATGTATTGATGTATCTTGCGTCTTTACGATAGCATTTTTGAAACTACTGAATCGTCATTTTTGGGAAGAACAAATAATGGGTAGCATGAAATGGGAACAGACCACGTTTATGCTTGCTCTCAAGTGAGCAAGTTGATTTAAATAAGACTAAGCTGGACAGCCATAGCTAGCTTTCAGGTAAGACTAAGCTGGACAGCCATAGCTAGCTTTCAGGTAAATCAAAGTGCTAGGGTGTTTTAGGTAATGGGTGGGTAAGATTAGCCTCGCGGGCGAACCTAAATAGTGTTTATTTAAAAAGTTGACGATGCAGGGCTATGATAATGTTGATAGCTCAAATCGAAATAACATGATATGGCTCAAGACTTGTTCTTGTCCATAGAGGTTTAGATCATGAAAAATGTATTGTTAGGGGTTTTACTAGGAGCTGCGTTGGTAGTTTTAGCCGGCTGGGTTATAAAAATCGCTCAACCGCAACGCGGTGAGGCAGAGGCGGTTAATAGCAATAATCGGGACAGGCATTCTTAGAAAAGAATTTGATGTTAGTTCGTGGAAGGTAAGGTTCAACGTTTAAGATTCTTCATCACAGTTTTTTTAAATGTGTAAGACTAAGCTGGACAGCCATAGCTAGCTTTCAGGTAAATCAAAGTGCTAGGGTGTTTTTCATAATGTGTGGGTAAGATTAGCTTCGCGGGCGAACCTAAATAGTGTTTATTTAAAAAGTTGACGATGCAGGGCTATGATAGTGTTGATAGCTCAAATCGAAGTAACATGATATGGCTCAAGACTTGTTCTTGTCCATAGAGGTTTAGATCATGAAAAATGTATTGTTAGGGGTTTTACTAGGAGCTGCGTTGGTAGGTTTAGCCGGCTGGGTTATAAAAATCGCTCAACCGCAACGCAGTGAGGCAGAAGCGGTTAATATGGCTTCGGTATTTGACCGTGTAGAGCGCGAGGAGCAGTATGTTACTGGTTCCACTGACCTTATCGTTAAAGAACAGGCGTCTGAATTTCAATCGATTGCCGACATCATGAAGGTAAAATCGGACTTTAAGCAAACGGAGTTGCTCTATGCATTGGCTGGCCGTGCGAAGGTTCGAAAACTGGTGGCATTGACCAAGGAGGCCGATGCTATCGCCGATTCGTCTGACCGCAGCTACGCATTAAGTATATTGTTCTCACGGTTGACTGAATTAAGCCCAGAGTTGGCTCTTGAGGCGGTTGGTGACGAGCGGTTTCTTGGTGATGAAAGTCTTTCTAGATCAATCTGGCGTACTTGGGCTAGGCTCGACTTTGACTCTGCTTTGACCGCTGTTACAGAATTAACTCCTAGAAGCCGAAAAGAGTCGGCGGCTCGCGCTATGTATTGGGCCGTGGGTGTGTTTGGCAATAGTAAGACCGAACAGATCAAGGCGATGACCGGAGTAAATCCGACGCTGTGGTCGATATCTCAGACTATCGAAACGATCGCGAGAACCTCGGTCCCGGAAGCCATCGTTAAGATAAACCAACTTCATTCAGTGCAAGATCAGCGCTATGTCGCCAACGCCGTCGCAATGCTTGCTGCGGCAAAGGCACCTGAGTTGGCGTTAAGCCACGGCAACTTATTCAAGTCTGGAGCAGTGCGTGACCACTATCGCACAGCCGTGCTTAGAACGATTGGCTCGAACTCACCTCAAACGGTGTTGCAAAATTGGAGCGCGAGCAACTATCAGCCCGAAGATGTTCAGGGAATCTACTCTGCATTAACACAATATGCATTTGAAGACTTCGAACAGGCTATGAGTTACGTTGATCAAATGCCAGATTCAAAAACCAAAACGGGACTCATCAAAGTTTTGCTAGCGGTTAAATCTAGAGAAAATGCGATTGATGCTTTGAGCTTGGCGCAACAATACGAACAAGTCGGTAACGAAGGTTTAGTAAATTATCTGGTGACTGAAATGATAACGGTTTCGCCAGCGTCGGCTCTGTTGGCGCTTGAGGCATTACCCGATATTCCAAATTACAAACTCCATGTTGCTAGAGCGGTTGGCGGTTTAGCTAAGCTGGATCCGAACAAAGCGGTTGCAAAAATTCAATTGCTGAGCGACAGCGAGCTCCGAGAATTAGC
>JBKEFT010000064.1:0-10279 GCA_046709645.1 Arenicella sp.
GATCATTGATGACGCCGTTAATAAAGGTAGGTAGCTCACGAACGTTAAAGCGTGAGCGCAGTAATGATTCGCCTTCGTAGCTCACTTCAACAAACATATCAGCGTTATAGCCAAACAAGCGCTCTGGCGCAAACACCACACCGGCGCCTTGAGGCACTGAATCGAGTTGCCCAGGTACTAGCTCTAAGTCACGATTTATATCGACTAATTCATAGCCTTTGGCGCGAATGAAATCGGCACCCAAAGGGTCAGAATTTTGATAGCTTTTACCATGCAGTGTTTCTCTAATTTCTATCACCAGCTTTGATAAATCGACGGCTTGGTTAAAGTAAATTTCAACGGGCACATTAGGCTCAACAAACTCAGCATTATTAGCCGGTTCAACGCGCACAACCTCTAGCGCAACATTTTCAGCGGCTTTAACTTCTACCGCTGTTGAATCTTGGGTAATTGGTTGCCCTTGGGCGTTTCGCAGTTCAAAAATAATCGTTTGTTTGGCTGGCGCTTTGGGTATCACAATATCGCCACTTGCGAAGGTGTTATTGAGGGTTAATAGAATCGCTGATGCGGCGCCAGCTGATTCTAAATACGCGTATAGCTGGTCGCTTGCTTGATTACCGGCCAGCCTAGCGGCGACTTGCACATTTAGGTCGTCGAGTTTGCTTAGATACGTTGTTCCCTCAGGTGGAAGAATTGCCTTGACTGACGCGGGCGAAAAATTAAGCATCGAGTACTCGATGGCCGCTTTATTGCCGCTGCGGTCAAAGGCAACGATACTCACGGGAACGACTTGATCGCCTTCTACCGCTACGTTGATATCAAAACCGTAGTTGTTTGGGCTGTCACCCGGAGAGAGCGTTATCGGCTGACCATTGATTTGAATACTGCTCAAATTGTCGTCGACAACGGACCCTGAAAAACGCACCGGCGAGCTGTTTACCTGATTGATTTGCGGCAAAGTATCACTAATAAACAAGCCCATTAAAACTTCCAGAAGCGAGTGAACGAAAACGGTGCTCACTAAAAAGAAATTGATGGCGAATCACACAAGAAGATAATTGTCGACCTTGATTCGAGAATTACTGAAAATATAAATGTCATATCATGGACGTGATAATCCTAACTTGACACCCTAACTTCTTACTCGATTATCACTGCATAGTAGTCCTTCTCCGTGAGTGAAGCAGGTGATATGATCAAATTTTCAAAAAGCACTCACTTTGCCAAACCTTCACTATGGTTAAAACGGTTGTCAGTCGAGCTGTGAGGGTGTTCTTAGCGATTGTTGTTTTGATTTATTTTCTCAGTCTGTCATTTATTTTCAGAAAAGAGATCGGTTTGTTTGATATCTACTACGTTCCGAGTTCATCTATGTCGCCAACATTGCTTCCTGGAGATGTGGTTTTCGTGGCACTTGGTAACCAAATTGAAATAGGAGAAGTCATTGTGTTCACAGCAAGCGACAACGACGTTTACGTTAAAAGAGTTGTCGAAACTAGTGACGATGGTGTTTTTGTTGCTGGGGACAACAAATCTTTGTCAAGAGGGTCAAACTATTTCGGCGAAATAGCTTTCGACAATATAGCTGGAAAAGCACAAATAGTGCTCTTTAATACCAATGCTACCTCTGTGCGAAGCCGACTATTAAAAAAGATAAATTGATCATGGCTTTAGATTGTTTTTATCTATGTAAGAAAATAGTTTAGAAGCCCACTTTAAGTCATCGAAATAATCAACCTTGACACACGCTGATTCTACGATGGCGTCAGTGTTGTAAAAGGCTTGTAATGTGCCGTCTAAAAAAGCCGATAGGTAAATTTCTTCTTCATAAGTGTGACACATGAACACTTTCATGCCCTCCAACGACGACGACAATTCCTCAATGGCTTCACCCAACTGTTGTAGGCCGTTGCTACCTACTTCGTAAAGAGCATCTAAGGTAACATTGCTAACTTTTTTTAATTCATCAGGCTCTGGCAAGAATTCAAATGCTCGAAATATGCTGGCATACTCGCTAGGCACATCTTCTTCAAATATCGGCGGATCATCGCTCAACATAGACTGAGCAACATCGGACGCCGATTTACTTGGGAATTTAAAACGAACTTTTATTAATGTTTCCATATAAACTGTGTAACCGAAGTCAAATTAAAATTAGCTGTCTAACCACATATAGTCAAAGAAAAATCAGACCAGTGCTCCGCAAAGCTCGAGATTAAAAGACGACTAATAACTATCTTATTTCTCTATCTATCTTTCCGCATTCAACATCTTCCCAAACTTTCTGATAGCTTGCACTGAATTTTCCATTGCGATAAAGCGCTTCAACCTCATCCAACGCTTGAACCGATAATTCATCCTCCAAAACTTCAGGAGGTATTTTATGCCTTTGCAAGACTAACGTTGCCGCCCAAGAAACAACACTTTGTAGCCTATCATCTTCGCTGCAATCAAACGTCATTGCATGATCAAATAAATACTGACCTAAGGTATTTTTAGCAATATGTGGCCTCCCGACTCTATGAGCCACTGATCGCCAGTAGATATCAGATACTCTTCGCCCATACACAAAATGCAACTCGGTTCTATCTACAGAACGCTTTAAACTCTCCTCGTGCCCTTCATAATTTCTAGGAAACCTCTTACTATGAAGCCATTCATATTGATCAAACTCGGCACCGATAATAGGTTCACCCCAAAAGAACTCCGCTATCAGTTTTTCCTTGCCTCCGCAAAAACCATAATTGGGGGAATAGTTTTCTAGTTCAGGTGTCCAAACCTTGTCCCATTTAGTTCTAACCGAAGCCATGGTTTTCGCATTGGTCACATTTGAACAACCCCAAGCTTTTAATTGATCGAGTTCTTCATCCGTAATATTAGGGTGGTACCACAATAATTAGAATGGGAGCATGCCTCCAAATTCATCATTTCCAGCCCATCGAAATACCGAGTCAGAAACCGTACCTTTAAAAAAAAACTCTTTGTGCGCCTTTGAATAGTTTGAATCCTTAAATTCGGTGCTTGCAATTATTTTTAAGTTTTTTTGTACGTGTTTCCACTCTTGCTTACGCATATCTAACCACTCTTTGTCGTTAAATCGCCACACGTCAGTATTCCAGTATCGTTCTCGAATCATAAAAATCACAAATAATAACTATCTTATTTCTATGTCTAGCTTCCTGCTCTCAACGTCTTCCCAAACTTTTTGATAGCTAGCATTAAACTTCTCCTTACGATACAAAGCTTCCAGCTCATCTAAAGTCTGAACTGCAAATTCATTTTCTAATAGTTCCTTGGGTAATTTATGTCGATGGAGTACAAAAGTAGCGGCATAAGCGACAGAATCGATTACTCCTTCATCATCGCTACAATCATAGGTCATAGCATGACCGAATAAATACTGTCCTAAACAGTGCCTACAAATTGAAGGCAAGGCAACTCTTTCAGCTACCGAATCCCAAAAGATCTTTGCTGGTCTGCGACCGTGTACAAAATGCAACTCGGTTCTACCTAGTGAACGCTTTGAACTTTCCTCGTGCCCTTCATAGTTTCTAGGGAACCTTTTAGTATGAAGCCATTCATATTGATCAAACTCGGAACCGACGAGAGGTTTACCCCAAAAAACCTCCGCTATCAGTTTTTCTTTCCCGCCACAAAAACCGTAATTAGGCGAATATCTATCTACGTTAGGTGTCCAAACCTTATCCCATTTAGTTCTAACCGAAGCCATGGTTTTCGCATTGGCCACATTTGAACAACCCCAAGCTTTTAATTGATCGAGTTCTTCAATCGTAATATCAGGGTGATACCAAACCACAAAAAAAGGTAACATATGCCCAAACTCACGGTCTCCAGAATTTTTAATTAAACCATCAGACACAATGCCTTTAAAAAAAACTCTTTATGCGCTTTTAAGTAGTTCGAATCTTTAAATTCAGTACGGGCAATGAGCTTTAAATTATGTTGTACATGTTTCCATTCTTGCTTTCTCGCATTAAGCCAATCTCTATCGTTAAAACGCCACGCGTCGGTATTCCAATATTGTTCTTGGGTCATAATAAATTACTAATAATAACTATCCTATTTTTCTATCTATCTTTCCGCATTCAACATCTTCCCAAACTTTTTGATAGCTTTCGCTAAATTTCCCATTGCGATAAAGCGCTTCAACCTCGTCCAAAGTCTGAACTGCAAATTCATCATCTAACAACTCAGAGGGTACTTTGTGGCGTTGCAATACTACCGTCGCGGTCCAAGAAACCACACTTTGTATTTTCTCATCCTCGCTACAATCAAACGTCATTGCGTGATCGAACAAATACTGGCCTAATGTGTTTCTAGCAATATTTGGTCTTCCCACTCTATGGCCCACTGAACGCCAGTAAATGTTAGACACTCTTCGCCCATGCACAAAATGTAACATGGTTCTACCTACTGAACGCTTTGAACTCTCCTCGTGCCCTTCATAGTTTCTAGGGAACCTTTTACTATGGAGCCATTCATATTGATCAAATTCAGCGCCAATTAATGGTTTTCCCCAAAAAACTTCCGCGATCAACTTTTCCTTTCCGCCGCAAAACCCATAATTACGTGAGTAGTTTTCTACGTCAGAAGACCAAACCTTATCCCACTTTTCTCGAACAGAAGCCATAGTTTTTGCATTTGAAACGTTTTGACAAGCCCAAGCTTTTAATTGGTCCAGTTCTTCAACCGATATAGCAGGGTGGTACCACAATAAAAAAAACGGAAGCATACCACCAAATTCATCATTTCCAGCCCATTGATAGACAAGGTCAGAAACCGTACCTTTAAAAAAAAACTCTTTGTGTGCCTTTAGGTAGTTTGAATCTTTAAACTCGGTGCTAGCTATTATCTTTAAATTACTTTGTACGTATTTCCACTCTTGCTTTCGAGCACTAAGCCAATCTTTGTCGTTAAAACGCCACGCTTCGGTGTTCCAATATCGTTCTTGAGTCATAAATAAGTACTAATAGGGTTTAAGGGTCACATTCTCTAAAAGAAAACGGGTTAGAAAAATCGGCCAATTCCTCTTGAAAGCTCGAATACCACTCTTCAACAGGCAAATTAAGTATATCAACTTCATCAAGGCCGTCTAAAATATCTTGCACTAACTGAGATTCATTTTCAAACTGAAACAATAGGGCCTCGTATTCAAATGGCACATCAAACACGCCTTTGATATCTTTGCCCGTTTCCTGACTTATTTCTCTTATTGCGGAAGCAATGGTAAATAGCCTTACCCGTGAAGCCTCTCCTACTGCCGGTAACTGCTGAGCCTTGCCCGTTGTGGGGTGCGTATACCATCTATCATTTGCAAGACTATTCTTTAGCGTTTCAAGACCTACTGTCCGCGAATAGGTGCCGCTTTCTGTTGGCACCAAGTAAAGCTTATTTTTCGCTGCCTCTACATCCTTCGCGCGCGGTGGGTAGCCAGTATCAAAGCCTTTTACAAACACGCCACGGCGTGTTTTATCATCTTTATACCTAGGCTTCCAATCTTGGAACCACCAACTAAAGTCATTCGCAAATTGCTGCTCTTTGTCATCGCCAAAAAAACCACCGGGTATCGTGACAGGTGTACGAGCAACATTATCTAAGAAGAACTGCTTATGGTACTTTCTTGACTTCGCCTTATTTAAAGACCATTGAGGAAATTTTTGCGCAAACTTACCTGTGATTTGTTTGTCTGTAAGTGAGTTACTTTTCACGTCCTGATAACGTGCCGCTTGAAGAGACTTAACTTCAACAAAATTACCGCGCTCACCTTCAAATGAACCTTTGAGAACAATATCGGTTCGTCGTGTGAATTTATCGTATACACGAGCTTTCGCTTCCGGTTTTCTGGGTTGGTGTCTTAACTCAATTTTGCTTTCTTTTTCAACTCCAATAATTTCATATTCATCCAAGCCCGCTTCGAATAGTGCGTGATAAAAAGCGATCATTTGCAACTCAAACATATCGCCATGAGAAAACGCCGCCATGGTGCAATTAAACTCTTGCTGTCCTGTTATTCCATCGACTTTCAAACGGCCAATGCCGCTGATAATTGAGTTGACTTTGGCTATTTTTTTTGAAATTTCTCTTTTGACATCTCGATCGGTTATTTTTTCACACCCTGAAATCCCTTCACAAGCACCATCATCGCTCATGCGATCAAGTAGATAACCTTGTATGAACAACATCATTACCGGTTTAGTACGGTGGTTACTTTTACCTGACAGAAAATAAGCGTAATTGCGCATGCCTTTTGATCCGAGCTTACCTAACCATTTTAATGGTTTAAGTAATGCAGTCGCTCCGGCATTAGCGTGTTGCAAGTTTGTCGAAAATAAATTGGGGTTCAGTGCGACGGTGTCGATTGATCTAAATAGACCTAACCTAAGCAACGAATCAGCATAAGGGAGGCCATGGTATAGCTCATGTAAGTAATTCACAAAGAGCTTAGGTTTGACTGAATACTCAGAATCTTCGATCGCTAGCTGAGTAATCCAGTCTGACATTATCGCACCACTTACCCGACATGGAGTTACTGGAAGCGCGTAAGGTGAATCAGCGTTGATTGGCTTGGGTATGGTGCTGCATTGATGGTTATTTACATTTGGGTGAGGCACCTCAAGCCCTATCCAGCCGTCAGCGGGGGTCGAGAAAATATTCAACCAAGCTTGGAAGTCTTGTTTAGATTTTACTGAGGATGACAAATATCCCGCCGCTGGCAGATCTATCTCAATTAATTCCGCCAGCACTGTTAGGGGAGTCTCAAGTTTATCTAAAGCTGTCCGATCGCCCTTAATGGCGGCTTGCACGGCCTCGAAGATAATGTCTTCTGTAGCCTCAATAAATTCTGCATTAGCAGTATTGCTATCAATATAGGCTGAAAGGCTTTGAATGCTGTCTCGAAGCACTCCAGTGGAATAAAGGGTTGGAATCGTATTCAATGCGAGATTTAGTCTGCGACTCAGTTTGCTTTCTGCTAAAAGCACATCGTCTACCTCTAGGTATGATTGCAGCTTTTGTGTTGTGTAAAAACTGTTTTTGAATTCTGAGCGCCCCGAAAGCAGAGACGTAACTTCCGTTTCAGCGGCATCTCTCGAAAGCAACGAAGCCACTTTGACTTCAGTGTTGATTACTTCGGCATCAGAAACACTAACAAGGTAATCAGTCGTTGAACCAACTTGAAAACCTACTTTCTGTAAGCCATTTGTGGGGGCGCCCGAGGTATTTATAACGATCTCTGCTAAGCCATTCTGATCATAGGTGATATCTTTTGATTCCATAGACCCATCAATAGTCAGTAAAGGCTGGGTAGCTAAATCATAAAGTCGAAAGTCTGCGAACTCTGCACTTAAACTGGTGCCAACCAATAGTGAAGTATTAGCGGCCGGAAGATAACTACCCGATAACGTAAATGTTCGAACCGTTTGGTTTAACTCAACGACTAAGCTGCCTTGATTGAGGGTAATTGAAATATCATTCCACTCTCCAATATTTAGGCTGTCAACTTCAAAATTTTCAATGCCTGAGTCAGTGTTAACGGTCACTTCGAGCGTGCTTTCTTCGATTTCAGCTCTAATTAAATCTCCAAACCTAAAGAGTCGACCTTGCGCTTGTGCGTTTGGTTTAACGGTAGATATAAATACAGGATTCGTCGCGTTCAATCCATCAACGGATAGTAAATTTTGACCTTCCGGCGCCGTCAGCTTGTATCCTAAATCAACCCTTCCACCGAGATAGGATATTAGGTGAGTATTAGTATTGACGTTAATACTGCCTGCGGAAGAATATTGTTGGGACGGTTGAACGACGATTATGGGAGATCTATTGGGCTCATAATTTGTACCAATAGTGACACTACTAGACTCACCTTGTGTCCCCGACAAAGAGAGTGTTCGCTGACGATAGGTGCTAATCTCAGAAATAGAATTGGGAATAGACCCTTCTGACGTTTGAGCCATAAATAATTTTTCGTCCGCGCTTAAACCATTAACGTCAGCGGCAACTACCGCTACCGATCGCACAAGCTTATTATTTGAGGAAGTGCTGAATATAAGGTTTGAAGGCCCAGCAATACTCCCCGGCGACCACACCACATTTAAGTTGCCTGATTCGTCAGTTTTTAATTGATTGTATTTAACATTACCAATAGTTGAATAAACATCTACATATACATCTGGCTCCGACTTGATTGTAATCGTCTGGTCAGAGTTTACATCGACTAACTCGGGAAGACCTATGACGTTGATAGGCAGTTCATTAACATCGAAAGAAGTTGATGAGGATATATCTTCCGCCTCTACAATTATTTTATTTACTCCTCCTGTGGTTCTACCTCCCGCAAGTTTAGCTGAGGCAACGCCACCAACGGTGTATGTGTCAGATTCGATTACTATCGCGCTACCTTCTATCGAAAAATCTACAGCTGTACCATCGAGTACTAAGTTGCCATGCGCGTCGGTTATTGTAGCATTAACAATTAAGTCGCCTTTTCCTTGGGCAACTGCAGTTCCTGTCAAATTTAAAGAAATACCATTTGCTTTACCTGGAATAACTAAAATCTCCTTTTCAAAAATGGCTTCTGTATCTAGCTCCGACACTTCTAATTTGATATACGCCCTGGAGTTAGCCGTTCTAGGCATAGTCACTTTTGTAGAAAAATTGCCAAAAGGCGAGCTTTGAATGCTTGGTTCTGCTGATGCAGTTCCATTACCATCAACCGACCAAATGCCTCTAATTATTTCATCGTCTTCAACTTTAGCATTTTGCCCAAGAACTACAGCACTTAACTCGACAGTTGGATCATCCGCAGAAACGAAGTAAGTGTATTTAGAGTACTCATTTAGATCATTTGCTTTTTCTTGTACCTGCAAATAAATATAATCAAAAGCAAATTCCCACAATACATTTCCTGCATCATTATTCGAATACAGACGCATCGATAAAAAATCTTCGCTATCTAAATTAGCCAAACTTTCCACGTCACTAAATCTTATTGACTGGTCTTCACCCAAGATAATTCGTTGCTCCTGCTCACCCAAAGCGAACACCAACTCCTGAGCACCATCAATCGGCGTCAACGCATCAAACTCATTTGAGATCAAAGAATAAAGTGCGGTAATATAGTCATCGCTACTGGCTATAGCTGGATTATCCAGATCTAAAATATCAATACGCTGCTCGTCTCCATTCTCATCCGTATAGGTTCGCTCAATCCCATCAACCTCGAAATCAAACTGACTAAACTGATACTCTGGTCGATACTGCCAAGCGTAGCTAGGCAATGGCTTGTTAGGTTTATCTGCCTCGGATAACTCGCCGCCTTCTGGAAGGGCTTCCTCAAGCTCCTCGAGGGTCTTTTTGTAAGCGGCGTACTCCTTCCAACTTTCATTCTCGTCCCAAAGTGGTGTAAGAAACGGCGTGAGTAACTTAGGCCTGCCTGCAAGTTCAGCTTGACTACTTACTACATCAAAACTTGGGCAGTTCGACCCGGCGACACACTCTTGGTCTTTGGGCTTACCAATAACATGAATGTAAAAATGTTCGGTATTACTGGTTTGACCACTTAGTCTGAGTACTTGGGTATTTCGCCCTGGCGCGATGGCGAACTCGGCCATGTCGTCGCCGATGGCGGTGCCTCTGAGTTGGTTTGCGCCGACTACCTTTGCGAGCCGGCCGGTTAAGCCGTATTGTTTTCCTGAGTTTTCACCGAGTTCATCCGGCAGTGGCCGGCCTTCTTCATCCAACCATTCGGTGTAGACCCGAATACTGGTGTCGCTGGTTAAGGAGGCACCTTCGTTACCGATGGTGTAGTTGCGCTCTTCGCCTTTGGTTAAGCCGTGTTCGACGGTGTAATCGCGTTCGGCCCAGATCTTAAGGTTCGGCGGCAATAAGGTGATGGTGGGTACTTCGACATCAAGCAAGGTTGTCGAGTTTTTGTTGGGGTCTCCGGCGCTCTTAAGTTGAACCCTAGCGGTGCCGGTGTAGCCTGTGGCTCGGTTAATCGCGACTATCTTGATGTATTCGCCGGGCCTTGGTTGGTCTGACTCTCGTGTTCTTAAGGGTTCGGGCAGTTGATATTCGGTGGCCCAATCTTCGAAACTTTGGCGACGATCTACCCCTCCACCGACGTTCAAGGTTGAATCGTTGCGCCCCCGCAGCATAATGCGGTAGGCCACTTGGTGTTCACCGGCGTTGTAGTCAACCGCCTTTCGGTACTTGGCTTCTTCGGGCTTTAAGCCTCGGCGCTCCAGAATTAACTGACCGG
>JBKEFT010000065.1:0-8809 GCA_046709645.1 Arenicella sp.
TCGGACCCAGCATCCGTCCAGATGAATCTCACCTCATTACTCGCCAACGTCGAATTCGCTAGTGGTGATGTTAGCCTGGCCGCATAGTCAGAATCATCAAGCGCGGTAAATTCATAGTCTCGATACTGAAATACACCATACTTCCTAGTTCGCAATGTCACGTAGACCGTCGAACCATCAACCGGAATTCCACTGACCGTATATTCGGTCTCACCATTTAACAGCGACTTAAAACCATAATCATTAGTCCTTGGCGCTGACCCCACTTGCAGAAAATAATCATCGGACCCAGCATCCGTCCAGATGAATCTCACCTCATTACTCGCCAACGTCGAATTCGCTAGTGGTGATGTTAGCCTGGCCGCATAGTCAGAATCATCAAGCGCGGTAAATTCATAGTCTCGATACTCAAACATACCGTTTTTCAGAGTCCTGAGTGTCACATACACCGTCGAGCCATCGACCGGTATGTTATTCAGCGTATATTCCGTCTCACCATTCAACAGCGACTTAAATCCATAATCTGAGCCTCTTAATGTAGAACCCGCTGTCAGGAAGTAACTAAGTGCCTCAGCATCCGTCCACGTAAACATCACCTCGCTACTTGTCAGTGCTGAACCTTCGACCGGCGAAATTAGCTCTGCGTAGTCTTTAACTTCAGTATTAGCGGTAACAAACTCATAACTCGAGTGGACAACTTCCGCTCCCCTTATGCTCTCCAACCTAACATACACAGTTGATTCAACCGTTGGCAAGTTGGTGTGGGTTACGCTTAAAACCTCACCAGCCAGCACAGTTCGAGCACCAAATTCCTCACCAGCAACGATGGAGCCAACACGTAAAATATATTGTTCTGCGCCAGTATCATTCCAAGTAAAGACAGCATTATCATTATTCAGAACTGTGCCTGCCGTTGGTGCAATCAGTTCTGCTGGGACTAACGGAGGCTCTTCAATTGTAATAAAAAATACGCTTTCAGCGGCAACACCTTCACTCGAGTTTGCGTCCTCGATTACCGCAAACAAATAGTAATCTCCAGGCACTAGCCCAGCCGTTGACCAGTCATATGTGTCGGCAACAAGGTCGTCGTCTTCGCTTAGTGAGTCAGCGATTAACGTCATTCCTGTGCCTGGCGAGTTATCGGCGTAAAACAATGAAATAGTAGCCGAGCTGTCTAAATCTTCGTCTTGCCATCTTAGCTTGATGACATCACCTTCTTGAACGCTGGTAGAGCCTTCTGGCAATAACCATGTAAAGCTTGGCGGGTTGTCGAAGTTATTTTCGTTTACGAAGAATTCTCTTACTTTACTCCATTCTGATTCGGCACCGGTTTCGTCGATTGACTTAACGCGCCAGTAGTAAATGTGATCGTCTTCAAGTGGCTCAAGCAGTGTTTCACTCACCGATACCGTCGCCGTTTGTAAAATTGTGGCAAAGGTGAAGTCGTCTGTTAACTCAAATTGATATTCAATAGTGTCACCGTCAACATCGGTAACAGGGTGCACTTCAAGCTTTGGCGTAAGAGTGATTACTTGCGAGCCTTCACCTGGGTTTTTGGTCGCGGGGATATCTGGAACGGTATTGCTCGCGTTCACTCTGAACGAGCTAACCACCCAAGCACTTTCTAAATTATCAATGTCGCGAGCTTTTACTCGCAAGTAGACCCGTTGGTCTTCTATTAGCTCTTCAGACACCTGCCAAATAAACGTTGATTGGGCACCGTTGCTGTTTAACCAACCTGAACTCACTTTACCGGCAGAGTCAAACAGCTCTGAACTGTCGATTTCGAACAAGTAAGAAATATTATTGGCACCACGGTCATCGGTAGCCACTGATATCGTAACCGTGGGCGCCAGTGTAGCAACACGTTCATTGGCAGCCGGTGATTGAATTGCTGGCTCAGTTGGAGGCTGGTTCACAATCGCCAATTTAAAGCTGCTAATCGTAGAACCAACCGGCGTTGCGGTTCCGTCACTCACAAACGCTTGCCAGTAATAGTCCAGGCCTTCGGTTAATAACACGCTTGGTTGCCACTTAGTCATACCCATGTCTTGTTGAGGCACGATAGGCGATTCTTCAAGCAAGGTTGACCCGGCTAAATCTTCATAAATAAAGAACACATAATTTAGCGTATCGCCATCAGCGTCACTGGCATTGCCAAGTACTAACTCAAAATCACCGCCGTTTACTTCCATGCCATCAGCCGGTGAGCTAATGCTTGGAGCTGTTGGAGTAGTGTTTTCACTATTGACTCTAAAGCGTCCATCAACCCACGGGCTATAGGTAAATGAGTTGCTGGCACGCACGCGCCAGAAGTAGTCTTTATCTTCTTCGAGTGCGGCTCCGACAAGCCAACTTGTTTCGCCATCTTCACCCTGCTCTTGGGCATAGTAAGCAGTAACTAAATCATCTTCGCCGTACGCTGAATCAGAAAAAACCTCAAAAACATAGACCACGGTAAGTGGGCCACCGTATTCACTGTTTTGAATGGTCAATTCAGGGAGTAGGCTATCTACCGTTGATTCAAAAAGCGGCGAAACAATGACGGGGGCTAACGGCGCATCTTGAGTGTTAGGGTCCGTGCCGTCTTCGAACTCGTCGAGATCACTTACGCCATCTTCATCAAGGTCACCGGAGCCATCACGATCTAAGTTGCCAAACTGGTCGATCTCCCATTGGTCTAGTAAGCCGTCGCCATCAGTGTCGCCGGCCGAATACACCGCGACAAACATTTCTGCGCTTCCTGACAGAACGCCGTCGGTGGCAATTAAGGTTACCGAATAATCACCGGCTTGGCCGATAGTTGGGGTCCATTGAAAACTGCCGAAACCATTGCCATCATCGGTGAAGGTGGCACCCACCGGTAGGTTAAGTGCGGTCAAAATAGGAATGGTGCCATCAGGGTCTGATGCCTGAACGATAAAGCCTAATACCTGCCCTTCTACGGTATTTCTAAATGGTACTTGTTGCCACACCGGCGGCCTTGGCGCGAACACTGGCGTTGCTAAGAAAATGGTGTAGTCGCCCAGCGTATTAAAATCAAATACATTTAAGTAGTGCGTGGTTTCTTTTGAGGCTTTATCGTAGCGCTTTGACAGCCAGACATTACTCAAGCTCATCACCTTGCCGTCGCTTCTAAGCGCGCGGTTAATCATTTTTGCGCCAGCAAACGGGTCAGCCACTTGCGCATACATAAACCCAGCATGTGGGTTTACGGCAAAACTATACCCGCCGCCAGATGATGCCGGCGTACTAAATTGAACCACACTGCTTAAGTTCGTTACTGGTGTTGAGGTTGAGTTAGATTCAAACACCTTGATCTCGTCAGGCATACGCAATAAATCGTCGTATAGGTCGTACGATAGAAAGTCTTTTACATCGTCGCGGCCAGGTGCATCTACAATTACATCACGCAATAAAAAGTGTGTTTCAACGTTTTCTAGAAGCGAGGTTAACTCACCGCCTAAATCATCGGAGTGCGAGTACTCAGCGTTAAACTCGGTGAAGCGGCCAGACAAACTGGTGCTCATAATCCAGCGGCCCATTTTTGACTCGCCGCTGGCTATGTCACCAAAATCAATCAGCAATGAATTTGTGACTTCGTCGTCTTGCACAAAGGAATTCAGCAAACGAAAGTCAATCGCCAAACCTTGTTCGTTTTCAACAATCTTTGGCTGAGCCGACTCAATCTTAATGCTGTTGCCAACGCCACTGCCATTGTTTTGAACGCGCACGCCTAAGGTGAACGGTTCAACCGGTTCTACTTCATCGGTTAAGGGGTCATCGGCGAAGACATCACGCGGCAAGAAATAATCCAAACCAAGTAAGGGCATCGGCTTTACGTAGATTGAATCAGGCGCGACTTCAATCAAACCATCAATTCCGTCAAGTTTGTATTCAAAGCGCGCACCAACGAACACCAACTTACCGCTGGGTATGCCATCACTGGCACCGGGCGCTGGTATAATTAACCAGGTTGCTTCAGCAGTTTGCCCTGCACCTAATACGCCGGTGCCTTCAACATTATTAATACCGCTTACGCTGTTAACGCGAATAAAAAAGTCAGCCGCCGAGTTGTTGGCATCGCTAGTAGCAAGAACCGGGTCACCATTGTTATCAGAAAACTCCACCACCACATTAATCTCGTTAATCGACTTATCGGCAAGGGTGTTTTCTATTCTTAGCTTGGCTTCAAAGGCCTGGCGCTCAATGGTCAACTCTTGGGCAATTTCAATCTTCACCTCAGCACAGACCGTGTCTTGCGCATGGGCTATTTGCGAGCTGAGTGCGCACACCAATAAACCACAGACTGATAGCGCCTGCGTGCGCAATCGCGGTGAACGCTTAGTCGCTGCTTGGTTTAACTTAAAAAGTTGAGTAATTGATTGAAGCATGTTGATTTCCCATTAGGCCTTCGCCCGTGTTACCGCCCGCAAAAAGAACGGTAGCTGTATTTTTGATAATTGCTTAAACGAGCATGCTCGTCGTTCTAATTTTCTTTTTGCTAAAACTGGGCAAGGCAAAAGGCAAGACCTGACCCCGTTTGTTATGAATGCGCCACTGTGACGAACGTTTGGTCGCAGCTTGATTAAACTTCAATAATTGAGTAATTGCTTGAAACATGTTCATTTACCATTGAGCCTTAGCCCGTGTTACCGCCCGCCAAAGAGCGGTTCCTGTATTTATTTTTTAAATCTTTGTTGTAAGCAAGAGCATGCTCTTGGTTCTGTATTTTCTTTATCAATGGGTGTCAGATCGCATAGTTTTATGATGTTTTTGGTTCATGAAATTCATGAGGGCAAAACGCAAGACCTGACCCCGTTATGCTGACCCCATGATTTTTTTCCGTCATGATCCGGTTTGATTTATTTCTTGTTCCATTCACGAATACATTCAGACGCAAGTTCAACAATATCTTCATAGTCGTCCTCAATTAAAGAGTAGGCCATAACTGTAGCTATCTTCAGATCGTGCTTAATTAGCCCTTCGAATGCACATAGCCGCACATCCTCCTCACAATCGCTAAGACAGGCGATGCATAGTGCATTCAAAATTTTAGCATCAACTTTTTCAAAATCACTCAGCAACAAGACAGCACCCTCTCGGTCATATTTTTCCGACAGATACTCCGGCACAAGATCATCAACCAGGTGACGATTGGAGTCTCTATTTAATAAAATTCTGATCAATTCGTCTTTATTCATTTAAAGTGTCCTGAACGCAAAAGTTCCTGTTGAGCTCTACTTGCGGTACCAGCAGTTCTGGCCCTTATCGCCGCCTGCCATTCATACTGTGGCACCCACCTGTTAGCACCTGAACCAGTTCTTGTTAGAGTATGTTCTGCACTTCTCTGCCCGAAAGGGTTTCCAGCAGTCCTTCGTTTTATGACCCAAGATGATCCTGAACCAGTAGGTGCGCCCCCAGTCTCCGTATGCCATCTAGCTTCATAGCGATGCTTTCCAGATTTCCACCGATATCGAACCTGATCATACCCTTCTTTTTTTTGAACCTGCTTCTTAGCGTTTCGTGGAATTTTAATTGGAGAGTTCGACCTATCGGCTTCAACAAATTCATCGTCATCATCAGGGCCACCAGGAGGAGGAGCAGGGGTACTTTCAACCCCATCCGGACTAGGCGTGCTCGGCGCTTCAGCAAAATCCCCAAAATCATCACCAATACCATCATCGCCTCCGCTTGCACTTGTGGTGCAGGTACTCCAAATTAATCGCGCCAACCTTTCGATGCCCAAAATGAGTTCGAGAAATAACTCCCCCATACCCCCACATTCTGCAGCCAAACAATAAAGACCATACCCGACAAACGCTACCCCAGTCACAGTATAAGGGTTAACAGCAACAACCCATAAGCCATTGGGATCATAGTTATTAATAGGATTGCCGCCAGCATAACCATAAGTATTAATTCCTCCCGCTAAGCCAATCGGGTCGGAGCTTGCATACCTACCTTCGCTTGGGCGGTAATAACGATTCCAGTTCTGATGGTTGTTGGTCTCAACATCATAGTATTGGCCTGCAAACCTTAATGGGTTTGTCTTGCTTGAAGCCACTACGTGTGTTTTGCCAAAGGCATCATATTCGCCCTGCCAGGTTGTTGCCCCACTCGTCGCGACCATCATCTGCGGTGAGCCTACGTGGTCGTTTTGATAAAAATCGAACTCATAGCCCCCGCTGCCGTTTGGGGTCTTCTGCGTGACTGGGTTTGTAGAGAAATGGCTATTAACGTGATAGCTATAACCTCGGATTAAATTGCCGCTAATATCATATTCACCGACTAAACCAACACCAGTGTCGTCGTATAGAAAATACGTGGTTTCTCCGGCAACCGTCTTACTAATGCGGCGACCTTGCGGGTCGTATTCGTAGGTTGCGAGTTCACCACCGTTTTTCTCTACCGTGTTTAGCCTGCCATAACTAGTGTAGTTATAGTCGGTTGTATCGCCGCCCTCGGCACTTTCAGACAATAACGCACCGTTTGCATCGTAGCTCATACTGGTGCTTGTACTGATCGACCCCAGTGCGTTTTGAATAGAGGTTAGTTCGTTATTGTCGTTGTAAACATAAGAACTGGCACCTTGGCTATTTGTAAGTTCACTACGGCTGCCATTGTCATCGTACTCAATTGTTTGGTTGCCAAATATAGACGGTTGTTCGGCTGAGGTTAAACGATATACATTGTCGTATTCATACTTGTAGGCACCTTGCTGTGTAGTACGTTCGGTAATATTCCCGACATTGTCATAGGCGTAACCGTAATCCATTTTGGTATTGCTGGCGTTATCGGTGACCAGTATTTTAGATAAGCGCGACAGGCCATCATAGTTGTATTCACGTGTTAGCCCGCCAGGGTAACTCATGGTCTTGGCCAAATTTCCTTCGTAGTCGGCTACGCTGATCGCACCTACACCCGCAATATTAAGCTGTTTGAATTTACCCGCTGCGTCGTAGATAAATGCGGTTTTTATGCCTTCGGCATCAGTTCGAGACTGCAACTGACTATTTGCGTAATAACTATTTTTGAGTGTTTTAACGATGGGTAAACCACCCGTGTGAAACACCGTAGTTTGCTCGCGAAGGCGCGCCAAACCGTCATAAATATAGCTAACACTACTGTTAGCGTCTTCGACTGACTTTGGTAAACCTGAATTATCAAGGGTATAGTTAACCACCCGTTCAGCGACGGTAGAGCCAAACTTAGTGTTAGTTTGACGAACCATGCGGCCGTCAGCATCATGGGTAAACGTTCGACTATTGTTTAGGTAATCAGCCATTGATATGACGTTGTTGATTGCGTCATATACATAGTTTTGAGCCTCGCCCATAGGCCGATATTGGCGCACAAGGTTCGAATTATGATCATATTCAAACCGGTGCACTTGACCTAATGCATTTTTTACAGATTGTAAATTGCCACGTGCGTCATAATTATTGGTGACGACTTCATTCTCCGCATTTGTAACCGTGGCGGGTTGGCCATAAGAGTTGTAGGCCCAATGAGTTGATAAACCATTTGCATCGGTTACCGAGGTTCTCTCACCGCGCGCGTTGTAGGTGAATTTTGAGTTAAGCGCTAAACCATCCTCCTTGACACTCAATTGCGTCAGCTCGGTTATGCGAAATAGAGGGTCAAAAGCCAGCCTTAAACTCATGTTGGGGCCTTCGATTTTCTCTGGCCGAAAACCAGCCACCTCATCCTGTTTTAGATAACTCACACTGATGCGATTACCAACCGCGTCGGTCACGCCTACTAAGCGGCCAACACGATCATAGCCATAGGCGGTTGTTCGGCCAATCTCGTCCAGCCGTGTCTTAGTACCACCATCCATGCGCCGAGTGTATTTAACCTTACCGCCGACATTGTTGATCGATTCTATGGTGCTATTACGTGAGTCATATTTAAATTCACTCTCACGGTTTTCAGGATCAATATACTTACTTAAGCGATGTAGAGAATCATATTCGTAATGCGTGGCAAACCCTAATGGACTGATGCTGCTTAAGCGATTACCGAACGCATCGAAGGTCATCTTCCATGTTTTTAAACGCGCATCAATATAGGTTTGGTATTGGCCAGCTGAATTATAGTCTTTGAATAGAGTGACATTGCCGCGTGGGTCTTTAACCTCAATAATGTTGCCGAAAAGATCGTATTTGTATTCTGCTTCTGATGTAGGAGTATTGGCGTCACCTATTGCTCTAACCTTACTCAACTGCCCGAATGTGTCGTATTCGTACTCGACTATACGTTGCTCATCTGTATTAAAGCCATAAATAGATTTAATACGATTGCCGCTAAAATCATACTCATGCTTATTCTCAACGCCCATTTGGTCGGTTCTAAGGGTTGGGAAATTATAGTTTGATAAATACTTCTTACTTATAGTAGTGCCGTCAGGGTAGCTAACCGATTCAACGGCTTCAAAGCGATTGTATTTGACGACCGTTCGATTCCCATAAGAGTCACGCTCAACAGCCGTACTGCCATTTCGAACCCGCACCCCCGCCACGCGACCCCCAACCAAGTGATAACGCACCTGACCATCTAAATCAAACCAACGCTCACGCTCAACCCCATCACTATTAACCTCCAAAATCATATAGCTTTCGCTTTGCGGATCATAACGATACTGATAACGCACGCGCTTGCCGTCGGGGTAAATCATGGCGGTGTGCATTAGCGTTGGCTCTACCGGCACACTAAAGCTGGCTTGGTTACTAGAGCCTCCACTTGAACCGCCTGACGATATCGCGACAGGAGTATCGTCCCCAATTAAGGTGACATCTGGGCCACC
>JBKEFT010000066.1:0-7846 GCA_046709645.1 Arenicella sp.
TCTGAAGAAGGTCTTTGCAGAACTGCCAAATGCAGAGGGCTTTGACGATGTTGACCGGTTATTACCGAGCAACGTCAAGGGTGTCGATGATTAGGCGCTTACATTGCCGTCATTGGACTCGTTTCTAATGACGAGTCTAGTAATCAATGAGTTTTTGGCGAGTGCCGCTCTCGCTAGCGCGCTTTGAGGTGTTTTGATGGTCTTGATTAGCCTAGTAGAGTTCGATGATAGTCGGTCGAGGGGATCCATTGATATTTTTTGTCGCACTAGACATGGTGTACGATGTGTTATGACCCAACCCATTGTTTAAACTCCAGCTCAAAACGAGTAGTCAGTATTTTCCAAGCGTCTTGGTTTAGCGATAGTCGCTCGAGTATTGCAGGCAGTTCGTCACTGATCGAGCCTCGCTTGTGCCCCGAGGGCAGCTGCTCCTCTCGTATCAACTTAATGGGTCAAAGCCCTTTTTAAAAACTAGCTGATCTGTGTAAACTGCTCTGACGCTTAGATTACCCCTTAGATTACCCCTTAGATTACCCCTTAGATTCCTTAGATTATGGAGATACAAAAACAGAAATTCCAACTTGTATTCATATCTAGCTCACCCAACCGAAGACCAGAGGGGTCTGGCAGAAAATCCATTGATTGCGAAATATGGATAACTGTTTTATCTTGCTTTAATAGAATTGTACCCAGCTAATACGACTTAAATTGAATATAGATAAATTAAGATCCCTGGCAAAAGGCTTGTTAATCAATACATTTATGTATGACTTTGCAAAATCGCTGTATATTCGATTAAAAATCAGAGGTGATAAGCGGATGTTTAAGAAGAAATATCCCAAGGCTACCTATATTAACTACACGATCGAAGAGCTCTCGGCACAACAACGCCAAGGCTACTACTCTCAATATGGTCAGGACTTCTATCTTTGGTCAGAGTACCTTTCGAATCTAGACAATGGCAGTTTTATTGATATAGGGGCCAATAAGCCTGATGTAAACAGCAATAGCATTTTCTTAGAAAAACAAGGGTGGAGCGGTGTCGCGATCGACCCACTGAAACAGGTTCAATCTGAGTGGCTAGAAAAACGTGAAACCCCTTTTGTTTGTGGTGCCGTTTCTGACGTTGAGGGTAATCAACCGTTTATAGAGGTACTGCCTAAGCAAGGATGGGAGCATGCATTATCTGGTTTTAAAGAACACGTGCGTGAAGAAGATTTAAAAATTTATGATTATCGAGAATATGACGTTGCAACCAAACCACTGAATAAACATTTCCCAAATATAGACCGCGTTAACCTTATATTGATCGATGTTGAAGGTGCTGAAATGCAAGTTTTAAGAGGTATAGACTTTTCAAGTTTTAAGCCAACATTTCTCATGATAGAAAATGACAACGCCATTGGTGGCGATGAATTAATTCGCGAATACTTAAAGGAGTTCAATTACGAGTGTATTGCACGTATCGCAGCAACCGATGATTTATTCATAAGAACAGGTTAGTAAATTTATAGAAAGCGGCTGCAATCGGGTAACGCACTGAGGTCTTAAGCTATAAATACTCCTGAATAAAACGCTTAAAACGAACACTGAAGTTAAATCGATCAAGGTCAAATAACTGGTCTTTATCAAACTGCCCCAACAAACGACTAGTCTCAGAAAACGTTGATCGAGAACAGTAAATTAAGGCGTTACATCGGGCTAACATCATCATATCAACTAAGGCTGCATAGGAATCATCAAGCTTTTGGTCAGACTCTTCAAGCTTATGCAGCTGACGGTTATTATTAGAAAAACGTTTATCGTTGGTCAGCACATTGTCGAATTTCAGTTTAAATAGACGCTCAGCGTACTCGCTATCAGTCGCTAGAAACAGTGTCGTAAAATTGCCCGACGCCATACACGTTTTCACCAAGCTAAGCACTTTTTGAATTGGCACTTTTAGGTCAGTGTAACGAATATGAACACCGAGAATATTCCCCTCTGCCCGACCTGACAGAGCGTCAACTTGCTCTTTGATATCGTTACAAGGTTGGAAATAACGTTTCAACGTCTTACCGATTTCAGTATCTCTATCTCGACGACCATAAGGTAGAAACGCTTTAATTCGGCCGAATTTTGATGTGTAAGACCAAAATACTTCTAATTGGTCTTTAACAGCTTGTGCTGTGAGAGGGGCACTCATTCTTCGATATACAATAGGGTTCGAGTGATCATTTGGAAAGTACTGAGACATTAGTTGAGTGGGAGAGCAATCTAAGCTGCCACTCCATCTCGCTGGCACGGTACTAATAAAATCTTGCTCACGTGGCGGTAACTCTCTGGATTCGTTATGGAACATCAACGTGTAGGCATTTTCTGGCTTATTGGCGTATATTCCATCAGTCCAATCAACATACCAACGTCGCTTGGTGGCATTGGCATATAATATCGCCGAGGCGGCCGACAACATACGGTTGCCAAGGCCACCTTTAGCTTTTATCAACAACATAGATTTTTTAACCCCTAATTAAAGCCGCAGTTAAAACCTTAGTTAAAACCTCAGTATTTATCAATTTTCATTTTTGCTAATTAAAACTTGGCAACGCCATAAGTTCGCTAGCATCGCGCCCAATACACAGCAATAATAGAGCTCCGTATTTATGATTCTAACAGCGTCTTTAGATGTTTAAACTATCGACCTTGATAATTTACCTTAACAATAACTTTAATCGTGCCACAGCAAAACAATATTTACTTTCAAGCCACTAGGCCAGAAATGAAACAATTTCTTCCTTCGACGTACCAACGCGTATTAGAGGTCGGTTGTGGAGAAGGCAATTTTAGATCTAACTTGGACTTAAGTCACGAATACTGGGGGGTTGAACAAGATGTTAGAGCCGCAAGTGAAGCCGAGAAAAAACTAGATACTGTTTTAGTTGGCGATTATGATCAGCTACAGTCAGAGTTACCTGACAACTATTTTGACCTGATAATCTGTAATGATGTAATTGAACACATGGAGCATCATGTCAGCTTTATGCTTGCCATAAAGAAAAAGCTCGCACCTGGGGGCAGCTTAATCATATCGATCCCCAACGTTCGACTGCTCTCTAACCTAAACCAAGTATTGTTTGCCAGAGATTGGCACTATCGCGAAGCTGGAATCCTTGATCAAACTCATTTGCGGTTTTTCACCAAAAAAAGTTTGATCCGCTTATTAAAGCAAACTGATTGGCAGATAGATGTGCTCAAAGGAGTCAATCGCTATGGAGGGCGTGATGGTGGCCCGCGGTTAATACTGTCATATCTTGCACAAATGATATACGGTTTCGACTGTGCCTATTGGCAGTTTGCGGCTCGAGTAAGCATTAGTGAAAAAACTTAGGTCGGTATTCGGTAATGGGTAAATACACACTGGGGATCGTTGCCGCCGTATCTAACGAAAAAATTCTAAAGGAGAATTTAAGGCAGTCTCCACTGATTAAAAATGACTGTACTCCGTTACTTGAAATACGAGGAGCCAAGTCTGCCAGTGAGGCCTACAACCAAGGTTTAAGATACTTTTGCGACGCCGATTTAATTATCTATGCACACCAAGATGTGTACCTACCAGAGAGTTGGTACGACAATTTGGTTAAAGCGCTCGACCAACTTGAGCAGCATGAAAAAAGATGGGCCGTTCTCGGTGTGTTCGGAAAAACCAAACAAGGGAAAGCTGTAGGCAGACTTTGGGACAGCGGCCTAGGCATCGAATTAGGCAAGAAGTACGGCACACCAACACGGGTCGATGCTCTCGACGAGCTGCTGATTATTATCAACCCCAAAGCTGGCCTAAACTTCGACGAGAACCTTACAGGGTTTCATTTATTCGGTGCCGATATTTGTGCCTCGGCACGTTCTTTGGGTTATCAATGCTACGCAATTCATGCACCTGTGATCCACAATAGCAAGCGAATACAGTCATTAGGAGGAGACTATTCAAGAGCGTATCGATACCTGCAAAAAAAGTGGCGTCGCGAACTGCCTCTAAATGCTGTCTGTAGTAACATAACCCCATGGGGCATTGAGTACATGCGAATACGCTTTGGTCTCGCCTATCGACGTCATCTTGGTTTATTGCCCAACAGAGTTGCAGGGCTAGACAATGCAATATCCATCGCCAAAAAACTGGGCTACGAATAAACCGTAGAAAATCTCACTATGAACGCAATTCGTATTCTCCTATTATCGTTTTTGATACCAAGTGAATTTAACTTCATTTTAGAAAGCTTCGTATTGAGTGCCTATCGCCTGATACTAATTTTTCTAATTCCCTATGTGGTTTGGTCAATCTTGACTAAAACGCGGGCTGTAAGGTGGAATGCTTGCGATGCCTTTGCCCTAGCCATAGGCGTATGGCCAATGATCGCTTTTGGCTTAAATACCGGCATGGGAGCAGCCTTTGAGTCGGGCGGCATTCTCGCGCTTGAACTTGTATTGCCTTATCTCTTAATTAGGTTAAACATAAATACCCACCAACAGCGAATAGCATTTTCAAAAGTACTATTTTTGGTAGTGGCGATCCTGTTTTTCCTTGGCCTGCCGGAATCAATTTCTGGTCGTCACTTCACTCACGAGTTAGCCAGCGCTTTAAGCGGAGCAAACTACAATGGTTCACCTGAGCAGCGTTTTGGCATTTGGCGAGCGATGGGGCCAACCGACCATGCGATCATCTTCGGAACCTTATGCGCGATCGCAATGGCGACCGCGATCGCAATGGCAAAGCGTCGGCCGAAATTCTGGTTCATCGCCATATTCTCTGGCGCAGGCGCGCTGATGTCTGCGTCATCGGCGCCTATTCTCGCCGTCATGGTACAGCTAGCAATGCTCGCGTGGGTACGAATAACGCGCGGCAGAAAAAATCGTTGGTGGCTACTACTTGGCTTGTTCTTAGCATTCTACATCGTGGTCGATATTCTATCGAATAGAGACCCTATTAGAGTTATGTTCACGTATTTACTGTTAAACCCAGAGACTGGCTACGCACGCTATTACATGTGGGTAAATAGCTTTGAAGTTGTGGCACAGTCAACCTGGGGCTTATTCTTTGGCTATGGTTACGATATTGGAATTTTTGCAATAATTGAAAATCAATATTGGCGTCATTTGTTAGAAAACACGGTTGATAGTTTTTGGTTGGTTATGATGTTGCGCTTTGGCCTTACAAGCCTTTTGTTGTTTTCTATATTTGTGATATTGGTACTTGCTAGGTCTCTGCGCTATGTGTTTGATCGCCATCACAAAAGAGAACGACACTTTATGCAAGCGTGGTTCATCACGGCCTTTGCGATGACGTTAATAGCGACGACTGTTCACTTCTGGGGGTATATGGCCTCTATGTACATGATGGTTCTCGCGGTGTGTGTAGGCGGCGAGCGGAGCCGCAAAAAGGTTGAAATACAGAGCCGACTAGAACCGTCGAAGACAGCTAATAAGACATTTCGCCGCCGCCATCCTATCGATGCGTAAATGCCGAAGCAAGACGCGAGCTAGGTTAAAATGAAGATGCTTAGTTATACAAATTCGGCATTCTGGGCCGGGTTAACTTACTTCAGCGCTATCTGCTCGATGCTCGTAAGGAATGTTATTTTTGCAAGGCTTCTTCACCCTGATGATTTCTCAATAGCCCTAACCTTCGGCGTTGTATTGTCGTTCTTCGAATACCTGAGTGGCTTCGGTCACGAGTTACTAATGCAGCGCTCAAAGGATGGCAACACCCCTCGCTTTCAAGCGACCATGCACACGGTTATGGTCCTACGAGGCGTACTCATTGCGTTATTCGTTGTGCTCATCGCGCCAATCATTCCAGTACTTTTGAACTTGCCTAAAGACGCATTCAATTACGCGTTACTGGCTATTGTTCCATTGATCAACGCGTTCGCACACTTAGACCCTCAACGCGCTCATAGACATAATGATTTTAAACTCACCGCCAAAATCGGGATTATCGCCGACTCGACCTCTATTATCATCGCGCTAATATGTATAACAATATGGAAAGATTATTGGGCCTTTTACATTTCATTCGTATTTCGTCATTCGATATGCACGGTACTATCTCATTGGCTGGCGACGCGGCCTTATCGTTTAGGACTAGAAAAAAACTACCTTCTTGCGCTATGGAACTTCGGCCTACCGTTGATCTTAATCGGCACATTAAAGTACTTTGGAACTGAGGTTGATAAAGCCCTTATTGCCCGCTACGCTGGGCTTGCTGAGTTTACGCTCTATTTTCTCACTATCATGGTCACGGCCAACGCCGCAAATATTGTGTCTATTGGCCTTTCGAAAATTTTTATCCGCCGAATAAGTACTTCAACCATGGCACGGTTAAATAGAACCGCTTTCGAAAATGGCATTATCTCACTATATCTTGTGCTACCCATCCTCTTTACTATTACCATTTTCGGTGAACAGATAGTTACGATCATTTTTGGCCAACAATATAGCCCCATGCCATACCTCTTCCCTGCCGTTGTCGTACTAGTGGCCTTTCGTCAGTTGAGTAATTGGCTTAGTCAAATTGTAGTGGGCTGTGCCGATACAAAACTGATGCTCAAAGCCGATATTGTAAGAATCTTAGGCCTTGCTGCTTTATTGCCGATAGCTATATATGGAGACGATGTTCGTTTTTTTGCGTTGGCATTCGCTATCAGTGAAATTATTTACATTCTATTTCTCAGTTGGCTTATATCTAATATTATTCAGCATTTTGCCGCAACAAGCTTGGTACTAATCGGTATAACTAGCGTATCAATAACTGGCTTCATTCTCGTTTACTGGATCACTCATAATAGTGAACCACTGACGACGGTGAGCATATTTAGCATCTCATTGCTCTCACTAATTGGGGCGCTCTATTTTTCCTCTCAGACCTGTCGAAATGAAACTAGAAAATTAACTAAAGTGGTAAGGAATCGACTTGTTTAAACATCAAGTGATCTTTATACAAATCATTCAATAGTTAGCTAATTTCTTTGCATACCGCTATTTTTCTAGGCGTATTTGGCAAGGCTTCACATGCTTCTTGACGCAAATGGTATCCATCTAACAGTATAACCATCGCCTGGGCACTGTTTGCCTTTTGCTCGATAGACGCACGGATAAAATCCATAGTTAAACTCTGTTGCGATTCTGATAGTTTCGCCCAATTCTGCAAGCCGACGACCATTAATGAACGCGCTATCGTTGTTTCATATAAGCCTAAGCGATGCGATTCGATAAACCATTGATGGAAATTAGAATCTAACTCAGCTTGATGAGAGTAAATAAGAGCCATACGCGCAACCGAAAAAACCCAGCCCTTTCTATCCGTCTGCGCCTCTTCATGTAGCAGTAGCGCATTTTGTAACAGCTGTGAATCTTGTAGATATTGACCGTCAGGAGAAAGCCACCATGACTGGTAAAGTAAATCTGCTTTAAAATCCAGTGCATCAGCGGAATTTCGACGAAACCGCAGAGATTGATCGAGAGTATCAACAATCTCATTAAGCTCGCGTGCGTACTTGAGCTTGGCGATATCTAAATAATCGTAGCTAGCTTTAGCACGCTGGTAATGAAAGTCAGCTATAGCGTACTTAGCCGCCGATAAGGAGATAAGCAGTAAAGTAATAACAAACGATACTTTAGCAAGCCTGTTTCGCATATCAAATTGAACGACGGGTCTCTTTAGCTAACACTCTCAGTATTATTCTGCACCGATTCATTATAGTAACCACGGCCATAATAATAAGAAAATGAAGCATCTGAAGCAGGAACTTGATTTACCACGACACCCGCAATTGGCGCATTTGCTTTCTCTAGTGCCTTAATCGCTGACCGTGCC
>JBKEFT010000067.1:0-7805 GCA_046709645.1 Arenicella sp.
TCTGACGTTAGGCCTTGCTCAACTTTATCAATATTCGAATTTGAGTGCTCGGATAATACCGCTTGCAGATCATCATCATCCAACAACAGCAATCGATGATCAGCAGACGGAATGCGGCCTACTAAATGACTCTGGGTTAACACTAAGTCAACCGCCGAGTCGGCCAGCATATAGTTTAATCGAGCCTCAGGGTAGTTCGGATCTAACGGCACGTACGCGCCACCGGCTTTTAAGATACCCAGAATACCGATCACCATCTCCAATGATCGCTCGACGCACAAAGCGACTAATGTGTCGGGTTTTACGCCTTGATCAACTAGATAGTGTGCTAACTGATTTGAACGCTGATTAAGCTCGCCGTAGCTTAGTTGTTGCGCTTCGTACACAAGCGCAATTCTCTCTGGGTGCATGGTGGCCTGCGCTTCGAATAGCTGATGAACACATTGATCACTGCGGTAATCAACCATGGTCGCGTTCAATGTCTCTGTAAGATATGAATGCTCAGAGCTAGGGAGAAAATTTATATCGCTCACCAGCCTTGGGTCGTGTGTATGATCATTTTTCGACACCTCGCGCTGCAACTCAGTAACCATCTCATGCAATACTGTTTGCATGTAAGTAACCAGACGTTTAGCACCAACCGAAGCGTCAACTTGAACGTCTAAGTTGAACCCATCACCGACATCATCAACGGAGATGGTTAATGGATAGTTAGTTCGCTCATGGTTGACGATGGGGGTAATGCCAGCATAGGGCATTTCACTATTACCAATATGGCGGAAATTTAACAGCGAACTGAACAGTGGAACTCCATTTTCAACACCGCTGCAACGCTGAGCGAGCACCAACGATGTTTGCTCAACGGCCAAGAGGTCAATCAAGTTGGTTTGTACCTCGCTAACAAAGCTCAGAATATCCTGGTCTGCAATTTGAACACGTAGCGGCAGGGTATTAAGGAATAAGCCAACCCCATTTTCACTGCCCTTAAAGGCATCAGAACGGCCAGATAGAACCGTGCCAAACACGATATTTTTTTGGTTTGTGCTGGCCGATAAAACCAACGACCATGCCGCATGAAATAATGAGGCGGGGGTTAATTTCAGTAACCGCATCACCGATCTTATTTGCGCCGACAGTCCATTTTTCAAAGGCACGACAAGGTGCTCAATGTTTAAACCGTTATCACGAATATTTTGCAAGCCAAACGGCAAGCTTGGATCGACAATATCCGATAGTCGCTGAGTAAAAAATCTTTCAGCGGTGCTTGTCTCTGCGTACTTCAACGAATACGCGACAAAGTCGCGGTAGCGAGGTGCTGGATTCAAGTCAGATTGATTGCCATTTTGTAGCTGTGCAAGCTCACTAAATATCAAATCTAAACCAACATGATCTAAGATACTGTGATGAATTTTTATCAATACAAAATGTTGATCACTGTGATTATCTCGAGCAACTTCAATTCTAACTAACGGCGCTTGTTCAAGATCTAGCCAGAGCCCCGAAGGTTTACAGCGCTGGATCATCGCATCTTCGACTCCCTGCTTATCAGCAAATGTGAGCCACTCGATTGGCAATTCTACCGTTCGACAAACCACCTGCACTGGCAAGGCTAAATCACGCCAAATGATCGCCGTTCGTAAAACATCATGGCGCTCGATTATTATATTCAAGTTCGAGATAAACGATTCAAAATGGCTGGCACTTTCCACCGAGAACAGATTAGGCAACACATAAATATCGTCGCTTGTACTCAAGGTATGGTGTAAAAACAAGCCTAGTTGATTCGCGGCTAAAGGATATATATCTTGAATGTTCTTTGCCCCACCAGGAATTTTACTGATAATTTCATCAAGCGTATCTTGATTAAAATTCAAACCATCGAGCAGTGGCAGCATTTCTAAATCAATGCTTTCGCATTGCGCTGGAATCACATATGAAAACTGACTATCGGACGCGTCACGTTCAATCTCAGAAACTAATGATGCTAATGCCTCCAGGGTTGGAGCGCCGAATAAATCTGATATCGATACCAATAGCCCCTCTTGTTGTAAACGAGCTTTAAGCTGTATGGCTAGTTGCGAGTTGCCACCTAATATAAAAAAGTTATCGTTAACACCGACACGATCGACCTCAAGCAATTCGCCCCATAGACCACTGAGTAGTACTTCTATGCTATTTTTCGGGGCTATAAAATTTTTTAATGACTGGCTCGCATCAGGTTCTGGCAACTTCGATCTATCGACCTTGCCGTTCGATGTTAGAGGAATACTCTGCAATGGCATGATTACCGAAGGGATCATAAATCCGGGTAAGTGCGATTTCAAATAAGCCAGCAGTGTGTCAATTAAGCCAGCTTGGTCATCGACGTTATCGGCAACGATGTAGGCGACTAAACGCTTGGGTTGATCACGAGCAATAACCAATACATCGCGCAATAAATTACTTTTACGCAAAGCGGTTTCTATTTCGCCCAATTCAATACGATGACCTTGGATTTTAACTTGGGAATCAACTCGACCTAAAAACTCGATATTGCCACAGGGCCTTAAACGCCCTTTGTCGCCCGTTTTGTATAATCGCTGCTTAGTGTCGGGATGAATAATGAAACTAGCCGCGGTTTTTTCTTGGTCCTTCCAATAGCCTAAAGCAAGCCCTATTCCTGAAATATAAATGTCCCCCATAACCCAGAAAGGGCAATAAAAAAGATCGTCGCGCAACACCATCATTTTTTGATTAGCCAGCGCTTTTCCGTAAGGAATACTGACCCAGTCAGAACTCTCCTCAACTATTTCGTGGGCGATAGACCATATTGAAGCTTCGGTGGCACCACCTAGGCTGATAATCTTTGCCTGTGGAGAAAAATCAGCAATACGATCGGGTAGATCTACCGGAATCCAGTCGCCGCTTAGCATCACTAAGCGTAAACCCGGAACGCCTTCACCCTGTCGCATCACGTCGGCGAATAAGCTCATCAGTGCAGGCGCGGTATTCCAAAGTGTGACACCATACTCGGATAAATAATAACGCCATGCTTCGGGGTCCTTAGTCTCTTCAGGGGCCGGTAAAATAAGCCGACCACCGGCACCCAACACACCAAAAACATCATAAACAGACAAATCAAAGCTCAAACTAGACAAACCTAAAACACTATCTTTCGCCGTCACATTAAAACGTCGATTAATATCAAGCACGGTATTCAGGGCCGATAAATGCCTAATAGCCACGCCTTTAGGAACTCCCGTAGTACCCGACGTAAATATAATGTAGGCCGTCGATTCAGGTGACGCCACATCGATAATTGGCTCAAGCGATTGATCAAAAACACTGTATTGAACAAGCGTGCATCGGTAAGCTCTAGAAACGACACCCTCACAACTTGGAGTGCTAATAACATCGTGCGCGCCGCAAATATCCAATAGAGCGGCGATCCGCTTAAGCGGTAATTGAGCATCGATAGGCACATATGCATTACCACTTCTAAGAATGCCCAACACCGCGACAATTTGCTCCCAACCTTTTTGCATTACCACGGCAACAGGCCGACCAACTCTTTTAGAACTTGCTAATTGGTGCGCCAATTGATTGCTAAGCACACCTAGATCTCGATAAGTCAGCGTTCTCGATTCAGACACGATTGCAACATTGTCGGGATAGGTTTCAATGCAACGCATTAACGCTGAATGTAATACCTCGGCGGCGACCGCAACATCAGTACTATTTACGCTCGTTATCAGGTCACTTTGGTGTTGAGGAAAAATGTTGGGAGCCTTGAGCAAGCATGAATTCTCTTCGCTTGATAGAGACCGTAACAAGCTTGACATCGCGTCAGACATTGCATCCAAAACACCTTCTGGAAATAACCCTTCAACACTATCCCAATTAATACATAAGCCATCTACACACTCATACAACTGAATATCTAACCAAACTTGGGGTGTTTGTGTGATAGCAAAATTAGCGTCCACACCACTCATAATTGAATTTTGTTCTATCTTCCCAGTAGGAACTTCTAAGCCTAATGAGCTGGTCACAACGATGGGGAAACCTAAATCGTATTGATGATCTTGTTTAAGGATGTTCTGAACTTCTATACCGTCGAAATCCTTATGTTCTAAGTCATTCCACAATTGGTGTTGGATATGCCTCATACCCTCGCCAAAGCCCTCTGTGAATAATAAGTTATCAACTTCAAGCAAGGTCGTGGTTGTAAAATCACCAACAATACTATTGATGTTGAGATCCGATTGAGCTCTATTAAATAGAGTCAAATTTAATACAAACTTGGAGTTCTGGCTCCATAGATCGATAACTTTCGACAAGCAAGCAATAATAAATACCGTTGGAGTGACCCGATTGGCATTCGCATTCAGCTTAAGTGTTTGCCAATAGACATCGTCTAAAACAATCTGTCGTCTTTCGAATCTGGGTTCATCTATAGTCGAAGGGTCTAACGCTAAAGGCAACTCTGGCCGGCTTGGAAAACCATCGAGGCGGGCTAACCAGTACTCCTTTGCACGCTGAAACCGTTTAGTACCTTTTAGAGATTGGCAAGCTAAAACATAATCGCGAAAGCTTCCCTCAATCGCAGGTAGTGATTTTTCAGGGGCCGCGTAGAGTTTTCGCATTTCCTGTTCTAGAATTAATGCACTGGATGCGTCTAGCACCAACGCATCCATACTGTAGTGTATTACTGACTCGCTATCGCTTAGGCGAGAAACACGTATATCAAACAACGGCCAAGTTTCGCCAGAAAATACTTGGTGCGACATACCGTCTCTAACTAAGTCGAAATGGCTCAAAACCTCTTGCTCAGAAGCACCCTGCATTTGATAATGAGTTATCAAATAATCACAAGGGCTGTTTAAAATTCGTTGCAATCCATTGGGATCTATAACAACTCTAAGCATTTCATGGCGCTGTATTAACTGATTCCAAATTTCAGAAAAACGCTCATAATTAAAATTTTTCGACGGTATTTCGTAGTAACCATGGCAGCCAACGTTACCCAATTCAAACTCGCTCTTTCGCCCGAGCCAATAGGCCTGTTGTACATTGGTCAACGGAAAGGCGTCAAAACGGTTCTTCCGGTCTACGGTAAAATCAAGCGGCTCAACGTGAGTGCGCCCAGTTTTTTCAACAAGAGCGGCTAAACTGGATATAGTAGGGTTTTGCAATACATCTACTAAGGAAATTTTCCGAGTAAAGACTCGCTCGATTTCACTAACCAACTTTGTTGCAATAAGAGAGTGTCCTCCCAAATCAAATAAGTTGTCATTGACAGAGACGTGCTGAAGATCAAACAGTTCCTTCCATATACTCTCTATTTTCTCCTCGGTATCACTATTTAGAGTTACATCAATAACACTCTTATTAAACTGTGCTTCTGGCTCTAGTTCTTTCGAGGCCAAATAACTGAACTCGTTTTTCAAATATAATTGCTTTGCCAAACGCCGTTGAATTTTACCGCTGGACGTGATGGGTAACTGACCAGCCGCCACAAACTCGATGACGTCGATTAGTATTTCATGCTGATTCAGTATTTCTGCACGAATCGCCTGACGCGCGTTAATGCCATCAAAGTTTTTCCGAACCTTGCGGCCAACTTCATGAATCATAACCACCTTGCCGTCGACCTCAAAAGCCGCAGAGGAAGACAAACCAAGAACAACCTCGGCAGAATCTTTTTCAAGATCGTTAGGGTAATAGTTCTTACCTTTGACAATGATTAAGTCCTTAATTCGGCCTGTGATATAGAGCTCACCTCTAAATTTAAACCCTAAGTCGCCGGTCCGTAAATAACTATATTGATCAAGGCCAGGTAGGCGAAAGCCAAAGGAAAGTGATGATTCATCGGGTTTATTCCAGTACCCATCTGAAACACTTGGTCCGGCAAACCAGATCTCTCCCACTTCTAATTCGCTCAATTCATTGCCACTCTCCGCATCGACTATGCGTAAATCATGAAACTCTGTAGCCACTCCACAGCTCACAAGACAAACTGAGTTTTCCTCGGTGGTCGCGGGCAACAGCACGCCTCTTTGCAATTCAAGCTTATTAAATGACTCGGTTACGGGTTCACTATTAGCGTTGCCACCGGAAACAAAAACGGTCGCCTCAGCCATCCCGTACGCCGGGTAAATTGTTGTATTGGCAACACCTATCACGGAAAATTTATTGGTAAAATCGCTTATACTTTTTGCGCTTAAAGGTTCCGCGCCATTTATGGCTACCCGCCAACGAGTTAAATCAAGGCCTACCACGCTCTCATCCGTCACACGATTAACGCAGTAGTCAAATGCAAAATTAGGTGATGCCGTTAACACAGCCTTATATTGACTTATCGCTTCAAGCCACCGCCTAGGTCGCCGAATAAAGCGTGTAGGAGACATGATTACCGAATGCCCACCTAAGTAAAGTGGCGTTAGAACACTCACAACCATACCCATGTCATGGTGCAAAGGCAGCCAACTACAAAACGTTTCGCCCGCTTTAACCTGTGTTGCAGCGGTTGCCGACGTTACGTTAGAAATAATATTTTCATGGGAAATAATGACGCCCTTAGGGTCACCCGTCGAACCAGACGTATATTGTAAAAAGGCAATTGAATACGGTTTGAAACGAGTACTGTAATCAACTCCGTTGAGCCGCCCTGAGAGAGTTTCAGTGGAAAAAAACTTGGTTTTCTCTCCAGACCAATCCTGATTTAATTCTTCGGCCAACTTATTAGTTGTCAGAGCAACTGTAGCTTGACTATCAGCCATGATTGTCGTCAAACGTTGAATCGATTTAGAATTCGTCGGCGGGTATAACGGAACAGCAACTAAGCCGCCCAACAAACAGCCATAAAATGATTTTATATAATCAAGGCTCGTCGGCATCAGCAACGCGACCCTTTCGCCGTCGTTAAGGTATTCCCTTAGACTGATCGCGATTTTTTTCGCATCAGCATGTAACTCTGCAAACGTTATTGAGTGTTCAGCACCAGTTTCATCAATAAACGTATACGCTACTTCGCCACCCCTGGAAGCCGCGTGAAAACGCAGCATCTCGACAATTGAACCCAAAATTTTTTCTCCATAAAAATTATTATTGTGCCGTTATATACTCGATCACTTTTGTCGATACTACTACATAAAGAAGAAAAACAATGTAGAGAGCTTTCGTCGACAAATAAATGGCGAAACATACACAATATGGCATTGATTTTTAAGGACTATCATCTCTTTTGCATGCAAAAAGCCAACGAGTAGGCCTAGACCGACATCGACCATGTGATGCCGCTCATATGCTGTAATAAATAACGGGCCACCAACAAAAACCAGCACCGCCAATTTCCCTAATCCAAACCCTTGGCGATTAAAAAAGGCATAGCCGATGCCCATGCTCGCCGTTAAGAACACGATAAAACTGTGTGGATCGTTGGTTATCTCAATAATCATGGCGAAAGAACCGTAGTGAAAAGCCTGCGAAATATCCCAAGGTATAGAACCACGATTGGTAAGCTTCTACATAAATCAGCACTGTTCCAAGCACACCGAACATCCATGCGAAGGTAAATACAAACATGATGATTCCTTGCTCTTGGAATAGACGTGAGAAATTGTTGAATAGATAGGCAATGTGATAACCAGCGAAGAAGAACATAGCTACTTGAAAATACAGTTCAAAGCTTTCGGGCAATACTATTGTCATCACAGACTCACGAATTTTAGCTTTGACGCAGTTTTGTTTTTAATTTGGTGTATTGGGTAGTCAGTAAGTTTTCTAAGCCCTCTCTGCTTAAAATACGGTGTCGCTCGTGTGAG
>JBKEFT010000068.1:0-7532 GCA_046709645.1 Arenicella sp.
GAAGCCCAAGCAGTTTTTGACGATGCCTTGGTGAATAGTCTTGAAGCCCGCGGCGCTGTCAACATCGCCTTTGATGCGTTGCAAGTGCTCACCGGTAAAAACCATAGTGTTCTGTCAGGATTGAAAGCAGAGTTTATGGCGGTTAATCCGGTCCCTCTTGATAGTCAAGATTGGGTAAATTTTTCTCTCAGCAACAACTATCAATTGAAAGTTTCTAAACTTGGTAAAGACGCCTCTTATAACGAAGCCAAGGCGGCTACAGCACAACTTTTCCCAAAGGTTACTGCTAATGCGCGTTATTCAGATTCAGATCAAGATGGAACGCAAGTTAGCTATCTTCCTTCAGAAAGTATTTCTGAAATCTCATCTTTAAGTGATGGTCATAGTTTTGGTATTTCGGTGAGTATGCCAATATGGGCTAGCGGCATCAATGCCGGAAGAAGGCAAGCAAAACAACGCGCAATTGCATCGAGTGAAAATTTCGAAGTAGCAACGCGCAATACAGTGCAAACAGCGCGCAGTCGTCATCAGCTAGTCATTACCAACGCTGCTCGCGTTAAAGCGCGTAACCAGGCCATTACCTCAGCCCAAAGTGCTCTGGGGGCCACCCAAGCTGGATACGAAGTTGGCACGCGCAATATTGTTGATGTGCTTGCAGCTCAGCGCTCTGTTTTCCAGGCCAAACGAAACTATGCCAATGCGCGATACGACTATATTTTCGCTATGATGAGTTTAAAAGAAGTGGCAGGGCAGTTGTCACCCGATGACATATACCAACTGAATGCCTGGTTAGATCCTAGTTTAGCTGTGTCTAAATAGCCTGGGCAATAATGACAAGCAACCTATCTAGGGCGCCGCGGTTAGCAACCGCTACGTGGCGTGCTGCTTCACCCATTTGAATTCTATGGGTCTCATCTTGCAGTAACATCACAGATTGATTGGCAAGATCATCGACATCTTGACAGACCTTCATCCCTCCAGCCTCCGTCAGTAAATGAGCTATTCCGGTGAAATTAAACAGGTGTGGTCCTGTTAATACCGGGACTCCCCAAGCGGCTGGCTCAATCATGTTATGCCCACCTGTTGGCACGAAACTCCCGCCAACAAAAGCTAGGTCGCAAGCACCAAAGAAAGCCATCAATTCTCCCATGCTATCGCCAAGTAATATGTCAGCCTCGGCAACTGTAGCGTTTTCACTCCGCCTCGCGATACTAAAGCCTGCCGATTTGCATAGATTGGCAACCTGATTAAACCGTTCTGGGTGGCGCGGAACTATAACTAGGAGCACAGATTCTAGCTGTGCTTTTATTTCAGCAAAGGCTGCCAAGATTATTTCGTCTTCCCCTTTATGGGTACTGGCGGCTAAAAACACTCTTCTCTGGGTAGTGCCGCGCCAGTCTTTAGATAATTGCTCCACCGTACCCATTAGAGAAGGGTCTATCTTTAAATCAAACTTAATGTTTCCAGTCACCGTCACCGCAGTATCTGGCAACCCGAGACTTTGAAAGCGTTGAGCATCATCATTATGCTGTGCCGCCACTGTGTGTAGGCCATGTAACATTGGACGAACCAAGCTACTAATGTGCTGATAAGCCCGAGCAGACTTTTCAGATAGTCGTCCATTGGCCAAGATGACTGGAATATCACGTTTATTGCACGCAGCAATAGTATTTGGCCACAATTCGGTTTCCATAATAATTAATAATTTTGGTCGTACCCTACCTAAAAATCTGGCAACCGCATCAGGCATATCATAAGGCGCATAACTATGTTCTACAGAATCACCAAAAGCCGCCAAAATGCGCTCTGAGCCGGTTGGCGTCATACTGGTTACCATCAACCGATGTTCGGGGTATTTCTCCTGTAGGGCATTAACCAGAGGCACTGCGGCTAGGGTTTCACCCACAGATACGGCATGCAGCCAAATAATCTCCTTGTTCGAATCAAGATCATTCACAAATCCAAATCGTTCTGCCCAACGTTTGGCATAGTTGGGTGATTTAACCGCACGCCAAAGCAACCGCAGGCAGATGACCGGCAGTAAACAATAAAAAAATGCTGTATATATAAACCTAGGCATAGTGGGTCTAAATAACCTTTAATAAATAAAAAACGATTGCACTCAAAATTACCAAGAATGAGTAAAACGACTATCGTAACCTAGTAGAATTTTTCGTCGACAACTAATGATAACCTATCTGCAACTAGGTATGTTTTTAAGGGTCGACCTACCGAGAGAAATCCACAGGTTTGGTTTCATGATAAAATATTAACTGGTCAATTTAATTATTCGTTGCCCTCCATCGACAAGCAGAGTCCGAGACTATTTTATGACACAAAGAAGTCCCAATAATCTCAGCATCACATCAAATTCAGCAGCGTATGTGCGAGTCCTAGCGTCTTTAATAAGCGTAGTTATGATCTGTGCCGCTCTGTTTTTGGTCGCGCGTTTGACTACTTGGCTATCTTATCCTCGCCCTGAAAGCATTGCCAACAACAGTGACTTATGGCGTGCCCTATGGACAGGCTTTCGTTTTGATATGGCAGTCGTTATCCGGGCCAATCTACTGGGATTGTTTATCAGCATCTGTTGCATCCCTCTGCCGGCAATGGCATCTCATTTTGGATGGTTGCTGAATCGCTATTGGGGCGGTTTAATTTTAGTTATTGCTGTTTGGGCGTCTATTCTCAATTTCAGCTATATCGGTTTTTTTAATCGACCCATCGATAGTTTTGCTTACGTTGGCTTGAACTACGGTGCAGCTACAATTTGGCCGACCGTGATAAGCATGGACCCCTATGGTTTACGTCTACTTGTCGGGCTATCTGTAACCGCTTTGACACTGTGGAGCTACAGGAAAATAGGTGAGAAAATAATCGAATTGATTGGCTTTGTGCACGTTAGAAGAATCCCCTTTTTTACACTGGCTATCTTACTGCCCCTGATGTTTTTAATGGCGCTCGGCCGAGGCACTGTCTCAACCTTCCCCCTGTCTCAAAGACACCTTATCGTGTCATCTGAAACGGCTGTCAACAATATCGTACCTAATGGGATTGTTGCGCTCTACTATGGCTACAAGGAATTTGAGCAATCCAAAACAATTAGTCCCGCTCTGGATGGTGAAGGGCGCGAACTGTTTAAAGCTTTTTATGGCGAACCTCCCTTGGACCAGCCCCTTTTCTCGCAATTTTTTGCGCAAACCCCTAGCTCTATCTTTCTCGAGAAGAACCCTCCAAATGTGGTGTTTAATCTCATAGAAAGTATGGGCAATGCTTTATTACTCCCCACGTTTAATCCTGGGACAGACCTTGCTGGTCAGATGCGTCAACACTTAGATGAGGATTATTATTTCAACCGATTTTTACCCGCACATGATGACACTCAACAATCACTGATGAGCTTGATGGTTAATACTGAGTACAGCACTATTAGTTACTCAAGCCATCAACACATTCCCCTGCAAACTTCCGTGGCGAGAGTGTTTAAAAAATCAGGTTATAGAACCGTTTTTGTCTATGCGGGGTTTGAGGGACTATCAAATCGCAGTGATTACTTGAAGACCCAAGGCTTCGATGAGTTTATTGGCGCTCACCAATTGCGCGAGCGTTATCCCACAATGGAATCAAGCGTTTGGGGAGGGGAAGACAAATTTGTATTTGAAGAGACTATTAAGCAACTACTGGACAATAATGAGCATGACAAACCCCTGTTTATCGTGACTTTAACCGTCACTAATCATCCGCCTTATCAGTTACCAAAACATCACAATTTAACCTTGTCCCCGCCAGCTGATAGTTTATCCGCAAAGCTTCAAGATCTACCACCAGAATCCCTAGATACCTATAGATACACGAACGATCAGCTAGGGCAGTTTATGTCAGCGGTAAAAAATAGCCGACTCAAAAGTAATACTATTGTCGCAGCAACTGGGGATCATGCGATTCGTGGCATGAGCTATAACTCAGCTGAGCGCCTACACGAACTCAGCGTTCCCTTTTATCTTTATTTGCCCGCTAGCTATCGTCCTAGCCTGCAACCAGACACCGACCAGATAGCATCTCACAAGGATATTATGCCAACCCTCTATAACGCTGCGCTATCCAATGCCCGTTATCCTAATCTTGGACGCAATTTACTCGCGCCAAAAGCAAATGAGAAGTATCATAATTTTGCCTATCATGCCGAGTATTTAGTTATCGATGAAAGGGCCTATTCAAAGGGGGGGCTGGGCAGACAGGTTACGCCTGAATTTATGCTAGCTCCTAATGCTATAGGCGTCGAGAAAACGTCGAATAGGAGCCGAGTTTATAGTCAAACAATAGACTGGCTAACCCGTTTTCAACTGGCTAATGACCCTGCAGACTGAGCTATTGTGACGTGTGGTTTCGCTGGAAAAGAAGGATGCAACATCAAATCATGGCGTCTTTACATTATTTTTGTGATGAGCATCATAGTTTTTAATGCCAGTGATTCTGAACCCAAGTCGCGGGCTTAAATCGTCGATACCACTTTCCACTAACCCCAGCAATCGCTTCATGGGGGTCGGGTTTCCCATGAAAGACTAAAACTCGGGTATCAGCTGGCATCGCTGTATCACGCGCAAGAAAAAAGGAAAATGGCTTTATACAATGTCGCTTGAAACTACGGCACCAATGATCCGGCCAATACACCAGTGAATTTTTTGCCATCATCGCGGCAGATAAATACTCCTGCTCATTACGATGGATCTTTTTAATCTGCTCAAATGAGCGCTCAAATTCAGCTAGCACCTCAGCATGAGCGCCCACTTCAAATCGATAGACCGAAGAATTTCCGGTACCGTCCTTCTTAATCCAATCTTTAATAATCATCACGTCTCCTGGATAATCAAAAAGATCATCCAGACTACCCGTGATAATTAAGTCTAAGTCCAGGCACAGTACCTTGCCCTCGAGGTCATAGAGAGTTTCAGCAAAGACAGCTAGCTTATTCCAACCGCGCTCTGGGCCACCTAAATCGACTGATAACTCAGGCAGCGGAAAAACTTCAATATTTCCATGCAGGCCGGCGCCATCTTCCGTCAAACAAACGAAGCGGAACTCTCTACTCATGTTACGCGAAACCATTGAATAGAGTGTATTCACATAATCAGCGGAATACTTAGTACCCCACTTCATGCACAGAACATTGACGATTTCGCTTGCTACTGTCATGGCATAAATTCCAGTTCGACCTAATTGTTATTTAACAAACGGCACTTATTCAGTTACCGGCGCCAACCAATCCTGGTACTTAGCATTTTTACCCTGGACAAGGTCCGAGTATGCAGTCTGGAGAGCTGCCGCCACTGGGCCACGCTTACCATCGCCAATAATGCGGCTGTCATATTCCCGAATAGGGACGATCTCTGCCGCTGTTCCGGTAAAGAAGGCTTCATCAGCAATATACACCTCATCTCGAGAAATACGCTTTTCACGGATTTCTATGCCCTTGTCAGCAGCTAGCTTAAACACAGTGTCTCTCGTAATACCATCGAGGCATGAGGTTAAGTCTGGCGTGTAAATCACCCCATCCCGTACCATAAAGAAATTCTCTGCACTGCCTTCAGAAACATAGCCCTCAGGGTCTAACATGATCGCTTCATCACACCCCGAATCTAGCGCTTCTCGCAAAGCCAGCATTGAATTCAGATAGTTGCCACTTGCCTTTGCTTTGACCATCGTAATGTTGACATGATGACGAGTATAAGAGGAAGTGCGTACTTTAAGGCCTGAGGCTAAGGTCTCTGGAGGCATATAAGACGGCCAATCCCAAGCAGCAATGCCAAGGTGTATTTCTAGGCTTTCGGCCCTAAGTCCCATTCCCTCAGAACCCAAAAATACCAGCGGCCGAATATAAGCAGCATCTAAATTATTGGCCCGTACCACCTCACGATGAGCAGCGCAGACTTCCTGCTGGCTATAAGGAATAGTCATATGTAGAATTTTGGCTGAATTGAATAAGCGCTTAATATGATCTTCAAGCCGAAAGATACAGGTGCCCGCACTCTCAGTTTGATAGGCTCTTATGCCTTCAAAAACCGCGTTACCGTAGTGCAACGAAGACGTTAGAAAGTGTGTTTGGGCATCACGCCAATCGATCAACTTACCATCCATCCAAATAAAACCATCGCGATCTGCGAACGACATCGACCTTTTCCTCTCGTTAATTAATCTTTACTAAAAATGTAATATTACTCTCTCTGATCGGCAATGCCGATTAGGGCGTTATCGCAACCCATAAGCTGCCATGAATTTTATTGCTGAATTCACTCCACTGCAACCAACAGGTATAGGATGTTAGCGAGACCTTGTATAAGATGCGAATTGAACCATAAATTAAGTGTTAACGATAGCACTCCCCGCTTAGCTCGCTGCTGTAATTATTGTTATTTTTAGTAGCTTAAATCGTTTTTGTTGCTTACAGTTTCGCCAGCGCCCTAGGCGTCAGCAAGAGCATGCGAGGATAAAAATAGGTTAAAAATTGCGTATTGACGGCTAAAAGTAGTCAAAATAACAGTTATTTGACTAACAACGAGTCTTTTATATGAACTTATTGGGCTCTGTTGCTTATAATCGCGCCATGAAAGATAAAAACTACGTAAAGTTCTTAAGACAGACTTCGCCCTATATCCATTCTCACAGGGGCAAGACCTTTGTTGTCGCCATCTCTGGGGACTCTGTGCTGCAATCCAATTTCCACAGCATGGTACATGATGTTGCTCTTTTACAAAGCCTTGGAATGCGTATCGTTCTAGTACATGGCGCAAGACCACAGATCAACAAACGTCTTGCTCTCTCAAATATTGAAACAAACTTTGAGCAGCACTTGCGCATTACCAGCAGTGAGTCAATGCTCTGCATAAAAGAGGCTGTGGGTAGCACGCGATTAGTGATCGAGTCTGAACTCTCCATGGGTCTGCCTAGTTCGCCAATGCACGGCGCACGTGTTCGCGTGATCGGAGGCAATTTTGTTACAGCAAAACCTGTTGGTGTTCGCGATGGAATTGATTTTCGCCGTACCGGAGAGGTTCGCCGTATCGATAGCCAAGCTATCAAGCATCAACTGGACGATAACTCGATGGTGCTTATATCGCCAATAGGGTTTTCAGCCACCGGAGAAGCCTTCAATTTAAATTATCAGGACTTGGCCGCACAAGTAGCTATCGCTTTGGAGGCGGAGAAACTGATTCTAGTCAGTGATTCTCGCGGTGTCATGGATAAAGGCAGCTTGCTGCGCACACTGTCACTGCCGCAACTCGCCGAGTTGCTCGAGACAAGTAAAGATGTTCATCAAGTCGGCCTTTTAAGCGCGGCAGTCCATGCTTGTCAGAGCGGTGTCGAACGCGTTCACTTGGTGGGCCACGAAGAAGATGGTGCTTTACTGTCAGAGTTGCTAACACGCGATGGTAGCGGTACTTTAATCAGCAAAGATTACGGCGAAGTCATTAGGGCAGCCACAATTGAAGACGTTGGCGGCATATTAGCGCTAATTACACCTCTTGAAGATCAAC
>JBKEFT010000069.1:0-7440 GCA_046709645.1 Arenicella sp.
CCGGTCAGTTAATTCTGGAGCGCCGAGGCTTAAAGCCCGAAGAAGCCAAGTACCGAAAGGCGGTTGACTACAACGCCGGTGAACACCAAGTGGCCTACCGCATTATGCTGCGGGGGCGCAACGATTCGAGCTTAAACGTCGGTGGAGGGGTAGATCGTCGCCAAAGTTATGAAGATTGGGCGACCGAATACCAACTGTCAGAGCCGCTAAGAACACGCGAGGCAGATCAACCAAGGCCCGGCGAATACATCAAGATAGTCGCGATTAACCGAGCCACAGGCTACACCGGCACCGCCCGGGTTCAGCTCAAGAGTGCGGGTGACCCCAATAAAAGCTCAACAACTCTACTCGACGTCGAAGTACCCACCATCACCTTACTGCCGCCGAATCTTAAGATCTGGGCCGAACGCGATTACACCGTCGAACACGGCTTAACCAAAGGCGAAGACCGCAACTACACCATCGGTAATGAAGGAGCGTCACTCACCAGCGACACCAGTATTCGGGTTTATACAGAATGGCTGGATGAAGAAGGGCGGCCGCTGCCGGATGAACTCGGTGAAAACTCAGGCAAGCAATATGGCTTAACTGGCCGACTAGCCAAAGTAGTCGGCGCAAACCAACTCAAAGGCACCGCCATCGGCGACGACATGGCCGAGTTCGCCATCGCGCCGGGGCGAAACACCCAAGTATTAAAGCTAAAAGGGCAGACCAGCAATACCGAACACTTTTACATACATGTCATCGGTAAGCCCAAAGACCAAGAGTGTGTCGCCGGGTCGAGCTGCCCGAGTTTTGATGTAGTAAGTAGTCAAGCTGAACTTGCAGGCAGGCCTAAGTTACTCACGCCGTTCTTAACACCACTTTGGGACGAGAATGAAAGTTGGAAGGAGTACGCCGCTTACAAAAAGACCCTCGAGGAGCTTGAGGAAGCCCTTCCAGAAGGCGGTGAGTTAGCCGAGGCTGATAAACCTAACAAGCCATTACCCAGCTACGCTTGGCAGTATCGACCAGAGTATCAGTTTAGTCAGTTTGATTTTGAGGTTGATGCGATTAAGCGGACAACGGCAGATGACCAAGTTGTTGATATCTTTAATTTGGATAAGCCGACTATTGCTAGTAGTGATGATTATATTACCGCGCTTTATTCGCTAATTGCGAATGAGTTAGATGCGCTCACCCCTATTGACGCCGGTCAGGAATTGGTGCTTGCATTGGGTGAGCAAGAGCAGAGGATTACTTTTGGTGAAGACAAAGCAATTCGTTTTTCTGATGTAGCCAGTTTGGCTCAGCTAGACATTGAAGACTATATCTCAATGAGGTTGTACAGTAACAATGATGCTGGAAATATATTGTGGGAGTTTGCATTCGATTTTTTGGCAATCGACACTATCGAAGATATCGAGACCAATGTAGATGAGCAAGGAGTGATTTTATTATCATCTGATAGTCCTGAAATAAATATTCAAGCAATTCTGCTTGGGTATTCGCAAAGAAACCCTGAAACAAAAGATCCACATACAGTGCGGTGGATTTTGGAAGGAGACGGTAGTCTTACACCAAACCAACAGACTGATGATGATCAAGGTGTTTTCAATACTTTACTTCAAATGCCATCTCAAACCGGTTCAGAAGCAACTGTAAAAGCCATCTTAGATAATGGTGAAACTATCGATTTTGCCAGCTTTAAAGTCATACCGGGAGTTCCCAATTCAATAGTGCTTTCTAGCGAAGGGGCGGCGTCACTTCTGGGTGTTGGGGAGCAAGTAGTTACTGCAACAATAAGGGATGGAAATGGTAACTTGGTAGCAGATGGAACGCGCGCGGTGGCTTCAGTTTCTGGGAGCGCTCTACAGCAGCAAACAGTGCCTTACACGATAGACGGCATGATAGAAACAACGTTAACTGGTAGCGAGTTTGTAACTGATGACAATGAGTTCTCAATAACTGCGGGTGATGTAACAAAAAGTGAACCCTTCGACATATCTAGATTGAACGTAGAGGTTATTTCGATTCTGAGTGAGCTTGAAGTCGGAACAATGACATCAGTACAGGTCCGTGTGACGGATGCCTCGTCCAACAAGCTATCTGGAATAGAGCTTGTGGCGTTTTCAACATACGGGTTAATAGAGGACACAAACGCACCTACAGATGCTAACGGCGTGGCTACTTTTGTTATACAAAGCCCTAACCATCCGGGTGCAGCCACCTTTAGTGTAAGAGCTGGATTCAGTAGCATTGACCAAGTTTCTTATGAGGTTGTTGATTCGAGAGAAGAAACACCTACATCAGGCCCAATGGTGAATACTCGAGAAGCTCTTGTCGTTGGTGACCAAACGCAGGATGGTTTCCTCGATTATAAGAGGTTTGATGGTCTTGATATTGAAATAGACTACCCGGCTACAGGTTTCATTCAAGTAAGTGGTGACGCTAATAGCACGGTTGACATTAGTTTAGGCGATATTTTAGATCCCAACATGTCCCCAGCCGTTGCGTTTAGCCTGAATTCAACTGAAGAAGATATCGACGGCTCTTTAATAGCAAATGATACAACTGGTATCTTTCCTGCGGACCTTTTAGTTCAAGTTGCCGATGAGGTGACAGGCGAGCTCATCATTCAACCTCTGAGAACGAATGGTGCTGAAATAACGGTTGCCGATAGTCACCCAATGGGGGTTGGTTCAAGCTACAAATTCACAAAGACGTCTCACTTAAATGCAGGCAATGTTAATTCGTTACAACGAAATAGAGACTACGGCTTTCGAGTGGAAGTTAACCCTAGTGTTCTAGAATATGGCACCATATTCAGTTACGGAGAAGCTTATAAGCTAACCATCGATTCAACAGGTAGAGTTCAATACCAAATTCAAACTGAGAATGGAGTACAGACTCTAGACTCTGCTGCCAATTTAATAGCCGATCAATGGAATACTGTCGCAGGTCAGTATAAGGACGGCGTACTTAACCTTCATGTAAATGGCGATACTGTTAGTTTAGCAGTCGCTGACAATGAGACTATTTACACCGATACCGAAGAACTAATTATCGCCGATGGTTTTACCGGCCTAATTAGTGGGGCGAAATTTTACAACTTACGTTTCGAGCAACTGTTAGCTTTTGGTGAAAGTGGTACACAAAGCACCTTAACAGTTACTTTAGACAATACAGGAAAAGCTCGAGTGCCTGTGCGCAGCCTCGGTAAGTTAAATGCCGGCCAGTTGCGTAGTGACATTAATATACACCGGGTAGCGGTTACCATACCTGGAGGGCGAGATTATGTAAGTTTGTTATCGTCTGAGCAATATCTTGGTATTGGGTCGTATTACGTCGACCACATTCGAAGTGACCGGCCTGATTACCTTGACGCGAATATTGGGTCAAAGATTGGCGCTAATCAACTAGCAATGTCTGTTTTACCAATGTTAATGCCGTCAGCGCACGCTGTTAGTTTTAGTGATGTTGGTAGCTGGCTTTGGTCAGGTGTAAACTGGATTATACCGCTAGAAGATATAGGATTTTTGACTCAACAGCTTTATTACTTAGCAACTGGTAACCCGAAGTTTAATCCGGTTGAATTATCATTAGCGGCAATCGGTACACTAACACTGATCCCCTTAGCGAAACCCTTGAAAGTCGTCGTTGGGCCATTGCGAAATATCATTCGAAGAGTAGACGGCACCAACCCTCGTTTTGTTATTGCCTTTGGTAGCGTAATTGGCCGCACAGTTCAAAAAGCATGGGACACTAAGACGTTCAAAGTACTCTTAGATATTTTGCCGTTTATGATTATCGCTGGTGAGTTAGCATCAGATGAAGAATCGAGAAAAGGGTTGCTGACATTAATCGAGACGGTCAAAAGCGATACCGATTTACTTGCATGGATCGAGTACCTTGGTCTTCCTGCTAACGGTTGGGAAGGCAATGTCGAACCCCCGTCTGTAGGTTTGACGGCTAGCGTTTTCAACTCAAATCAAAACTCATTTGAATTAATTGCCCAAAAAACAGCACATCGCCTGTTGCCAGTAGTTAATGCGAGAACACGCCCAGCTAAGCCAAGCTCAAAAGGTGCTCGCGCTTCAAAAGCGGTTGTAACTCGATTATTGAGAAATGTTGGTCGTATTAAAATAGATAGCCCGGTCAACAGGGCGAAGGTAATCGACGGTGTTAAAGGCGTTAGTGCAGCCTTAAAGAATACAGATTTAGCATCATTGCGGCGAGCAGCTTTCAGCACGCAAACGCTTCGCACGTCTATTACAATAGGGCAAACCGCGATGAAGAAACTATATAGGCGCGCTCAAAATCTACGCATATCCCCGTTTGCTATTGCCGCCATGATCGCTTATTTGGAAGATAGAAAAACCTGTGTTGATTCTGATGATTTATGCGAGCCGTTACCGCCGTTGATTGCCAGAAAATTAGAAAGTGAATTTTATAAAAAAATATTCACTGATAGTTTTATTGCCGGTAAAAAAGATTTTGTTGGTGGTTTTGAAAATGGCGCCGCGTTTCATATGGCGGTAATGGTATTTTATCAACTATCGTATGAAGCAAAAATTGGTCAGCAGCCGATCGATATTGAAAAACAGATTGAAATACCTCTTTATGAAAACAAGTTAACAGATAAAACCTTTGGAACTCCGTATCAAAGAAGAATTGATGTCATTTTAGAGGGTAACGGTGACGAAGATGACGTAACACTTGTCGAAACAAAATCGTATAAACGGCCGTTTGATCCTAAACGCTTTTCAACATGGAACCTTAGTCGGGGCAAAGACCTAGTCAGTGAAGATAAAACTGAAAGTAAAGCTGTGCATAAGCAATTCTATTTAGATCGTTTGGCTGCTTTTGCCTCCCGGAGTGACCGGCGATTAGCGGCTGATATAAAATGGTGGTTTCACCAATTTAATCGTAAAACAATTGATGGCTATACAAAATCTGAGGTAACTAAAGCGTTTAAGGCATTAAAGAAAATACCGACAGGCAAACTTGCTGAAACGAGTTTAGGGTCTAAAACGGGGTCAATTAGGGATGGCGAATTGCAGAGTAAAATTAATACTTTTAGCGTAAAAAAGGCAATACTTGAAAATTTTAAGAACCAATTATTTCAAGATGTTGAAGATGCGGTTTATAATGAGCTAATAATAAACACAAAACACGACACTATTTAACGATGATGAGCGAAGAATTACCAGAATGGCGTAAAGCTTGGAAACTCGATAATCCAGCATGGGTAAAACAGCGTCAAACAGAGTGGAAAAAGATAAAAAGCTCGTACGTGATTACGTCCATTTACACTAAAAAAGAACAAGTTATGATAAAAAATTTTTTCATGACGGGCTATTGTTATAAATTAGGTGAAATTCCTAGTGACCCTATATATGATTGGGATGCTGATACTAGGCCACTTTGTGTCAGAGCATGGGCATTATTGGAAAGTTGGTTTAGCCCTGAATACAGCGATAAAAACATACAGCGAATAAGAAAGAATACCGATCAAAGAACATGGAGTGATTCTGAAGGACATTTTCACGCTACGCTTAAAAACTGTCAAAATGATGAAAACGGTAGTGTCTTTAACGGTAGGGATAAAGAACTTTTTAGTATTTTTAGCAAGCCTCGTTTTCGCCCCGAAGATTATCCTGACTTCGATCCTAAAAGATTCGCCAAGAGGGCACATTCTAGGTTTTATCAGCTGCGTTCATCGATAACTAAATATTTTGGTGAAACATATTACAGTCAAAGCATTACTCCAATTGCTTACCAATCATGGATTGACACAATAATGCCAGCATGTAACTTTGTTAGTATGAGCAACAGAAGATTTATTGATATAGACTTGGCAGATACTATCAACGCTGTGAATATAGTCGTAGCGTCGCCTGAAAACTTCCATAATAATCAGGTTGAACTTGGTAATAGGTTATTAGCCGATTTAAGAGCAATGAGCTTTCCAAAAACAATGATTAAAGTTAAAAAAGCATTAAACGTGCCTAATCCTGTAGCTGAATAATGAGTGATATTGTCGCATCTGTTTACGTAAAGTGTCGTTCTGAAAATGAATTGAGCCGTTTGATGTCTTACTTAAACGATGAAACAAGGCCTGATTTTGTTGATGATTTGCCTGACGACGAGAAAGAGTTGTTTGACTTAATTGAGCAATGCCCGGTTGCCGATGAACTCACTATAAAATCAGAGAACGAACTTGAAATGTTTTTTGAGTTCGATGCCTTTGAAGTAAAAGAAGAATTGCCCAAACTATTAGCCGCTATGAAGTGTGAAAATGCAATTTATATGCAAGATTCTCATGACGAAACGCTGTACTACAAACTTGAAGGGAATCATTTTTCATTTCTATATTCTCCTATACCACTGGAGGATGAGAGCGACGATGAGGAGTTTAACCGTAATCTAAAGAATGAAGATTTAGTAGGGGCGAAGTCCAGCTATGAAAGTGGCCGACTCAGTCTATTGGTCTATTTAGGTAGGCTTGCTTAATCTTGAACTTGATTTTATAGGGATATAAACGATTTAGTTTTTTCGGAAAACGAATAAACTATAAAACTAGCTTTTGCCTTTAGCACCGATTGATCGACCCAGCCGAAGTGACGGCTATCCATGCTATGACGAGGGTTGTCCCCTAATACGTAAAATTCTTTTTGTTGCCTCGTGCGCGCTACTCGTTTAATAAGCTCTAGCCCGCGCGTGCGTGTAGTATCTTGAAAAATTACTATATCGTTACTGGCTATCGGATTGCGTTTTGTCAGCCAAGTATTAACTAAGATAACATCATTAGGGTAAAGAGTCGGTTGCATCGAGTTAGACTTAATATAGTAAAAGCCAAACCCATATAGGCTAGTTTTAAAATAGTGTGATAGCGACGTGATCGAGAGATTAAGCAGTACGAGAAGAATTATAATAGATAATCTAGTATGTGTATTTCTGATTAGGGTCAAACCATAAACACACGTCACCGCATGAATTAATGCCAAACCAGTTAGCATTGCAGCGAAGCCAGTAGGCGTGATAACCCAACGAGTAACTGAGAAAAGTAATACCCATATTAAACCTAAAACTGGAACCGTTAGAGCAAATCGTTCTCTTCTAGCGTGCATCAAACTTGATCCAGGTATTAATAGATATAGGGGCAAGTAGATAATTCTCATTGGAGCTTATTTTATCAGGTTGATGGAAGGTTGTTAAGTATTCAAAGAAATCGCGTCAATACGCTGAAAGGTTTTTCCTTGCAAGAGCTAGACACCTCGGTTTCGTTCTACACCTTAAAAAGCGGCGTAAACAATAGCCTTGTTGGTGGTGATCTCGAGATTGATTTAACTAACGCACGAGCCTTATTTGCCAATACTCGAACCTCTGGTGCCGTTCATGCTCAGTTCTTACCATTGGAACATGCCGGCGTGGCGATGTATCAATTTTCGATTCCGC
>JBKEFT010000070.1:0-7097 GCA_046709645.1 Arenicella sp.
TTGTGCATGCTTGAGATGAAGAATATCGGAAAGCCGTATGCGGGAGAACCGCTTGTCCGGTTTGATGAGGGGAGGCTGTGTAAGTTATTGTTTATCAATGACTTGCGCTGCCTTCTACTCTATTTGCGTTTTGATTCTGACTCCATAGAGTCGGGGTTAGAGTAACATTTATATATTATTCAACCCGACGGAAGTTATTAGAGGTGGCTATTCATGCAGTACCCGCCGAATAGTTTGCAGTTCAGTGATTACCGCTTGGCCTTGATCTTGTAGCCACTGTTGTTGCAATAACAAACCAAAATGCCACTGCTTGCCGTCAATATCTTCCTCGTAATCAGGGCTGGTGATAGCTTTGATGGCGAGGTCATAGAACGTATGGCAAGCCAGTAATTGGTTTAATTGATCCTCAAGCCGCGCTAAGCGATGCACAGGTAAAAGGGTTGAAGAAACGCCATCAACTGGCGTACTATCCTTTTTAGTCACTCTTTAAGATCAACGTGGTAAGCTTTGTTTTAATAAAAAATGTTGTGGTAAGCGCGTGATGATCAAAAAAACAAGCCTCTTTGTAGTTGGTATGATTAGTGTATGCGTAACAGCCTCAGTTTTTGCTAATGAGACGACCGCTGCTAAGCTGCCTCCAATAATTTCGCTCTTATTTGATGATCCAAAAATTCCCAAGGATGAGTTGGCAGATATCAATAAAGACGGTGTGTTAAACATATTGCTACTCGGCTCTAGTAAATCAATCCAGCGATACTCGAGTTTTAGCAATACCGGTGCACATCCTTTTTCTACGCAATCAACGGCAGAAGAGTTACAAAATATTTTACTTGCCGACCCCGAAATTTCAGTTGGCGTCTATGTAGAGTCAGAGGATATCTATACCAGTAAGCAAGTTGCCACAGGTGTGGGGCAAGGCGGGTCTGCTAATAATCTTACGTATCACCGCCATTCTCTAATGCAATACTATTATTGGCCAGAAGGCCTTGACAATCGAAATCAAAATTTGTCAGGAAACAATGCCAAGGATTGGGATTATGTGGTTATTGCCGCTGATCCGTACATCGTCGCTACTACCCCCGGTTATTATTCACTGGGCGTCGATAAAATAGCGTCGAAAGTAGCCGAAGGAAACGCCAAGCCTCTGTTGCTAATGATGTGGCCTAAACAGCCAATAGAGGGAGTTTCAATAGATCATTTTGAAGAGTTTACCTATCGCGCCTCAGACGGCGCTAAAGTAGAAATCTCGACCGTACCAGCGGGTCTCGCATGGAAAAACCTCTCAGCACAACAGCAGGCTACTGGCTCGACTCATCCTACAGCCAATGGCGCTTATGTGGCGGCTGCTTCGATTTATTCTCATATTTTTGATCAGAGCGCGGCTACATCTGATTATGAATATAACAATGCTATCGCTTATATAGCGTTGTCGACAATTAAACAAGAAGCCAACAAGCAACATTACTCAGGCACCTCCAATTTCATCTCTCCGTTTATGGCCTGTAATATTGACGACATGCAACTCAATTACACTCATACGGGCTCAAGTTCGGAAAATGGAATTAGAGCTGGTTTGAACTGGGTGTTTAGCAAATCAGATGCCACTCTAGTAAGGAACGGCACACCACCCGTTAATTTTAACTATGGAAGGGCCAATAGTAATTTTGAAGCCAATAAGCGCTACAAAATTGACGCTTCGAAATCTAATTTTTCATTTGGATTTCCAATGCAAGATAACTCTATTGGTGGCATCGGTGACATATCGATGCAATATGGCTTGGATAAGCGAAGCTCTTTCACCGAAAATGACACGGATTTAGGAACGGCTTCCTTTATGATCAAAAATGCAGAATTACCACTGGCACGCGCCGTGCCCATTCGCACGCTTTTGGTTCAAATGAAAGAGGTAATACCAGGTCATCCCGCCTATAGCGATTCGTGGCATATGCATCGAAATTTGGATAAGGCCGTAGGTGGCTATATGTACACTCTATTAACGGGAGATTGTGCCCTAGGGACTCAACCTAGCGATCAAACGTCGGCTGCCTGGAAAACGTGGATGTCACATAAAATCGGCTATGAGACGGCTTGGAAAGTAATGACCATGAAAACTGCCCCTGAGTGTGGGACGTAAACTAAAGCATTAGATTAGCTTAAAACGGGGCGGACATTAATCACCTTTGCCAGGAGATCTAGCGTTGCGTATAGCGACAAAACTAATTCAAATTAGATTGGCGGATAAAGTCCCTCTTCGAGACACCGCTCAGCGTACTCTAAGCGGCTTTTGATGGCGTGCGTATAACTATTTTTTGTTAGTCGATCACCACCATTACTTCATTGCGCAAGAATAAAGGCATTGAAAAGGGTGGATTGTAGCGAGCCGATGTCACCTCACCTTTTACACTAGCACCATCACTCTGCAATCGATTGAGTAGCTCTTGTTTCTTTGCCTCTATCCGCGATTCATAAGCGTAAAAACCGTAAGATAAAACGGCGACTTTTCTCTCGGGTATCTCAGCAAAGCTTACCTTATCCGAATTCGGAACTGGCAGACTCTCCAAGCTGTACTTGCTTGGCATAACAAATGCGACTGTTCTTTTGTTGCTAGTGCCTGCCTCCAAAACGGGAGCCGTCATAGCAATTTTCTTCGATGTGTCTTGTGCGTTGTCTAGCACAGGAGCCGTCATTGATATCTTATTATTCGCACTATTACCGCCAAAAATATAGCCGGCAATCTCTCTGAAACCGTCACTCATGGCATCATCATAGCCGCCGCTGACGGTTGTTTGCGCGATAATATAAGGCTCATAAAGTCTTACTTCATAATCACCTTCTTTACTCAGAACTTGATAGCTGGGCTCTTCTATATCTTTCACTATATACCAGCTACCGAACGACCATACCGCTATTAAAATCGTGGCTAAATACCCAATAAATTTAAATTTTTTATTCTTAATCATAATTATCTGCCTCTATCGTTGATTCTATCATTCTGCTATAAAGAACTACTGACTCAAATGTCGTCTGGTGGATCTACCACGACTATGTCGCCAATCAGTGGAATGGTAAAAACCTAATTCTTATTCTAGATAAATTCAAAAGCACGCACATCGCACCAACCGTCTTCTCCGTTTACACCACGCAGGCCTGTGACAAGCCGTTTACTCCTGCCGCAATTACTGTCATCCCTAGCATCAATGATTGATCTATATGCAATCAACGCGTGATCGACCTGTTATCACTTATCAAAAATATTGAAACACCTGAGTTGATATATCTAAATTCGATTTAGGAAAGTAAGTTTGTATATAATCAACCGCGTTGTATGGCAGTGAAATTAACCGCGTTTTGACTTTTCTTGCTCATACTTATTATCGGACTAAGAATTATGGTAACCGTGTGCTGCTTGACGAAAAGCCGAATCATAAACTCAGAGCGGGCCCCGCCCCTCACTAATATTTAGTCTCTCAGAAGTGAGAGACATTTGAAGGATCCATTCTATGAAGAAAAACCCACGATTATATCTAAGTTCGGCCATTTCAATAGGCTGTGCATTATTCATTAATTCAAGTAACGCCGCATCTAGTTGCAACCTAGACGTAGATAGCTTTATTACAAAAATTCCGACCAGTCACAACACGTTTAATAGTAGTCCGCAATCTCCAGCTTTGTGGAGCCAAGCTCATTATCTACGAGCTCTAGTGGCAATTCACCAAGGGCATAAAACCGAAGCGGCACTGGTTAAATTACAGCAGGGCATTAATTTCATATTAGGCAAAACAAGCGAACAGCTTGGCTTTAATGATGTGCTGAGAAACGCATCGCAACCGGCATGGGGGTCAGTCAATTATTCTTGCGGTTACTACACAGTGACTGCGGTGCATACCGGTGCATTAAGTTATCCCATTGTTTATTTCGCGAAAACGGTTTTGTCTAACCCAATTCGTTACTCGGCTTATACTTCTGCCGCCCTAAATTTCTTACAAGCCGCCGAGAGTGCTGTTGATATTCATGCAAACCAATTTCAACTAAAGCAAGGTAAATGGGTTTACGCACGCCCGAATAATGTCAGTAATTTAGGTGTTTGTTACGAAGATGATGGTATAAAAATTAAAGACGACTTCCGTAACGCAGATGGTAAAATTTTACCTTACAATATGATGCTTGCGATGGGATTGAGTCATTTAGAGTTGTCTCGAACTTTTTCTTTACCTGGCACAAGTCAAGACCTTACTAAAGCTGCGTACCATAAGGACATTGCAATTAAGCTAGCCAATACCTTTAAAAGTGCACTAAATCATATTTCTACAACGAATTCATATCAGTGGGAATACTCTCTTGGGGGGCGTCAAGAGGACATTGCTCATGCCTCATTAGATATTCAGTTTGTTATGCAAATGTTTAGCGAAAGTTTAGTCTTTAATAATGAGGACATTAAACGCCTTGTTAACACCTTTGAGCTTGCTTCGGCCGATAAAGACCATATTTATTCTCACGTAAATAAAACTGCCTCAGACAAAGGGACACGCGAGAATCGCTGGCAAAAAGGCATTGTAGGATGGTCCGCCTTGGCTTTGGTCGATCGAGAAGTAGCAATAAGAGCACGCGATATTTTTTACCGCTTTGACGGAGGGTACAAGCCTAATGGCAGCACTACTTGGTATGGTGAAGCTTTGTTACTGAAATGGAAAGACCCTGCGCTACGGTTTCCAATGACTGGAGACTCATTAGCAACATTGCCGTCTTATCGACCTGATTACGCTTTGAAACGTAGTAATATAACCGGTTTATTTAGAACGCCAAGCATGACAGGGCAAATATTTGATGGTAAAAGTGTGACGTCTTGTGCTGAATATGAATTTCAAAATGAGCAAACGGACGATTTAAGTATTCGTTACGCGCATACCACGCAAACAGGCTCAATTGATGCGTGTTCGGGCGGCGCGTGTGGCACAAACCCCGGTTTTCATGTGTTTTTCGCCAATGATGCAAATAGCACTTGGCAATTTGGAGGCAGCATGAGCCATATTGCCGCCGACACCTATCAAGTTCAGTCGGTTGCATCGCCTTTAGCAAATTACGATAAAACATTGCTGTGTCGCAGCGGGGCAGGTCATGCTCGGGATAATATAGGTATTCGTCATTTGGGCATTGATATGGCTTCATGTACCTCAGAATATCAAGACAATGAATTTACTTTCCCATCCATGCAAAACTGGGTAGTAGGTGATCAAAGCGATGAGGATCTCAGCTTACCTAAATACAGTTATCATCACCGTACAGCTACCTCAGGTCGTTCTAATGGGTTTATTGAAGTGTCTGAACCGACAAGCCTAAGTGAAAAAGTACCTCCCTCAAATGACCTGGCTCTTGGTAATCTCGATATGGGAATTCATCAATCGTTTGTTCATTATGACCAAGGCTTCAGCGTTAAAGGCTGGACTCGCGTTACCAGTCGTTATACAGGCAGTAATAAAATAAATAACCGCTGTGTAAAGGCATTAAATGCGAATACTGATGAGATCTTAAAGTCATATTGTATGCATTGGGAAAATATCAATGATACTGGTTGGCGTTACTTTGATTTCGATTTCACGCCTTATGTAATGGGAGTGCCCAATGTCAAAATTGTCATCGGAACTTGGGACAGTTGGGCAACTAACTGGAGACAGCATTTGAGAATTGATGATGTCACCGTGCAAATTGGCTCGGCCCCGTAACGATAACGTGATTTCGGTCATACCATGTTATTTATAACCTGACATGGTATGACGTGTTATCTATCACTTTTTAGTTTAAGAATAACGATAGACACCAAAGTAAATGACTAAATGCTCGTATGATTTAAATATGTGATTTTAGATCATGTTTACTATCGAGGAGCAACCAAACCTCTCAACGCTATGTCCTAGGCGTCAAGGATTGGGCCTTCGGTCTGACATTAGGCACTTCATCGTAATTTAATCTTTGCCTCAGTGGACAACGGTCAAAATAACGAATAGCTAGGACATAACGAATAGCTAGGACAGGCATGTCTAGTTTTCCCATGCGTGAGTAAAAGTAGGTTTCATATTTCCCCGTAAAAACTTAAACAGCGATCATGATCAATCGCCCATCTTCGATCTGAATATCAACATTTCCCAACTTATGAATATGAATGTGAGTTTCATAAAGTTAGGCTGCCAAGAAATTAAAGTGGCTATCCGTTGTCGAAAATAGGTCAGAATATCTCGTTGCGTCTGGGGCGTCTGACGATCTAACTTGCGTAACTCTTTGGCCGCAGCGTCATCAAACTCAACTGTCCACGTCAAGACCTTGCTCCATCTCATCTAATGAAAAACGTTTGCCGGGCTTCTCTAAACGAGAGAGTGCTAGATAACGGTCTTCCATCTCATCAAGATGCTCAAGAATGGCTTCTTTAGCGTAAAACGTTTTAGTGCGGCCAGTCTTAGCCGCTAATGCGGCTAAACGGCTCTCAATCTCTTCGGGTAATCGTATTGCTAACATAATAATCTCGCTGATATACGTGTATGACATGTATATCATAGCAAATGCAAATGCACATAAATGCATAAATACATAAATACATAAATACATAAATGCATTTATGTCATGTTTAATCTCAGAGTAGAGCGAGGTTAGCCCCTCCTTGTTGGGTGACGAGCAAGTGCTAGGCTGTCATAATCGGCGAGTGCGAAAACTCGATCTCATAAAAGCTTGGTTACTAATAACCCTGTTGACCTTATCAGCCAACGGCGCTGTTAAGGCAAATGTCGCGTCGGTGCCTCAAAGCTTAGGGCTGGAGGTGCATCAGGAAAAAAGCATTGCTAAGCCATTGATGCGTCAGGGGAAATCGAAAATTAGCACGATGGCCGCGTCAGATATCTTTATTGAGGAAGATAAGGAGACTGGGTTGCTTTATGCGAAAGCCAGATTCCATGATCCGGATACTGGTAAGTTTTTGAGTGAGGATGCTTGGGAAGGCGACAATATGATCGCTCCTAGCCTTCACAGGTATCTTTATGCTTATCAGAATCCTACTGTTTATGTGGATCCTGATGGGAACGAATCAGTTACCCAAATGATTGATCGTGGTG
>JBKEFT010000071.1:0-6852 GCA_046709645.1 Arenicella sp.
CAGTGGTAGTAGGGTGTATCTGTCACCGATACGAGGGTGCTTCTTGCTTGGGTCATTCCATGACTCCTAGTCAAATTCCTTGTGGCTCAAGAGTCTCATTTTGAGACAATGGTTTCAAGTGTTCGCACAAGTGTTCGCATGCCTGTCCTAAGATTTACCGCGAATTCATGTCTCGAAACAATTTTTAGGATTTGATTCAATACTGTATTACAATGTGACATGGCCTGGTTTTCTCAGTTGATTCAACGGTTTATCGCTAAACACATTTTATCAAATACTGTGGAAAATCAGGCCTTTTCTTTTAAGTTAACGGGACAGCAGTGACCCAATATCTATGATCTCAATTTCAGAAGAAAGGTTAAAAATCACTGATTAAATGAGAAAATCGAATAGGCGACACAAGCAGGGGTGTTTGGATATGATTTTGATAATCCTTAGAAAGCTGGTTGTTGATCATTCAATACTCTTCTGTGATACTAAAGATAATGAATTGGGGGAATGAATGGATCTTAAAAATATTATTTTTCATGGACTTGTGACCGAGCAGCATGTTGCTGAGGTTTCAGTTATAGAACGAAACGAAGAATTGCTGTTACCAAATGAGAACGCAGCGGAGTTAGTTTCTGAGGCGCGTCAATCTTATAATAAGGATTCTGGTATTTCATATGCTGAATTTGGAAATGGGTGGTTTCCTGATTATTTGAATCAGTTAATTGATGAAAAAATCAGTTTCAAAGATTTTTCCGTCCAAGGACTGACTGATCTGAAGGAGAGAATGGAAAGAAAACCTCTTACTACAGGCGGGCACCTATTTTTTATTAGGTATGAAGAAGGGGAGTCAGATTTTATTATGACTCTTCTTCTAAAAGATACGAGTGGCTTTATTGTTCAAGATCTAACCATTTCAGAAAGTCATATTTTGAACCTTGATAAATTACATTTTGGCGCGAGGATCAATATTAGTAAGTGGAAAAATAACGAAGGTACTTACATATCTTTTCTAAAAGGTTCTAATCGGCAAGATATAACCGAATACTTCCGAGACTTCTTATCGATTAATGAAGCAACTTTTAATGATCCAGGAAGGAATACTCTTGAGCTGGTCCAAGCGATAAAAGAATATTGCCACACTAATTGCGAGTCGGAAGAAGAAGTTGCAGATATTAAATCAAGATTGAAAAGTGAGTTAGAAAGGCGAGTAGAAGACAGGCAAACAATTACTATGGAGGCTATTTCTGCCTTAGTAGATCCCGATAATGCATCGAGCTTTACTGAATTTGTTAATGACTCCGATTTTGAGATACAACCTGAGTTTAGACCTGATAAAACTAAGCTTAGAAAGCTCTCTAGATACTCCGGAAGGACATCTGAAATTTCGATTAGCTTTGGATCGGATGCCCTTGAAGACGGAGTGGTCAGCTTCGATGATTCTGGTAACGAACCCAAATTGATTGTCTCGAAAATCCCCCCCAAACTTTTAGAAGAACTTAGGTTGAATACTGTAGAAGGTCATGAGTAGCATTCAGGAAAATTTAGTTTATCTTGAAGAGCTATTTACAGGACTAAGTTTCTCTTGGGTTTCCCAAGGGAAATTAGAAACAATAGATAAACCACTAAATGACCGAACTTTAAAACTATTAGATAATCTGTATACAGATTGTTCGTTTTTAGATATCGATGTTACTAAAGCTACTTTGCCAATTAGTATTATTAGTAAGCTTTCTTCTGGGGATGTGGTTTCTATTCGTATTACTATTGAGCGACATGGGGGTATATTTTTTGGAGCTGATTTAGATGACTTGCTATCTTCTCATGGTGGAACTTACTGTACGAAAATCCCAAAATCCGGTGCAATTCTTATAACAGAAGGTTGGAAAAGTTGGGTAAATACGGAGCAAAAACAATCTATTCATGCGTATCAGAGGGTTGTTCAATTTATAGAGTTTTTAAAGAATGATGTAGCAAATCATTCTGATCAATCGGAAATGATTTTGTTCGGAGTCGAGGATAAGCTGAGGATACCGCTCATATATAGCGCTAAGACAGTTGAAGACAATGCTGGTGAGTTACTCGACTCGTTGGCTACTATTAATAGTCTAATTGAAGGTACTAACCATCAAAGAGAGAAAGCTCACCAGATAAAAGTAATCTTGTTTGATATTTTGAAGGCAGCTCCTTTTAGTCAGCGATTAGACCTTTTAATTGATGAGATCTCTAATGTCGCTAAAAGGTTTACACATAATCATGAACTGTTTGTTAGCGGGTTCTCGTTTGATGATAGTAAGGAGATGCTTAGAAAAGAGAACCGTGAATATACGAGTGAGCTAAACAATGTTATCAACTCTATACACAGCCGAATCATTGGAATCCCTCTAGGAACAGTCTTTCCAGCGTTTCTAATTAAGACGTCAAAAGTTGATACAACAGAATTTGATACGTTGATTTTCATTTCGGCATTTTTTATGACTCTAGTTATTGCCTTTAGTCTATATGGACAAGCCAGACTGCTTAAAAAAGTAAGAAAAGAATATGCCGAAAGATGGAGAAGAATGAAGACTGAAATTCCTCATTTGGCTGAAGATTTACAAGATGAGTTTAACGATTTAGAGTTTAGCTATCTTTTAAATAAGGTTTTGATTGTTGTTTTTTCCCTTGCGTTGCTATTGTTTTTTATGGTTCCTCTTGAAGCGTATTTCGATATTAATGTCTTTGGATCAACCGTTACCTTCATTCAAAACCTGATGTTTTGGGTATAAGTAGTATGTGTTTGGTGTGAAAAATACGCAGAAGATCATTGGGCTTTATTAATGAATGAAAAACTGGTTGTACCCTTAAATGGGCGTGACTATGCAAAAAACAAATGGGAGCGTCTCAAAAAGTCTCCTAAAGCGTGGTACTTAACCTCTAAAAAACTCGACAAATCGGGTGAGAGAATAACTCGCCGTACACTCGCTAATTTATCAGCAGATCAAGACTTAATCGAAAGCCTTGTTGATGCAAGGTATTCAGACAACGATCTGGATGGAAATGCTCACTTTACATCGGTATTGGGAGTTTTGATGGATAGCCTTCGAGATGATCTTAACGCTTATACGGAAGGGGCTTACGAAGAACAGTTTGACCGAACTGGGTTGGCGATTATAGAGCTAGGTGGTGTGCACGCGGCTACAACAAATGTAGATGACTTTTTATCACCGCTTGATGGTTACGCCATTTTTATCGAAATAGGAACTTATTACGCCATACAGTTACTTGCAAAAGCGCTTATTCTAGAGAATTTCAAAGCTGACTATATTAAGTACAAAGAGGACAGTTCATGGTTAATTGATCTTGCTAGAGACTTGTATATTGAAAAAGATATGGAAGCAACTCGCGAGGTTTATTTCCATAACCTTCCAGAAGAAGTTGAAGCTGAGGCAAGTGCTGTACAATCTTCTGTCACGATTAAGGTCATGCAATTTATAGCGCTACATGAGTTTGGGCATATTGTTAATGAAGACAGAGGCGTTATGTCTTTTAATACAATACATGTGCAACATAAATCTTCAAATGAAGCTGCCGAGTACTCGTTTGAACAAGAGTATAATGCCGACCTTTTTGCTATTAACGCACTATTTTCTGATGATGCACCAACTCTAAATAAATGGTCGGGGTTCTATTCGATTTTCTATTTTTTCGCTTGGCTGCACAGTGTTGAAATGAAAACATCGAAACCGATATCTGAAACTCACCCTCCATCATTGGACAGGGCGTGGCGTCTTCATGAGCGATTGATGGAACTTACACATAACGAAGATCATGGTTATACTGTTCTTCTTAAAGATGTACAAATAAAATTTAATATAAAGGGAATGTGATGCGTTTAGAATTTATTGTGAGGACAAGCAATCCGAGCTTTTTAGCAGGTTTAGATGGAAAACGTGGAATAGGTATGGTTCATATCTTAGATGACGGGCTTGAAGCGAAGCTTGTTTCTGAGACTGAAGTATCTAATGGTATTAGTAAAAATGAAATTGCTGTTGGTCTTTTAATTGGAATAGCTAGTGGTGTGCCGGCTGGCATTGTTGCCAATAGAATATATGACCACCTCATGGATAGCGGTAATAATGAAATTATTATTAAGGAAGAGCGTATTTCAATACTTACAAAAGATGAGTTAGTGCAATATATTGAAAAAACCTATTCAAAAAAAAGTGACTAATTTCAAGCTAGTAAAAAAACAGCAAAGGCTAAAGGGTTCAATGAAACGGTAGAGAAAACCAATGCTGATAAAATACTCAATGTAGCCGACTTCATTAGCTCAACAGGTATGGCTGTACAGGAATTGCCCATGAACCTAGGAATCGCAACAAAGATATCAGGCGTATATAATACGGTCATATATTATTTCAATGACGAAGTCGTGGCTAAATTTGGCTATGAAGTACCAAATGAAACCTAACAAGGCACCAAAGTTCACTCCGCAGCAAGCTGCTCCGCGGGACGGCGATAAAACGCGCCGCCCCTTGGCACGGCGTTATCGGAATTTAAAATGGCCGTTAGGGGCAAATTAAACACTGCCGCTTCGCTCGGACGCATCCGTGGGGCGGCGTTATGCACACTAGAGGTATATCGTGGCGTTTGATCATAGTAAGAAGCTGATGGACATTAACGCTATGGAAGAGTACCAATGCGTCGACTCTGCAGCCGCTAAGAAGTACGGAAGTTTTGTTAAAGCGATCGCAATATCCAATAGAGAGTACCAGCACAGGTATGACAAATTATCTCTATCCCGTGCAATGCGGAAGCCGCCATTAAGTGGTCGGATATTTCCTGGCTATTTAACTGTGAGAAATCTAGGAAAGGTAAATCAATACGAAACTTGGATTCCTGATCATGCATTTGAAGGAACATATGAGCTGGTGAAATAGATGCATACAAGCGCCCAAAGTTCACTCCGCTGCGAGAAACGTAGCTCCGCGGGACGCTCATAAATCCGCGCGCTTTGGCCGGGCGTTAACAAAATGGCCGTTAAAGGCAACTTTGAGTCTTTTCGCTTACATTTGTTTGATTAAGTGAAAAGGCTGTAGAATACTCGAAGCGGTCGTTCAGGGCCTGTTTGATAAGGGCTTTGACCCCTTAAATTGACAATGTATTTGCTATTAAATTGGGTAAAAAACACGCCCTAATTCAATTTGATTGATTCAAATATTAAAAAACTCATCAAATAAAAATTGAAACGATTCGTCTCTTAGAACGTCTCTAAGAATGCCTGTCCTAGTATTTTGCCTAGTATTTTGGTCGTAGCCACACAAAAACGCGCGTCTAACGCATCGCGAGACGCAGTGGTAGTAGGGTGTATCTGTCACCGATACGAGGGTGCTTCTTGCTTGGGTCATTCCATGACTCCTAGTCAAATTCCTTGTGGCTCAAGAGTCTCATTTTGAGACAATGGTTTCAAGTGTTCGCATGCCTGTCCTAAGATTTAAATAGTCACGGATGAAGTATACCTAATGATTTCTGGATCAATTATCGAACAAGCACTGCCAAGTAAAATTGAAACCTTACAAGAACTATTAAGCTCAGTTGAACCACTGGTAGAAAATTTAGAGAGCAAAATAAATGTGTGCAAAACAAAGGCCTAACAAACAACTGCAATCTGACTCCGCAAACTGTCACGAATCTGACTGGCTGCTTAGGGCAACTTTCTGCCTTTTCGCTTACATTTGTTTGATTAAGTGAAAAGGTTGTAGAATACTCAAAACGGTCATTTGGCATTTTCAAAAAACTAATTTGTGTGCCTTAATATTAAACATATACTGGTACGCTGCCGGGTAACAAAACTGTTATGTGTCAGCCAAGGAGTAAGGATTGCCACTTTCAAGAATTACTATTCCGGACACTGAATTTGTTGCTGATGCATCTGGAATTCAGGTTTTAAATGTTAGGGATCCACATGCTCTTGTTAAAGCTGCGGGCTACCTAAAGTTCACGCACGCAGGAACTGATAAAAGTGAGGCTATCTATTTTAGGGGAGAACGAAAAGTATATGGAAATTTGAGTCCTACTCTATTTCGAGGATTTCAGAGCCAAAAAGCAAAAGCAAAGCGGATAACTGCAATTAAAAACACTCTAGCTAGTTACAGAGATAATTGCCCAATCTTTAGCAAATTTGGTTTCCATGCGCACGAGCCACTACTGCAACACTATGGAATTTCAACCACTTGGATAGATCTAGTTGATAATTTGTGGGTAGCACTATGGTTTGCGTGCCATCAAGCAAAATCCTCTGGGGATCAGGGGCAATATCTTCACTTCGAAAAAAGAGTCCCCTCCAACAAAGACGAATATGCATATATCTTGTTGATTGGCGCGGATATCAACAAGCGTCATTCAAAAAAGGCAGGATTCTTTCATGGTGATAATACCGAGCTAGTTGATTTAAGAATGGCTGCCCCTTCTATTTTTTTAAGGCCGCACGCCCAGCACGGCTTATTATTTCGGTGTAGAGGTGATCATAAAGAAAGGCCGCACGACTATTCTAAGCAAATCCGAGGCTTAATCAGGGTAAGCCTAAATGATGCGCTATCGTGGCTAGGGGAAGGTAAAATAGTGGGTACGCATTCGCTTTTTCCACCAGCATTTTACGATGACGGGTACCGAATTTTACTAGAATCTGAGGTAGATATTACAAAAGGTATCGGTGGAATATCTTTAGTCGGAGCATAAAGCACACGTCGATTATTTAGCTGGACATATATGGATACCTCTCTAATAGCAAGCCGAATGAAGCCTAAGTCAGCGTGTTAGCGCTGACTTTAATTAGTTTTATTAGCAAACTACGGAGCCGCCTTTATGAACGATGATTGGGTT
>JBKEFT010000072.1:0-6814 GCA_046709645.1 Arenicella sp.
TAGATTTTGCAGTTATCACAGCAATAAAAATATCACTTAAAAAAATGCTCATTTTTTTCCTCATCTTCAGCAATGAGTATTTTTGTAATCATAATTATTACTACTTAGTTTCTAACACTGAATCGACCATTGCTATCAGCTTATCAATATCTAGTGGTTTCCTTAAAAAGGCATATAACGCAAGGTCTATGTTGTCTGTTTCAATACTAGGACTGGCATGCCCTGACATTATGATAAACTTTATGTCTTGGCCAAACTTTTCTTCAACTATCTTGATCAAGTCAGCACCCGATCTCTGCGGCATTCTCAAATCTGTAAGAATAAGACTGATCCCAGGCGTGGTTTCAATGACTTCAACTGCAGCTTTAACGGAGCTTGCAACAAAACATTCGTAACCTTCCTCAGTTAACGTTTCTGACGCTTCCTCAAGAATAATCTCTTCATCGTCAACGATAAGAACTTTGATTAAAATAGTATTTCTCCTTTCAATAATCACTATTAACTCACTCTCGGCAGAGTGATTGTGAACCGGGCGCCAGCATCTATATTTTCAGCGACTAGGGTGCCGTTCATATCATTGATAATACCATAACTGACAGACAACCCTAAGCCCGTACCCTTACCCATTTCTTTGGTTGTATAGAACGGCTCGAAGATACGCGGTAGGGCATTTTCTAGAATACCGCCACCAGTATCATCAGCGGTAATATGGACACTTTTATCGTCTGCAAATACCCGCAATGTAATCTTCTTCTCGCCTTTTCTTCCAGTCATGGCATCACGGGCATTGGTAAGTAAATTCAAAATGACCTGTTCCATTTGGATGCTGTGACCTAAAATTAAGAGACAGTCTACAGAAAATTCGGTCACAATCTCAATACCAGCCAAGCGCAATTGCTCGCCCATCAGGCCAAGCGCATTGGTAACCACTGCTCGAGGATTAATCGGTTCGAGTTCTTCATTAGCCTCGCGCCCGAACATACGCATGTGATCAATGATTGCTGCTGCTCGTACAGTCTGCTCTTCAATGCGTTCCAGTTTTGCGTTCAGATATTCTAAGTCAGCCGTGCCTTTAGAAATCCTCCGCCGGCTATTCCCAGCAGCCATACGAATGACGTTCAGGGGTTGATTCAATTCATGTGCAACTGAGGTCGACATTTCCCCCAGTATTGCTAATTTTGAAGCTTGGATGATTTGGGCGGAGGCTTTTTTACGTTCATTTTCTTGTTCGAGCCGAACTTTATTGAGCTCTGTAATATCTTGACCAACGCCAACCACGCCAACGATTTTACCGGTGGCATCACGCCGTGTTGTCGAATTAAGCAGCACATCAACGCGCTCTCCCGATTTGGTGTACAACGGAAATTCATAGTTCGCTGTTTCTTCGCCCTCAAGTGCTTTGTTCAGAACCTCGCCTACCGCAACCTTATACTCATCGGTAATGAAATTAGCTACAAGGTTCTGACCTAGAACCTCTGCCTTAGTATAGCCGGTGATTTTTTCTGACTGCTTATTCCACTCATTGATACTTCCATGCGCATCGATACCAAAAATTGGCGCGTTCGCGGTATCAACCAACAGCGTCAGATCGAGCGCAATGCTTGCCTGTTCGAGCCGAACTTTATTGAGCTCTGTAATATCTTGACCAACGCCAACCACGCCAACTATTTTACCGGTGGCATCACGCCGTGTTGTCGAATTAAGCAGCACATCAACGCGCTCTCCCGATTTGGTGTACAACAGAAATTCATAGTTCGCTGTTTCTTCGCCCTCGAGTGCTTTGTTCAGAACCTCGCCTACCGCAACCTTATACTCATCGGTAATGAAATTAGCCACAAGGTTCTGACCTAGAACCTCTGCCTTAGTATAGCCGGTGATTTTTTCTGACTGCTTATTCCACTCATTGATACTTCCATGCGCATCGATACCAAAAATTGGCGCGTTGGCGGTATCAATGAACTGCATCAGTTCTTTTTGGCTGACAAGTTCTTTATTGGCAAGAATTAATTCATCTCCGCGCTTTTCCTTGTCTTTTTTAGCAAGAATTAGTTCCTCTGCCCGTTTATCCTTTTCTTCGTTTTGAAAGGCGAGCTCTTTGTTGGCAAGAAATAATTCATTCGCTTGTTTTTCTTTTTCTTCGTTAGCAAGGACTAATTCATTTGCCCGTTTATCTTTCTCTTCGTTTTGAAAGGCAAGTTCTTTATTGGCAAGGACTAATTCATTTGCCCGTTTATCTTTCTCTTCGTTTTGAAAGGCAAGTTCTTTATTGGCAAGGGCTAATTCATCCGCTCGTTTTCCTTTCTCTTCGTTTTGGAAGGCAAGTTCTTTATTGGCAAGAATTAATTCATCCGCTCGTTTACCTTTCTCTTCGTTTTGGAAGGCAAGTTCTTTATTGGCAAGGGCTAATTCATCCGCTCGTTTACCTTTCTCTTCGTTTTGGAAGGCAAGTTCTTTATTGGCAAGGGCTAATTCATCTGCCCGCTTATCTTTCTCTTCTTTTTGATTGCCTTGTTCAGCAGTATGCTTCGTCATAAATAGCCTTTATCATGTTGATGTTTTTAGTAAATGATCACCTGAATTCAAATAACAAGAGCAACAAACACTTTTATTATATCATTTAGCAATGCGTATCTTTGTAATCAAAATTATTATTGCTAATATCTAACACTGAATCGACCATGTCTATTAGGTTATTAATAGCTAGCGACTTTCTTAAAAAGGCATACAACTCAAGGTCTATGTCGCCTATTTCAATAATGGGACGGGCATGCCCTGACATTACGATAAACGTTATGTTTTGCCCAAACTTTTCTTCAATTACCGCTTTAACGCCGCTGGTAACAAAACATTCGTAACTTTCATCAGTTAAGGTTTCTGACGCTTTCTCCATAATAATCATTATTAACTCACACTCGGCAGAGTGATGGTGAATCGGGCGCCACCATCGATATTATCAGCAACGATTGTGCCGTTCATATCATTGATAATCCCATAACTGACCGACAATCCTAAGCCCGTACCCTTGCCCATTTCTTTGGTTGTGTAGAACGGCTCGAAGATACGCGGCAGTAGATCTTCTGGAATACCACTACCTGTATCCTCAGCGGTAATATGGACACCTTTATCGTCTTTAAATACCCGCAATGTAACTTTCTTGTCGCCTGCGCTTTTAGCCATGGCATCTATGGCATTGGTAAGTAAATTCAAAATGACCTGTTCCATTTGTATGCTGTGACCTAAAATTAAGAGGCAGTCTTCAGAAAATTCGGTCACAATCTCAATACCAGCTAAGCGTAATTGCTCGCCCATCAGGTCAAGCGCATTGGTAACCACTGCTCGAGCATTAATCGGTTCAAGTTCTTCGTTGGCCTCGCGCCCAAACATACGCATGTGATCTATGATTGCAGCTGCTCGTGCAGTCTGCTCTTCAATGCGTTCTAGTTTGGCGTTTAGGTATTCGTAGGTTGCTGTGCCTTTAGAAATCTTCCGCCGGCTATTCCCTGCAGCCATGCGAATGACGTTCAGGGGTTGATTCAATTCATGTGCGACGGATGTCGCCATTTCGCCTAGTGTTGATAGCTTCGATGCTTGGATAAGTTTAGCAGCGGCGTCTTTGTGTTTGGTAATATCACGGATAAATCCGACGAACGCAGAATCGCTAGAATCATTGGTTAAGATATTAAATTTTTCGATAGCCACCTCAGCGGCAAATTCATGTCCATCGTGATGGAGTGCTTCTATTTCGACGCGCTGGCCAATAAGCGGCCCCTTTCCTGTTTCGAGAAACACCTTCAAACCCTGGTTATGCGCTTCGCGGTAGCGATGCGGTATGATCAGCGCCGCTAAATCTTTGCCAACAGCCTCTTGGTGTTTATAGCCAAAGATCGCTTCAGCGGCCGCGTTATAATCTGTCACCAGGCCATGGTCATCAATAATGATAATCGCGTCAAAGGCGGAATCCATCAATGCCGTGAATCGGGCACGACTATTCTGCTCCTCTGAATACTGGTTGTAGAGACGCTGGTACAACTTACCGAAATAATAAAAGCTGACGCCGAGCACAATAGGAGCCATATCGACAATAAAAATAACCAGGTTATTTATATGTATCTGAATAATGTTAGCAGGTGTCGGCATTAAACCTGCAGTGAAGAGATCAATAGCCCACGCTGCAAAGACAAAAGCCCAGCCGAAGATTATCCCTGTCCCGGTGTATCTAAACGTGTAGTTCATTTTGACCCACCGTTTAAATTGTCAACGCTGTCGAAGCTGTCATCAGTAATAAATATCATGATTGAGACAGTCTTTCTCTTTCTCATAATCATTACTAACTTACTCTCGGCAGAGTGATGGTGAACCGGGCGCCACCATCGATATTGTCAGCAACGAGGGTGCCGTTCATATCATTGATAATCCCATAACTGACCGACAATCCTAAGCCCGTACCCTTACCCATTTCTTTGGTTGTGAAGAACGGCTCGAAGATACGCGGCAGTGCATCTTCTGGAATACCGCCACCAGTATCCTCAGCGGTAATGTGGACACCTTTATCGTCTGCAAATACCCGCAATGTAATTTTCTTGTCGCCTGCGCTTTTAGCCATGGCATCTAGGGCATTGGTAAGTAAATTCAAAATGACCTGCTCCATTTGGATGCTATGACCTAAAATTGCGGGACAGTCTTTAGAAAATTCGGTCACAATCTCAATACCAGCCAAGCGCAATTGCTCAGCCATCAGGTCAAGCGCATTAGTAACCACTACTCGAGGAGCAATCGGTTCTACTTCTTCTTTAGCCTCGCGCCCGAACACACGCATGTGGTCTATGATTACAGCTGCTCGTGCAGTTTGCTCTTCAATGCGCTCCAGCTTGGCGTTCAGGTATTCGCAGGTTGCTGTGCCTTTAGAAATCATCCGCCGGCTATTTCCCGCAGCCATGCGAATGACGTTCAGGGGTTGATTCAATTCATGTGCGACTGATGTCGCCATTTCCCCCAGTGTTGCTAATTTTGAAGCTTGGATTATTTGGCCGGAGGCTTCTTTGCGTTCATTTTCTTGTTGTATAGCATAACGTAGATAAAACGCGACAATGACTGTAATAATAGAGAGAGCCAAAAATACTATTACTGAAGTAAGATGACGCTTCAAGAGATTAAAAAATTGCTTGTCACAGTGTGTGGAAATCCAAGTTCTACCGCCTATTTGAATAGGTGTTTTAATGCATGCTTCAAGTTTTATATCGGTCAAATCCTGGATATCTGATCCTTTAGGAAATAAAACTTGTTGGCCTTTATTCGCTGATAGATCAAATACGTATGATTTAGAATTCGCATCTTTGGATGGGTTCAATAAGATGTCGGAGATCCGTAAGACACCCGTGGCAAAACCTTTAATTTCATCCTGTCTATCCGTAATACTCTTTGGGATATTTATATTATTATAAATGGGGAGAACCACTAATATTCCGTAGGAATTACCTGCTTCTTGGATCAATGTAAGCCTAGGTGTAAACTGCAATTCGCCGCTATCTCTCGCCTTGTTCAGGGTGGCCAGTCGGGATGGGTTTGAGGCCAAATCAAATCCAATAGCAGCTTCATTACCTTTGGACGGATAAATATAAAAAACAGGGTAGTATTCATCACGCTGATCCGCGTTCACTATGACACCTACTTTCGATTTTTCGGTAATACTGAAGTTCACCAAACCATCGCTACGGGCCGCCGCTTCAAAAAGCTTGCGTTGAGAAAAATTAACCCGAGGAACCCACGACACAGCCTGAATATTTTTCTGATAAAGAATCTCAACACTCGAAAACCTGTCGAATTCCATCCGACTGACATAATCCGATGCGCTATATAACTTTGTAATCGAACGGACAGCTTCAATAGTATTCTCAAGAGTGTGCTTCATTATAATATTATCAAATTTAGCACTTTGACTGAGCTCAGAAAACTTACGTTCAATCTCATTATTATAGAGCATATAGGAAGAGATGCACGATAGGAGCAAACCTAATATTATAATGATAGCGAATATTAGGTTGGCTCTGTAAGACATTATTTGTGATAAAAAATTTAATCGTTTAATCATTACATTCACTCCCTACCAGAATTTTAATCTCTACTATATTGGCAGTGTGATAGTCACAATGATGCATTGTGCATTGGTACTTTTATTTCTCTGGAATACTATTAATCCTAAGATAAGCATTTGATATTGTCAAACCCAGACCAATGCGACAATGCCTTTTTGATACAGAGCCATCAGCTTTTTTAAAGGCATGATTTATCTATATAAGAGCTTAAAATCATGCAAGATATCATCTTGCTACTGGCTGATGACGAGATCATTATGGAAGAAATTTCAGAAACGTTTGAAGATGAAGGGGTTAATACTCTTGCTGCTAACAATGCTGCAGAACGCTGGGATTATCTCAGTAAAGAACAGGTCGAATTCTGTCTTATAGATTTAATCTTGCCGAATGAAAGTGGTTTAACCATTACCAAACAACTCAGAGAAAAATATAATTTTGGTATTATGATAAGCACCGGTAAATATACTGAAATAGCCGTTATAGTCGGGCTGTAAATTAGTGCAGATGATTATATCATCAAAGCTTTTAGCCGATGGGAAATACTAGCTATATTCCGTTAGGTTCTCCGGCGAATAAAACTAGACACTATTATTACAGCTGAAAATGTAGCACAAAAATTTGGGTTAAATCTCTATAAATAGTATGTTGATAGCGGTAGTTATAAGCTCTTTACTTAGGTGGGTGATAGCTAGCATGTAACTACAGCAGAGTTTGAACTATTA
>JBKEFT010000073.1:0-6268 GCA_046709645.1 Arenicella sp.
TTGCAAGAGTTTCAAATTCATGTCCTGGAACAATTTTTAGAATTTGATTCAATACTGTATTACACTGTGCCATGGTCTGGTTTCTCTATTTTATTCAGTGACTTGTGGTAAAGCTATTTTATCAAATGCCATGGGAAATCAGACCTTTATTTTAAGTTAACGGGACAGCAGTGGTATAGTATTTGTATTACTGTTCCTATCTGCTTGATAATTGACTAATTAAACCATGAATAAAGAAGCTGTTGATACAGTAGAAAGCGACAAAGACCTTTACCCGATTAGTACCGTTGCTAAACTGACTGGAGTGAACGCTATTACATTGCGAGCATGGGAACGTCGCTACCAGCTATTTGAGCCGATGCGCAAATCCAGCGGACACCGTGTATATACACAACAAAATATAGACTGCATCATCCGAGTGGTCGGTTTACTCGATCGTGGAATGCGTATAGGGCAAGTGAAGGCGAAACTTCAAAAAGATGAAGCTGCCACAGGCGCAAGAGACATTCACGATAGCTGGAAAGATTATCTAGACAACATGATTGCTGCGGCCATCAGGTTTGACGAAGCATCTCTGGATGAAGCATATAGCTCAGCGCTATCGTTACATCCGGCATACGTTGTTACTGAGAGATTGGTGATGCCCGTGCTAACAGAATTAGGCCGACGTTGGGCAGAAGGCGAAGGCTCTATCGCCGAAGAGCATTTCTTCGCATTCTTTATAAGAAACAAGCTTGGTGCGCAATTTCATCATTGCTTCAAAATTAGCAATGGCCCTAAGCTTCTTATGGCCTGCCTGCCTGGCGAACTGCATGAAACAGGCTTACTGTTAACAGCTCTTGCTGCTCGCGAAATGGGCTACCACACAATACTGTTGGGCTCTGACATGCCTTTGGAAGAACTGCCTGCAGTCGCCAGCAAAACTGACTGTGACGCAATCGTTCTTTCTGCCATGCTAGGCCAGCCGTCTAGCACATTGAAACAAGCTTTAGCCGATCTGACATCTCAGGTTGACGTGCCTGTTTTCCTTGGCGGAAAACTTTCAGTATCTTTTCATAATGAGCTTCTGAAAGTTGGCGTGCAGGCTTTAGGAACAGATATATCAACAGGTTTGCAACGAGTATCTGAAGTAATTCCTCTTAGGTAATGTAAACCTATCACTACAGTCATGGAAACACTTGAAAACATAATCGTAAAAGGTTACTAAAAAACTAAATATTCGGAACTTCAGGTCTTCGATTTATGATAAGTGGAATTCGAGATCAAAAATTAAAAACGGTGCGCTAACTATAAGTGTTAGTTTAGGTTGAAGAGCAATAAAGCCTGACACCGCTTTCATACACCGGCTAACAAAGAGTTAGCCTATCAATTCAAATTATCGAGAAGTCAAAAGACCCTTGAGGCTATAAGCTTGTGCTTTATAAAATTGAAAAAGGGTAGTATAAAGTAGTATGTTTTCTATTTTATGGAGTAGGCGAAATGCCAATGATTAAAAAAAGTATCACTGTGACTGACCAACAAGAAGAATGGATCCAGTCGCAAATGGCTTCGGGAAATTACGCTACAGATAGTGAGCTTATCCGTGAAGCTTTACGTGAAAAACAACTGCGTATGGATGAAGTTGATTATATTCGAGCCAAGCTTATTAAGGCTGAGCAAGGCGGCTTTACCAAACGCACTGCCAATGAAATTCTCGCAAAATCTAAGCAAGAAATACTGCGTGATGGGGACTTATAAGCTCAGCAATGATGCTGAGGCTGATCTGATACGCATTCACCAGTATGGAGTAAGGCGCTATGGTGAAAAAAGGCCGAACACTATTTTCGTGCATTTTTTGTGCGTTTCGAGAAAATCGCAGATCAACCTTATCTCTATTCCGCAGTAAATCATGTTCGCGAAGGCTACAGACGTAGGGTCTGCGGCGCAGATAGCATTTATTATCGAATTGCGGATGATGATGTGGAAATCATGGCTATTATCGGTCAGCAAGATGCCGATCAGTGGCTATAGCTAATTTTTCTCGTATTGCTCTATTTCGTAACTCCTTAAGCCGCTTGCGCGTACCTCCCAGACACAAAAAAGCCCCAATTAAGGGGCTCTCTTATTGCTCAGTGGTACCGAGAGTCGGAAACTATAACCCTTTATATTCAATGTCTTGCCTTGGTTAGTCGTTAATTAATCGTCATTTAATTTTTAAGGTTTGCTGTTTATTGCGTCTTTTAGAATAATTCATAAGATGTTCTTAAAGTTGATTCCGAAATTGGGACCCACTCTGCGTAATAACGATGGTTTATTTACGGCAGTAACGAGCTAAGCCAACGGTCATAAAATTATCGGTGACACCTTTGTTTTGATGTTAAGTATCTATCCATCGTAGTTAGAGATATTTGTCGATAGTAAATGTCCGAAAGCCCTTAACGGCCATTGGCTAATCGACAATTTGGAACCATAGTCTCTTGTTAAGTGTTTTCTTTGGCAGCATCTCGTTTTTCCACAGCCTTTAGTGCCCCTTCTGGCAATATATTATATAAAGCAGCAATTTTCTTAGGCTGAGATATACGAACTTCTACAATAAAATTAGTCATTTCAAACAGGCTGTTAGCTATATTCGGATCATCGTTTAGATTAATTTCTCCAGGATGAACGGCATTGTTACCAATAACACGGCAGTAGTCTAAGGCTTGCTGTACTTCAACAGGTAGTCCTTTTGCAACCAGTGAACCAATATCTTCGTTAATATTCTTTCCCTTTTCACCTAACTTACATAATAATTTTTGAATTGTTAATCTAAGTAAAGCTGCTGCAGCGCGCGGGGAGCGAGCCACAATATCTCTTGCCTCGTTGTAGTCATCAAAACATAATTCAGGTAAATCAGTATGTGGAGGCGGAACGGGGGCTTCAGAGGGAACGATCATTCGTTCTTCATACCAGTAACAAATGTCATTGCAATGCTGGCATTCACTGTACGTGAAGTTTGTATCTTGTGCGTATTGATTTGTTTGCCTATATAACGTATTCCAATACTGTTTAGCGTATACACCACAATGTATACAGTGAAACTGTTTTTCTTGGAATACAGGTGGATAATACTTACTCATTAGAACTCCGTGTGCGATAAACACTTAACAGTTTTATTATCCGAAAAAATTTCGGGATATTACAAATATTCGGACACTCTAAATAACGACCCAGTGTCTGCTTCGACTATTCTACAGCCTTTTCACTTAATCAAACAAATGTAAGCGAAAAGGCAGAAAGTTGCCCAAAGCGGTCATTCACAAGTGTAATATCCGACACAGTACTGCAAGCAAATTAAAGTCTAATACTGATATTGAGTTACCGACGTTCTTCCTTGCTCAACAAGCTATATTTTGAATCTTGATTCAATTGTTATACTGCCGATTTCGTGGTCAATAGCACTAACATTGCACTCTCTCATTCCTCTTATTGGGCATCCATTTTTAACAACTTCACAAAGTGAAATATCATCACCCTCAGAGAAGGGTTTTAGATCACTACCGTGTTCCAATAATAATTTTATATCATTGCGTCCGCTCTCTGAGTTCACCAAAGTTGCGATAACTCTGCTTCCATTACCATATATCTTCGCGTAGAAGCCTCTGCCCTGATCAGATTGAATATATTTCGAGGTTTCTTGATCAACTTGTTTTGGAGGTTTGAAAGATGAATAAACATTTATCGAAGCATTCAGTATCGTGGCTGTGTTGAGAAAAAGCACATAACAAATATCATCGACAAGTATCCGCCGGTTTTCACAAGTTCTTATTAATGGTGATGAGATGTAAGCAATTTCAGGGGTCAAAGGAAAAAAGAACAGCCTTTCCTCAACACTTTCATCCTTAGAGTTAATAAGATATTTAGAAGGCAATAAATCAGTGATATCTGAAATATTAACCTGCCTTCTTACAACAGGACTATCTGAAGTCATAAACGAGATATTCGTATTGTTATAAATTAGATGGGCATCTTCATAAACAATATCACCAAAGTCAGAATCTAATAATTGTTTCTTTGCTAGGTCTTCAAAAATAGCGCCGTGCTTTTTTTGATTCCTAGAAAAATCATCAAGTGTGGTTGCAACCTGATTCCAAGTGGTCTGCATATTATTTAAGTTCTTCTCGACTCGCATAAATTGCAGCATTGTATAAAACGAGAAAAACGACACAGCCTCATTAGATAGCTTACCAGCCTGTATTTCTCTTAAATACTTTGCAAGTTCCGCCTCTACAGATCCCAAATATTTCTCAATAATTGGGTTTTCGTTATCTCCTTCTAGATTGTAATAATATGATTTGGTAAAGACATTGTGGCTGAGACCTCGTAACTTCCAATCGCGTTGTACAGAATAATTTTTTACAAAGACACCTTGTTCAAAATGAGGATTGCTTTTTTGCTCCTCAGTCTCATCAGCTAAAAAATTCTGTAAGTAGCAGGCCGGCACAAGATGTTGGTTTTTATAATCAGGCATGAATCTATTTTTCGAATGGAAGTCTCACTAGAATGAATAGAGACAAGCTACAATTTACCAAACATCAGTTTTGAGTATTGAAGACTCATTTACTTATGTCAATTCAAATGGATCAAAGTTGCCCTTTTCGGCCATTGGGTAACGCCTTGGGCAGGGCCGTGGCGAAAGCCACGGCCAGCGGACGGAGTGAGCAGTCTGTCCCAACTGGTTATTTGCCGTTTTGATTAACACTGTCTAATGCCTCTTTACTAGTGAAGGAGAAATGTTTTTTCATCCGAGACTGGCAGGCCTCATTTGACTCGATTGAATCCATGCAATGTACGAAGCCTAACTTATATGATTCGAAGAGGTCTGAAAGGTGTAGGTAAGTATACTGCCCTGGTGCTAGATTTTCGCCTGCGCTGCGCAGTGATTCTAAGTCTGCATTGCCCCAAGCATAACTAACAATAGTTGCATCTCCCTTCTTTGAAAGGTTTGAATCTGGTGTCAGCGTGTGAAGAACCCCGCATCTTGCGGCATAGAGATCGATGGGTCGCGGCAGAAGCTTCTTCTTTTCGTACATATGTTCCTCCACGAATTGAATGAACCGCTTCTTAGGTGGAATATCGCCATAGGCAATCCAAGCAACCGCGTCGATGCCACTGTAAATCAACGCAAGGGTAGGCATTACTAAATTGTTCCTAATACTGTGGTCAATGGCTGAAAACCACTGTTTCTGATGTCGATAAAACTTTTGGTCGTTAGTCATGGCTGTAAGGCATTCTTTTGATTCTTGTTATTGGCTTTTGGGGCGAAGGTCATTCATTAAATCATCGGTTTCAACCCAATCGACAAACTCAAACGCAATTTGATTGTTGAACGCAGCGAGGCTGATTTGATTAGAGGGTCTAGGGTCTGGTCTTTGTTTTATTATCATTCCTGCTAATCCATCAACGTCCGAATTAAGTATGTAACAGCCAAAGCGATTATACAACTGCAGAGTCTTACCGGGACACCCATCCCAAATAATACGCTAACACTCTGATTTATATACAACACAGTTATGGGTGTCCAGCTTATTTTTTATTTCGTTAACTACTTGTTAGCATCTTTGTACGCCTCTACGACTTGATGAATCGCTGAATCGATCGCATCGGTATTTTCAGACGGTAGTTCGATCTTCAAATTGGCCTTCGTTCCTGTTAGGTAGAACTTCGCCTTTGTTTCAGTTAAGTTATTCCCGGGCCTGACGACCGAGTAGGTTTTGCCTGATACAGCCTTCGCAATTTTGGCGACGATGGTTTTCAGGGCATCATACGTTGCGCTTGAAACTACTCCTGTAGAAATTGCTTCCAGCAAAGCTGGTGTAAGAAACAAGAGAAATCCCTCAAGCTCGCCACCATGCGCCATTGGCTTACCGCTGATATCGTATTCTTTTAGTTCATAGCCGTGTTCTTCCGCTATGGCACGGACATCGATCAGTTCCGCTTCCTCAAGCAGCCCGCCAACGTATTGGAATTTTATATGCATATCTCGATCGACTTTTTGATGCTAAATGACCGTTTCGAGTATGTAACAGCCAAAGCGATTATTCAATTGGACAAAGGTCTTGAAATGTCCAATTGGAGTATCCTACCGCTTTTCAATCTTTTAATCCGAAATGTTCTTAAATAGTAAGCGCCTAATCATCGACACCCTTGACGTTGCTCGGTAATAACCGGTCAACATCGTCAAAGCCCTCTGCATTTGGCAGTTCTGCAAAGACCTTCTTCAGATAGGCATACGGCTCCAAGCCGTTCG
>JBKEFT010000074.1:0-5607 GCA_046709645.1 Arenicella sp.
CCTTGGATACCAAAACTGTGGCAAATTAGTCGTATGAAAAAAATCACAGGGACAGGGAAGAAGGGATTTAATACGCGGCTTTTTCTACAGTCTCGTTAGAAGGCTAAGGAAATAAAGGGCATGTACCCTAAATTTATTAAAAACAGACCGGAAGTACATTTAATCACGCTGTGATCTGCGCTGGCATGCGCAGAAAAAATTTAACCATAAATTGGAATACTATGAAAAAGTTAGCTCTTACACTATCTGTTTTAGCCTCCATATCTTCTTCTGTAATGGCAGAAGGTGATGCTGAAGCGGGAAAAACTAAAGCTGTAGTTTGTTCAGCCTGTCACGGTACTGACGGTAACAGCATGATAGACATGTACCCTAAACTTGCAGGGCAGCAAGCGACTTACCTTGAAAAGCAAATGTATGATTTCCGTAGTGCGGCTCAAACAGGTGGCAAAGAAGGTCGTCACGATCCAATTATGGGCGGAATGGCTATGATGCTTAATGAGCAAGATATTAAAGATGTCTCGGCATTTTATGCCTCACAGGTGAAAACTCAAATTGAAGTAACTGATATTCCAGCACTAGGTGAACGACTATACAACAGCGGTGATGTCGCTCGCGGCATTACCGCCTGTATTGCTTGTCATGGATCTTCAGGTGTTGGCTCTGAATTAGCAGGTTTTCCAGCTATTGGAGGTCAACATGTTAACTATATCAAAATTCAGTTAAACAAATTTCATGATACAACTCGTAATAATGATTTAAATGGAATGATGCAAGATGTTGCTAGCAAGCTTGAACCGGAAGATATAGAAGCATTATCTAAATATATATCAAGTCTTAAGTAACTAATTTGCATATAACAAAAAAAATCAAACGGACGGCTGAAATCGTCATGGCTTTTGCAGAAAGACGCAAAAGCCACGTCCCTTTTAGCCGCCACTTATTTTGGCGTTAAGTGGCAATAATAATATGCAAATAAATTATGTTTTCAGATTTGAAAAGTTAAGAGATGGTGGCTCTCTAATTGTATCTTTTCAATCAAATGATTCATGTGAGTATTGGGTCATGTTTCCTTTTGTAAAAGACATAGAAAATCCAGAATTTGGTGATCCTGTTTTAATCAATAGAACTACAGGTATAGAGGTAGACTTAAGCTTAGAGGGTGCAAACCAGTGGCTTAAAACACTAGAACCATATTTTCACCAAAGGCCCGAACTACCACATGTTTCTAAACAAACAGAAATCGACATTTTTAATAAAATGATACAGTTATGCAAACTAAGCACTTAACCAGCGCCAGCAACGGACAAAGTTCCGCTGTCACCTTTTGTGCAAAAAAACGCACAAAAGTCGCCATAGCTAAATAATCGGGGTCAGAGTAGCATTTCCCTCAATATTGTTCATCCTGAAATAATCGGGGTCAGAGTAGCATTTCCCTCAATATTGTTCATCCTGAGCCTAACAATGTTACTCTGACCCCGATTATTGCATATTGTTAGATGTTTCAATATTAATAAGGGAGATCGATCATGAAGAGTATTATATGTGTAATGTTGTTGCTGGCTTCTATTAAGTCATTTGGACAGGTAGCAGATCTAGATACCATTTCAACTTGGGGTTATGAGATGAATCCTCATGAGCCATATATGGAAAGCTTTTGTACCGGAAGCATTGCTTCTAAGTCTGGGGCTTATCAAAGTATCCGAGCCAAAAAAGACGCGTCAAATAATCCACGGTATCGGTTCACGCTTGGGAGGGAAGTGTATCACTCGGTAGCGGATGCAGAGTCAATGGTTAAAGAAATTTTACAACCATTAAGGCGAACGTCTAAGCACTCAAAGCTTTGTAATATGCGTAAAGCCTTCAATATTGCTGAGGTAGTTTACTTTGTTCATAGTGATGTAAACTACCCTAATAAAAAAATCGAAAGTATTATGGGTAAGCTCCACGATTATTGCAGTTCATCCTGAGCCTAACAATGTTACTCTGACCCCGATTATTGAAAAAATATACCGACTTTATGTCGGAGTATTTCGCCTATATATCAATCAATAATTGAGTATCTATATGAATTTGAAAGGAAATAGTAGAAGTCGGTTTTGTCGGGAAAAACCTAATATACCGACAAGCGATTGCCCGACATCAAGTCGGATAACAAGCTGTTATACCTAAATTAAGCGAGAGATCTTCTTATGCAAGAAAAAATGGATGATTCGCGTAAGCGTGAAATCGCTGACGATAAAAATAGATACCTTAATGAACGAGAAAAGGAGTTATCTCACTATAGGGAAATTATTGAGAAGCAGGAAAGTGAGTTAAACGCCTATAGAGTTCGCCTAAAGGAAGAGCAGTATCTTCGAGAAAAAGAGCTGAGAGAGGAGCTTGAGGAAAGAGAACTCTATTTCATGGAGCGAGAGAAAAAGCTTGTCGAAAGACAAAAGGAGTTCGAGGAACATTTTCACCGAAGAGAGCAAGAAGCTGAATCCTTAAGGCATCACCTGCAGAAGGAAATATCAAACCGCGAACATGAACTAAAAAAGGCATTTGACGACTTGGCCTTGGAAAAAGAACGTCTAACAAAGGAAAGCCGGGAAAAAATTGAGCAAACCTCGCAAAATTATGTAGAAGATGCTCTTGAATTACTGAGTACGAAGGAGTCTCAGTTTCACACGATTTCCAAAATTTGGAGCGGTATTGGAGCTTCATGTTTAGTGGTAGGTGTCATATTTTTTGTGATAGTTACTTTCAAGTATGGAGCACAAGACGCAGATCACGTTACTTGGCAATTTTTAATATTTACGCTCTTTAAAGGCTTGGTCACTGTCGGCCTGCTTGCCGCTATTGCAAAATATGCCTATTTGTTTAGCAGCTCCTACATGCACGAATCACTTAAGAATGCCGATAGGCGACATGCAATTAACTTCGGTAAATTCTATCTACAATCTTATGGAGCAGCTGCAGATTGGACTGAGGTAAAAGAAGCCTTTGAGCATTGGAATATTTCCGGGTCAAATGCTTTTACAAGACAAGAGTCAAACTCTAGTGACGACGACACTTTAAAAAAAGCGGTACAAACAATCGAAAAAAGTGAAAAGTGTATTTCAGATATGAATGATAAAATGAAGGTATAACAAACACATGTTGTCGGACTGGTTTTCCGCTGCGCTCCAAACCAGCCGCAAATGTGAGCGTTATGCGGCACTCAAAGCTGAGTCGTACTTAAATAAGGAGAAGAACAAAAATGTTTGAATGGGACGGAGATAGGAAGCAACTTCTATCAGTGTTATGGATATTTCTTACTGTAAACTATATTTATTGTGACATTTTTTCACTTCATCACGCAGAGTCACTGCAGGCTTTCCTATCTGGTCAGATGGGAGGAATGAAACTAACAGAAGAATTCCTTCTATCATTCGCGTTTATCATGCAAATCCCCATGATAATGATAGTCCTTTCAAGATTCTTGGTGTTTAAGCTCAATAAATGCTTAAATATTACTGCTGCGGTCATATCCGGTTCAATTCAAAGTTATACGTTATACATGGGTGGAACCCTGCATTATGTATTTTTCAGCGTTGTAGAAATAAGTACGGCTATACTCATAATCTATTTTGCAATTACGTGGAAAAAAACTAATTCGGTTGAAACACGCACCGCATAACAAGTTTAGTCAGAGCGACAATTATGTCGTCGCTTGAAGAACAGCAACAACAAAATTGCGCCTACTAAAGGCGTTATGCCCCATACACTATTGAACGGAAAACTTAATGTTTAGCTTTATTTCCAGTATTACGGCGTCATTGGTCGCGAACATCATTTCAGCTGTATACAGCGTTGAACGAAAAACCCGTGCAAAAAAGGCATTCGATAAGCGCACACGAATCTTTCACTCTGAAATATCACCTTATGTGCTGGGTCAAGTTCTTCCCTCTAAGCTACCTAGCGTGTCAAAAAAGCTAGCCCGAGTTAAAACTCCAGATAAAATAGTAATTGCTCCCTATATCAGCTTAAGTGATGGCAAAGAACTTTTAATTTCTAAGTTTTTGGCTACAGAAGTTCACGAACCAACGCATAATACTAAATTAATTAATTGGCTAACTGATGATTTAGGTAAAAAAATAGATAATGATTCAACTTTCACAATACAAAGCATTCGTAGCTCTGGAGAAGTAAATGTCGGTATTAGTGATTATTATTCAACAATATCTACCTGCGATAAGAATTATTTTGATTTGATCCGTTATTTCCCAATTAAGGGGAAGAAGGGTTCATTTTTTGCCTATAGAAACAATCGAAATGTTTTGAGATGGTTAGCTTCGTTAAAGAAAATAGTAGAATATAAGTCATTTTCCCATTACCACGCCTCTATAGGCTGCTCAGTTTTAACCGTAATGAAAAGTTCCGATGGAACATACAAATACCCCATAAAAATCAACTCTCAAGAAAAAGGTTCAGGTGCATCTGATAGACATGTACTTCCGTCATTTATGTTCCAGCCTATTAGCTCTCAATTGCAAGAGCAGGAAAGAGAGCTAGATTTGGAAACTAGTGTTCTTCGTGAGTATGGTGAGGAACTCCTAGGTCTTACAGAGTTAGAGTCTGCAGAAACAGCAGACGTAATGTTCAACCACATTACTAAAAATAAGTACCTAAAAAGAATGAGAAAGCAGCTTGAAAATGGTGAAGCTACTTTGGAGGTTACCGGGCTGGTACTTGATGTCTTTCGATTGCGGCCAGAAGTTACCTTTCTACTAATTTTGAGCGATGATGTATATTCACGAAACATAGTGCTAAATTGGGAGACAGAGAAAAAATCTCTTGAACAGTATAGTCTTGACGATGATGAAGCCTATTTTGGGCTTATTTCTGATTACCAAAAACCACTTTGCGCGCCAGGCCTTGCTGCTTTAGTTAATGGAAGAAACAGAGCAATTGAGAAATTAAAGGCATAAAAAAGACTAGAATGAGTCTTACCGGGACACCCATCCCAAATGATACGCTAACACTCTGATTTATATACAACACAGTTATGGGTGTCCAGCTTATTTGATGTTCGGCGTTCAATGATTCCCATTTTCTCGATCATCCAATCTGATGGAATTCCATACTTAGACTCAGAACTAAACGAATTGAAAATATCTTCTGATGTGACAATGTGTTTTGGTAAATAAGTTCCGCTACCTAAAATTTTAGTCCCCAGTCCCTTAATTACTGAATTGTTACTTAGTCCTAGATTACTGTGATAATTCATATACTTGTCCACTGCTGTTGAGTTAATGAACACCCTGAACTAAAAGGTGCTTGGTAAATGAAACACCACCGTAGCTCAAAAAAACAGTTGTCGTGAAAAAAGTGAATCTATCTAATTGAAACCAAGAGCAGGGATTAGCCCATGTCTTAATACAGACATATTGCGAATTTTTGTTAATTGGGAGTTTTGGGAGCTGCAGGAAAACGGAGTATGAATAATGTATCGGAAAAACGTAAGCGAATAGTAAACGACACCCTTCCCGAGGTGTACGCTCGCCGCTATTGTCACCCTTTTTCCAGAGGGCAATCCAATGACACGAAGAACACAGGCCGAGTGGTGCGAATTAATAGAGCAACAAA
>JBKEFT010000075.1:0-5600 GCA_046709645.1 Arenicella sp.
AGTGCAACCCAATCATCTTTGATAAAGGCGGCTCCGTAGTTTGCTAATAATATTAATTTAAGTCAGCGCGTTAGCGCTGACTTAGGCTTCACTCGGCTTGCTATTAGAGAGGTATCCATATATGTCCGGCGCTAGTAGTAATCGAAGCCGGGGAGCAAAGACAATATGGAACTGGTCGCCTCTATGTTTAACCAGCGTCCCGAAGCGCAATGCAGTAGTGAGGCAGTTGGCCGATGATTACGGCCTAACACTGACTAAGCCACAGCAGTGGGCCATGAGCTGGTCCGATAAGAAGATATTGACTAAATACAAGTATGGAATTCATCTCGGTAAGACGCGTGCTTGGCTTATCGAGCATGGGATCTACAAGTTTCTGATGCCATTTTAAGTGGCAGAAAGTTGCTGTGAGCGGTCATTCAAAATTCAAGACATGACACCTGTCTTCGCGAACGTCAATCATCCATGATGCGTTCAAATTTTCACGGATCAATGCGTAATACTGTGTAATGGGAAACACGTTGGCGAACTGGGATAATTCTTCCACCTATCACAGGTAGGTAATAAATTAATTCAATTTAGAGCAATTAAAACAAAGGTATTTTATGAAACACGTACTTGTCAAGCTTACTTTTCTAGTCAGCATGTTAATTTTCTCAGGCGGTGCTTTTGCTCAGGATTCTAAAAAACATCCTGAGTTACAGCGGTTTATACAAAAGTTTGCACAAAGCATCTTAGATGCTAATGCGACTGAACTCTCAGTTCTTGTATCAGGCAAAGCAGCATCCAAATTAGAGAAAAAGGCTGGAGGCCTCAAAAGTGCATCGAAGGCGCTTATTAATGATGGAGCAGCAAACAGTATTGAGGTAGCAATCTCTAGTGTTGAACACAAAGGAGACCTTTTTCATGTGAACGCATCAGTTAACGGTGTAGGGTTAAAAGAGCTGGTAATTCAGAGTAATGGTGAGACGATGCAAATCGTGGATATGCTTGGGTCTAGCCAAACCTACTACGTTAAAAATAACTTTAGTGAGGATAAAATAATAGGTTGTAAAGGAGGGGCAAAAACTAACGTACCAGTAGGTGAGGAAAATGGCTTATATTGCGGAGACGTTGACGCTTGCTGGGTTTATTCAAGCACCAATTTTATTAATGGCAGTGATGTTGCTCACGGTTGTTACTATAAGAGCACTAGCCATATCGACGCAACAATACGCTCGAATGGTAAAATTTATTGCACAGATAAGTGCTGATTAATTAATGACCGTAAAAACTGAGTCTGATTTATTTTCGGACTCAGTTCTTAGGAATTCATTTAACTTCGTATTTAGGAGCAGCCTATTGGCTCAAACGAGTATTGTCGAGACATTTACAAATGTCAATAAATCCATTTTTATCCCCTCAACTTTAAGAGTTACGCAATAAGGTCCGTATATCTAATCGTTCCCACTCTAGAAATACCGTATCCGCTAAACTCTTCGATTATCGGCTTTCTTTGACCGCAGCGCGAACAATGTAAGACCATATTTAAAATACTCGAGGGAAATCACTTTGGGTACATCCACAATTAGTTTGAAGTTATTGCACCCGGCGCAACCAGCTCTTACTATTCTTTCGTTGATTGTATCTCGTGGCATTTGAATATTGTACATTATTCAAAATAATCTCGCTTAAGCTTCGAAAGGGTAGTAAATAACGTTCGGTAGTTCTAAGTCATGGAGTTGGTTTATTGTCATTTCTCCGGCCATCCATGCCGGTGCCGTTTCAGGTGTTAAGAAGTGCAGCATACGGTGATGGACTCGAGACATATAGTCGTCAGCATCACGGGTAATCATTGTACAAGATAGCTGCTTATCCTTTCCCCACTCATCCCAGAGCTCAGCAACAACTAGGCCGTCAGTGTCTTTATCGGTTATATACCACTTCGTTTTCGAGCCTTTTTCACCGGTCCATTCATAGTAGCCAGCCATGGGGATAAGGCAGTGTTGTTTACGCCGCCAGGCATTTCGGTAGGTTGGTTTTTCTTCTACAGTTTCAATGCGCGCATTGTGAGTAGGGTGCTTTGAATCAAACTCCTTAGCCCAGGGCGGTATCATCTGCCAGCGCATAGCCTCGCCGGTCTTGCTGCGAAAAGCGGCTACTTGTGATCGAGGGAATGCATCAGCGCCGTATTGCTGCTCTGGCCACTGTTTGAGAGATTCGCTCCAGCCGTGCATGGCTGATAAATGTGTATGGTAGGCTCCGCACATGATTGGGATCGTAGCGTAAACGATGTGTTTTTTTGAGGGGGGGTAAGGCCCCATTTTGACTATTGCGACCTTAGTTTCACTGTTGTAACCATGGCTTAATGTAGACATACATTTATGATATGCTTTAGCGATAGGCTTTGCCCTAAACACACCGAAGGAGTGATGAGACGTGAAAGATGAATTGGAGGCAGTAGTAAAAAGGATTAAAAACCCGTTTTTTGGATACTTCGGAATTCTGTTTTTTTTCTATTAATTGAAAGGTCATTTTCTATTTGCTTGTGTCTGACTCATCTGCTGATTTACGTATAGAGTATTTCGATTCACATACGAATGTTTATACCCTGCTTGTTTTACCTTTAGCTTTATCTATCATTTATGCAGTGGTCTCCCCTTGGTTGGGCTACGTATTAAAAGTAGTAAACGGCTTGCCGGCCCATAAGAGGGATATTCATACTGCTGAGCATGAGCATAAGTTAGTATTGGAAAAAGCAAAATATGAGAAAATTAGAAGTCAATTTCTCGATGATTATCAGAATGAATTAATCGCTAATGCAAAAGAACGCGCAGATCAAATTGATCAAATCCAAGATCAAGAAATACGAGACAGTCTAAGACAAGAAGTTCAAGAAAGTAGAGCTAAATATAAGACTTTCCTGAATACAAACCAAATGGATGGAACAGGTCGGCTGAATTCTACACTGCCACGCTCAGCTTCATGGGAACAAGCAATGAGGATTTTCGCAAACACTGTGGGGGGACATGCACATCATCAGTACTTATCGACGACGTTTTAATAGCGGCTAGTCATCAGCGCCGACAAAACCCTTAAGCCACCTTAATCTGGAGGACTGATTTTTATGACATAGAAAAAAATATCACTCAACGAGTGAGGGAGTCACTCGTCTACTCACCGTGCTGATCCTCAGCAACGGCAACACCACAAGGACCCGTAGCTGACTTATTTACCTAATAGAGACCCTATGCAGGGCTTGTTCAACAATAGGATAAAGTCGTGGCTGCGCACGACTTATCCTTATTCGTTAGGTTTCATTTTTAAATTAGCTTTGGTTACCCAACATAGTTAGTGCCTCGTCAGGGATAACGTAGTGATTTCTGACCCATTTCATATTTCCTTCAACAAAACCAATAAACTCTCTTTGTATGAAAAGTTCCCACACATTATTTGAAATTTCTTTAAGGTGACTTTCTTTTTGCTCTGAACTCAAACCAAGGTTTAACCTAGCCTGATAACTTTCTAACGATAGACGAAGTTTCTTTCCAGCACGACCTAAAGCCGAGGCTTTTTCCCTAGCAATTTCTAGCTCTATTGCAGAATGCTGGTTTGTACTATTTCGTTGTAGTCCGAATTTTTGCATAGTGTCTGACGTAAACCTAACGCCAAAGGTATGGGCGCGCAAGAATTGCGCGTCCAGCCCGTAGGGCTAAATACCCTTTCTTGTTAAGTGTTTTCTGAAAGTATTTTACTGGCATATAACAGTACAACGATAAAAACGGACCAAAGAAAGTGTGACAAGAATTTTGACTGATTTCGTGGCACTACCTTTAAAAGATAGAAAACAATAGTCCCTGCGATGATTTGAACTAAAGCACTCCAAACAAATAGATTTGCGCTAATTAAAGAGATGAATAGCTGGCTCTCATCCTTTGGAGATTCTATTCCAAAGCCCTTCAAATGGATTAAGGTCGCTTGGTATGAGAACCACCACCAAGTCAAAACGGCAAAGCCATATATAAAAATAGCATACCGGCTAAAGATAAAACTTCTGATGTTGTTCTGATTGGTCATCAATACACTTAACGAGACTGTAGGAAAAGGTACAGCCTTAAAACCGATTGAAATTTAGATCTCAAAATACGCCTCTCTAATGATTTTCAACACGGTTTCGTCCGTAAGAAGACCTTAAATTTAACACAGCCGACAGTTTGACTGACGGCTTTCTGGACATTTGACTTTTTCTACAGTCTCAACGCCAAGCAAAGGGGCGCGCGTTTTCTGCGCGTCCCGCCGCAGGCGTACTTTTGGTTGTTATTTGTTTTACCACCATTGTCTGTGAAGAAATAATTGTAGCTCTTTTAAATGTAAACCCCAATGGCTTGTATAACCTAACTGGAAATGCCAGAGAGCATTATTTCTTGAGGTGTTTTCAAAATACCACTGAACTTCTGTTAAGTCGCCGACTATGTCGGCGAGATCATCAATGGCGTCTCCAATGGTTACTTCAGCTGACTCTTCGCTGGAAACATCCGAGTCTACCGAATAATATAAACCAAGTTTAGGAAATTTTTGCTCAAGATCTTTTCTTGTTTCAGAGTAATTTTTTTCGGGCGGTTCAGGGTATTCGTTTTCATCAAATTCAATGTCGCTTACATGTGAACAGACAGACAATAGATCTAGATGTTCGATCAGCTCACCTAATTCAGGTGTAACTTGAGGATTGCTTTGAACGAAGCTCAAAAATTTATTAATCGAAGACTGAATATCCATTGATACAACTAACGAGACTGTAGGAAAAGGTACAGCCTTAAAACCGATTGAAATTTAGATCTCAAAATACGCCTCTCTAATGATTTTCAACACGGTTTCGTCCGTAAGAAAACTTTAAATTTAACACAGCCGACAGTTTGACTGACGGCTTTCTAGACATTTGACTTTTTTCTACAGTCTCAACGCCGTTAAAACGGGCGCGCGTTTTCTGCGCGTCCAAGCACACGCAGTGTGCGGAAGTTTTTGACCTTATTTGTTTTTTCATAGTTGATCGTTATAGCCCCAATAAACCGATATCAAAGGGCGATTCTTTATTACCAAATCAGTGACATCGTTACTGCGGAAACTAACGATCATAGTATCTAACTTTGCTTCATTTTTAATTTCCAGACCCAGCACTCCTTTGAGATTTAACTCAAGAACAGTTTCACTCCCTTGCATCCAACTTAAATGCATAGTTTCGTACCCAGGTTCCATCAATACTTTTAGAGAGCCGTTAGATGACTCAGATCTAAAGGTTAGTTGGTTGTATCCCCAAGGGACGTCTTTATCAAGGATGCTCGGCTCACATTCGAAAAAACTCTCTAGTTCGTATTCTTTAGGAAATGGTTTCATCTGGAACTCGAATACACATAAAACGCCTCACTAAGAGGCAAATAATAGTTGGTTAAAATAAGCGACGAAGGAGCAAAAACCAACTGTTATTTGTCCTTTTGAGTGACTTGTTATATGTATGAAAACCTAGCCTTTATTTAGACCAAGATCGATATACGCAATTATGTAACCATATTCTTTGTCACTTAGCATATTGTCACCATGCAACTTTTTAGCGTATTCGAAAGTCCAAG
>JBKEFT010000076.1:0-5493 GCA_046709645.1 Arenicella sp.
CAATACTGTATTACAATGTGACATGGTCTGGTTTTCTCAGTTGATTCAACGGTTTATCGCTAAACACATTTTATCAAATACTGTGGAAAATCAGGCCTTTTCTTTTAAGTTAACGGGACAGCAGTGACCACTCTTCAATGTTTCCTGTGTCTTCTAGCAATGATTTAAATCTTGCATAAGCTCCTTTACTATGAAAAATTGAACGTACCTTTTCGAGCTCTGTTGGTACGTATTTCTGAATAAAATCTAAGGCCAAATTCATGCCTAGATTTAATTCGTTTTTATGAGGGATGGCCAAGTACTTCTCGTCATTAATATCGTCGGGTAATTCCTCTTCGTTATCACCAAACTCAGAATAGAAATATGTTTTTCCCGATACTTTGCAGATATAACCTTCATGATCAAACGGCCAACCAAAATTGACTAGCTCAAATAGATCTAAAACATCGCTAAATTTAATATTCATGCTGACTCCTAATTGATTCCACTCTGCAGCTAACGCTTTGCTAGGCGGTTAATAAAAGTCTATTTACAATAACCAATGAAGTGAGGCAAGCCAACCTTTTTTGTCCGTTTAAGCGACTTGTTAATTGCCACCATTCTACAGCATCAACGTCGCCGTGCCTGGCCTTGTTAGCTGTCCTTATTTGCGCAGAGGAAAAAAGTTAGAGTGTCACGTTTTGAATTTTTGCAAGTTGGTTCAAGATTCAAGACGTGAGAATCCTTGCATTTGCGTTTGGTTAAAACTGCAAACCAATGATTGATGAATTGGCAGAAAGTTGCCCAAAAGGGCCATAAAGTCTTAGGTCTAATGATTCAAAACGCTACTTCACCTCAAGCTTTCCAGATAGGAATTGATCACTAAGTAAGTGCCACTTCCAAAAAACTGAAAATGGAAACTGATCAGATAACATAGCTTTAATTCGACCCTTAGCGTGTTCTCTTTCTTCATCGCTAGAAGCTTTATTCACTATAGTCATTCTATATGTAAGAAAGTCTGAATAGTATCCAAATAATTTTTCCATGAGTACAGCGCGTGTAATTCCTCTAAGCGCAGTATTTTTTTCGTTATAGCATCGTTCAATTAGCCTAACAGTGTTGTTTGTCTTTATATCTTCAATACTATTTGTCGAGGTAACGGTTATTACGTCATCTGGTGTGCTAGGTAGAACGCACTTTATTTTTTTAAAAACGTCCACTGCAGGGTCACAACAGTCTAAGAGATTTATGTGTGCGGTGCCCTTTATACTGTTACATCGACTGCAAGAATAATAAAGATTACCCCAGTCATACTTCTTAGTTTCATCACCTTGGTGCGGGTCAAAATGCTCTATTTCTGGATCAGACAGCTCATCTTGTTCACATAGATAGCATTTCCCAAAGAACATTGGTTCAAGTATCTCAACAACTTCTTTTGTGTTGTAGTTATTAGTCTCCAAACAAGCCGGGACTTTATGGCTTCTTATCGTATTAAACATCAATCAGATTCCTGATCTAAAAGCTTATTAACGCCAAGTAAATAAAATGCTTTTTCTCGATCATTGAGCTTATCCGATAGAGGCATAATTTTATCTACAAGAGATTTTAGTAATTCGTAATTTACACTTTCAGAGGTAACGATAGTTGATATTTTCGAAATTGCATCTTCAAGAAGCACTGAAGTTGTTTTTGTATCAAGAATGCCTTCCATTACTGAAGAGTAAGAATAGAAGGATAAATTCTCTTCAATTTGTGAGTTTCGACCAATATCATAAACTACCGTGTCATCAACTGACATAAGCACAAACGGAGAATGACTTGTTACGATAAATTGCACCGCTGGAAAAGATTTGGTTAAAAACGGTAGAATCAAGCGTTGCAAGGAGACATGCAAATGAGCATCAATTTCATCTATAAAAACTGTGCCTTTTAACCTTTCAGGGGTAACCTTAAAGTATTCAGTTCTCATCAATAAATCAGCATAAATATCGAATATTGCCAAATAGCCGGATGAAAGATCTTGAAACGTATACAGGGCCTTTCCTTCTTGAGAAATACTAAATTTCAGCGTATCCGAATTAAACTCAAGACATGTGGACTTGTCCTCCATGAGAACTTTTAAATTGCTTTCAAAATGGATAAACCATTGTTCAATCTTATCTGCTAGCTCAACATCGTTGTCCTCAGAGAGAGCCAATGACCTTCTGTTTTTGAGATTAACTAAGTGTTGCTCAAGGCTCTGACCAAAATCCGACTTACCAATGTGTTTTGCATTCTCCATCTCTGTTTGTAGACCTTTCGCTGTATTCGCCACAGAAATTTGGATAGCCCTCGATGCGTGGTAAATGCCAACAACAGCTTCGTTCTCATCACATTCCGCTGAGAATTGGATGTTGTTAGGCATATCAACTTGCAACCCATAAATAATTGAATCAAGTTCATGATTGGTAGCAGTCAACTGATTTTCAGCGTGGGTGTACTGTCTTGTTCCTTTAGTTTGATTTTTAAGATTACGTTTTTGTTCAATAAGCTGTGCTTCCAGCTGAGCTAGATCAGCACGTCTTTTAGAAATAATTAGCTTAGACGTTTTTTTAAACACTTCGGTTAAAAACGAAGTTTTACCAGAACCATTAGCACCAGTAACTATTAGGTTTCTACCATTCAAACTAATGTTAACTTCCTTTGTGGTGTGCGGTATTGTGCCGCTAATACTTCTTATGTACTTTTCCATATCATTCTCAAGTTAGGACTTTTCTGTGTCTGGCCTATTAATCGTTTTACGCTTTATACTCGGAAAAACCGCCTAACCGATTTAAATCTTCGAGCTAAATGATTTGTTAGTAACGAATGACCGTTCTGAGTATTCTACAGCCTTTCACATAATCAATCATCTGTATACGAAAAGGCAGAAAGTTGCCCAATAGTCATTGGAAATCTCGGCTAATTCTAAATATTACTTCAAGAACTCTAGCTCATATCGTCTTTTAGATAATTTTGCTCTCATTACGTTATCTCCCAAATTCACAAACTTGACCAACTGGTCGCTATCAGCGATGTCATTAAACCGATTCAGATCAGATGAACAACCGAAATAGAGTCCTGTCACACTCTCTGGTCTCACTTCATAAAAATGCATGAGTGAGCAATCAGATTCATTTAGTTCATGTTGTAAGTGGAAGTTTTTCATATGGCCAACTGATTTCATATCGATTGCTAAAGCTTCTGACTCCCCCTCCAATACGTTCATGTCGTAGCGAGACAAAATTTCTAGAATATCCATTCTATTAACACCTTCCCCTGTGATTATAAGAGCTTTGTCACTATTAAAAGTGTCACATACAAAACGATGTTCCTTTTCATAACTCCACGGATCGGCTTTACAAAAACCAAGACTAGGAAGAAGGTCGCTAGTGCGTGCAGTTTTAGAATATTCTGTAGTGCTATTGATCTCACTTCTTTCAAATACGTATTTAACTCGATTGAAAATATACTGGCTATCAGCAATGTTTTTAAATAGCCCTCTTTGTAAGATCTGATTGTTTTCAAGTTTTATATCAAAACTAAATTCGATAACACCACCACTGTGTTCGTTTGCATAGTGAGACCACATTAAAAGATTCGTTTTTGACTCTGAAAGTGATATTACCCCTTTGTAGTTAAAGCCTAGAAGTAGATCAGCTTCTGAGAAAATATTGATGGGCCCTGAGTTTTTAGCATTATTAAACTCTTCAAACAGTTCATTACTCGGTCTCAGCTCAAAAGGATCATTTAGTTGACTTGCTAAAGTACATCTCAACATAGGTCGTTCAATGAAAGACTCAATATGCGGGGTGTATTTATATAATTTGATTCTCACTTTCCTTTCCTTGCGCATCGCGCCTAATGTCCGTTTTGATGAGTATGTAACAGCCTTAGTAAATGTCCAATTTGGCTGTAGCTTGCCCATAAGAGCCAGTCGATCAGGCACAAAAAAGGGAGCAACTAAGCTCCCGATTTGTCATAACGTAGTGTTATGCGAACTTACAGCCAAGTAATATTAATTGAATATTGACCAAAAAGACCACCTTGGAGATCAAAAACATCTACGCTTTCAGAAATAACTTGTCCAGCCACTGATTCAATCTCCATTTTTGATAGAGAACCATTTTCGACACTTAACATAATAATAAGCGGCTCAATAACACTACCTAAACTAGCGACAACCGTCACGCCAGTGTCAGTTATTATTTCTGATACTGTAGGAGTTCCTGATATTGTGACTGAGACTTGAGGAACAGGAATTTCTTCAACAGTTACAACAACTGTTACTTCAGTCGTATTACCTGCCGTATCAGTAGATTGGTAAATAATTTCATAACTCCCAGCTGTACTTGTATCTACCCCTGAAACATCGACAACGACACTACACGATGTGTCAGTATCGTCAGTACAAGTCGCAACTGGTGGCACAAGAGTATCCCCAACAGTCAGCGTTATTGGAGTGGTATCAACAACATGCCATTCGGGACAGGCACACCAAGTCTTGCAAATAACGCTATAAAGTGCAAATCTATCACTTCAAGGAAATTTCAGCGGAGTTAAGGATGACTCAAGCCAGAAGTACCATAGTGTCAACGGCCGACACACCCTATTACCATTGCGTTTCTCGTTGTGTTCGACGTGCGTATCTTTGTGGTTACGATAGAACCTCAGAAACTGATTTTGAACACCGCAGACAATGGTTAGAAAATAAGTTACACCAAACCGCTGAAGCCTTCGCCATCAAGCTCTGCGCCTATGCCGTGATGAGCAACCACTACCATGTGGTGCTACATCTGCGGCCAGACATGGCTAACAAGTTGAGTGAAATCGATGTGGTGCGGCGTTGGCATTCTCTTTTCAAAGGCACCTATCTCTCACAATGTTACGAGTCTGGTACACCGCTATTGGCCGCTCAGCTTAAAGTCGTGGAGAAAGACATCGAAGTATGGCGAGAGCGACTCTCGAGCTTGTCGTGGTTCATGAAAGTTGTGAATGAGTCCATCGCGCGGCGTGCAAATCTTGAGGATAAATGCACGGGGCATTTTTGGGAAAGTCGCTTCAAGAGCCAAGCGTTATTGGATGAGCGTGCGCTGCTTGCCTGTATGGCCTATGTTGACCTCAACCCCATTCGTGCCAACATGGCCGACTCGCCGGAAACATCAGACCACGCCTGTGTTAAGTCTCGAATTGATAGTTTTGAGTCAAACACCCAGCCAAAGCGTTCAATTGAAGACTTCGTTGGTACCAACCCACATGCCAAACAACAGAGTCTTACCGGGACACCCATCCCAAATAATACGCTAACACTCTGATTTATATACAACACAGAGAATCGCCGTAAAGTACCGTTTTATATGGCCATTATCGCCAATACAGCCCTCCGGCACAGATCCGTACGTGCGCTACTAACGCATACGGCTCCTACGTCAGGTCAAACGCAAAATCGCTGATTTGGATAAGGGTGTGTGAGTCGGCTGCTGGGTATCCAAATAC
>JBKEFT010000077.1:0-4850 GCA_046709645.1 Arenicella sp.
CAAATCTATGCCAATAATTGTATTCTTACTCATGGTGGATACCTCGTTGAATGTAGAGTTTCTGAAACCTCATTCTGGCACACTGATGCCGTAAATCGAGGTATCCATCTCATCACCCATACTTCGACAAAAACTGTAGGCCAAGAGGCAAATATGACGAACGTCTGCCTGATTCTATTTGGGCCCAGTAAAAGCGGGCCGAGGGGGCAGGCATTGGTTCAACGTTCAGGCCTCAAGTTATTGAATCATAGGTTATTGAATCATAGGTCGTCGAATGAAAGGCTATTGAGTGAGAGGTTATTGTGACTGAGTGCACTCTTTAGTTAGCGGCTAGCATTGCCGACAATCTATACGCTAGTTTTATCGTTAGGGCATATAAATCGGGGATTTCACATGGCAGTTGATATACACACGCATCTTTTTAACCTTCGTTATTTACCTTTAAAGGGAATAATCGACGCCAGAGCAAATGGCGTGTTGACCAAGTTTGCTGCGAAAGCGCTGGTTAAATATCTATTATGGAGAACCCGCGATGACGATGTTATCGATGGGGGTAATTCTCTTAAATCGGCATCTCTTAATTCGAGCGCGCAATTTTCTCCGGTTTTAGGAACCCTTACTACTCAGGCCGTTCTTTCACAGGAGCAAGAAGATGAACTGGAAGCGTTTTTAATTGATGAAGCTGCATTCGCCGACGAACTGATGACGGATGACGACTTTGTTAAGGCAATTTTTGAGGCCAATGATATCAATGCCAACGAAGCGGATCTATTCATGTTGGGCAATACTCAAACCAATGTATTGCCAATGTTAACCTCGGCGTCGTCCTACAAATCTGCAATGAAAGCAGATCGTCAATCTGTTTCGAATATCCGCCGTAGTTTTAAGAGTTTACTGAATCCACTATTTAGAAAATTTCGTGAGCTTGGTGATTTTTGGCATTGGTTGGTATTACAAACAGAGTCAGAAAGCAAAATTATGGATACGCTGATCAACACATACACATCCGGTGATGAAGGTGTGCAACTTTATATCGATCATATGATGGATATGGAAATGCATTACCCTGGCCAGAAAAAGCCTGTGTATAAAGAGCCAGAACTCAGGATGAGCCGGATGCGGAAGTTATACAATAGCTCTAACGGGCTAGTGTTAGGCTTTTATGGCTGGTGTCCACTTCGTGATAATGCGCTAGATTTGGTAAAGCGCGCTATTGAGGAGGAAGGTTTCGTAGGCGTAAAGTTCTATTGCCCGAATGGGTACCGGGCTCAAGACAATGCTCGATTCGAAAGCCAAGATTTAGTCAATAATGTTGTTCGTGGTGGAGTTTCTGCAAGTGACATTGATAGCCGGAACCTCAAACTGTTTGATTATTGCAATTCAAATAGAGTGCCAATTTTCTCCCATTCGCAACCGGGTGAAATGGAGAGTGTTTCAGGCTACACCGGCAAAATGTCGCACCCAAAATACTACTCAGAAATATTACAGCAATTTGAGGACCTTATTATTTGCTTTGGGCATGCCGGCGGTAGCGAAGGATGGCTGCCGAAAGTGATAGACGACGACCCTTGGCAGGGTACTGACCAACAGAGCCCTGACTACGACTCTGACATTGAGCTTAGCTCATACGCGAGGGCGATATATGATGCATGTGTAAACAATAACAATGTTTATTGTGGAGTAGGGGCCCATTCTGAGATTAGTGACAGCAACTCAATTGGTAATTTTCGGGATCGTCTAAATATTCTTTTCAGCGAATCACGTGATAATTCACTACAGGTAAATTTTGATCAACGAATAGCCTACGGATCGGATTGGCATATGATTTTCAAGCACAGACAACACGCATTTTATTTAAAGAATTACCAAAAGGTGTTTGAAAATGGTTCGGGGTTAGAGGGCTCAAGAGATTTTTTCTTTAACAAAAACATGCTGAATTTTTTGCATCTGCCGGAATATTTAACTAGGGCAAAAGGCATAATTTCAGCTGCCCATGAAGAAAATTTGCAAAAATTAATTATACAAATGTAGTTATAGGTTTCAATCTAGACGCGCGAATAGTCTGGGCTTGCCGTATTAGAAGGCGGTTTAATATTTTTGGAGAAATTAAAATGGCGTCCCGGAGTGGATTCGAACCACCGACCTGCCGCTTAGGAGGCGGCTGCTCTATCCGGCTGAGCTACCGGGACTTGCCAAGCAAAATCAACATGTTACATTACATAAAGCCTTGTTTTTCGCTGATTCCCGACCCCCCTTTATATGCTAAAAGGTGTTGTAAGTGCTTGATTTTCGTTGTACGTTGTTCTGCAACTGTAAGTATAGTGCAAACAAAATGGCAACTTTTCAAGAAACTTCTAAAGGGAATACCTGCGCGACTATTCGTATCAAAGGATACAAGCCAGTCAGCAAGACGCACCGAACCAAAACACTTGCTAAGCAATGGGCTCAGACCGTCGAGGACAAGATGCGTTCGGGAACTTACCATATTTCTAAGGACGATGCACTGAGTACTATTTTAGATCGTTACCTTAACGAAATTGTACCACTCAAGAAAACGACTAAATACCATAAGAGTAATATTAATAATTTGAATCATGGCTTAGGTGCGTACTCGTTTAGAGACCTGGCGCCACCGATGATTATTGAATATGTAACCGAGCGTCTCAAGACGGTGAGTAGTTCAACCGTGCTCAAAGAGGTAAACACGCTCTCGAATGTGTACAACACGGCCATTGCGTTATGGGGATACCAATTACCCATAAATCCGGTGATGTTGGCTAAGACCGCTTTGAAGCATACACGCGCTCTCAGAAAGCCGCCGGCACGTAGCCGACGATTGGGGGACGGCGAAGAAGAACGCCTGGTATCTGCGCTATCAGATGCGAAGGAACCGCTATTGATCGCCTTACTTACACTTGAGACGGCACGACGACTAAAAGAGTTGCTGGCCATCAATGAAGATGTGATTGAGCATAGAAAGGGTAGAACGTTTCTATTGGTTCGAGACAATAAAACTGGAGATAATTTGTCTATACCACTATCAAAGAAGGCGGCTGAACTGGTCGATGGTATTGATTCATTCTCAATACGATCTGATTCGCTGTCACAAGCCATGGAGCGAGCGACGAGACGGGCAGGGATCAAGGATTTAAGGCTCACTGATTTGAGGCATGATGCGTTGTCTCGCTTATTTGAGAAGGGCTTTGACGTGGCTGAAGTAATGGCGATCTCTGGACACAAGTCTGCAGAAACGCTACTTAAGATATACACGCAAGTAAAAGGTGAGAACGTGAGTGATAAGTTAGACAAACTTTAGCTGTAGAAATCTAGACCTGATCTTACGTTTTAGCCAATCAAGTCCTGAAGTCATCTGACAGCAAATGTCCGAGTTTTGCCCTTAACCGTCATTGAGAATCTCTCCAATTCGATTGGTCTTCAAACCTTCTTTTGGATGATATGAAAACCAAATATGAGCGACTTTACCGACTATTTTGTCACGTGAAATGGCTCCCCAGTGACGGCTATCACGGCTGTTATCTCTATTATCTCCGAGCAAATAATAGCTCCCCTTAGGCACTTCGAAATAGATATCTTGCTCTTGACTGCGATGATTGTTATGTTCTTTTACATAGCTTTCATTGAGTACCCCACTATTTAGCATCAGCTGTCCTTTATTAGTTTCAATCAAGTCACCCGGAATACCTATTACGCGCTTCACATACGTTAATGATGCGTTATTTGGTCCAGAAAGTATCACGAGATCACCTCTAACTGGAGCTCTATCTTTATAAGACCATGTGTCAGATACGATGAAATCGCCAAGCATTAATGTTTGTGACATCGATGAACTTGGAATCCTATGCGTTTCGTAACCAAATAGCATCCCACGCTGAGTTCTAAGCAAATCGTTTACAAGTAATGAACAAATAATGAACCCCAAATAAATATACCATCTCTGATATTTTTTAAGTTCTTCAGTCTCTGACCGGCGAGCGATGACTATTGCCGAAACCATTCCTACAATAAGGGTGGACAGTATAAATAGATAAGTTAGAGCAAAACCCAAAGAGGTAAACATAACTCTAGACCAAGCGGAAATACCTAGTAGCAGAATCAATAGAAGTGGAAAAATGATGGCGTAGCGCAACCTTCCTACATATATATATCCGAGCCCAGGGAAGAACATATTTGCTAGAGCTGCAATAGCTTTACTTCTTTTTAGGTTCATCGAATTTTAGTGGTTTTATATTTATTTGTTGTTTTACTATCCTTCATGAATTTCCCTATAAAATATTACTTAGAGTGTCTTGCGTACTTTGATCGTGATATTTCAACAACGCGTCAGCTTGTCTAATGACGCAAATGACGGCTTCGAGTATACAACGGCCTGTCATATTTTGTAATCCTTGCCGAAAAGCAATCAAGCGTTGAGCTTATAGTAACTTTTCGTTCCGTTGGACTTCAGACCCCAATTCCACAAGCCTACGTTTCGTGATAACTACATCGGACTGGAATTGAGGATGATCAGGGAACCGGTCTGCTAGAAGTTGTGCGATTTCCAGACTTTCTTCATAGGCTTCAATTGCCAACTCTATATCCACAAGTTTTTCATACACATCACCCATTTTATAATGTGACACCGACAGGTCGCGCTGCCACCCCGCGTTGTTCGGATCGGCCGCAGCAAGGCGTTCACGAATAACAGAGTCTTACCGAACTTACCGGGACACCCATCCCAAATAATACGCTAACACTCTGATTTATATACAACACAGTTATGGGTGATGAGATGGATACCTCGATTTACGGCATCAGTGTGCCAGAATGAGGTTTCAGAAACTCTACATTCA
>JBKEFT010000078.1:0-3991 GCA_046709645.1 Arenicella sp.
AACATATTACCGATGAAAAATACCCATAATAACGAGATAGAGGATTGAAACGTTTATGGAACTCAATTATCGTTTTGTCATTAATAATTATTGGCTGAGAATGATAAATTCTACAGCCTCGTTATAAGCACTAGCCATGGATTCAGAATACGTCACCTATACAACTCGAGAAATCATTGAAGTTCAATTACGAAAATCGATTAGGTTTTATATTGACCAGTTAGATTATTTAACAGCATTGTCTTTAGCAGGCGCTGCGGAAGAAATACTAGGAGCTATTCTTAGAAATAGTGGAGAAAAACCCTCGATACAGAAAAAATTTGAAAGTTTTAAGACTGTAGAAGAAAGTATTTGGGGTAAACCGGCTCTGACTAAAAAGGAATATATAGACTCCAAGAACAACACAAGGAATTATTTAAAACATGACTCAAAGCATGAATCTATAACTTTTAATCCAGAGCTCGAATCTCGCAAAATGATCGGGAGAGCACTTGAAAATTACAGAAATTTGTACGGTAACGACTTTGAACTTAGAAACGAATTTGTGGATGAGTGGAAGAAAAAATTCTAATATGAAGAAGAAGCTTATAACAAGAACCAAAAGTACGCCTGCGGCGGGACGCGCAGAAAACGCGCGCCCCTTTGCTTGGCGTTGAGACTGTAGAAAAAGTCAAATGTCTAGAAAGCCGTCAGTCAAACTGTCGGCTGTGTTAAATTTAAGGTCTTCTTACGGACGAAACCGTGTTGAAAATCATTAGAGAGGCGTATTTTGAGATCTAAATTTCAATCGGTTTTAAGGCTGTACCTTTTCCTACAGTCTCGTTATGCCTCTTTGTGTTACCTCGGATATTTTTAGGATGAAAAGTGATTACTAGTATTAAGTTAGAAAGATTTAAAAATATCGATGAACTTGAAGTTCCCTTAGAAGGGCTAACAGTATTGATTGGTTCAAATAATGCTGGAAAAAGTACGATTCAACAAGGCATTCAGTTTTCAGTATCAGTTGCGCAAACGACTAAATACCAAAATGCAAGATGGACAAACGATGGCAGATGTTCAACATCTATTTCTAGTGAAGATTTACTCTATTCACCGCTAAGAGATATCGAGGCTTTAGCCCCTAATGGGCGTCTTAGAGTGCAACTAGATACTGCTATTAAAGTAACTTTCAATGAAGGTACAAATAGCTCGTACGTGACCATAAGAAAAGGTAAAAATAAAAACATTTCAACAGCTATTAACGGCAAAGTTTTAGGTGAAAAACTTCAAGATATAGAGAATCCATATTCAATTATAGTTCCTGGATTGGCTGGTATTCCTGCTTATGAAGAATATAAGCCGCCTTCAATTGTAAGAAAGGCTGCTGCAAAAGGTGATGCAAATAGTGTATTTAGAAACATATTATTTCTATTATCTAAAAGCTCTTCGGATTGGGATAAATTTATTGGAAAGTTTAATGGATTATTCCCTGATTACGCGATATCTGTAGCTTTTAATGAAAATTACGATGAACAAATACATGCTCGCATAATAAAAGATGGTGTAAGTCTACCAATAGATGCCTGTGGCACAGGAATTCTGCAATCGATACAGATACTTGCTTACTACTATTTGTACAAACCTAAGATTTTAATACTAGATGAGCCAGATTCTCATCTACACCCAAACAATCAACGTGTCTTAGCAACACTTCTGCGTAAGCTTAATGAAGAAACAGGCTGTCAAATTATAATATCTACACATTCTAGGCATTTATTGGAAGAGTTAACTGGTCATGCACTTATTCATTGGATTAGCTCTGGTAAAATAATTGAAGACGCCGATGATTCAGAAAGGAAAATATTGTTAGATATCGGAGCCTTAGATAAAGGAGATATGTTAAGAGGGGGAGACATCCCATGTATTCTTTTAACTGAGGACACAGATGTTTCCTATATTAATAAGTTAGCATTATCTTCTGGATTTATGGAGGGCGAGTTTCAAGTTTGGTCGTATAAATGCTGCACAAATATACAAATAATAAAAGCGTTAAATTCGTTTATTACTGACCATGCTCCAGCTGCAAAGGTCGTTGTTCACCGTGATAAAGACTATATGGATCTCAGTGAAATTACTACTTATAAAGAATCATTAGAAGGCATAGGGATCAAGGTGTTTATTACCGAAGGTAATGACGCCGAGAGTTATTTTGTGTCAAAAGAGCATGTTAATTCTGTTTACCCTGAAGTTACCTTGGAACAAGCATTCACCTTTTTAGAAGAAAGCGTAAATGAGCGTAGAGATAAAATAATAGAGAAAATGATTAATACGAGGCATATGAGGCAGCTACAGGCTTCTTATAGTGGTGGAAATAAGCCTAATGCTGGCGCAATTAGTACAATGTGTAATAGTGAGTTTGATCAGGCTCCCCTTATATCTCTTCATGGTAAAATTGTAGAGAGAGCAATCAAAAATAAATTGCAAGGTCATATAGGGGGTAATATAGACCTATGCGTAGAGAGTGCTGCATTAAATGATATAACTTTGCGACAAATATCGGATGAAATATGGCGACAAGGAGATGCATAACAAACGCAGTCTGTCGGAGCGCCTCTCCGCTCCTTCGTCGCTACAAGGCTCCCGCAGCTGCGGGCGTTATGAGTCAAAATCATCCTTACGTAATTGGAGAATAAATGTTTTTTGAAAGTGAAGACAATGCAAAAGTTTTAGCTTCATTCCTGAGTAAAGCCGAAGCAGCGCACATTGAAGATGAGTCAAGAGCAGCCCGCTTATCGATATCGAGGGAAATTATAGGGTACATCTACAAATCTCCATCAGGTTGGGATGAAAGGTGCACATTTAATATCAAACATATTGGAGATCAATTTCTACAGTGGCTGCGTGATTTTGCTCAAACCAAACCAACGCATATAGACCATATTTATTCGATGTCATATCGTTTTCTGTGTGAATTTGACTTTTTGGTTGGTCCTGGCAAAGAACTTAGCATTGAGCTTCGATCAATAAAGAATAAGATTGAACATGACAATGCTGAAATGGATAGTGATGTACGGTCTCAAATAATTTACGCCTCTTACGTAATGCCCGCAAACATTGCAAAAGATTTCATCAATGATGCGAACATAGGTGTCTTTAAAGACTTCGAACAAAAAAAGGTAGAGGCCGAAAAATTAAAGAAAAAATGGGACGAGGAAATAAAGTCCAAAGAGTCTGCGGCAGACGTCCTAAAAGAAAAGCTAGAAAAATACAAAGTCGGATTCAACTTTGTTGGTCTTTACCAAGGTTTTTCAGATCTAGCGGAAAAGAAGGCGACAGAAGCTTTCTGGTTGTTTTTGTCTTTGATCGGGATGGGGGTATTGATTTTATCGCCGCTGGTTGCAGAAATTATTTTTGCGGCAACAGGCATGTATGGCGATAAAAGTCTTGGCATAGATCATCTATTAGTCCTAGTTCCAATTATCTCAATCGAAATAATACTGATCTACTTTTTCAGAGTAATACTTTTGAATCATAGGTCTGTGAAAGCCCAGATTATGCAAATTGAACTTAGGCAAACACTCTGCCAGTTTATCCAAAGTTATGCCGATTATTCATCTGAAATAAAGAAGAAGGATGATAAAGCATTGGAGAAATTTGAAAGTCTAATATTTAGCGGGATAATGTCAGATCCAGAGAAGCTCCCTAGTACCTTTGATGGTATTGAACAAATAGGTAATCTAATCAAGAGCGTAAAAAATTCATAACAAGTGGCTGCTAAGGACTGCATTACGCTTCGCTCCATGCAGCCCCAGAGCCAAGCGTTATGACTACAGGTAAAGTTCAATGTGTTTCCTGTGATGTGCTTATTTTTGAATCTACCAAAGTTAACAATTTAAGGGGTCAAAGCCCTTATCAAACAGGCCTTGAACGACCGCTTAGAGTATGTGACAGCCAAAGCGATTATTCAATTGGACAAAGGTCTTGAATTGGCCGTTGTGAGTTGTGGTTCGGC
>JBKEFT010000079.1:0-3862 GCA_046709645.1 Arenicella sp.
CTTTCAGACTGTGGCTTGTAGCTTTTCATCATTAACAAATTTTTACCCCTAAAGGACTAACATGTTCAAACTTGCCAGTATTCCATTTATTAATTTGGCCTTAATATTCTCATTCAGTGTCTCGTTTGCCTACGCGGATCACGCTGAAAAATCACAATTTTTTGAAGAGATAACTATTGTTGGCAATAAAGATCGAGCCAGCACAGTGGCTGGTTCTGCTCACTTTATTTCTGACGCAGAGCTAGAAGTATTTAACTACGCCGACATACAACAAATCTTGCGCCAGGTACCTGGTGTTAATTTGCAGCTTGAAGATGGTTATGGCTTGCGACCTAATATTGGTATTCGCGGAGTACAAACCGAACGCAGCGGCCGCATTATGCTACTGGAAGACGGAGTACCTATAGCCCCAGCACCTTATGCCGCATCAAGCGCGTACTATTTTCCTACAGCCGGCCGGATGTATAGCGTCGAAGTATTGAAAGGTCCTGCCGCAATTACCGAAGGTCCCAACACCATTGGTGGTGCAATTAACATGATCTCTACACCTATCCCAGAAGAAACTGAAGGTAAGGTCGTTGCCGAAGTCGGTGGCAATTCCACAACACGAGTGCATGCGGCTTATGGTTCTACTAATAGTGACGGTTTTGGTTATTTAATAGAAACTCATCAGTGGAAGAGTGATGGGTTCCAATCAATTGACGGCAGTAACAGCGGTACCGGTTTAGATATCAAAGACTACACCGTGAAGTTAGGATACGCTCCCGTTGATTCTCGCCATGCATTTGAACTGAAATATCAGTACGCTGAACAAGACTCTAACCAAAGTTATTTAGGCATTACTGATGCTGACTTTGATCGAGACCCTTACCGCCGTTACTCCGTATCACAAAACGACTTAATGACTGCCGAGCATAAACAGCTGATATTACGACATGATTTTTCCATACGTGATAACTTAAATATGACCACTACTGCCTATAATAATGATCATGCTAGAAGCTGGTACAAGCTTGATAAATTGGGTGGTGTCGGCCCCGAGAAAATTATTGCAGACATTAATAAGGGGACGACTGCTTCTTCTGATTTAGCCTTGCAGGCTATTTTATTGGGCGGCGATAGTGCTGCAGGCGACGTAGCCATTAAAGATAATAATCGCAATTATTATTCACGTGGTGTGTCGGTTAAATTTGATTGGTTACTAGACGGCAGTTCAGCGTCTCACGATATCGAAGTGGGTTTCCGGTATCACCAAGATGAAGAAGATCGCTTGCAACGCTCTGACAAATACACTCAAGTCGACCAAACCTTAATCGTAGACTCCATAGGGGTGACCGGTGGCAATAAAAATAACCGTGTTGTCCAGGCAGAAGCATTAGCTATATACATTAAAGATGATATTACCTTTGGTAACTTTATCGTGACGCCCGGTGTGCGTTTTGAAGATATTAAACTCGAGCGTCGGGATTGGAGTACTCTTCCCCGCAATACAACGCCTAGCCTAAAACAGAATAGTGTTACCGCTGTATTACCTAGCATAGGTGTGCTGTATAACGTCAATGACAATCTGTCACTGTTAGCTGGCGCTTATAATGGATTCGGCACACCGACCACCACTAGCGGTGTTGATGAAGAGCAGGCACTTAATGTCGAGCTTGGTGGGCGTTATCAGCAAGCTGACTTGATGATTGAGTTGATTGCCTTTACCAGTGACTACGAAAATTTAGTGGGTGAATGCACCGCATCTTCAAGCACGAGTGATTGTGATATTGGCGATCAATTTAATGGCGGTCAAGCCACCGTTCGCGGGCTGGAGTTTCAATTAACTAACAGTTTTCAGCTAACTGACAGCACTACTATGCCAGTATCGATCGCCTACACATACACAGATGCAGAGTTTGACAGCACCTTCGACGGCGAGTTTTTCGGTGACGTTAGCAAAGGTGATCCGATCCCTTATATTCCAAAAACTCAAGTAGCTCTAGCGTTGGGTTTAGAAAACGGTCCTTACCGCGTTAATGCAAATCTTAATTATGTTGATGCAGTTTGCGTAAAGGCAAGTTGCGTTGATTTTGAAAAAACTGACGATTCCACGGTGTTAGATCTAGTTGGTAATTATCAAGTCAATGACAACTTAGGTGTATACCTAAGATTAGAAAACATAACAGATGAAGCAGATATCATTGCTCGCCAACCTAAGGGGGCTCGCCCTAATAAAGCACGGTCCGCAACGATCGGTATGCGATTAGTGTTTTAGCCGTAGGGGATAACACTAACAATTTAGATGTATCTATTGTGAGCTGGTAACAGCTCCTTTTTTATTTCATTAGAAGCGGCCTATAAAAACCCAATGCCGCCACCATTTTACCTGACAACCTATAAATCGTGCTGATCAATATAGCTCCGGGAAATGTTCGACTCCTAAATACTATTATTAGAATTGCTAAAAGCATTTCATTCTCATTTAATCTTCCTTGCCGTAAGAGAAATCGTTAATAAAATTCAATTCAGTAGCTTCTTCGAGAAAAACAAACACTTGTATATTAGATTTATCTAATGTAGTATAATCTAATATTAACCTACTGGTCACTAAAGTGCTCGATATTCAATCGTCAGAACTTCAAGAACACGCCAAGGAAGCGGCGGATCTACTAAAACAGCTGAGTAATGAGAACCGCTTGATGATCCTGTGCTCTCTAATCAATACCGAACTATCTGTTAGCGAGCTTAATGCCATGACACCACTCAGCCAGTCGGCTCTATCTCAGCATCTTGCATCGTTGCGAAGCGCTGGACTAGTACAAACACGGCGAGAAGCCCAAACCATTTATTACAGCCTTTGTGGCGATCATGCAATGCAGGTTATTAAAGTACTTCAGTCTATTTATTGCCCGGAGCTAGAGGCCTAACATGAGTCAATCGACAAGTAATATTTCTGCACACGCATTTAAACAACTTCGACAAGAGTCTGCAGGTAAGCTACGTATTATTGATCTGCGCACTTACGCTGAGGTCAATACTGAAAGTTTAGACGGTTGCGCTCATTTTCCAGTTCAAAAACTTAAAGCCTCAGAATTGAAGATCTACCTTCAACAACAAAATCACGAGCCAACCCAGCCTATTTATCTACTCTGCGCTAGTGGACAGCGCGCGGTGCGGGCTGCCAATCAACTGCAAGACGACCTAGATTTTAAACTAATCATCATTGAAGGTGGCCTTAATGCCCTAAAACAACTCGGCACCTCTGTCACTGAGGGCGACAATACCGTGATTTCTCTAGAAAGGCAGGTCCGTATTGCCTCCGGCTCGCTAGTAGTAATAGGCGTTTTGTTAGGGCTGCTCATCCACCCTTGGTTTTACGGCCTTTCCGCTTTTGTAGGCTCTGGCCTAGTCTTTGCCGGTGCGACCAACAATTGCGGTATGGCCTTGGTGCTAGCAAAAATGCCCTGGAATACAAAGACCGGAACTAGCTAACATGGGTGTTTTAATCGGGCTCATAATAGGGTTAACACTTGGTCTCACAGGGGCTGGCGGTTCCATTTTTGCGGTACCTCTCTTAATTTTATTACTCGATTTGCCCATTAATGAGGCTATTGGTATTGCTCTGGGAGCAGTAGCCGTTAGCGCGCTCATCGGCACAGTCAGCAAGTGGCGGACTAAATCTATTTTATGGGTTCCCGCCATAGCGCTGGGTGGAGGTGGTGCCATGATAGCCCCCTTAGGGAAAGAGCTTGGTAGTCAAATGCCACCCACATTATTACTCATAGGTTTCTGCGTAATTGCCAGTTTTGTTGCTTTACTTATGTGGAGACAAACCCTGCACTCCCCAGAAAAAGACAGCACATCGCAGTCAGACAACATC
>JBKEFT010000080.1:0-3809 GCA_046709645.1 Arenicella sp.
ACATTTTCCTTTGATCAGGATACGGTAGTTAGTAATTTCTCAACGCTTATTCAGCGAGGCGATAAAGTGGGTTTTATCGGTCGTAATGGCGTTGGGAAAACGACTCTTATTAAATTATTGTTAGGTGAGCTAACCCCTCAACAGGGCTCCATTAAAATCGGGACTAATCTAAACGTAGCCTACTTTGATCAATATCGTTCTGCATTAGATGAGGAGAAAACAGTTCAAGATAATGTGTCCGGTGGTCGCGACATGCTCGAGGTCGGCGGCAAAAGTCGTCATGTAATTAGCTATTTACAAGATTTTTTGTTCGCGCCAGATCGATGCCGCCAACCGGTTAAAGCGCTATCGGGAGGAGAGCGTAATCGTTTGCTGTTAGCTAAATTATTCACGATTCCTTCAAACATACTCGTGCTTGATGAGCCAACTAACGATTTGGATATTGATACTTTAGATTTACTCGAAGAGCTGTTGATCGATTACAAAGGGACGGTCATCTTGGTCAGCCACGATCGTGCCTTTCTTAATAATGTCGTCACTAGCACCTTAGTTTTTGAAGGTGATGGGACCATCAATCAGTATGTTGGGGGTTATGATGATTGGTTAAGACAACGAAAAACTATAGAACAATCAACATCCACAACTGGCGTAAAAATCAAGCCTAAATCACTTCTAGAGGTTAAAAAACTCTCCTATAAAGACCAGCGCGAATTGGATGAGCTGCCCAAAAAAATTGAGTTACTGGAGACCCAGATTCAGAGTATTTCAGCAACGATGAGTGAAAGCGAATTTTATCAATCGACGAGACTGGAAATACAAAAAACTGAAACTCAACTCGCTGAGTGGCAATCTCAACTAAGTAAGTGCTACGAACGATGGGAGCGACTAGAACTGTAAAAATCAAAACTTTGATATACTGCAATTAGTTTTTGTAATGACTGGTAATCCCCCAAAAAAAGGAATCCTGAACTCGTGAAAAGAAAACCTGTGGTACTGATGATCTTGGATGGTTGCGGTCACAGCGACAACACGCATTTCAACGCTGTAGCCAATGCAAAAGCACCCATTTGGGAGAATCTTTGGGTGGATAATCCAAGTACCTTTATCGCCACTTCAGGGGAGGATGTTGGTTTACCCGAAGGACAGATGGGCAACTCCGAAGTTGGGCACATGACTATCGGTGCAGGCCGGGTCATCTATCAGAATTTCAGCCGTATTAATAAAGCTATTAGTGATGGTGATTTTTACACTAATTCGATTTACTGCGACGCAATAGATAAGGCCGTTAAGACTAACCGAGCAGTGCACATTCTTGGCTTACTTTCCGCTGGCGGAGTCCATAGTCATGAAGATCATATTAACGCTATGATTGAGCTAGCGGCACAACGCGGGGCTAAGAAAATATATTTACATGCGTTCTTAGACGGCCGCGACTGTCCTCCGCGTAGCGCCCAGCCGTCGCTAGAAAAAACACATCGGTTATGCGAAAGCTTAGGGGTAGCAAAAATTGCTTCAATGATCGGTCGTTTTTATGCCATGGATCGGGACAACCGCTGGGAGCGAATCAATCAAGCGTACCAGCTAATTACCGAGGGTGTAGCCAATCACTCTGCCATTGATCCCCTCACTGCACTTGAAGATGCTTATACCCGCGGTGAAGATGATGAGTTTGTGAGTGCTACCAGTATAGGTAAGTCAGACGACGTCCCCGCAGTATTAGAAGATGGAGATGCGGTGATTTTCATGAACTTCCGCCCAGACCGTGTTCGACAGCTTACTCACGCGATAGTTGACCACGAATTTACTGGCTTCGATCGCAAGGTTGTTCGCTTGCCCAGCACCTTTGTTACAACTACCGAATATGAAAGCACGTTGAACTGCCCCCTTGCCTTTCCAACAATCCCAATCGTTAATTCTCTTGGTGAGTTTCTATCGGACCAGGGTAAGTATCAACTACGCATTGCCGAAACCGAAAAATATGCCCACGTTACGTTTTTTATGAGCGGTGGCCGAGAGGCCATGTATCAAGGTGAAGAGCGCAAACTGCTGCCTTCACTGGACATTGCTACCTACGATCAACAGCCAGAAATGAGCGCGCTAGAGGTCACCGATAAATTAATAGAGGCTATCGAGTCTCACCAGTTCGACACTATTATCTGCAACTATGCTAACTGTGACATGGTGGGGCACACAGGAGATTACCAAGCAGCTATGCTCGCCGTTGAAGCAGTGGACGGCTGCTTAAAAAGAGTTTTAGCTAGTTTGGCCCTGGTAGGGGGCCAAGCCCTAATAACAGCCGATCACGGTAATGTGGAAATGATGTTTGATGACGTAGCAAATCAACCTCATACCCAGCACACTACTTTGCCCGTGCCACTCGTTTATGTTGGCAGGCCTGGAGTGAAGCTTGATGGGGGCGGCTCTCTCGCCGATATTGCTCCCACCATGTTGGCTATGATGGATATGGAACAGCCAGTAGAAATGACTGGCCGCTCTTTACTTTTATAGTGAATGCTATGCAGCGATTAAGCGCGATAACCCTATTGCCTTGCCTGCGTAGACTTGTTATCTGTGTATTTGTCAGCCTAATTCTCAACCCAGCTGCTATCGCCGATGACAGCTCGAAAGTTGAACTCGGCCGTCTCAAACAAACTATAGCAGCCCTTGAAAAAACCCTAGCAGCTAGCAGTGAGGAACAAAGCGGAATAGAAGCCGAGCTAGTTCAGGTCGAAATTGAAGCCAGTGAAATCACAGCCAACATTCGTCTAATCCTTCAAAAAATTGGATCGGCGGAGACTATAATCGCTGAAAAAGAGAAGAATAAAATTTCTATAGAGCGGCGTATCACCCAACAAAATAGCGCGATCGCGGAACAAATAAGGGCTGCACACAAACTCGGCGACCAAGAACCAATCAAACTACTACTTAATCAAGAAGATCCAAAAGCAATTTCTCGGATGTTCAAATACTACGATTACTTTCTTGAAGCTCGGAGCGAAAAAATTGAAGAGTATCTGACTGATGTTCAAGCATTGACCAAGGTCATTGAGGATATTAATAAAAACAAACTAGAATTAGTGGCGTCAAAGAAGTCTCTTTCTCTTCAGCAGGAAAATCTATCCGTTCAGGTTGCGAAAAGAACGTTGTCCTTAGATAAAATGCAGCTAACGATGTCTGATGACAAGAAAAGACTACGTGGGTTGCAAAAACAACGCGGACAATTAGAACAGCTACTTAACGCAGTACAGGAAGCGGTAGCAGATTTAATTTTACCCTCTCCGTCACAATCGTTTGTGTCGCGGAAAGGGAAACTTCCGTGGCCACTTAACGGCCGTATTGCCCATCGTTTTGGTAGCGCACGCAATGGTCCGATAAAATGGCAGGGATGGCTGATAAACGCCAATAGCGGCACAGAGGTAAAATCAGTTCACCAGGGTAGGGTCGTTTTCTCTAACTATTTGAGAGGATTTGGCCTCCTCTTGATCATAGAACACGGCAATGGTTATATGACGCTCTATGGTCACAACCAAGAACTATTGAAAGATACCGGTGACTCAGTGCAAACTAACGAGGTAGTGGCGCGATCTGGCAATACTGGCGGACTAGACAAATCGGCACTTTACTTCGAAATCCGCAGCCAAGGCAAACCAGCCAACCCAAAAAAATGGATGGCGAAATCCTAACCGAGAGACTAAGGCTTAGTTTTGCGATTACAATTGAGTGAGACCTAAGGGACCCAACAATGCTAAGAATTTCCACAGCTGTATTACTTTTATCAACACTGCTACCAGCCTATGGGGAAACCCCAG
>JBKEFT010000081.1:0-3571 GCA_046709645.1 Arenicella sp.
CACTTGATTATATTTTACCAATACAACCACCACCCTATCGGGGTATAAGGCTTGCTGGGTTTAAGTCGTTACCCTGATTGGCATAACATCATCCAACTGCAGGTTTACCATGAACATAGATGACAAAACGTATTTTGACCGGTTTGATACGGCAACGATTAACCGTCAAGACAAAGAGCATTTTCTACATCCATTCCAAGTGTTTGATGTGTTTTCTGAGGAAGGCGCTCTGCCCATTGCGGCCGCACGTGATGCCTATATTTATGATAGCGACGGACGTAAATATTTAGATGCTGTTGGCGGGCTATGGTGCACTAATATAGGGTTGGGCCGGGAAGAAATGGCCGATGCCATTGCTAATCAGGTACGTCAAATGGCCTACGCCAGCCCCTTTGTTGATATGACTAATATTCCTGCGGCGCAATTGACCGCTAAGTTAGCCGAGTTAGCCCCAGGCGATCTAAATCACGTTGCGCTATCTTGTGGTGGTTCAACCGCTATTGATACCGCCTATCGCTTGATCCATTTTTATCAGAACTGCCGCGGTAAGCATGATAAAAAACATATTATTTCGCGAGTCAATTCTTATCATGGGACAACCTATGCAGCAATGTCCATCGGCGGCAAACCGGGTGATCACCCCCCAGAATTTGACTATATTCAGGACACTATCCACCATATTTCTTGCCCTAATTTTTATCGCGCTGACGAAGGTATCAGCGAAGCTGACTTTCTCACCGCAAAACTTGGTGAGCTCGAAGCTAAAATAAAAGAAGTTGGCCCTGACAAGGTTGCCGCGTTTTTTGCCGAACCGGTTTTTGGTGCCGGAGGCGTAATCATTCCACCTAAAGGTTATCACCGCGGAACATGGGAAATTTGCCAGAAATACGATGTACTTTATGTTTCAGACGAAGTTGTAACCGCCTTTGGTCGGCTTGGCCATTGGTTTGCGTCCAAAGAGGTGTTTGACTTTCAGCCCGATATTATCTGCTCAGCGAAGGGTCTTACCTCAGGGTATCAACCACTGGGAGCAACCATTTATTCAAGCAGCATCCATAACGTAATCAGCGAGCCGGGTCATGGGCGATGCTTTACACATGGCTACACCTACTCAGGCCACCCCGTTGCCTGTGCCGCCGCTCTGAAAAATATAGAAATAATCGAACGAGAAGAGCTGTTGAAGCATGTTCGAGACATCGAACCCTATTTTCAGCAGCGCCTTAAGACACTGAGTGATCTGCCGATTGTGGGGGATGTGCGAGGTATTGGTTTAATGGCGTGTGTAGAGTTTGTTAAAGATAAGGAAAGCAAAGAGTTGTTCTCTGAAGAGCTAGATATTGGCAAGTGGGTATCCAACCAAGCGGATAGTCGGGGGTTAATCGTTCGTCCGATCATAAATTTAAATGTAATGTCACCACCATTAATTATTAATCGAGAACAAGTCGATTTCATCGTTGATACCCTGCGTGATAGCATAGTCGCCTGCTTGGAAGATCTTCGCCTAGAAGGGCACCTTTAATGCTGTAGACTTTTTTAAGGTCGCCCATTGATATTCTAGACGCAGACCCCATCTGATAGGTTAACCATCAAAGGAGTTTAGCTTTGGAACAGTATCGTGGAACAACCATCCTCTCTGTGAGGCGCAACGGGAAGGTCGTGATCGGCGGTGATGGTCAAGTTAGTCTGGGCAACACCATAATGAAAGGCAATGCTCGTAAAGTACGGCGCCTGCACAATGATCAAGTCATTGCTGGCTTTGCCGGCGGCACTGCTGATGCATTCACTCTATTTGAGCGATTCGAAGCCAAATTAGACCAGCATCAAGGTAACTTGACTCGCGCTGCCGTAGAACTTGCCAAAGATTGGCGCACCGATCGAATGCTACGCAAATTAGAAGCTCTTCTGGCCGTCGCAGACAGCGAGGCATCATTGATCATTACGGGCAATGGCGACGTCATTCAACCGGAAGATGATCTTATTGCTATCGGCTCAGGTGGACCATTTGCTCAATCTGCTGCTCGGGCTCTTCTGGAAAATACTGACTTAGACGCAAGAACGATTGTTGAGCAAGGCTTGAAAATCGCTGGTGACATTTGCATCTACACCAACCACAACAGAACTATTGAAGAGTTAGACTCTAAGGTTTAATTAGGATTTATTATGTCTCAAATGACTCCCCGTGAAATTGTACATGAGCTCAATCGTCATATTATTGGTCAAGACAATGCAAAACGAGCCGTCGCTATAGCTCTGCGTAATCGGTGGCGTCGATCTCAACTTGATGACGAAATGCGTAACGAAGTTACGCCAAAAAACATCCTTATGATTGGCCCCACGGGGGTCGGTAAAACAGAAATCGCTCGTCGTCTGGCTCGGCTTGCAAATGCCCCTTTTGTTAAGGTCGAAGCCACTAAATTTACCGAGGTGGGGTATGTAGGTAAGGATGTCGAATCAATTATCAGGGATCTGGTTGAAACCTCGGTTAAACAATGTCGTGAAAGCGAAATGGCCAAGGTAGAGCAGCGTGCTATGGATGCCGCTGAAGAGAGAGTTCTGGATGCCCTGCTCCCGCCAGCAAGAGACACAGAAGGCAAGGAAGAAGCCGGCTCTACGACCCGCCAAGTCTTCCGTAAAAAATTACGTGAGGGTGCTTTGAATGATAAGGAAATTGAAATTGAGATAAGTCAGACGCCCGTTGGCGTTGAAATTATGGCACCTCCCGGAATGGAAGAAATGACATCTCAGTTGCAGAACATGTTCAGTTCTATGGGTAAGGGAAAAACCGCTAGCCGTAAGATCACTGTGGCCGATGCGTTAAAGCACTTGAAGGAAGAAGAAGCGGCAAAATTAGTCAATGAAGAAGACATAAAAACAATCGCTGTTGAGGCTGCCGAACAAAATGGCATCGTATTTCTTGATGAAATCGACAAGGTCTGTCGTCGCGGTGAGACTACCGGAGCCGATGTGTCGCGTGAAGGCGTTCAAAGGGATCTGCTGCCATTAATTGAAGGCTGTACAGTATCAACCAAATTCGGAATGATTAAGACTGACCATATCTTATTTATTGCCTCTGGCGCCTTTCATCTTTCTAAGCCATCGGATCTTATTCCGGAGCTACAAGGTCGATTGCCCATTCGAGTTGAACTTAACGCCCTCAAAATTGGAGATCTTGAACGTATTTTAACCGAACCCAAGGCCTCGCTAACCAAGCAATACGTCGAATTAATGTCAACTGAAGGACTCTCTATTAAGTTCACCAAAGAAGGTATCCGACGAATCGCTGAAATCGCTTTTGAGGTTAACGAGGGTACCGAAAATATTGGTGCAAGGCGTTTACATACAATTTTAGAACGACTACTTGAGGAAATTTCTTTCGACGCCTCAGACCTAGGCGCAAAAGATGAGTCAATCACCATCGATAGCGCATTTGTTGAGAAACATCTGGGTGAACTTGCCAGCGACGAAGATTTAACCCGCTTCATTTTGTAATCAAATGAAGTCATAGAGAGTACTTAGCCATGCCAACGCCAACCCGAGTTCTGGTGACCGAGGCCAAAGATGCAATCAAATT
>JBKEFT010000082.1:0-3550 GCA_046709645.1 Arenicella sp.
TTATTACGTTTAATACGGATCTCTCGACCTTTACCGTCTATCTGCATTTTATAACCAAAGCCGTCTTTTTTAACCGTTACGTAAAAGTTACAACCCTTGTAGTTATAGCGACGGTTGTCGGCGTTTACTTGCTTCCACACCTGCCCATTGTCAAAGATAAAGAACCATTTCTTATCAAGAGATTTCTTACAAGATACAACCAAACCTCGACTCAACTCTTCTTCACGCTGGCTAGTATCAAATTTTCCACCGCCAATGTCTTCGGGTAACTGCTCTAATTCAGGCTTCTCGCTTTTTTGCTTAACCATCTCAGTAGACAATGAATCGTAACATCTGAGTCGAGTAGCATCTTTTTGAATAGTTGCACAATTCGCAATCTGAGCTGAAACTGATTCTTTAACACGAGTTTTATCGCTGGCTATTACCAATGAAGAAACAGAAAACAAGGTAAGAATGACGATTGTAAGTGCTTGTATAGTTTTCATAATTTGACGTGTAATGCGTTTTAACCTTCCAATTCAGGTAAATAGAGTACTAAATCTAAGCCTATCACTCCAGCTCTCATTTTTAAGCGAAACGTTCCTTGAGAGAACAGTATTCGATCGCATATGAGCCGCGAAGACTCGGTGAGGCGTAAAGCCCCGACGACTGCCTGATAGACATCGCAGTAAGTCGTCGGGGCCTGATATTTACCATTGAATCAGGCAAAAAAAAGCCCAAGTAGATCGCTCTGCTGGGGCTGTTTATTAAATATAGCTATCTTTTATTTTAAAAAGCCAAACGATATCAAGTCACTCGCGGCTAAGTTATTCTTACTTGTCAATTTTAATGATCAAAATAAGAAAATTTGTCTTAACGACTTATTGGCTTACTATCCATAAAGCGCAAATCACTATCCGCCTCGAACTAGACGAACTCTATAAGGGATACCAGGCTGCCCAAAAGACACTTCACCCGTACCGAAATCAATAGTATAAACAGCCGGAATTCCGAAAAAAGAGAAAAAAACACCTTCAGCTGTGCTCGTCCAGTAAGCTTTAATTCGGAAATCATCTTGAAATAATGTTCCAGGAAAAATAGATTCATTAATGGCTGGAGAACTGCACGCTCGCTCGACGATCGAGGACAATTCTTTAATGTTAGGTAAACGCCAATCCGTTTCGCCGGCAAAGCTTTCAGCTTCGGCAGACTGAGAAGCAGAAGAAAAGCTCTCAAGAGTTAAGTTCGGATTTTGGGGATCAAACCCGGGCTCAAGTGTAGTGCAGTTAGACCCACTATACCTTTGTGGACATCGTTTCCAAATTAGCTTTGTTTCGCGATCTGTAACAGTTTGATTAGCATTCACAATAAATCTTGATGCTGGTGCGGTTTGCTCTATTTGAAGAGTGTTGCACTGTTGCTGAGCCGAGGTTTGAACACAGAAGCTCAGGGTGCCAAATAGAATACTGTATTTCAATAGACTTATTTTATTCATTCTAAAACTCTTATAATCATTAGTTTAGGCAGTTTCAACTTTTTAAATTCCGGTGTTAAAACTATAAATTGAAACGAAAAAGTCAAAACCGACCACGAACTAGGCGTACTTTATTTCCAGTTCCACGACCGCTTATACTGATGCTCGCGCCTCCTGAATAAAGTCTGACACCCCATGCGTTACTCGTATTAAAACTAACTGGCGAGACTGTCCAATAAAATGAAGAATTTTCCGTCTCTGAAAAAAAGAGATGATCAATTCGTGGCCTTTCTAAACGAGTCAATAGATCGAGATCGTTGAAGTCAACAATTCCAAGTAGTTCGTTTTCGTTTGGCAAACGCCAGTCGTTATATCCACATAATCCAGCCATGTTAACCGCAGCGGCAAAACTCTGTGTATCACAGCGGGAACCTGTGCATACACCATTATTAGCGATGCCGCTTGAGCCACCATTTTTAGTTAAGTCTGTGTTGTACCAACTGTAAGTGTTGTTCTCACTATGTAAACCAGCCTGATCTTGCTTAACTTCCCACATTAAACCGGTAACATTGTCTTTAACGCAAGACCATTGACTAGCGTCTTCTAATAATGGCTGACCGTTCGCCGCCACTTTTAAAAAACTAAAGCCATTAATTCCGTCGTTGTCGTTAGCATCACCTAAACCAATTATGGGATCAGCATCACGACCCAAGTCGCAGTCCTGCACGACGCCACTAAGACCGCAGTCCGAAACCACCGTCGCACTGATAGTCACTCCAGTGTCATTTAAACGGCCTGTCTTCTTTGCAGTCACACGATCGCCGTATACGGCTAGACTGAAACTACCGGCAGTATTTGGGTCATTAGCAGTTGTTTCAACTGTGTAACTAGCGGCAATAAGATTACTGTAAATAAGTCTTGATCCACTTAAATCTGAGTGTCCGTCATTATCAAAGCCATTGGCAATATCATTAGTTTCAGATTCGACCAGTGCACCATTACGGCCATTACCTCGCCTTAAAGCTAAATATGTATCAAAACCGTTCGGAAAATCACTTAATAAATCTAAGTGTAATGGTCCGCCGTTATGTGCGAAAGTAAAATATTTAGCAAAATGGTCATCACCCAAGAGTTCAGACTTGCAACGAGGGTCAAGTTGACTAAATTTAACATTTCCAACGCCAATCGGAATAACACAAGAATCTCGACTATCGAATAATGAGAAGATAATTGATGGTAGGCTTTCAATAGTAGCGTTTTGCGCCGCAACTTTGCTTGTAATTCCAATATTGAATATAAGAGTAACAAACAGTATTAGGCATGAATGAAACGTACGTCGAATAACAGCATTAAATTTAGCTCCAAAACTATCCATGAAGATATTGGTGTTAAAAAAGCGCTTAGGCAAAAAAAGGGTTTTGTTGATCCGCATACTATATTCCATACTTTTATTTATCCAATTATAACACTATACAATTGGTCACATATTTGAATCTCTATTTTTATTTAATGTGTTAAAGCAACTCTTATCATTACATAGCTCAGTACTGCTATCTTAGGCCAAGGTATTGAGAATTCACTAAGTAACCTCTGCCTCAATCAATAAGCGCAAAACCTATACTTGGGGCCTGTGTAGATAGTGGGAGACCCTTCGGCTGCGCTTAGGGTGACGGATAAAACTTAAGACCTTATGTTGGGACGGGTAAAGATTAAGGCGTCCTCGATAACGGGCTAGGACTTAGCATATGTCTCAAGCTTCAACTGGCGCTTCAATAGGCAATAAAAAAGCCCCAGTAGATCGCTCTACTGGGGCTCGTATATAAATCTGGCAATTAGCAGCAGGGATGCTGTGTATGTTTGCCAGCGCACGACTGCATGGAAGCAGAAGGTAGAGCAATGCTTGGAGCAATTGCCGAGGATGCGTGCACATAAAAAAACCCTCAGCACATTGTGCTGAGGGTTCATTAATAAAATCTGGCAATGTCCTACTTTCACATGGGCAACCCACACTATCATCGGCGCTAACTGGTTTCACTTCTGAGTTCGAGAAGGGATCAGGTGGTTCACAGTCGCTATTGTCGCCAGAAAAGCTGTCAG
>JBKEFT010000083.1:0-3454 GCA_046709645.1 Arenicella sp.
GAAAAATACAGGCCGAAAAGAACAAAGTGTAGCCACTTTACTATAAAATAAACTGACTGCTTGAAAGCAAGGTGCAGGTGGTCACGCTACGCAAAATTAGGCGGTCACGTTCGCAAAAATACGCACCAATCATTCCACTTCGTTTCGGAGTACCAGATTAAGATCTATTGTTCAATAAAGTACTTATTGCAGATCGATCCATCACGATGCATACCTTTGCCATTAATCTAAAAGAAATTAGAATTGCGTTGATCGTTGAACGAGTCTATATAGACAATAATACGGTCATCTGAGAAGAAATTCTGACTTGGATAAAGCCACTTGGCGAAAGGTTCTCAATGTCTAATCATAGGCCTTAAAGGCCAGGTATATGAATCCAGTGGTCCGTGTGATTTGATCTTCGGCCTTTCCACTAGGCACACCCCAATTACTAGGGCTAATTTGATGAATGCAAGAGGTCGATAATCATATATATCGGACGCATCTCAAAGTGTGTAAACCTGGTACTACGATGTATGAAAAACGACAAACGGTTCAAACAATTGTAAGAATAGATTCATAGGCTTGGGATACTCACTAAGAAGGTCGCCTTAGCCGATGCCTCAATCGGCAAAGAGCCTCCTAGCAGTAAAACCTATAGCTTTACCGCTGATCTTCAGTAAGCAGTTTATAAAGATTTAGCTTCTTGCCGATTAAAGCCGAACCCTCACGTGAAAGATGCCCACCGTTGGTATAAATAGGAGTCCCGTCAAGTACGGTAAAACAATCATCCTCTCGACAAATAAGTTCATCTAACCAGATCACCTTATGTTGCCTAGCGATTACCTTAAGCATTTTACGTGCACTCACTTGGGCGTCACTAGTTTGCGATAACAGAAAATTACACGGTTTTGTATCACGACCAAACTTAACCGCGCTCGCCGCACAAACAATGTTGGCTCCGGGCGGCCTCGCGGGCTCCGATACGATGACCGCAGCAATTCCTTTGCTAGCTAGTTTGCCCAAAACCACTTCAAAATCACGAATCGACTCCGCTAAAAGGGCTTGTTCTTCTTCCGCTTTTTGCGATGCTGTAATTGCCGCCGATTGGAAATGAAGGCGAGCAAAATGATTAGAAAAGCGACTCGAGATGATCGCATACCTCAACGTTTTTACTTCATCTAGGGAGGTAAGTACGTCTTGATTAAACTGCTTACAGTCTCGTCGTCGTTGCTGAAACCGTAAGTTATTGACCGCAAATCGAGATTGGGTTAATACTGGGCTGCACGCACTTAAGGTAAACTGTATCAGTGATACCTTAGGGTAAGATTCTATAAGCCCGTCAACAATATGCATCGCAAATGAATCCCCCCAAACCGCTATTTCAGGCGCATCGCTGGTCTGGCATAGGCTATTGGTGTCGCTTGGAGAGCAATTGCGTGCCAATCCGTAATTTTCATCCAATGTATGGTCCGCTTTCAAGTTAATATCAGAGAACGAATCCGCAGACCAAAGCCCATAGGAGCCGACCATTAGTATTGCCGCTGAGGCACCGACAATAATACTATAGAGAGCTTTGTTTCCTACTCGATTAGCATCGCGAAACGGGGTTTCGACCCAACGCCAGCTCAAGTATGATAATAACAACGCAAGCGCTGCTAACACTCCATACATCACTACCGATACATCAAACAACCGAATACGTGCGAAAACAAAGATAGGAAAGTGCCATAGGTAAAGGCTGTAGCTGATTAAACCAAGACCGACTAGAGGTCGAACAGATAAAATCTTACCGACCATATTGTTTCTACTGGCAAAGGCAATAATAAGAGCAGCACCTATTATGCTGATTGAGGTCCAAGACAGGACCCCAATTTTAGTGTCAAAAAATAGTGTGTTTGACGCCAGAATGATCGGCAAGAAGAATAACAAAATTCCAATTTGTGCTATACCACCGGCTAACCAATGGTTTGAATAATTCTTATCTTGAACTGTAAAATAAACGAGTGCACCAACACCAAATAACCACACCCGTGCTTGCGGCAAATAATATTGAGAAATCCTATCGTCACCCAAATAAAACTCAGCGTAGCAAGCTGATAGAACAGTAATAAGGGTAATTAGAAGTACAGCATAGGGTCTCCCTAGCCGCACCGTTGGCAGTAACAATAGGGGGTATAACAGGTAAAATTGTTCTTCAACCGCCAACGACCAAGTGTGTAAGAGTGGCTTGAAAGAGGACGATGCGGCAAAATAATGTTGTGATTCCAGCCAAAATAAAATGTTCGATGAGAATAAAGTCGCTGCCACTAAGCTTTGTGAAAAATCCTTTTGCTGAACGGCAAACATCCATGAGTAAGCAAACGGAATGCAAACTAACATGAGCAATAAAAGGGCAGGAAGAAGCCGTCTAATACGTCTTCGATAAAAGTCGACTAATCTGAAAGACCCTTTTTTCTGCTTGCTGACGATTAAACCCGTTATCAAATATCCACTGATAACAAAAAAAACATCAACTCCTATAAACGCCTTACTGAATAAATCAATCTCAGTATGAAAAAGCACAATCGCGATAACAGCAATGGATCTTAGTCCGTCGATTTCAGGACGATAAATCATATAGCCTAATAGTGCTAAAAACAATGATCATGCCGAACGCGAGGCCTGACCTTGGGTATAAGTTCGTAAGGCTCGCATCCAAAGACAGGTCTTAGCTCATAATCTGAGGTTTACTTATTACGTTTAATACGGATCTCTCGACCTTTACCGTCTATCTGCATTTTATAACCAAAGCCGTCTTTTTTAACCGTTACGTAAAAGTTACAACCCTTGTAGTTATAGCGACGGTTGTCGGCATTTACTTGCTTCCAAACCTGACCATTATCAAATATAAAGAACCATTTCTTATCAAGAGATTTTTTACAAGATACAACCAAACCTCGACTTGAATCTTCCTCACGCTGGCTAGTATCAAATTTCCCACCGCCAATGTCTTCGGGTAACTGCTCTAGTACAGGATCGGCAGCTCCTTGCTTCTCTATCTCAGCAGATAATGAATCATAACATCTGAGTCGTTTATCATCTTTTTGAATACTCGAGCAACTGTTAATCTTCGATGAAAGTGATCCGTTAAGTTGAGTTATATCTCTTGCTAATACCAATGAAGAAACAGAAAGCGAGGTAACAATGCCGAGGATAAGTGCTTGTTTAATTTTCATAATTTGACGAGTAATACGTTTCAACCTTTAAATTCAGATAAATAGAGTACTAAATCTACGCCTATCTCTCCAGCGCTCATTTAGTCTTACAAGTACCTAACTGTTAAATTTAGCGTTTCACTTACGTATGACGAGGCAATAAAAAAGCCCCAGTAGATCACTCTACTGGGGCTCATATATAAATCTGGCAATGTCCTACTTTCACATGGGCAACCCACACTATCATCGGCGCTAACTGGTTTCACTTCTGAGTTCGA
>JBKEFT010000084.1:0-3354 GCA_046709645.1 Arenicella sp.
AGGGCAATACCTGTATTGCCTGAGGTAGCTTCTATCACGGTTTGCCCAGCCTCTAAATGGCCCTTTTGCTCCGCATCATTAATGATTGCAAAGGCAAGACGATCTTTAACTGATCCCAGAGGGTTGAAATACTCAATCTTGACGTACAAATTAACGTGCTTTGGACCAAGCCGGTTGATCTTTACCACTGGCGTATTGCCGATGGTGTCTAATATAGAATCATAAATCTGTGTCATAACGCTAAACTGCCTCTCTTAGTTCATAAAGTGGTTGTGCTTTGCCAACATGTTGGATCAATTGATTATTGAGATACCAATCAAGTTGCCCGGCCAGTGCAACGACCTCCCCGATGATCATTAACGCGGGGGATATAATCTCATGTTCTTTAACCATTTCAGGCAGACACCCTAGCGTACCGGTAATAACTCTTTGCAAGCTAGTTGTGCCATTTTCAACAACAGCCACCGGCGTATCAGGGCAACGGCCATAGGCAATTAATCGCTGCGAAAGAACATCATTTTTTAACAAGCCCATGTACACCACAACAGTCTGATTCTGCCTAGCAATACTCGTCCAGTCTAGGTTCTCCTCTGAATTTCGGCACTGGGCTGTAATAAACATGACTGTTTGGGAATAATCCCGATGAGTAAGGGGAATCCCTGCGTAGCTTGCACAGCCAGAGGCTGCGGTAATGCCCGGTACAACTTCAAAGTCAATTCCGGCAGCGACCAAAGCTTGAAGTTCTTCACCACCGCGTCCGTAAATAAATGGATCGCCACCTTTTAAGCGGACCACTGACCTTTTTTGCTTGCCGTACTTAACTAGTAACTGATTTATCTCTTGCTGTTTCTTACTGTGATTGTTGGCTCGCTTACCGACGCTAATCAAGAGCGCCTTTAGATTAACCAACTTAAGTATTTCTGGGCTAATTAAAGCGTCATATAAAACCACGTCTGCTTTTTGAAGTAACTTAAGTGCCTTAATGGTCAACAAATCGGGATCACCGGGTCCACCGCCAACTAAATAGACCTTTTCTCTAACTGACACATTCAGGTCAGAATCATGCCCCCACCGCGCAACAAAGAACTCCACGGCCAAAAGGCATTTCCTAATAAATAGCATTGGTGTAACCATATAGTATTTCATAGACACTACTATGAGCATCTAGACGGCTAAAATTAAATAAGTAAAAGCACTACGTTATAACCGTAGGGAATCATCTTTTTTAGATATTCAGCCTAAAAATAATGGCACTCTCATGTTTCATGTGTTAAATTGAACGTCTTTCCATGTAGACGTCTATACGGCCATGAAGCTTCATCAATTAAAATACCTAATTGCCATCGCTGATAATAATTTAAGCATCACTGCCGCGGCGGCAAAAATCTATACATCTCAACCGGGCATCAGCAAGCAACTGAGGCTCTTAGAAGATGAATTACAAATAAAGATATTTGAGCGCAATGGCAAACAATTAGTAGGGATAACGACTTTGGGTGAAGAGATTCTCAATCGTTCCCGAAAAGTCTTACAAGAAATTAATAACATCAAACGTCTGACGTCCGATATCAATCCCTCGGCCCACGGCAACTTCACTATTGGTACCACCCAAACTCAGGCCCAGTATGTATTACCTGAGGTATTTTTGAATTTTCATAAACAATACCCGAACCTGAGAATTGATCTCCAGCAGGGGTCGACCGACCATATTATAGAATTACTCAACAAGCAAAGTATCGACTTCGCCATTGCATCAGGGAGTGACGAATTGGGGCCCGACATTGTAAAAATACCCTGCTACCAATGGGATCGGATCCTGTTATTTCCTCAGGATCACCCATTAGGTGACTTAGTCAGACCGACGTTAGAGGATATCACCCAATACCCCATAGTGACCTATCATGTAGGTGACAAAGGAAAATCGTCATTTATCAATAGCTGTCGAGCAGAGAACCTAGAGCCAAATATTGTATTCACCGCCCGAAATGCAGACATCATTAAGACCTATGTTAAACGTGGGTTTGGAGTGGGAATTATTGCCAGCATGGCATTTGAAGCTAAATCGGACCGTGATCTTATTGGTTATTCTACAAAGGAGATATTGCCCCGTTGTACGACTTGGTTAGCGTTCAACAAGAATCTTTTTTTACGTAAATACATGAAAGATTTTATACAATTGTTTGCCCCTCATATCTCTGAAAAAGACTATAAGCGCTATTTATTTCAGGATAATTCATTACCTTCAAACAATGAAATTCGTCCAGAAGTATCAAGACTCCCAATGCATGAAATGTGGCATATATAGACTTAACCGAGAGCTTATAATCCGCCTAGGGTGTCGACATGCAAGCCACATTCACGCTGCGATCCACCGAACCTTGTCTCTTCTTCGGATAATCCTAACGTCAAGGGTTTAGTACTGTGCTTATCTCCAATTGAGACATAACCTTTTTCCCATAACGGATTATAAGGCAAGCGATGCTTCTGCAGATACTGGTGAATATCACGATTAGACCAGTCAATAACTGGATGGACTTTTACTCTGTCTTTAAAGGTTTGAACAATAGGCAACTCATGGCGTGATTTTGATTGCTCTCGCCTAAGACCTGCAAACCAAGTGCCTACCTCTAGCTCGTTTAGGGCCCTGTCCATTGGCTCTACTTTGTTACGTTGATTGTATTCATTTAAAGCGCGAGTATCCTTTTCCCAGAGCTTTCCATAGCGCGCCTCTTGCCATGCGGGACTCATTGTACTTTGATAAACATGCACATCTAAGTCCAGGGCCTCTGCCAACTGGTCTACAAATTGATACGTTTCTGGAAATAAATACCCTGTATCGATGAGTATCACCGGAATCTTTGGCATAACCTGCGTGATCATATGCAAACTGACTGCCGATTGAGCTCCAAAACTCGATGCAATCGAGTAATTGCTAGGTAAATTCTCAGCTGCAAATTCGATTCGCTCAAGTGCCGTTTTTTTCTCTAGGGCTTCATTTACATTCGTTAGCCAGCTTTGACTGTTATCCATGAAAATCTAACCCATTGACAACCGACCTGATATACCCTTGGCGAATCACAAAATCACCAAAATACTCACCCTTATTGCGTTGACCGGCATAATCTTTAAGTAACGGGGCCAACTCATCGAGAATTTGCTGCTCGTTGATGTTTTCTTTGTACAACTTATTCAGTCGATCACCTTTGAAGCTAGCGCCCAAATACAGATTGTATTTGCCCGGTGCTTTACCCACAAAACCGATTTCACCTAAAAATGGTCTGGCGCAACCATTTGGACAACCCGTCATGCGAATATTAATTGGCTGCTCCAACAAATCGTAGTGCTCCAGAATTA
>JBKEFT010000085.1:0-3266 GCA_046709645.1 Arenicella sp.
CAAATCTATGCCAATAATTGTATTCTTACTCATGGTGGATACCTCGTTGAATGTAGAGTTTCTGAAACCTCATTCTGGCACACTGATGCCGTAAATCGAGGTATCCATCTCATCACCCATCTCTGATACGGGCATCTAACCAATATTTTGATCAGGAAACGGGCTATCACTATAACGGGCAGCGTTATTACAATCCGCTTATCGGAAGGTATTTAAGGAACGACCCGATTGGCTTAGAGGGCGGGCATAATACCTATAACTTTGCGCTGAAAAATCCGCTTAAGTATGTAGATTTGGACGGGCGGGAATCAAGTTTTGCTTTGAGGCTTGATCAAAGGGTAAAAAACTATACACAAGGGCGTATAACGTCTCGGGAATATATGGATGCCCAATATGCTGAGGACATCGGTGGAGTAATTGGGGCTGGACTACTTGCTTGGTGGTATTTAGCACCAGAAGCACCGCTTCTTCTGGTTCGCTCTCGGTTACCGACGGCTACTGCCATCGCGACAGACTTGGCATTGGGTGAGATAGGTGCGACCGCTGGAGGGGCGGGGTTAATTTATACTAATGTAACAAAGAGTTTACCGCGAGTTTTGCCTGATGTAGCATCGAACTATAGAACGAGATTTTTACAATCAAGACCAGATCTTCCAAAAGATTATCAGGTCCATCATAGTATCCCACAAAGATATACAGAAATATTCGAAGCTGCAGACGTTAACCTTTAAGAGATTCAATTTTTGAGAGGCGTAGCTAGAACGTTACACCCAAAAATTACGACTGAGTGGGGACGCTTTCATAGGTTACACAACAATAACCCAACGGCTGCAAATGTCGCAGAATTCGCGAAAGAATTAGACAGAAAATATGGCGGAAATTTTATATTTCCAAGATTTTAGAGATGATTAACAAGAACTATTTTTTTGAAGACATAGCTAATCAATTAAATTATTGGATTGATTCTTCATTTTCATCAATGACGAATGAAAATGAAGATTTGATATGGACCGATAACCAGAGTGCTTTTGAAAAAACTCAGAAGATATTTAGTGAAGACAAGTTGGAAGGCTCTGAGTATCAGCTTCGTCAAGTTTTGTCCGAGTGCCTAAGGGGATATACTATTTCCCTGTTGTCAGTGCTAGATGGAACATCTGAACTCTCTAATAGAGGTAGAGTTTATCTAGTAGATGATTCTGGGGCTCGATTAGGTGAAGGTTTACACGATGAGTTTATTACATATCTAATTGATAATGGTCAGCTGGAGTAAGCTGGTGACAGTTCATATATGAATATCTCTCTAGCCCTCAAGTAGATTTTTGTTGAGAATGACGATTGTAGACACTTATCCAGCCATCACGAAACGAGGGGCCGTGTCTTGCCTTTTGCCAATTTAACCAATGGCAGCAAGGACAAGTTAGGGACGTTTCGCTTGATTATATGGTCAGGCCGAAACATACTCATTTCGGTTCTGGGTATTCTCGAAACTCGGCCAATTGAAATGATCCAGTATTACAATATCCTAATCAGATCAGTAGCATTAGAAAACTCTATCCTGACCTCATGAGAAATTATATAGCCAATGTTATTTGATGCATCTCGTCATGAATCGCTTACCAAGAAAGCCTGGGATCAAAATATAGTACAGAACGAAATATCATCAATTATTGATGATATTGATCGATCACTATTACCTGGTGCTTGCTGGCCAACCCATCCGCTTGATGCAGAAAGTTATCCCCGAATAGGACCTAAGTGGGCGGCATACGCTGGTGCTGCAGGTGCTATTCATGGACTACAAATACTTGGTCGATACGGCTACGAAGTAAATGATTTGTCAGGTCTCTTAGAGACCGTATATCAGTCTTTTTTGAAAAGCCCTGATGTTTCTGTCGAACCTGGCTTGCAAATAGGTGAACTGGGCATACTAATGCCAGCAATTTTAGCGCAACAGGAAAATTCCGAATTATCAAGGCGAGTTATTAGATGTATGGAAGCAACTATAGACCTTCCCTTGTATGAAATAACGTCTGGGCAAAGTGGGATGATGCATGCCGCCTTGGCGCTCTATCGTAAAACTGGTGAAAGCCATTGGAAAGACCTTTATCTTAAGGGAGCAAAGTCTCTAATGGACAATTGGAGTCACGATACAGATACTGGCGAATGGCTCTGGCAAAGCCAGGTGTTTGGCCCCAAACGTCATTACTATGGTGCTTGTCATGGTTTAGCTGGTAACGCTAATATCCTCTTGCAAGGCGCGGATTTACTGCCGGCTGACTATGCAGAAATCATTATGAAGCGCACAATTGCCACCTTGAAGATTTCAGTAAAAAGAGAAGCTAATTTGGCTAACTGGAGTTTGTGCACTAAACCCGATATCGACAAACTTCTCGTACAGTGGTGCCACGGTGCTGCTGGGATTGTTACCGCAATGGCCGGAGCGCCTGAAATCGATTTAGATGATTCTAAACAACTTGATAGGCTATTAGAAGAAACAGGAGAACTGATTTGGCAAGCAGGTCCTCTCGTAAAAGGTTCAAATATTTGCCACGGTACATCCGGTAACGGTTACGCTTTTTTGTATCTATTTCGAAGGTGGGGTAACTCCCTATGGCTTGATAGAGCAAGAAAGTTCGCAATGCACTCAATCGATCAATGTAATAAAGATCGTTTACGTTTCGGTCAAGGTAGATTTACATTGTGGACGGGCGATGTCGGTCTTGCTATTTATTTAGATCATTGTCTATATCCTGAAAGGGCAGTAATTCCAGGCTTGGATTTATTTTAATGGGAGTGATGGTGGACACTCTTCTCAGGGGTTTACCGGGACACCCATCCGAAGATGACCGTATTTGCAAATCTCAGGCCCATGTAATTTGCAATAGGGGTTTACCGGGACACCCATCCGAAGATGACCGTATTTGCAAATCTCAGGCCCATGTAATTTGCGAATTATGTTTTTGATTCTCATCAAGAATTCAGTGCGGTTTTAAGTTAGGTCATGTGAATTTAATGACGTTGCTGAACTTTAACGCGATATTCATCCTGTTGGGATGAGTGGCTAACCTAAAAGAGCCCGGTATGACTTGATCGCTGGGATGCGTTGATACTGTTTATTCTTATACCGCTGGAACAAAAGGAACAAAAGTGGACATATATGGATACCTCTCTAATAGCAAGCCGAATGAAGCCTAAGTCAGCGCGTTAGCGCTGACTTTAATTAGTTTTATTAGCAAACTACGGAGCCGCCTTTATGAACGATGATT
>JBKEFT010000086.1:0-3221 GCA_046709645.1 Arenicella sp.
GCTTGTACCCCGAGGGCAGCTGCTCGTCACGAACAATTCTCCCGGTCCAATCGACCAGTTCTAAATAGTCTCGTAGAACAAACGGCAAGCCCGTTTTATCTGGTTGGGAGCCAACAAAGTTTTCGAGTGATGGCTCTGATTTTTGAAGGCCTTTTAGCGTTTCAATTCGAGTTTTTATACTGGTGTGATCGGACGTTTCAGGCGACGTAGCCATTTTTGCTCTAATGGGGTTTAGGTCAACGTAGGTCATGCATGCAAGTAAAGCCCGCTCATCGAGTAACGCCTGACTTTTGAAACGGCTTTCCCAAAAGTGTCCGGTACAATGATCTTCTTTATTCGCCCGTCGCGCAATGTACTCGTTTACGGTTTTCATGAACCACGATAGGCTACACAGGCGGTCACGCCAAATTTCGACATCTTTATCAAGCACCTCTTGTTGCGTTGGCAGAAGTGAATCGCCCGATGCGAAACACTGTGATAAATACGTTCCATTGAATAATGAGTGCCAACGCCGAATGACCTCACGCTTACTCCACGTAGCGGTTCTTTCAGTGCGAATATGAACAACGACATGATAATGATTACTCATTACGGCATAAGCGCACAACTTAATCGAAAAAACGTTCGCCACGTCATGCAGTTTGTTTTCTAGCCACAGGCGGCGGTGCTCATAATCGGTTTTCGAATGGTGGTCGTAGCCGCATAAAAAGGCGCGCCGGACGCAGCGAGAGACGCAATGATAGTAAGGTGTATCTGCCGTCGATACGAGTGTGCTTCGTGCTTGAGTCATTCCTTAACTCCTGATCTTGTTCCTTGTTTGATTAGAGTGACATTTTGGTGTTATGTTTTCAAGTGTTAGTATGTATGTCCCCATAGGCTACCATAGGCTATTAATGGGTTACTCGGGCGGGAGGTTCCTGTAGATGGGCACCCGGGATCAAGAACGAATCAGGGCCTTCAGGACATTAGGAATAATAGGCTTGCATTTGCAGCATTTGTTAACAGACAACGTCTAAATATCAGGGATTTGTTTATTTTTAGCAATAATGGTGAGGACGTTATTACGATTGGGTCCGGAGATTTTTAATATGCTAAAAAACATACGTAAAACTATTATTAGGGTATCTCTGTTGTTCTTGTTTTTGTGGCCGTTGGGGTTAGTTTTATACTTTGCTTCTTTGGTTATAGATAGAAATGTCTATTTTCTAAATAAGACGAACAAGACTATATATATATCAATACGGTGGCACGATGCCATATCTAGGCAGCAAATAGGCCCTTTTGAACAATATAAGTTTAGGCCTCGAGAGGATTCTAGCTTTGCAATATTTGCATCTGAAAAAGATGATCATATTTTGACGTGCGCAAAGGATTATGAGTTTAGATATAATGACGATTATGATTACAAAGATGACCCATGTTGCTCGACCACTAGTTCAACTTGTAAATTCGCGGTTGGTATGTGTTCTTCATCTAGTTCTAAAATTTCTTACACTAGATCAGATTCAGAGTTAGTTCTTGAAAGGGAATAAAAATTAACCAACAAAAGAAATAAATGGGGTCGGGTTGATGCTGTTACCGGCAATTTCCCGACTTGGCATTTTTCCATGTCGGAAAGATTACCTAAACTAAGTAGGTACAAAAATGTGGGGCAAGCCCTGATATTGAACTTACCCCACTGTCGGACCTATTGCTGATCAACTCCTAAGCAATTCATTAAGCAACTCCTTAAGAAACTGCCGCTAATGAGTGTTCTCAAGACGATAAAAGCGTATTTGATCAAAATCATTGCCGTTGCCGGTGTTGTTTTGCGTATATGCACCGGCTTTGAAATACATCCACTCATCAAACACGTCATAACCCGTGCCTCCGGGGATGAGGTTGTCCATATCAATATCAAGTTGACCGATAATTTCACCATTGCTGTCACCCCTGCGGATGACTACTTCGATTATGGCGCCAATATTTGTGATCTCATATGAAATCAACACGCCAGGAGCAATTCCGTTCTCAATCGGGTCCGCCGCGTCAGAGGCGCGACTGCCAATTATATCAAAGTTGATATCATCGCTATCACGAACCTCATGTACAGCGTAAATACCGCCTTTAGTATTGCCTGGCAACTTACAATAGTAGAGTCTTAATGGCTCATCATTCTCAGCATGAATTTGACCAATGATCACGCGACCTACCTGGCTTGATGAACCAGAGCTGGTGACCTGATCGACACTCAATGTCGCTGTTAAGCGGCCACCTTGTGCACCAATATCGGGGTTGAATGGTTGATGGTCAAGAGCCCAGTTATTAGGGCCTACACCTTGCGTGCTAAAGCTGGTGTCGCCGGCTCTCAACATTTCGCGTAGTTCCGAGCGAACAAAACTAGTGTTTTGCGAAGTTCGTGACCCTGCGACCGTTGATTTAAATATCATCGCACCGTCAGAACTTGTAAAGAAGAAGGGTTCTGAGCCTGGAAATAACTCACCAGCAACAAAATTGAAATCTTGGGTTCGGGCCGAAAAGCCATCGCCATTGCCAAATTCGTTACCGGCTGGCGTAGTGATCGGACCATTATCTGGATTAGGTGCGTCCAAAGCCCAGTCGCTTAGATCGTAGTTTTCCCAAGGTTGAGCACCCGGATTAATATCAAAATGTAGCGCATTTTTTTCGGCCTCAGTGTATTCAACCTCAACAGGTCGTTCAACTCGTACAAGCTTCCAAAATCTTATTCGGTATGTTCGACCCCAGAATCGTATAACTTTAGTAACCTTTTTCCATACGTATACTGTCTCTGTGACAACCGGTGGAACAAAGACTCCGTCGGCGAGAGTCGGAATAATCTCGATGTCAGGATGGTCTCCGATAGGCAGTTCTACAGGAGGAAGATCTACAACTTCAGGGCTGAAGAATCGAGTGTAGTTGATCGCAACGTTGGTGATGTCGATACCGTTATCGTTAACGATTGTCGGATCGCTGCCAGGGCTGTTTGATGAACCAACGGCATTGGAGTTCGCATAAAACGCGAGCATACCAAAATTAAACACAAATAGGGTCAGGTCGTACGCCGTTTACGGCGAATTATCTAGCAGGTTAAAGGCCTGTCCGGGGAATTGTCCATTCATCCCGGTAGTACCGCAAAGCAGTCGGTGAGTAATTGCCGGCTGTAAGTTTTGCCTACATGGATGTAGGTAAGGGGCGTTAGCTGGGAGCGGAAGCCTTGCAAG
>JBKEFT010000087.1:0-3069 GCA_046709645.1 Arenicella sp.
ATCCTTAGATAATTTAAAATCTTCGACTGATTTTTCTAACCAAGCTAACCGAGAGTCCATGTCTCCAAGAGTAGTTCTGGCATACATTCGGTCTAATATTCGGCTGAGTCTAGCTTCATTGAGAACCCTACCAAGACCAAACACCTTGTCTAGTGCATCAATACGCTCATTTTGAGGCAACACAGCGTATCGCTTAAGCATTTCAAGCAACAACGCTTTGTCCACACTGGCTGCATAACGTCGATCAATGCGCTCCATGCTAGATTTAAAGCGAATCATGTCACGCTGTTGATAACCAGGTTCACGATCAATGTCAGCCAGACTTTTTTCATTGGCTAATCTATATAACCGGCGGGCGGTAGGCAGCATTGTTGTGTAACGGATATAGCCCAAGATAATATCTCGAGCTTGGTCTTCCTGACCCTCAGCAATCAGCTCATCAAGCGTGGCGAGTGTTTTTCCGTATTGTTCCTGACGCTGAGTATCTTTGCTTATCCAGTCAGCTAGATCATTTTCGCGGCTTTTTCGCTCTGCAAGCATTGGTGATTTAGCATAAAATTCTATCATCGATGTGAAATTTTTGGCGTAATTAGCTAACCCGGCGAGAAGGCTTTCATATTTAATGCGCTCATCACTGCCCTCTTCAGCAGTTTCATTAATGATTTTCATAAACCGCTCGCGCAGCATCTTCGCCTCTGGATAGGCCCACTCAAACTGGTTCTCAACTTCGCTAGCTGTTCGATAACGATTTGTACGACCTGGGTAACCAGTTACCATAACAAAATCACCTTCACTCACGCCTTTGGCCGATACCTTTAAAAAATTCTTTGGCTGGTATGGCACGTTGTCCACACTATAGTCGGCTGGCAGACCCCCTTTGGACACATAGGCACGATAAAAGGAAAAATCACCCGTGTGGCGGGGCCACATCCAATTATCAATATCGCCTCCGTACTTGCCTATGCTTCCAGCGGGGTTATACGCCAATCGCACATCACGAATCTCTAGCTGTTTAACCAAGTAATATTCAAGCCCTCCATGAAAGCTGTAGACTTGGCATCGGTAGCCTTCCGCAGTCTCGCACTCGGCTATTAAGGACTTCTCTTTAACTTCAATAGCATGATAATAATCATTGCCGACTTTACCCTCTGAACCCGACACTACCTGTTCTGTCACCTGTGTCACCGCTTCGGTCACATACACACGTGAACCCGGCGCCGCAGGTAGCTCCTCAGCGTAGGACTTAGCCAGAAACCCATCTTTTAATAGGTTTTTCTCAGGCGTTGAATTGTGCAAAATAGAGCCGTAGGCGCAATGATGATTGGTGACCACCAATCCCTGCGACGATACAAATGAAGCCGTACAACCACCAAGGCTAATCACCGCATTCATTGGAAATTCCGTCAACGACGAAATAGACACCGCATCAATCTCTAGGCCTTTTGCAGCAAGTTCATCAGACATGGCTGGCAATTGGTGTGGCTGCCACATCCCTTCATCAGCTTGGGCCGTGAGTGTGAGTGTAGAAAAAATTATGAGGAAGGCTACGATAGTCGCTAGAGTGTTTTTCATTGTCATTAAGTCCGTTTAAATTGTTCATCAAGAATACCATTTTCTATAGCGCTAGGTCTTAACATTGCTGCATAGTTTCAATGATCAAATGTAAGTCTTCATAGGGTTATTTCACCGGAAGCTCTTTAGGTGTAAGATTATAGTCGTTGTCCAATACGAGTTGCAGGCGAGCGCTCAATCTGAGGGCCGGGGTATCGGCTCTGAAACACGTCCAGACCACTCATCAACTATGACTGTTTTGTGCCTAGTTGAGAACAATGGTCTTGGTAGCAGTTCAAGGAAATATGCATGGCTATAATGTCGAGATTACTCAATAAAATAAACCCCAAAACCATCGAAGAGCGAGTGGCTGAAATCAGCCAATTATCGATGGACTCTTTAATCGCCGTCACCACCAGTGAAGAGCCTGAAATTGTGCGGGCCGCAGCGATTAACCACCTCGATTATGGCACCCCATTAACCGACCTCGCTCTAACCTGTGAGACTCAGACTCTGCAACAGCAAGCTCGGCATCGCATTGCTGAACTCATTGATAGCGACAGTATTAGCTTAAAACAGTTGACCACTGATGGCATGGACATCATGGCTCAGTTCTCCATAGTAGGATTCTGTCAGCGGCCAGAGTTACTAGAACAATTGTTGAACGTAAGTGCTGATGCAGATTTTTTCTACAAAATAGCCATCGAAGGGGTTTCTGCTCGTCTTCGTGAATTAGCGGCAGACAAAATTAATGATCTTGCAACGCTAAAAAAACTGCTTAAAGACACTAAAGGTAAAGACAAGCTGGTCTACAACATTGCCAAAGAAAAATGCGACGTATTTCGCGAGACTGAAAAACAAGCCGCGAAAACCAAAGTCGACATTGAGGCTCTCTGTGAACGTTTGGAAGTCCACAGCAAAAGACCTTTCGATGAGCAATTTACTCGTAAAGCACGCCGTTTAATCAAACAATGGCAATTACTGGAATCACAAAGTGCCAAAGCCACCACTGCAAGAGCTCAAAAAGCCATATTAGATTGCCAGCAAAGCATCGAAGATGATGCGCAACAATGCGCAGCGCGCGCAGCGCAGAACGAGGCAATAGACTCAGCTGCAAAAAGTCTTCAAGATATTATCGCTGAACTGTTTAGCTATTTAGCCCAACTTTATGAAATAGAGGGTACAGATGAGCAGTGTAAAACGATCGAATTGGCACGCGCCAAATGCCAACAACGTCACAATGATGCTCTTAAATTAGTGCCTTCTAATCCTGACGATGAAAAGATATTTGCCCAGTTAAATGAAAGCATTGCATTTCAACTACAACAACTGGCTAACCACGGAAGCCTAACCGTGCACGCTGCATTATTGATAACCCCGCAGCAAGACGATAGTGACGTGCCGAGTAATGAACCGCTGTATGGCGAAATAAAGGCAAGACTCAAATCGGTCCAATTACTGCCAGCGGCAATAGTTCCCCAAGCGGTTAAGGATGCTCAGGGGTTAATGGCCAACAAA